>NZ_CANLFS010000003.1 GCF_947490095.1 uncultured Halomonas sp. | reverse complement strand
CTCAACACGCTGCTCCCTTGGCGCTGGAAAGACACACTACCGATCTAACTCACGCCACAGAAGGTGGGGTTGGTGGACCGTTTACCTCCCTTCGTGACTGACCACCACCCGGTTCCTGCCACCGCGCTTGCCGGCATAGAGGGCCTGGTCTGCCCACTGGATCAGGGCGGCGAGGTCGGCTGCCTCGTCGAGCACCCCGGCGACACCGATGGTGACGCTCAGGCGTTGGTCGGGCATGTCTTCAATCACTGTCAGCCCGGCGACCTGTTGTGTCAGACGCTCCGCGACCATTCGCGCGTCATTCAGGTGGATTCCCGGCAGGGCCACGATGAACTCCTCCCCGCCGAAGCGCCCGATGACATCCTGGGGCCTGAGGGATTGCCGACAGGCTGCTGCTATCGCGGTCAACACTCGATCTCCCTGGCCGTGGCCCCAGGTATCGTTGATGGCCTTGAAGTGGTCCACGTCGATCATGAACAGGCAGAAGGGGGTCTTGTCGACTCGAGAGCGCCGCAACAGCGCTTCGGCGCATGTCATGAAGTGGCCTCGAGAGTCCAGGCCGGTTAGCGCATCCTGCTCGGCAACCCTGCGCAATTGAGTCTCCAGCGACTGGCGATGAGTGATTTCTTCGGTCAGCTGATTGTTCTGTATACGCTCCTCCTGGAGAAGCGCGAACTGCTTGCGCTGCAGCTTCTCGAGACGCAGCAGGCTGAAGAAGCCGACGCCATTGGTCATGATAAGCAACAGCGTCGTGCGCATTACCACCACGGGAGAGGCGTCCGCCGCCATCATCGTTGCTGCCAGAAAGCCTGCGCTCAGATAGAGGCTGGCGACTGCCACGACGGGCAGCAGGTTGGGGATGAGCAGATAGAAGGCGATGGTGGCAGCCACGACCGCCGGCACCTGAGTCGAGAGGGTGTCGGGACGCAAGGGAACGATCAGTATGATGCCGGTCGCCAGTATCCAGAGTGGCAGGGCGTGCAGCCAGGCATGGCGGTTGTAGCTGCCTCGGCGTCCGATCACGAAGGCGAGCGCCAGGCATGAGGTAACCACCAGGCAGCGCATGGTGGTCAGCAGGGTGAACTCCAGGGTCAAGCCGGTATAGAAATAGTCTGAGATGGCAAACATGGCGAAGATCAGGGTCGCCACACTCAGCGTCAGGCTGGTTTCCGTTCGTACTCGCGGCTCGATGCTACTGCGATACAGCGCTTCTCGGCTTGCTTCGTGAAACTGGCCGGTCAGCGGGTGAAGTTGATGTGTTGTTCCTGATGCCGGCAAGACCCGATTCTCCCGGTTGAGAGGCATGTCGCTGTCGGCCAGGCGCCGTGACGGCGCCTGACTCCGATTCAGATAGGATACCGGAGCCAGGCCCTGCCTGTCGTTGAATCAGCCTGCATGGTACTCGCCGACGATTCGGCAGCATCGACGGCATCGCCTAAAACCGACCAGGTTTACGGGAAAACGCCTTTGGCGTTGGCTCCCTTTTGGAGCCATGCAGAGGGAGTTGCGGGAGCGAGCTTTCACAACAACTCGTTCGGTACGGCGAGAGTGGACTCAACTCAAGTGATTATCCCAACTCAGGTCGAGCCTATCGATTCGCCGTGGTGGAGAGCCGTCACCCGGAACGCTATAGAGTGCGCCATGGCCCGATGACACCCAGAAGCCGCCGCGTCCGTCCGGCAGGGCGCCGGCGGCATCCGGGAGGTGGTGGCTTGTTATCAGCCGTTTTTCGTCTCGGTCCACAAGCAGAACCCGATGCCCCCGAGGGGCGGTGATCAGGGCCCGGGCGGCATCGGGGGCCATGGCAACACTGGCGATGTAGTGGCGCAGTTCATCGGTGAGGTCGTCCGGCAGCACAAGCTCCGTAAACTCTCCTCGTGGATCGCGATAGGCCAGCAGGGGGTGGCGCTCCCAGGCCGGCCCCTGAAACTGGTATCCCGCTAATACGCCGCCGTCAGGGGCAACGTCCAGATGACGACAGCTCAGTTGGTGGTGACTCGGGGCATGGCGCTCAAGGATCTCGCCGCTCGTCCGGTCCACCCGCAGGAGTGCCGGCGCCATGTCGTCCAGGTTGAGCTTTACCCGACCATAATCGGGATGCGTGCGGATGCCACCGAGCCCGACCATCAGCGTCTGGCCATCCGGCATCAGGCGCAGCTCATGGGGGCCGGTGCCAGCGAGATCGATGTCGCCCTCGAGGGTATAGCCGTCATCCGCCGCGAAGACGCGTATCACCCCCGCACCATCCTCGATGCGGTTGGCGGTGGCATAGAGGTGCCGGCCGTCCGGGGAGTAGGCGCCGTGTCCATAGAAATGATGGTCGGGACCGGCCTCGATGCGGGCCGTTTCGCGTTGTTCAATGCCGTCCAGCACATGAATCGAGCGCCCCGGACGCCTGGCAAACAGTGCTATCTGTGAATGCCCCGGCCGTCGGCAGCCGCTATGGCAGCGTTCCGGCACGGAGACGCGGAAGTGACTCCCGGTGGCCGGCTGGTAGCCGATGAGCTGGTGGCCCTGGGCATCGTCGACGGCGCTCCACAGCCAGGCGCCCCGGGGCTCGCTCTGTGCCCAGCCAAGCGGCGGCAGGCCCAGGGAGCCCAGACCGGCCAGCGCCGCCTTGAGAAACTCACGTCGATGCCACATTGCTAGTCCCCATCGGTGGCGTTGAAGCCTCGTGCGATGCCCAGGGCCGATGCGATCTCGCGCCCCATCCAGTTCAGCTGACTCACGTCGATATAAAGGCCCTGCAGGGTGGAAAAGGCGGCCGGGTCTTCCAGGGCATGAGCGATACCGCCCTCGATGTCATCGCCCACGATCTCATTAATACCGGCCTGCGCCTGGTGAAGCCGGGCGGCGACGTCATCGTAGAGCCCTTCCTGATCTGCCTGGTGAAGCAGGGGGCGCAGTCCCGGGAGATAGGCCTGCTCCAGCCCGGCGAGGCTGGCCCCGATCAGCAGGACCGATTGCCGGCTTCGCCATGCCTCGGCCAGGTAAGCATTGGCTGGCTTGCCCGACAGGCCCAGGGGGGCGGCGAGCCTCTTGGTTTCCATGGTCTCCAGGGCTTGCAGGCCGGCTTCCAGCGTGGCCTGGGTGTAGGTGTCGGTCTCCCGGTAATGATCGCCGAAGGCCTGCCAGTCGTCATGCAGCTGGTGGGTCGTGGTTTCCAGGTGCCGAGTGATGGCCGAGAACAGGCCACAGGCCTGCGGGGCCGCCAGGGCATCGGGCGAGTTCATCCGGTCATCGAACAACAGGTATTCCAGTGCCGGAAACCCCTGTATGGCCACGCTGTCGTCGGCAATGGACTGCCTGTTGGGTGGGGTATCGGCCTTCAGCCAGATCGAGGCCTTCTGGCCGACCAGGTTCTTGCGGTCGGGCCAGAACTGCAGCTGCCATCCGCGGCTCTGCTGCTCGATCGGGCCGAAGTTGACGAAGCGAACGGCTTGCCATGCCTGGTAGGCATCGCGCCACAGGCTCTCCAGCGATGCGCGCCCCTCCGGAGAGGGGGCATGACAATAGTCGGCCGCCTGCTCGGCGAGCCGCCGAGTGTCGCGCTCCAGCTCGGCGTAGCCTTCACCGATGGCCTCATGCCAGAGGCCGCGTGCGGTGGATGACGCGTCGGCCATCGCCGCCGGTGCGCCGCCGGCCATCATCAGGGCCAGCAGGCCGGCCCGGCCTCGTCGGCCCGGGAACGCGATTGGGGTGAGTTGGTGCATCACAGCGACTCCATGAAGCGCAGCAGATCCTGGCGGTCGGATGAGGGTAGGGTCCTGTAGCCCGCGGCGGCAGGTTCGGCTTCGCCACCGTGCCACAGGATCGCCTCTTCCAGTGTACGAGCCCGGCCATCATGCAAGAAACCGGCCTGGGGATTGACCTTCTGGGCGAGCCCGATCCCCCATAGCGGCGGCGTGCGCCACTCTTTGCCGGTCGCCTCGAACTCCGGCCGCCCATCCGCCAGTCCTTCCCCCATGTCATGAAGAAGCAGGTCGCTGTAGGGCCACAGGACCTGGTCGGCGAGTGCCGGCCGTGAGGCGTCGGCCGCCGTGCGCTGCCGCGGCGTATGACACGCCGCGCAGCCCAGGGTGTTGAAGGTTTCGGCACCCGCGGTGACTCGCGGATCCTCCATCTGACGACGCTTCGGCACGGCGAGGCTGGAGGCATAGAAGGTGACGAAGTCTGCAATCTCGTCGCTCACTTCCGGAACGCCTCCGTGGGGCATCGTGGCGCAATCCTGATTCGGCCGGCAGTCGGTGTGCGGAAAGAGGCTCGATGTCAGGCCCATGTCATCGGCGAAGGCGCGCAGGTTCTGTTGTTCGATGGTGGGTTGGCCGGCCTTCCAGCCGAAGCGCCCCAGCACCGTCTCACCTTGCCGTGCGTCCCAGACGCGATTGATGCGCCCCGAGATGCCGTCACCATCCTGGTCCTGCGGATCGGCGCGCCTCGCGATGCGCTCGGCCGGAATGGCTTCGAGGAGGCCCAGGCCGATCATGGGCGGGGCGACCCGCGGCGAAGTGAGTAGCTCGTCGGGCAGCGCTCCATAGGCGGGGGCGGTGATCCGGTACTCGGGAACGCGCAGAGAAACGACGTCGCCGTCGCCTAACGTGATCGCCTTCTCGGTATAGCCGACTTGCATGTTGGCCTCGGCGTCGAAGCCGGTGATGGCGGCCGTCTGCAACTGTCCCCCATAGTGCGGCACGGGATGGATGCCCTGGCGTTTGAGCGCCTCGGGGTCCGCGCCTTCCGAGGGTAGCGACAGGCGCAGGAACAAGGAGACGGAGCGTTCCTGGCCGCTCGGGGGATGACCACGGCCATCCTTGATGTGGCAGCCCTGACAGCTGTTGGTGTTGAGCAGGGGGCCGAGCCCGTCGCGGGCATCGGTACTGGCCGGCGCTTCCACCCAAGGATTGCGGAAGAAGCTGTTGCCGACGCTGAAATCCAGGCGCTGGGTCATGGCCATGTTGCCCAGCGGAAGAGAGTAGGCGTTGTGGTCGAACTGTGCCACCGAGCCTGCTCCCCCGCTATCCGGCGTCATCTGTACGGGGGGCTCGGCATGCGCCGATAGTGCCATCGAGGCAGCCAGGGCGCTGCTCAGCATGGCATGGACAAGGGAGGGGCGTCGGGACATCGAGGAGGGCCTTGGGGTAACGGATGTTGCCATGACGAAGGCCGCCACAAGCCAGGCAGGCGGCGGCCATGTTCAAGGGGGAGGCGTGGTTAGAAGTTGTGGCCTGCATCGTCAGATTGCAGGCTGTTCACCCCGAGGGCTCCCGCCGCCTTCTCGATCGAGCCGGTCTGCATGACCAGGGCCAGGATGGCCTCGTTGATGATGTTGGCGCCCTGCTCATTCCCGGGGGCGATCATCATGTCGAAGGCCATGGGGGAGCTCTCGGCCTCGGCGGCTGCCTTCAGGTCTCCCAGCTCGGCCATGGTCGCTTCCAGCTGCTCGCGGAGCTGGGTGTCGAGCTCGGCGTCCTGCTGGGCCAGTAGGTCCGACGGAGAGGGGCCTTCCATGACGCTGCCGTCCCGGCGCTCATATTCGCCCAGATAGACGTTCTGTATCCCTTGTCCGTTATAGAAGTGCGAGTTATGCGTATTGTCACTGAAGCAGTCATGCTCGTCTTCGTAGGAGTTGGCCTCCAGTGCCACCTTCAGGCGCTCGCCGGCCAGTTCACCCAGTGACAGAGAGCCCATGCCGAACAGCATGCGCCTGAGGCCTTCCTGAGCGGGCTGTGCGAGCAGTGTCTGGCGATAGTTGTCCTGTTGATCCGTCGACCACTGGGCGACCATCCACTCCAGGTCACTCACCAGCAGGTCGGATGCGGCATCCAGGTAGGAACGGCGGCGGTCGCAGTGGCCGTTGGTGCAGTCATCGCCGGTCAGGTAATCGCTGGCCGGCCGCTCGCCGTTGCCGCTATCGAAGCCGTTGAGATCCTGGCCCCAGAGCAGGAATTCCAGGGCGTGATAGCCGGTCGCCACGTTGGCCTCCGAGCCGCCGGCCTCGTTCAGATCGGCGAGCAGCTCGGGCGTGATCTCGCTGACATCGAGCGTCTTCCCGCCGATCTCGATGCTGGTGTTGGCCACGATGTTGGCGGTAGCCCCGGCATTGCCCAGCTCGTGCTGATAGTCGTCGCTGGCGACATAGTCGATCATGCCTTCATCCAGCGGCCACGCATTCAGCTGACCCTCCCAATCATCGACGACGGGATTGCCGAAGCGGAAGACCTCACTCTGCTGATAGGGAACGCGCGCCTCAAGCCAGGCTTCGCGGGCCGCCGAGAGGGTCTCGGCGGAGGGGGCTTCCAGCAGGGCATCGATGCGTTCGTCGAGCGCCCGGGCCGCCGCCAATGAGTCGGCATAGGTGGCATGGGCGACATCGGCATAGTGGCTGACGACCGACTCGGGAGTGACCGTATCCTCCGCGGCGAGGGCGCCGACCGGGATAAGCGAGGCGATGGCGCTGGTCAGCGGAAGGCGAGCGGGCAGGGAAGTCATAAGGCTCCTGGCGGGCATGTATCAGTTGATAATGAATGGTTTCCATTATCAACAGTAATGCAGGTCGTTACCTCATGTAAATATGATTTAGTCGCATTTGAGGGATTGAGCATGGCCTGGCTGTCGGCAGACGGGCCTCCACGAAGTCTCTACGCTACCGAGCAGCGCGATCCGGTGAGCATCCTGCATCCCTGTCAGCAGCACGAATACCACCGCGGTGGTGTCTGCCTGTGCCCTGGGTATCGCCTGTTGCATCCGGTGTCCCGAATGCGGCCCGCAAGGGCCTGGTGAGAGTGGCTGGCGATGAGCAGGCCGTTCCGGTGCCTTCAATCCCGGTGACCCGCATCACCCGCTTTCACCACTCTACCAGCGGCTTGAGCAGATAAGGCTCGTGGAAAAAAAGAATCCATTCAAGGGGGGTAGGTAGCGTTGACGATGGCGACAACTGTCCGGTCTTGAGCGAGAAGGCGGACAGTGTGTCAATTACAAGAGCGTTATATAGCCTCAACGCATGGTTTTCAGTGCGCTGGACCACCGGGCTAGGGTCTCAAGCAGGGTTTGCGCGCTTTTTTCATGAATGGCCGTTGGCGTGAACGTGCCATTTTCCAGGTGATCGGCGACCATCGGGATCATCACCTGCTGTTTGACCGGCACCATTTCCAGCGTGTTCAGCATGTGCTTGGCGGTCTCAACCGAACGAATGCCTCCCGAGATGCCGCCGTAGCTGACGAACCCCGCGGGCTTGTAGTTCCATTCCTTGTACAGGTAGTCCAGCGCGTTCACGAAGGATGACGGCGGGGTATGATTGTATTCTGGCAGTACAAAGATGAAGGCATCCGAGTCATGGACGATTTGCGACCAGCGCCTGGTGTGCTCGTGCTCATATTGCTGCATGGCAGGATGATTGGGTTCGTCCAGCAGCGGCAGGTTGATGTCCTGAAGGTCGGCAAACGTGATGTCGAACCCGGCAGGGTTAGCCTGGGCGTGGGCATGGAACCAGTCGGCAACGGCCTTGCCGGCCCGGCCGGGACGAGTGCTGGTGAGAATGATGGTCAGTTTCATCGTATAGTCCTTTTATCAAGTGTCAGACATCATGCGCCAGGGAATGGGCGGTGGCATCAGCCGGTCGCCGTCGAATTCGGGAACATCGCCGAATCGTGTGTCACCGGCCTCCCATTCCTGCTGCGCCTGGGCGATCTCGGCCTTGCTGTGCCCGACGAAGTTCCACCAGATGAAGATCTCTTCGTTCAGCGGCTCGCCGCCCAGCAACAGTACGCGGGTGTCGTCGTCAAGTTCCAGCGCGATGGCGTCGAGCCCGCAGCCCAGGTAGGCCAGTTCGTTTGGTGAAAACGTATCCTGACCGATGCGCAGGCTACCCTCGAGCACGAGCACGCCGTACTCAAAGCCTTTATACAAATCCAGATGTACAGTGGTTTCGGCGTCGGCCAGCATATCGGCCCCCACCAATGGTGAAAATGCGAGGGTGGGCGCTTCATGACCGTTGAACGCGCCGGTGAGCAGCGTGATATCGACGCCCTGTTCCTGCCAGCGTGGCAGGACGGGATAATGATCGAAGCGGGGCTCGGTATGCCGGTGAGCGTGGGGCAGCGCGATCCATAGTTGCGCCGCATGCAGCTGTGATTCGCTCGCGAGTGATTCTTCAGTGTGCGCTATACCACGCCCGGCGGTCATCAAGTTGACTTCCCCCGGGCGAATGACCTGTTCGCTGCCCAGACTGTCGCGATGCAGGATATCGCCGGCCAGCATCCAGGTGAAGGTCTGCAGCCCGGTATGTGGATGCGGGCCGACGCGCATGCCCTGACTGTCCACGGTAAATACCGCAGGCCCGGCGTGGTCCAGAAAGCACCACGCCCCGATCATGCGCCGCTCGCGCTGGGGCAGGACCCGGTTGATGGGAATACCGCCTACCTCGGCCTTACGCGATGAGAGATGCTGAATAAGCCGGTGACCGTCAACGATGGGGCACTCGCGCGATTCGAACAGCGCAGGGTTTGATTCGGTGTTGCTCATGGCATTGATGTCCTGGATAGATCGCTCAGCTAGGTTACCGCTGGTAGCAGCAACCGCCATGTTCTGTTAGAGCCTATTTACTCTGCAGTGCAGGACTCGAGGCGCTTACCGCTCGTATCGTCTGCGTTGTGCTGAAACAGTGTACCCTGTGAGCCCGAGCCGGAACCTTTTGTCCTCCATTCCAGGCCGCCGCCCACATAGCGTGCACCACTTCCCGAAACCGCGACCTGCATGTTGTACGTGGTGTTTTGGTAGTCCACTCTTGCCGAATCTGTAGTGGGATAGGCGGCCTCAATTGTCTCGCCGCTGTCGCATACATAGTGATATGTCACTGGTGTAGCCGGGGACGGTGCCGCTGTTTGGGCATCTTGCGGCTGTGACGTCGCACACGCGGTAATAAACAGTATGGAAGCGACCATAGGGGCTATGACGAGTTTCATATCTTTATCTCCGGTCATTGATAGTGTGATCCCACTATATTTTGAGTGAATCGATAACGCTCACATACAAGCAGGCCCGAAATTATAGGTTCTAACCAGCAGGTCAGCCCTGGTCTGACCCAGAAACACCCGTGTCTACCTACTTGTGTTGCCGAACTGGATGAATTTCAAAGGCTCAGGCCAGATCAAACAACAAAAGCTCGGCATCTCGCTGACCGACTACATCGATCTGCTCCCCGGGGCTGAAGGCCGCTGCATCCCCTGCGGAAAGTACCTCGCCGTTGACTACCGCTTCACCCTTGGCTACATGCAGCCAGGCATGGCGTACGGCGGGTAGCTCGGCCTGCTCGCCGGCTGCAAATCTGCCCAGATAAAGGTTGGCGTCCTGATTGATACTCACGGAATCGTCGCGCCCGTCCGGGGAGACAACCAGTCGCCACTGGCCTTGTCGCTGATGACGCGGAAAGGCTTTCTGTTCGTAGTTGGGAGCAATGCCACGCCGCTGTGGCAAGATCCATATCTGCAGAAAATGAAGCTCCTGCTCGCTTGAATGATTGAACTCGCTGTGCAGAACGCCGGTGCCCGCCGACATGCGCTGAACATCCCCCGGACGCATCACCGCACCATTGCCCATGCTGTCCTTGTGAGCCATCTCACCGTCGAGCACGTAAGAGATGATTTCCATCTCTTCATGGCCGTGGGTGCCAAATCCATGGCCTCCCTGTACGCGGTCTTCGTTGATCACGCGTAGCGTACGAAAGCCCATCTGGTTAGGGTCAAAGTAGTCAGCGAACGAAAACGTATGGCGCGAGCGCAGCCAGCCATGATCGGCGTGGCCGCGCTCATTGCCTGCGCGGATCAGCATGAGTTGCTCCTCTTTTGGCTGCTGGCTTGGCTATTGGCTTTCATGCCTTTTCACGCACGCCGTGGCCGGGCAGACGCTCGCGGTCGTGGGGACGCTCAAGGTCAAGCTCCGGCCCCTTGGGCACGATGCCATTAGGGTTGATGGTGTCGTGGCTCATGTAATAGTGCCGCTGGATATGGTCAAAGCTGACCGTTTCCTTGACGCCCGGCCACTGGTACAGCTCGCGCAGGTAGTTCGACAGGTTGGGGTAGTCTTCAATCCGGCGCAGGTTGCACTTGAAGTGGCCGTGGTAGACGGCATCAAAGCGCACCAAGGTGGTAAACAGGCGAATATCCGCCTCGGTCAGCCATTCGCCGGCCAGGTAACGCTGCTCGCCAAGCCTTGCCTCCATGCGGTCAAGCGCTTCAAACAGGGCCACGACGTGACCTTCATACACGCCCTGATCGGTAGCAAAGCCGGCTTTATATACGCCGTTGTTGATGTGATCGTAGACATCGGCGTTGACCGCATCGATGGTCTCGCGTAGATCTTCCGGATAGAAATCCAGCCGGTTACCGGTGTGCTCGTCAAACGCCCCGTTGAGCATGCGCACAAGCTCTGCCGACTCGTTGTTGACGATGCGCCAGTCGCGCTTGTCCCACAATGCCGGCACCGTGACACGCCCGGTGTATTCCGGGTTGGTCAGGGTGTAGAGCTGATGATGATAGTCAACGCCGTTGACCGCATCGCCGCTTGAGCCTTCATCGACGTGATACGTCCAGCCCTTCTCCCGCATCAGCGGGCTGGTATGCGACACGCCGATCAGCCCTTCCAACCCCTTCAGCTTGCGCATGATCAGCACCCGGTGTGCCCAGGGGCAGGCAAGCGATACGTAAAGGTGAAAACGATCCGCCTCGGCGGCCACGCCTGGGTGACCGTCTGCGGTGGGCTGGCCGTTGGACGTCACCCAGTCGCGCAGTTTGGCGGATTCGCGCACAAACTCGCCACCGTGCTTTTTGGTGTCGTACCACTGATCGTGCCATTCGCCGTTGATCAAGAGACCCATGGTGGTTCACTCCGTTTGCAAGATTCGCTGGGTGGAATGTCAAGCCAGAAGCCGGGGAGGGAGAGCACCGTCCTCCCTCCGCCAGGCGGGCTTAGCAATTGAACTTAGCGACTAAGCTTTGCCGCCACTTTAGCCACGTGTTCGCCCTGGAAGCGGGCAATGGCCAGCTCCCGCTCGTCGGGCTGGCGCGAGCCATCGCCGCCGGCAATGGTCGAAGCGCCATAGGGCGTGCCCCCGCCCACCTGGGAGATATCGAACAACTCCGGGGTCGCGTAGCCGATCGGCACAATCACCATGCCGTGGTGGGCAAGGGTGGTCCATGTAGAGGCGATGGTGGTTTCTTCACCGCCGCCAGTGCCGGTTGAGGTAAATACACTCGCGACCTTGCCCACCAGGCCGCCGCTGGCCCACAGGCCGCCGGTCTGGTCAAGGAAAGTGCGCATCTGGCCGGACATGTTGCCGAAGCGCGTGGGTGTGCCGAGGATGATCGCGTCGTACTCGACAAGCTCCGCCGGTGAGGCCACCGGCGCCTCCTGGTCGGTCTTGCCGCCGGCCGACTCAAAGACGTCGGCCGGCATGGTTTCCGGAACGCGCTTGATCGTGACCTCGACGCCGTCTACCCGGCGTGCGCCTTCGGCGACGGTATTCGCCATGGTTTCGATATGGCCGTACATGGAATGATAAAGCACCAGTACCTTGGTCATTGTTGCCTCCTGGGGAATATTCCCGTTCTTGGGTTTACGGAACCACCGCTTGATTGCCTCGGTCAGCCCGGCCATAAGAGACCTCCTGATGGTTGATGAGGCTTAACGCTCCTTGCGAGCCAGATACGGGTCAAGCGAGACGCTACCCGCTCCGCTGATGGCCAACGCGATGGATATGGCCAGCAGGGATAGAGCGAATTCATAGCCGTTGTTGCTAATGAACAAGCCGTTGGCGATATGCACGCTGAAAATCGCCATCAGCATGGTGACAGCCAGCCCCACCGCGGCCGGACGGATCAGCAGGCCGAGGATCAAGGCAAGACCGCCGAAGAATTCGGTGCCGCCCGCCAGCAGCGCCATCAGCAAGCCCGGCTCGATACCCATGGCAGACAGCCACTGGGCGGTACCGGCAAGGCCGCCGCCGCCAAACTAGCCAAACAGCTTCTGAGCGCCGTGGGCCATGAAGATAACACCGGCCGGAATGCGCAGCGCCAAAGGAGCAATACCGGCGTTGCTGGAAAGAACCTTGTGGACCAATGATGTGTTCATGCGAAAGTCCTAGCGATAGATGTGTTGATGTAATGACGATAGCTTAGCCACTTTAACGTGCTAAAAAGTGGCATTATTTAGAGCATAAAGAACGGATAATTCGATCAATTACGTATCGCTCGGCCATTCGCGGGGCAGTTTCCGGCCAGGCGTATCGCTACGAGAGGACGAAATGACACAGAGAACTCCCCGTATCAGCCTGGAGCAGTGGGCTATATTGCAAGCGGTGGTGGATGAAGGTAGCTACGCCCGAGCCGCCGAGGCGCTCAACCGCAGCCAGTCATCGATAAGCTATGCGCTGAAAGGCATGCAGGAACAGCTGCCGGTGGAGGTACTGACGATGCAGGGGCGCAAGGCAACGCTGTCGCCGGCGGGCGAAACGCTTCTGCGACAGGCACGCGCCTTGATCGATGACGCCTTGAGCCTTGAGCACCTGGCTAGCAACCTGGCCGAAGGGTGGGAAACAGAAGTTCGGCTAGCGGTGGACGCGATCTTCCCCACCGCCCTGCTGAGTCAGGCATTGGCGGACTTTGTGCCCGAGAGCCGGGCATCAAGGGTGCAGCTCATCGAGTCGGTACTGTCCGGCACTCAGGAGACCCTGCTCAATGGGGAGGCCGATTTGGTAATAACTCACCGCCCGCCCCCCGGCTTTCTGGGCCAGCCGTTGCTGGACGTGACCTTTCTCGCGGTGGCGCACCCCGAGCATCCGTTGCACAAACTTGAGCGCGAGCTGACCCACCATGACCTGCGCGCGCATCGCCAGTTTGTGGTTCGGGACTCGGGTTTCAAGCGACGCCAGGATGCGGGCTGGCTTGACGCCGAACAGCGCTGGACCGTTTCCCAGCTCAGCACCTCGATTCAGTTCGCCACGGATGGACTGGGGTTTGCCTGGCTACCCTACGAGCATATCCGCGGGGAGCTGGAGACAGGCACCCTGAAGCGGCTCCCGCTGATGGAAGGCGGACAGCGGCAGGAAACGCTGTTTCTGGTGCATGCCGACCGCAATGCCTCAGGTCCAGCGACACAGGCGCTGGCTGCGGCCTTGCAAGCGGCCGGATGGCGGTGGCGAAACGCCATATCAAGCTGCAGGACAACTTGACCCTTTCTTTGGTTCTCTCACCACAGGACCGGGTTTCTCATATGCCGCCTATCATTCGTCGGGCGTTTTTGATGCTTGTGTCCGCCCTTTTCATGTCTTCCCGGATGCTCCCAACCCACTGGTTCGCATCACGCGTCTCTCCACCGCATCCAGCAGCTGGCCGCGGCCGGTTTCCACCAGGCTGAGCCAGTGGCGGGCGCGGGTGATGCCGGTGTAGACCAGCTCCCGCGTGAGGATCGGGTTGGGGGCGTCGGGTAGCAGCAGGGCGGCGTGGGTAAACTCCGAGCCCTGGGACTTGTGCACCGTCATGGCGAAGACCGTTTCCACCGCCTGCAGGCGGCTGGGCAGCACCCACTTGATCTGGCCGCTGCCGTCGCCGGCGGGGAAGGCCACGCGCAGTGCCGAGGCGCCACGGTGGGGCTCCCGTGGCGAGGCCGTCGGCCGAGGCAGCGCGAGGGTGATGCCGATATCGCCGTTCATCAGGCCCAGGCCGTAATCATTCCGGGTCACCAGCACCGGTCGGCCGGGATACCAGAGGCGCCGGCCGTCGCCGCTGTCGATCAATCCCTCCTTCTCCAGCGCGGCGCGGATGCGCTCGTTGAGCCCCTCCACGCCCCAGGGGCCGCGGCGCAGGGCGCAGAGCAGCTGGAATCGGCCGTGGGCGGTGAGCACCGCACGGGCCCAGTCGTCCAGGGCCTCGCGCTCGACCTCGCTGCTGGCATCCGGCGGCGGCGAGGCATCTTGCATCGTCTCCAGGTAATGACGATAACCCACCGGCGGCATCAGCGGCTGGTCGCGCAGTCGGCGATCCACGCCGGCATCGGGAAAGCCCCTGGCGTGGCCCGAGACCACCAGGCGCTCCAGTCGGCGGTCGTTGTCGGTGTCGAGCTTCAGGTGTGAGAGGTCGGCGTAGCCGTGGTCGAGCACGCCACGGATCGCGGCACGCTGTTGTCTGCTCGATACCTCACGGCCTGGTGCCTGCCCCTGCTGATTGACGGCGGCGGCGAGTTGGCCGATGCCACTCTCGGCATCGAAACGGTGGCTGACACGCAGCATGGCGATGGCCTGGTCCAGTGGCGTGCCCTCGGCATCGTGCATCTCCGGAGGCAGCGTCTGGCCGGTGGCCTCGGCGAGCCAGTCGGCGGTGTCGGGCGTGTAGTGTCCGCCCTCCGCCCGGGCGCAAAGATCGCCCAGCACCGAGCCGGCCTCGACCGATGCCAGCTGGTCCTTGTCACCCAGCAGCACCAGGCGCCCGAGGGGCGGCAGGGCGTCGAGCAGGGCGGCCATCATCTCCACGTCGACCATGGAGGCCTCATCCACCACCAGCACGTCCAGGGGCAGCGGGTGGCGGGCATTGTGGCGGAAGTGGCGGGTATCGGGGCGTGAGCCCAGCAGGCGGTGGAGGGTGGTGACTTCGGTAGGAATCGCCTGGCGAAGTCGCTCGCCGTTGTCCTGGGAGGGCTGATCTGTCGCCGATACATCGGGCTCCCGCGATCCAGTCGTTTTCCCTGGCGCCTCAGGGGACACCAGCAGGGGAGCCAGTGCCGTCATGTCCAGCCCCGAGACCTGCCCGGCGATGGATTCATTGAGGCGCGCGGCGGCCTTGCCGGTGGGGGCGGCCAGGCGAATACGCAGCGGGCGGCGTCCCGCGCCGAGTGTCAGGGCCTGCAGCAGGGCAAGCAGCTTGACCACGGTGGTGGTCTTGCCGGTGCCGGGCCCGCCGGTGATCACCGCGAAGGGCGAGCGGGAGGCCAGGGCGCAGGCGGCCTTCTGCCAGTCCAGGGCCTCGGACGCCGGGAAGAGGGCGGCGAGAGCCCGGGAGAGGGGGCCAGTAGCGGAGGGCGGGGAGGGCCGCCCCCGCCGTCTATCGACGCCGGTCGCGTCATCGGTTGCCGGCCTGCCACCCAGGTCTTCCAGCCGGGTGGCGATATGCTGCTGGATCGAGCGCTCATGATGCCAGTAGCGGCGCAGGTAGAGCCGGGCGCCCTCGAGCACCAGCGGTGTGCTGCCGGGACCGTCGCCGATGAGCACCGGATGGATGAGCGACGTCAGCCAGTCGGCGAGGCCAAGTTCGGCGAGCAGCTGGCTGGGACGCGGCGGTGGATCCTCCAGGCTGTCGCCCTCCGGTGGCAGCGAGAGAGCCAGGTCCGGTTCGGCCAGGGTCTGTGTCAGGTCCAGGCACACGTGACCACGACCGAGCTGGTGGCTGGCGAGTGCCGCGGCCAGCAGCAGTGGCGCCGGGGCATCGGCCACCTCGCGGGCCAGGAAGGCGGCGAAGGCCCGGTCCAGGGCGCGCAGCCAGCCGCGGTCCACCCAGCGGTCGAGCAGGGCGAACAGGGCGTCGGTGTCGTGCAGGGCCCCGGTGGTGGCGGCCCGGACGGTAGGTGAAGGGTCACTCATGGCTGGCCTCCGGGGCGGTGGCGTCGGCGTTGCGGAACAGGGCGTCGAGTTCCTCGATCAACTGGCGGGGCGGGCGTTCGCGATGGACGCCGCGAGAGGGGGCATGCTGGCCGCGCAGGAACACGTAGAGTGCCCCGCCCAGGTGGCGGTCGATATCGTAGTTCGGCAGGCGTGCCTCGAGCAGGCGATGCAGGGCCAGCAGGTAGAGGCAGTACTGCAGGTCATAGCGCTTCTCGCGCACCGCCTCGGCCATGGCGGCCTCGGAATAGGCCGCGTCGTCGCGGCCCAGGTAGTTGGACTTCCAGTCCAGCACATAGAAGCGTCCCTCGTGTTCCACCACCAGGTCGATAAAGCCCTTGAGCATGCCGTTGAGGCGGTCGCGTTCCAGCGCCGGGCGCGCCGCGCCCCCCAGCGTATGGGCGCTGATCAGGGCGTCCAGGCGGCCGGTGTCGACCCGGTGAGCGGCGAACCAGAACTCCAGCTCCACCTGATAGCGAGCGCCCTCCAGCCGGTCGAGGCGCAGCGGCGCTACCGGTCCCTCTGGGGCGTCGGGTACCGGCAGCTCGCTTGCCAGCAGCCCGTGGAGCCAGGCCTGCAGCGCCGGAATACGCTCGCGCCAGCCGCGCAGATTGGCGCGTCGCGCCAGGGTGTCATCCAGCCGCTCGGGAGCGACGGCCAGCCGGGCAAAGCCTTCCTGGCCGGCCCACTCCAGAAGGCCGTGCAGGAAGGTCCCCGCCGCCGGCCCCCGGGGGAAGCGGTGAATGGAACGATCTGCGCTCGGCCATACGGCGTTGATATCCTGCTCGAAATGCTCATTTAACGGCTTGTGAACTCCGCCTTCTCGCAAGATATCGCCTTGTCTGGCCTTCGCTCGATGGCGTTCCATGTCTGGCGCCACCCTGTCGCTGGGCTCGTCGCGCAACTCTCGGGCGGTGGCCTCCAGAGCGGTTTCGGGCTCTATCAACAGCGCCGTTTCAGGTTCTTCCAGAAGAGCAGGTTCTTCCAGAAGAGCAGGTTCTTCCTCCCCACCGCCGATGCGCCCGCCACCCACCTGCAGCGCCGAATAGCTGGCGATCCACCAGTGCTCCCGGGCGCGCCGAACGGGCGTCAGCGCCTCGCGCAGAATCGCGTCGTTCGCCTCGCCGGGCACCATGAGGTCGCTGGGCTCCGGTGCCGGCATTACCCGCAGCTCCGTCTCCGCGGCCTCGTGGGCGAGGGGAAACAGGGCCTCGAGCAGGCCCTCCGTCGAGGGTGACGAGAGCGGTGCACCGGCAGTCAGTACCTGGCCGATGGCGCTGCGCTCCAGGGCCTGGAGCGGGGCGAGGCCCAACCAGGTGGCGTGACGGGCGCGGGTCAGGGCCACGTAGAGCTTGCGCAGGTCCTCGCCCAGGCGTTCGTCGTCGGCACGGGCCAGCACATGCTCGTCGGGTTCCAGGGAGAGCTTTCGGTGGCCCGCTTCGTCGTGCCAGGTCAGCGGCAGGTCGCTGGCCTGCTTCGCCCGGAAGGCGCAGATAAAGGGCAGGAAGACCAGCGGATATTCCAGCCCCTTGGACTTGTGAATGGTGACGACCTGCACCAGGTCAGCGTCGCTCTCCAGGCGCAGACGATGGGTGTCGGCCTGGGCCGGTGGCTGGGCGCGGGCCTCGCCGAGGTGGCGCAGCAGGGCGTGTTCGCCGTCAAGTTCAGCGCTGGCCTGCTGGAGCAGTTCGCCTAAATGTAAAAGGTCGGTGAGGTGACGTTCACCGCTGGCGCTCTTGAGCAGCCGGGTGGGGATGGCGAAGTCGGCCAGCAGCCGGTGCAGCATGGGCAGCACGCCCTGGCGCTGCCACTGGCGGTGGTAGGCCCGAAACTGCAACACGCGTTCCTCCCAGGCCAGCTCGTCATGCTGCAGGGCGTCGAGCTCGGCCAGAGACAGCCCCAGGCTCGGCTGAGCCAGGGCCGCATGCAGGCGACGCTCGCTGTCGGGCTCGGCGCAGGCGGCCAGCCAGGTCTCCAGCTCCAGGGCCGCGGATGTCTCGAACACGCCCTCCTTGTCGGAGAGGTAGACGCTCTTGATGCCGCGCTCGAGCAGGGCGTCGCGGATCGCCCTGGCCTCGCTCGCGTTGTTGACCAGCACGGCCAGGTCGGAGGGCGCCAGCGCCCTGAAGGGCTCGCCGGGCGTTGCAAAGCCGGTGTGTCCGGCCTGGCCCTCGCGCAGCAGCCGGGCCATCTCGGTGGCGCAGCGGGTCGCCATTTCCTCGAAGTAGGCGCCCTTGCTCATGCCCTTCTCGGGGTTGGCGTCGTTCGCCAGATGCCACAGCGTCATGGCGGGCACGGGTGCCCCGTCGCGCACCAGGGAGTCCTTTCTGCCCTGGGCGGCGACCGGCAGGAACGGCACCGGGTTATCGGCCACCGAGGGCTCCTGCGGCGTTTTTTCGTGGCGGAACAGGAAGGCGCCACGCCCGGCCGGGTGAGATTCGGCGAAGCGAAACACGCGGTTGACCGCCGCCACCATGGTCCTGGCCGAGCGAAAGTTGGTGCCCAGGGTGACATGGCGCCCGGCGGTATCGCGGCGTGCCTGCAGGTAGGTGTGGATATCGGCGCCGCGGAAGGCATAGATCGCCTGTTTGGGGTCGCCGATCAGCAGGATGCCGCTGGGGGCATCGGGGTCCGGCGGCGCTGCGAGCCGGTAGACATGATCGAACAATCGGTACTGCACCGGGTCGGTGTCCTGGAACTCGTCCACCAGCGCCACCGGGAACTGGCGACGAACATGAGCGGCCAGGGCCTCGCCGGAGGGGCCGGCGAAGGCGGCGTCGAGGCGCTCGAGCAGGTCGTCGGGCCCGAGTTCGGCGCGGCGCTGCTGTACACGCTGACGGCGCCGGCTCATCCAGCGCACGGCGTGGGCCAGCAGGTCGGCGTGGGCATCGGGCAGGGCCTTGAACCGGTCCGGCAGCTCGGCGATGGCATGCAGGGCGGGGTGGTCCAGGGGCTCGCCCGTCTTCCAGATCTCGGCGATGCCCGCCGGGGTCAGGCGCTGCCAGGCGGTATCGGTCAGCCGGGGGACGTCGAGCTCGGGGTCATTGGCCCAGTCGCGCAGGGCCCCCAGCCAGCTGGCGCGACTCTTGCTGTTGAGCTTGCGCTGATCGAAGGCCTTGCCGGCCGCGGCGGCCTCCAGGGCGTCGCCGAGCTCATCGAGCCAGGCGGGCCAGGGCGCCTTGAGGTCTTCCAGCACGCGCTTGCGCTCTGCCTGCATGTCGGCCAGTGCCCCGGCGGGGGCCGGGGCGTCGGGCAGCAGGTCGGCGTCGCCCTGCAGGCGGCGCACGTCGGCGGCCAGGGCGTCGGGGGTCTCCCAATAGCGGGTGATCACCGCGAGGGCCTCGGCGTCCAGGGCGTAGTAGAAGCTGCGCCAGTAGTCTCGGGCGACCTCGAGTTCGAGCTCCGACTGGTCGAGGTTCATCTCCAGGGAGAACAGGCTGCCGCTCTCGAAGGCGTGCTCGCGCAGCATGCGGTGGCACCAGGAGTGGATGGTGGAGACGGCGGCCTCGTCCATCCACTCGGCGGCCAGCTGCAGGCGTCGGGCGCAGGCGGGCCAGCGCTCGCGGGGGTAGCTGTCGCGCAGTGCCAGAAGAGGGTCGCTGGAGGGAGCGGAGCCAGCGGAGGAGTTATCCACTGTCGGCTCATCGAAGAGGTCTTCCGTGAGTCCATCGCCCGACGAAGCTGATCCGGGGGCAGACCCCGAAGTGTCGGACCATCGTGGAGGCGCTGTGAACCCCTCCCTGGGCGCTACCGACGCCGTCCCTGGCGTAGGACCTCCGCTTCGGCCTGCCCCCGGCGCTCCTTCGGCGGCATCGAAATGGGAGGCTGTCCCCGGCTGTGCCGCTTGAAACGCCTCGGCGGCTTCCACCAGCCGGGCGCGGATGCGGTCGCGAAGCTCCCGGGTGGCGGCGTTGGTGAAGGTCACCACCAGGATCTCCGGCGGGGTGAGGGCAAGGGGAAAGCTCTCGTCGTCGGCCTCGTCCCGGGGGCCCAGCACCAGGCGCACGTAGAGCAGAGCGATGGTGAAGGTCTTGCCGGTGCCGGCGCTGGCCTCGATCAACCGGCTGCCGGTGAGCGGCAGGTGAATCGGGTCCAGGGTCGGGGGTGTCGGGTCCTGTGGGTTCATGCCTTGCCTCCCTTGCCTTTCCCGTTGCTTCCCTTGGTGCGTTTGTTCTGCGGTTTCCTGACCGCGCGCAGCAGCGGGGCGTAGAGCGCCTCGGCCAGCTCGGCAAAACCCATGGGGTCAGACCCCATGGGCGAGGGGTCTGACCCCATGGGAGAGGGCTCGGCGCGGAGCATGGGCTCCAGTGCTGGCCACTGGCGCATCAGGTAGGCGTCGCGGCCGCGCTCGCCATGGTCGTTGTTGAAGCCGCTGCCGTAGTAGGCGGTGTCGAGGGCGCTCCAGGCCTTGTTATCTTCGTCGCTTGTCTGGCCGGCATGGCAGCGCTGCATGGCCTGGGGCGTGCCGCCCTTCTCCAGCCAGGCGAAGGCGGTGTCCCGGGCCAGTGGCAGGGGGGTGGCCATGCCGCGTTGCCAGGCCGTGGCAATGTCCGCAAGCCGTGCGCGGGCCTCCTCGGCGGGAAGCGGGGCCAGGGTGCCGCCCCCGGCGCGGGAGAGCAGCCGCGTGGTCATGGGGCCTTCCAGCTGGCCGGCGAGATGGGCGACCCAGGGGGTGAGCCAGTGCTTCCAGTGATACTTGCCCTTGCTGACCAGGCTGCTGGTGGTCAGCAGCACCCGGCAGCGTTCCATGGCGTCGTTGACGCGCAGCTCGCCCAGCCAGTCCTCCAGCACCAGGTCGACGCCCAGTATCTCTCGCAGGTCGAGAGAGACGTCCAGCGGCTCCTGCAGGGCGTGGGGCCACTCCTCGAGGACCCGGCGATACTCGGAGAAGAGGCTGTCCATGGGCTCGACGAGCTCGTCGCGCATGCGCTCGGCGAAGCCGCCCATGGCCAGGCGTCCCTCGCGTTCCAGGCGCTCCAGGGTCGCCTGCATGGCGGGCTCATGGGGCTCGCCGGCCTCCACCGCCGCTCGACTCGCATCGATCAGGGCGTGCTGCAGTTGCCAGCGGTCGAGGCCATCCAGCATGAAGGGCTCGCTATCCAGGGATTCGGTGGCCTCCGTTTCGAGGTGGACCCTGAGCCGCGTGTTGAAGAAGGCTGCTACCGGGGCCTTGAGGAAGTGGCCCAGCTGGGACAGGGTGAGCGGTTTCTCCTGATGAAACGGCGCCAGTAGTGGCGTGCCCGTGGGCGAGGCGTTCGCGGAGTCGGCGTCGGGGCGATGCGGCTCGCGCCATTCGTGGGCGTAGGTGGCAAGGCTCGACCCTTCGCGGAAGTAATCGATGCTGAAGGGCTGCAGCGGGTGTTCGGTGGTCAGCGCGGCCAGCAGTGCCTCGCTGTCGTCTTCCTGTCCGGCCAGCCGCCAGCCCCGGGCGATATGATCGCGTAGCTGGCTGAGCAGCACCGAGGGTGGCTGTTCCGTGTTGTCGATGATGCTGCGTCCCACCCAGCTGATGCTCAGCCGGTCGCGGGCCGAGAGCAGCGCCTCCAGGAAGAGGTAGCGGTCGTCCTCGCGTCGGGAGCGGTCGCCGGGCCGGTAGTCCTGAGCCATGAGGTCGATGTCCAGCGGGCGCTGTACCCGGGGATAGTCGGCGTCGTTCATGCCCAGCAGGCAGACATGGCGGAAGGGGATGGCGCGCATCGGCATCAGGGTGGCGATATTCACCGCTCCGGCCAGGAAGCGCTGGGAGAGGCTCGTCTCGTCTATCTGGGCAAGCCAGTGCTCGCGCACCACGGATAGCGGCAGGGGCTCGGTGAGCCCGGCCTCCTCGGCACTCTCCTGCCAGACTTCCAGGGCCTGCTCGAGCCGCGTCAGCGCCATCAGATCCTGATCGGATTCGGCCAGGAAGCAGGCCTCCAGCAGGCCGCGCAACCGCTCGCTCCAGGTGGCCACATCACAGGGCTCGGCCAGTATGCGCCACTGGGTCTCCAGGGTGTCGACCAGCGCCATCAGCGGGCCGGCCAGGGAGGCCTCCAGTCCGCCGATATCGTCATAGGGTTCCACGCCCTGCCAGGGCCCCTCGGCGGCCGAGCCCACCGCATAGCCCAGCAGCAGCCGGCGCAGGCCGAAGGCCCAGGTGTTGGCGGTGAGCCCCTCGGGCAGATCGAGGCTCTGGCGCTGGCGGGCGTCGAGCCCCCAGCGGATGCCGGCGCCCTCGATCCAGCGGCGCAGGGTGGGCAGGCCGCCCTCGGGGATGGCGAAGCGGGCCCGCAGCGCCGGCACCTCCAGCAGGTCGAGCAGATCGCTTACCGAGAGGCGCAGCTCCGGCAGGCGCAGCAGCGACTCGAGCGCGATCAACAGCGGCAGGCGGTGGCGGCTGGCCTGGTCGGAGAGGGTAAAGGGGATATGGCGAGGATCGTCGACGCCGAGGCGGCCGAACACCGCCTGCACCGCGGCGGCGTACTGGTCCACATCGGGCACCATCACCAGGATATCGCGGGGCTTGAGAGTCGGATCCTCGCTGAAGGCGGCGAGCAGCCGATCGTGAAGGATCTCCACCTCGCGCAGGGCGCTATGGGCCACCTGGAAGCGCAGCGAGCTATCTCGGGTCGGATCTATCGCCGGCCAGGTGTCGCGGGTTTCCTGGAGCGGGCGAAGCTCGAGGATGTCGTCCTGGAGCTGGCGAAGCAGGCCGGGCTCGGTGCTCTTCCCTCGAGAGCCTTCTCCGCCATCCAGCGGCGAGTCGAAGAGGTCGATGCGTAGCGCCTCGTCCTCGAACAGCTCACGGTAGGCCTGGGCCTCGTCGAACTCATCCAGCAGGCGCAGGTAGTCCCGGCCCTGCTTGCCCCAGGCGGCGAGCAGCGGCTGGGCGTGGAGGTGCAGCTCGGTGTCGGCCAGGTCCGCCGGCATGCCGGGGCGGCGGCGCTGGCGCCGGCGTTCGGCGCGAAGCAGGTCCTTGTGCTCGATGATATCCGCCCAGTAGTGGCGGCAGGGGTTATGCACGCAGAGCAGGACCTGGCTGACCCGCGCCAAGGCGGCCAGCGCCTCGAGGGTCTGGGCGGGCAGCGAGGAGATGCCGAATACCACGACCCGTCGCGGCAGGCCTGCCGGGGGCGCTTTTTCCGGGGTCGGCTGAGGGTCGAGCCCGCGGCACGCCTCGAGGAAGCGCTCATGCACCGCCGCGCGGCTGGAGGCCAGCCCCTCGGGGCCGATGTCGTCTCGCAGCGCGCGCCACAGCTCGGCCTGCCAGCGCTGCTCCTCCGACAGGGGGCGCGACTCGCCGCGGGCGGTCAGGATCACGTCATGACCTGTCGCCCAGGCGGTGAGCCAATCGGCGCGGTAGACCTGGTACTGGTCGAAGAGGTCGGCCAGGCGCTCGGCCAGCTGGTGGCGCTTGCGCAGGTCGTCGTCGCCTTCCAGGAAGCGTGCCAGGGGAGCGAAGGTCGGTGAGTCGAGCAGGGCGGGCAGCAGACGCATCAGGCGCCACACCAGGCGCGGCTTGTCGAAGGGAGAGACCGGCGGCACCTGATCTTCGCCTTCTCGTTGAGAGAGAACGGCACGATAGGCCTGCCACAGGAAGCGTGCCGGCAGGGTCACGTCCAGGGCCGCGGCGATACCGGCGCCGCCGTGCTGGCGGTCCTCGGCCAGTGCCAGCTTCAGCCACTGGCTGATGCCGTTGCTCTGCACCAGGATCGTCTCGTTCTCCAGCGGCTCCAGCGGATGGCGCCGCATCCACTCGACCGCCAGGCCGCGCAGCGACTCCAGGCGGTTACCGTGAATCACCATGAAGCCGGGCTGCAGGGCGGAGTCTTCGAGGACGGGCATGGTGCGGTTCCTTCGCGGTTGGTCGGGGACGTCCTTGCCATGGTGCCATACTCCATGGCGCGGGGCCGCCTGCCCGGGTTCGATAGATGTGCCGGGTAGGCTAGGCTGAAAGGGAAGGCCGACAGGCCCCGAGTGAAGTCGAATGATCCTAGGAGGTATGTCATGGAACGCTTGATTCCCGGTATTCGGGGCGTTTCGCGCCCGCTGGCGGCGGCACTGCTGTTGGCGTCCACATCCGTCCTGGCCGCATCTGCCCTGGCCAATGAAGGCCACGATCTCACCTTTACCGGTGATGGCTCCTTTATCTCACCCCACGGTGGCCAGACCATCCACGTGGCGCTGTATGACGTCGCCGCCGGCGAGGTCGTTGCCAGCGATACCGACAGCGTCTCGACGAGTGAGGAACCGGCCTTTGCCTTTACATTCCCCGGTGCGCTGGAGGAAGGGCGGCTCTACGACGTCCACTACTGGGCCGACTCCAACTTCGGCGGCGGCAGTGAGGGTCAGTGCGACCCGATCAACGTCGACCATCAATGGCGTGAGGCGCTGATTCACGTCGAGGCGTCGGTCACCCTCGATGTGGTCCATGAGCCGGCGAGGCAGGCGCCTGTCTGTACCAGCTTCGAATAGACATCGCCGCCCAGGCGATCCGCGCCGGTCGAGGGTCGCCGGCGGGCGGTGAGCAGTCACAGCAGCATCGGTACCTCGCCCGCCTCGAAGGCGAGCAGCCAGCGCTTGCGGCCGATGCCGCCGGCGTAGCCGGTCATGCGCCCGTCGCTGCCGATGACCCGGTGGCAGGGCACCACGATGGAGATGGGGTTTCGGCCGTTGGCGGCGCCCACGGCACGTTGGCCGCCCTTGCTGCCGAGTTGCTCGGCGAGTTCGGCGTAGTTGCGGGTCTCGCCATAGGGAATGCGCGCGAGGGCCGCCCATACCCGGCGCTGGAAGTCGGTGCCCAGGGGAGCCAAGGGCAGGTCGAAGTCGCGGCGGGAACCTGCGAAGTATTCGGCCAGCTGTTCGCGGGCCTGGCCGGTCAATGGCCCGGGATGGGCGGGCTCGTCCTCGTCATCGACGAAGTCGATCTCGGTGATTCCGTCGGCGTTGGCGCGAAGGCGAATCAGGCCGAGGGCATCCGCCGCCGGTGGGCGATAGTAGTCGACGGTGTCACGGTTCATGGGTGTCCCCTGGCAGTGCGAAGGTGTCTCCCCGGAGTCTACCCGCTTTGATACCCCTTGCCACAGACAAGACGGCCCGGCGGGCAATGCCCGCCGGGCCGTTCGGGATAACGCCTGAATGTTGAACGTCAGACCAGTTCGCGGTTTTCCTCCCGCGCCTGGCGACGGTCGCGCATCACGGCGCGGCAGATCACTACCAGCACCCCCAGGGTCAGGGCGGGCCAGATCAGTACGTAAAAGGCGAGCAGTGTCGTCATGGTCGATCTCCTTGGGCGGTGCCGGCATGGCCGGCGCCGCCCCTGTGATGGATGGGCGAGGTTCAGCGCTGAGAGGCGAGGCCGGCGGCAACCGGGGTGTTCCCGGGCGTTGCCACAGGCTCCTCGGCCGGCGTGTCGTCGTAGTCGCCTACCCGCTCACGAATGGTGTCGAAATCAAACTCTTCACGGCTTGTCAGGCTCATCACCACGCATACCAGGGCACTGGTGCCATAGGCGGTCAACGAGGCCAGCAGCACGGTGTAGTCACGCAGGAAGCCGGTGGCGAAGACCAGCATGGCGATCAATGCCAGGGCAGCGGCGATGAAGCCGGCGGTGCGGCCGAGGAAGCCGAACACCATCAGGCCGATGATCACGCCGCCGCCGATGCTGGCCAGAAGCTCGAAGAACAGCCCGCCGGGGCCGGCCAGGTCGATCAGTTCGAAGCGTGCGACGCAGAACAGCACCATGGCCACCAACACCGATACGGTAAAGGCCTGGTTGGTGACCCGGCTCCAGAAGCAGCTGGCGATCACCGGGAAGACGATGGCCCCCCAGAGTGCGCCGACGAAGACCAGCATCACCAGGATATCCAGCGAGAAGCTGGCAAAGACGATGCCGGCGGCGGTGGCGATGATCATGGTGAGGCGGCCGACCAGCAGCATGCGCTTGGGATCGGCCTTGCCGCGGGCGATGTTCTTGCCGTAGACGTCGGCCATCATGATGGCGGACAGCGCCGAGAGGTCGGAGTCGGCGGTGGAGGAGAGCGAACCGATCACCAGGATGAAGAACAGTGCGATAAAGACCGGCGGCAGATAGCCGGACACCATCTGCGGGATCAGGTTGTTCATGTCGCCGTTGAGCGGCTGGATGCCCAGGGTCAGCGCCATCAGGCCGATCATGCCCAGGCCGATGACGATGGCGCCGTAGCCGAGGGTGGCGGTGAGGAAGGTCGGCTTGATGTGGTCCTCGTTCACCGCGAACAGGCGCTGGGAGATGGTCTGGTTGCCGATGGCGTAGGCCAGCACAGCGACGAAGAAGGGGGCGCCCTGCTTGAGGATGGCCTCGGACGAGAAGAAGTTGGCCTGCTCCGCCGTCAGGTTACTGAGGCCGGCGACCAGCTCGCTGGGGCCGCCCATGGCGAAGAACACCGCGGGAATGATCACGACGGCAATGGCCATGAGGGCCACCAGTTGGGCGAAGTCGGTCAGCACCGACGCACGGAAGCCGGACCACAGGGTATAGAGCAGCACGCCGACACCGGCGATGATCACCCCGGCCTGGAAGGAGAGCGGCGAGAGTACCGAGACCAGCGCGCCGGCGGCGGTAAAGTTGACCATCAGGCTGATGACGCTGCCGAGCACGTTGGAGAGCGCCAGGATCAGCTGACTGGAGGAGCCGTGGCGGGCGTGGATCAGCTCGCCCAGGGTATGGGCATTGGGAGCCAGCTTGCGGAAGCGTCGGCCGAAGGGGTAGATGAACAGGATCATCAGGGCACCCCACAGCCCGTAGTGGATGGGGCCGGAGACGCCGTAGGTGTAGCCGGAGGTGGCCGCGGCGTAAAATGAGGCCGCCCAGATCCAGGTGGCGGTCATGCTGGCCGCGCCTATGCCGAAGCCGACGCGGTGGTTGGAGACCATGAAGGCATCGGCATCCTCGTTCTTCTTGCGGATGCCGAGCGTCATCAGATAGGTGCCGCCATAAAAGGCAAGCAGCAGCAAGACGACGGTCAGAGTCGAGAACTGGTAAAGCGTTTCGCTATTCAAGGGCAATCCTTCGGTAGGTGGAACGGACACGTCTCGGGCATGCCGGCTGTCGCCGCATGCAGGACGCAGTGATAACGCTGGGGTGCCGAATGGCCCCGCTATTCGGCGAGCGCCGGATTAAGTGCTATTCGGCGAGCGCCCGGCCATGTGCCATTCAGCGAACACCCGGGCAGGTGCTATCCGGAGAGTGCTCGGATTAAGTGCTATCCGGCGAGCGCTCGGACATGCGCTATTCGGCGAGCTCCCGGCCATGCGCTATTCGGCGAGCTGGCGAGCACCCGGACAGAGGCCGGCGTACGGGATGACGCCGCGGCGGCTGTGCTATTGGCCCGGCACGGCAAAGGCGCCGTGAAAACGGCTTACCCCAGGATGAGGGGGCCGGGTGGCGGGCGGCGCGGCATGCATCGCCCCCTGTCGGTATAGTGTAGCGACATGGACTCTTTCTCTTTCGATAGCGTCATCGACGGTCGGTCGAAGATACGGAGACCCCGTCTGCAATCAAGGCGAGATCGGGTTGGGCAAGGCGCAAGGGCCACGGCCCGCCGGGGATCGGTTTTTCGGTTTGTTGTCTGATCCGGGCGCCGTATACCCTACCCATCCGAAGGGGATATGTCTAATCAGTCACGAACCAGAAGACAAATGCGCTTAGCTGCAGCGAAAACTCCTTCGGGTGCCGCTCCATGCCGTAAGCGCGGTTCCGCTGATGCGGTCAGGCTACCCGCCACCACCAGTAATGCGGCCACCGGCAACCGCCAGTCCGGCATGCTGATTCCCGCCAGTACCAGGAACAGCGTGGCCAGTACCGGCACGGCATGGGCCAGGTTGCCGACGCGATGCGCGAGAGGGTCGCGCATGGCGCGATCCCAGGCCAGCATCGCCAGCCCGTAAGGGCCGAGCCCCAGGGCGACCACGGTCATCAGGGCGTCTCTGGAAGGCAGGACAATGGTGCCTTCAAGCGCCAGGCTGGCACCCCCGGTCAGCAGGCTGGCGATCAGCAGCAGGTGCGGCATGCGCTCTCCCAGGCGCCAGGCCGCCACCTGGTTTGCCAGGGAGTAGAGCGCCCAGCAGAGAGCCCCGAGTGCGGCCAGCAGGTATCCGCTCCAGGCACCGGAAATGCCGCCGGCCAGGGCCTGTGGGGCCACCAGCAGGGCGGCACCCGAGAACGCCAGGGCAGTGCCGATCAGGCAGTTTCCCGGCAGGCGTCCCAGGGCTCGCCACTGGCTAACCAGCAGGAACAGCACCGGCCAGGTGTAGAGAATCAGGGCCACCTGTTCGGCCGGGGCCCGGCTGAAGGCGGCGAAGCAGGCCCCCACGGCGCCGGCGGTCAGCAGGGGGACACCCAGATAGACGATCAGGCCCTGCATCGGGCGAAGGGGAGCATCCCTGTAGCGGCGGCGGCGTGCCATGGGCAGGGTGCCAAGCGCACCGGCGAGCAGGGCGAGGGCCGAGAGACGCAGCGGAGGAAGGTCACCGGCCTGGTTGGCCATCAGAGGTACCAGCGCCCATAGCACTACCGCCAGGGCCGCGGCGCCGCCCCCGAGCCAGGGTGAATGGGAAAGATGTGAGCGCTGAATCTGCATGGTCACGACCTCGCTGCAGGGTGAATGGAACCAACGGAGTGTTGCCGACATACTAGCCGTGACATACTCATCACAATATCGATCTTGTTTGATCATTCTCATCAAGGAACTTGATATATCATGCGTGCCCCGACTCTCGACCTCGCCTTGTTGCGCACCCTGGTGGCGGTGGCCGATAGCGGCAGCGTTACCGCCGCGGCGAGGCGCCTGGCCTTTACCCAGTCGACCGTGAGCATGCAGCTGTCACGCCTGGAGTCGTCGCTTGAGGTGACCCTTCACGAGCGGCAAGGGCGGCGTATCCGTTTCACCGCCGAGGGCGAACGGCTGCTGGAGCATGCGCGGCGGCTTCTGTCGCTCAACGATGAGGTGCTGGCCGATATGCGGGCCCGGCGCATCACCGGCAATCTCAACCTGGGCATTCCCGAGGACTATGCGCCGTTGCTGACGGCGGTGTTTTCCTGGTTTCACCAGCTCTATCCGGATGTCGGCCTGCAGGTCACCTGTGGGGTCAGCACCGAGCTGATCGAGCGGGTGCGCGCCGATGAGCTCGACCTGGCGCTGGTCACTCGCCAGCGCCGTTCGCCGGGCGGTGAGGTGATTCGTCGCGAGCCACTGGCCTGGGCGGTGGGGCTGGAGCGCCAGCCGCCGCTTGTCGACCCGCTGCCGCTGGCTCACTATTCGCCCGAAGCGGACCTTTTCCGTGAGGTGGCGGAGGACGCCCTGACCGCCGCCGGCCGCGACTGGCGAGTGGCCTATACCAGCCAGTCCATGGCGGGGTTGGCGCCGGTGGTTCAGGCAGGGCTGGCCATCGTGGTGGTGACCCGGAACATGCTCGGCCCCCAGCTGCGTGCCCTGGATGAGTCCAGTGGCCTGCCGGCGCTGCCGGCCGTGGAGCTGGCGCTGCACCGTGCCGCGCGGCGTCCTACCGAGCCTGCCCGCCGCCTGGCCGAGCTGATCCGCGAGACGCTGGCGCCGGTGATAACGGAATGAGTCCGCTGTGGGGGCATTCGAAAGATATAAATCCGAGCGTTATACTCGGGTATTGCCTCCTCTCTTAATCCCCCCGGCCAGACTGGCCCGCGACTGGAGCCACCATGTTTCCCGAGTTCTCCCTGCGTTATGCGCGCCTGCCTGAGCGCTTCTTCCTGCGCTTCGACCCCGTGCCGGTGTCCGAACCGTGGCTGATGGCCTTCAATCGACCGCTGGCCGAGGCCCTGGGCTTCGATCTCGATGGCTTCGATGCCTCGCGTGCCGCCCAGTGGTTTTCCGGAAATAGCGTGCCCGAGGGCGCCGAGCCCCTCGCCCAGGCCTATGCCGGCCACCAGTTCGGGCACTTCAATCCGCGCCTCGGCGACGGCCGGGCGGTGCTGCTTGGCGAGGTCGTCGACCGCGAGGGCCGGCTGCGCGATATCCAGCTCAAGGGGGCCGGCATGACGCCCTTCTCCCGGGGTGCCGACGGGCGCGCGCCGCTGGGCCCGGTGCTGCGCGAGTATCTGGTCAGCGAGGCCATGCATCGGCTTGGCGTGCCCACCACCCGGGCGCTTGCCGCCGTCACCAGCGGCGAGCGGGTGTTTCGCCGGGTGCCGGAGCCGGGCGCCGTGCTGGCCCGGGTGGCGGCGAGTCATCTGCGGGTGGGTACCTTCCAGTATTTCGCCGCGCGGGATGACGTGGAGGCGGTGCGTACCCTGGCCGATATGGCCATCGAGCGGCACTATCCAGACCTGCTGACCACCGAGCCGGGCCCGGGCGAGCGCTATCTGGGGTTGCTGGAGGCCGTGGCCGCTCGCCAGGCGGCGCTGGTGGCGAAGTGGATGGGGCTCGGCTTTATCCACGGGGTGATGAATACCGACAACTGCAGCATCGCCGGAGAGACCATCGACTACGGCCCCTGCGCCTTCATGGAAGAGTATTCGCCGACCATGGTGTTCAGCTCCATCGATGAGCAGGGGCGCTATGCCTATCGTAACCAGCCGTGGATTGCCCAGTGGAACCTGGCGCGCTTCGCCGAGACCCTGCTTCCGCTGCTCGATGATGATCAAGAGGCGGCGGTCGCGAAGGCCACCGAGGCGATCAAGCGCTATGAGCCCCAGTATGAGGCCGAATGGCTGGCGGTGATGCGCGCCAAGCTGGGGCTGCAGCGAGAAGAGAAGGGCGACCGCGAGCTGGCCGAGGCCCTGCTCGAGGCGATGCAGGCCGGCCGCGCCGACTTCACTCTGACATTTCGCCGCCTGAGTGAGGCGGTGGAGGAGGATGCCCCCGCGCTGTTCGAGCTGTTCGAGGCCAGTGACGGCCTGGCGGCCTGGCTGCCGCGCTGGCGGCGGCGCCTGGAGCGGGAAGGGACCGAGGCCATCGGTGAGATTGCGGCCCGAATGAATGCCGTCAATCCGCTCTATATTCCGCGCAACCACCAGGTGGAGCGGGCGATTGCCGCCGCCGCCGAGCATGATGACGTTGGCCCGTTCGAGACGCTACGTGAGGTGCTGACCGAGCCTCTTGTCGAGCAGCCCGGCCGGGAGGAGCACAGCCGGCCGGCCCCGCCCACCGAGCGGGTGCTGCGAACCTTCTGCGGGACCTGAACCGCCGTTGGCTTCAAGCCGAAACGAGACGCCCGGGGCGCGATCAAGCCCCGGGCGTCTCTGTTTTTTCTGTCTCGGCTGCTGTGTTGGCTTCTGGCTGGGTTTCTGACTCGGTTTCTGCCTCGGTCATCCGGCGAGCCGGGCGAAGCGCCCGGCGCGGGGCGTGATCACGGCTGGCGTTGCCCCAGGTCGAAGCGGTCGGCGTTCATGACCTTGGTCCAGGCCTTGATGAAGTCCTCGACGAACTTCGCCTCGTTGTCGTCCTGGGCGTAGACCTCGGCGTAGCTGCGCAGGATGGAGTTGGAGCCGAAGACCAGGTCGATGCGGCTGGCGGTCCACTTCACCCGGCCGCTCTGGCGATCACGGATCTCGTAGGCGTCGTTGTCCGCGGCCTTCCAGGCGTTGTCCATGTCGGTCAGGTTGATGAAGAAGTCATTGGTCAACTGGCCTTCACGATCGGTGAGCACGCCGAGCCTGGTGCCACCATGGTTGGTGTCCAGCATGCGCATGCCGCCGATCAGTACGGTCATCTCCGGGGCGGTCAGGCCCATCAGCTGGGCGCGGTCGAGCAGCAGTTCTTCCGGCTTGACCGTGTAGTTCTTCTTCTGCCAGTTGCGAAAGCCGTCGGCCAGCGGCTCCAGCGGTTCGAAGGACGCCGCGTCGGTCATCTCGGCGCTGGCATCGCCACGGCCCGGAAGGAAGGGCACCAGGACGTCGTGGCCGGCGGCCTTGGCGGCCTGTTCGATGCCCAGTCCGCCACCCAGCACGATCAGGTCGGCGAGGCTGGCACCGGTCTCGGTGCTGATCCTCTCGTAGGCCTCGAGCACCCTGGCCAGACGCTGCGGCTCGTTGCCTTCCCAGTCTTTCTGCGGTGCCAGGCGAAGGCGGGCACCGTTGGCGCCGCCTCGCATGTCGGAGCCGCGGAAGGTGCGGGCGCTGTCCCAGGCGGTGCTGACCATCTCGCCGATGGAGAGTCCGCTCTCGGCGATCCTCTGCTTGGCGGCCTCGACGCTGTAGTCGGTGCTGCCGGCGGGAACCGGGTCCTGCCAGATCAGATCCTCAGGTGGCACGTCCGGACCGATATAGCGACTCTTCGGCCCCATGTCCCGGTGGGTCAGCTTGAACCAGGCCCGGGCGAAGCACGCCTTGAAGTATTCCGGGTCTGCCATGAACGTCTCGCAGATGGCGCGGTAGGTCGGGTCCAGCTTCAATGCCATGTCCGCGTCGGTCATCATCGGGTTGTGACGCCGGGAGGGGTCGCTGGCGTCGACCGGCCTGTCCTCCTCCTTGATGTCCACCGGCTCCCACTGCCAGGCACCCGCGGGGCTCTTCTTCAGCTCCCACTCGTGACCGAACAGCATGTCGAAGAAGCCCATGTCGAACCGGGTCGGGTGGGTGGTCCAGGCACCCTCCAGGCCGGATGAGACGGCATTGGCGGCCTTGCCCTGCATGTCGGGATTGCTCCAGCCCATGCCCTGTGATTCGACATCGGTGGCCTCGGGTTCGGCACCCAGGGCGGCGGCATCGCCGTTGCCGTGGGTCTTGCCGACCGTATGGCCGCCGGCGGTCAGCGCCGCGGTCTCCTCGTCGTCCATGGCCATGCGGGCGAAGGTCTCGCGCATGTGCTCGGCCGTCTTGAGCGGGTCCGGCTCTCCGTTGACGCCCTCCGGGTTCACATAGATCAGGCCCATCTGTACCGCCGCCAGCGGGTTTTCCATGGTGTCGGGCTCGTCGACGCTGCCGTAGCGCTCATCGGAAGGCGCCAGCCACTCCTTCTCGTTACCCCAGTAGATGTCCCTCTCCGGGTGCCAGATGTCTTCGCGGCCGAGGGAAAAGCCGAAGGAGGGCAGTCCCATGTTCTCGTAGGCCATGGTGCCGGCGAGAATGATCAGGTCGGCCCAGCTGATCCGGTTGCCGTACTTCTTCTTGATAGGCCACAAGAGGCGCCGTGCCTTGTCCAGGCTGACGTTGTCGGGCCAGGAGTTGAGCGGGGCGAAGCGCTGGTTGCCCGTGCCGCCGCCGCCACGGCCGTCGGCGATGCGATAGGTGCCGGCCGCATGCCAGGACATGCGGATAAACAGGCCGCCATAGTGGCCCCAGTCGGCCGGCCACCACGCCTGGCTGTCGGTCATCAGGGCATGCATGTCCCGCTTCAGCGCCGCGAAGTCGAGCTTGCGGACCTCCTGGCGATAGTCGAAGTCTTCCCCCATGGGGTCGGTCTTGCGGTCGTGCTGGTGCAGGATGTCCAGATTGAGGGCTTCCGGCCACCATTCCATGTTGTCGCGGCCCGTGGCGGTGTTTCCGCCATGCATGACCGGACACTTGCCTGCATGCTGCTGGTTATCCATATGGCTCTTCCCTATCTTGGTCCGCGCTGAGGTATTGCCACCCCTGCATGGGTGTCGGCGTTCGTGGGACGGCGAGACAGGTCAATCTTCAACGGTAATGCTCTCTTTTACCTGGCTTGCCTTGTCTTGCCCCCTTGGGTGGCTCTCAAGTTACTCCCTGTCAGTCAATTAGCACAAAGCGAGATTGCCGACCGAGCCGATAGCCAATCTTCATGATGCCGGGGCCGTGCCCGGCAGGTCGTGCTAGCCGTCGGCGGGGGCGGCCTCGGGTATCACCATCTCCTTCGCTTCACCCATCAAGAAGGCGCGGTTGTCTTCCAGCGCCTCACGCAGGAAGTCCCATAGCAGCCGCACCCTGGCCAGCTGGCGCTGCTCCTGGCGGGCCGTGATCCAGAACTGGCGGTCGATCGCGATATCGTGCTCCAGCACGTTGCGCAGGGTCGGTGAGGTGCTGGCCATGAAGCAGGGCAGGATGGTGAGCCCCGCCCCGTAGAGGCAGGCCGCGTGCTGGGTGGTCACGCTGGTGCTGCGCATGGCGAAATGGGGTGGCTGGCCGGCCGCCGAGGGCTCGAGCAGCGGCTCCAGATAGCTGAGCTGCTCGCTGAAGATCAGGTCGTCGACATATCCCACCAGGCGATGGGCACCCAGCTCGGCGAGGCGCTCCGGCGTGCCATGGCGGGCCAGGTAGCCGTCGCTGCCATACAGCCGCAGGCGATAGTCACATAGCCGGGAGACCACCAGGCCCGGGCTGACCGGGCGTTCCACGGTGATCGCGAGGTCGGCTTCATGGCGGCTCAGGTTCACCACCCGGGGCAGGGCGAGCAGGTCCAGGGTGACGCCCGGATGCCGGCTGCAGAAGGCCGAGAGAAGCGGTGCGATCACCCAGGTGCTGAAGCCCTCGGTCACCCCCAGGCGGATCTGGCCGCTGATCTGGTGGTTCTTGTCGGTCAGGCCCTCGCCGGCCTCGAAGGCGTGGCGAGCCATTTCCTCGGCATGGGCGCGCAGCTGCTGTCCGGCCTGGGTGAGGTGATAGCCGTGAGTGCTGCGCTCGAAGAGCTGGGTGTTGAGCTTCTGCTCGAAGCGCCGAGTGCGCCTCGACAGGGTGGAGTGGTCCAGCCCCAGGCGCCGGGCGGCATCGGTAAGCCGCTGGCTGCGGGCGACCTCGAGAAAAATCTGGATATCGTGCCAGTCGAGCATGACGGCTCCTCGCTGAGCGGCTTGCTTGTGCATTAATGCACAAGCAATGTGCCCGAGTGCCCGTTGTCATGCCATGCGACCTCTGGATAGACTCATGATCATTATCTTGCGTGTTTTTATACACACAAAGTCTAAGGGCGGAAGACGGCAGCAACTGCCGAGACGGTGCATAACGACAATCCCGTCTTCCGGTAGCCACGACATGACGCCGACATCGCGATATGCCGGCAGCGACAATCGAGAGGAGCACGCCCATGTCAGTCCGCGAAATCCCCATGTACATCGACGGCCAGCCCATTCAGTCCGACAGCCAGGAGTGGCGCGATGTGGTCAATCCGGCTACCCAGGAAGTGGTGGCTCGGGTACCGTTCTGTACCGCCGAGGAAGTGGAGCGTGCCGTGGCCAGCGCCAAGGAGGCCTTCAAGACCTGGCGCAAGGTACCCCTCGGCAAGCGCATGCGCATCATGCTCAAGCTGCAGGCACTGATCCGCGAGAACACCGATGAGATCGCGGCGCTGATCACCGAGGAGCACGGCAAGACCCTGCCCGACGCGGCCGGCGAAGTGGGGCGTGGCCTGGAAGTGGTAGAACATGCCTGCTCGATCACTTCCCTGCAGATGGGCGAGCTGGCCGAGAACGTGGCGACGGATGTGGATGTTTACTCCATGCACCAGCCACTGGGCGTTGGCGCCGGCATCACCGCCTTCAACTTCCCGATCATGCTGCCCTGCTTCATGTTCCCGCTGGCCATCGCCACCGGTAACACCTTCGTGCTCAAGCCCTCCGAGCAGGATCCCAGTTCCTCCATGCGCCTTGTCGAGCTGGCCCATGAGGCGGGCGTGCCGGCCGGGGTGCTCAACGTGGTTCACGGTGGCCCGGACGTGGCCAACCAGATCGCCGACCATCAGGACATCAAGGCGCTCTCCTTTATCGGCTCCAGCCACGTGGGCTCGCTGCTGTATAACCGCGCCGCCGCCGCCGGCAAGCGCATGCAGTCGATGATGGGCGCCAAGAACCATTGTGTCGTGATGCCGGATGCCAACCGCAGCCAGGCGATCAACAACCTGCTGGGCTCCGCCTTCGGCGCCGCCGGCCAGCGTTGCATGGCCAACTCCGTGGTGGTGCTGGTGGGCGAGGCCCGCGAGTGGCTGGATGACATCGTCGAGGGGGCCCGTAACATGAAGGTGGGCCCCGGCACCCAGACCGATGCCGACCTCGGTCCGCTGGTATCACCCCAGGCCAAGGAGCGCGTCGAGCGGTTGATTACCGCCGGCGAGAAGGAAGGCGCCAAGCTGCTGGTCGATGGCCGTGGCTACGCGGTGGATGGCTACCCGGACGGCAACTTCGTCGGCCCGACCCTGTTCGCCGACGTGACCCCGGAGATGACCATCTACCGTGAAGAGGTCTTCGGCCCGGTGCTTTGCGTCCTCAGCGTCGAGACCCTGGACGAGGCGATCGAGTTCATCAACGCCAACCCCAACGGCAACGGCACCTCGATCTTTACCAACTCCGGCTGGGTCGCGCGCCGCTTCGAGACCGACATCGATGTCGGCCAGATCGGCATCAACGTGCCGATCCCGGTGCCGGTCGCCTACTTCAGCTTCACCGGCTCGCGGGCCTCCAAGCTGGGTGACCTGGGCCCCAACGGCAAGCAGGCCATCGCCTTCTGGACCCAGACCAAGACCGTCACCGCCCGCTGGTTCGAGCCCGAGAACGTCTCCAGCGGCATCAACAGCACCATCTCCATGAGCTGATTCTTTCGGCGCAGTGAATGGCGGCCCCGTCTCGCAAGAGGCGGGGCCGCTTGCGTTCAGGGCGGGGCTGAGCGCGAGCATCGTCGTGGCCTGGCATGCTGAAAGGGTTGCCGTGATGCCCCGCCGCGGCCTGTTGCTGCTACCCTGGGTGGCGTCGACAGGGCAGGGAAAGGAACACCATGGAACGGCTATCGGAAGGGCTCTATGAACGGCTTCTCGATGAAGAACTCAAGGAGCAGCTAAAGGCGCAGCCTGATCTCAAGCCCGTGTTGCGCAAACTCGACGACGAGACGGCCCCCCACGCCTACGCCCAGTTTCTCGGCCGGCTGCTCCATCAAGCCTTGCGAATCGTCGATGACGACCATCGCCTTCCATTGCTCAATCGCCTTATCGAGCTGATTTCGGCAACCGATGGCCTCGATTATTTGGCGCGAAAGAAATTGCTGGAGACGGATAGGCCGGTGCTTAGCGAGCTGGGGCAGGGAGCCCAGCGCCTGCCCCGGCCGGCTACGCCCTTGGCGACCAGCACGCTGTTGACGGGCCTGGGTCATGATCCGCCCTTGGAGCATGAGCTTCGCGCCGAAATGGCCACCGCCGATGGCGTCGATATCCTGGTGTCGTTTATCAAGTGGTCGGGGCTAAGGCTGTTGATGCCCGCCTTCGAGCGCCTGGCCGACCGCAACATTCCGGTTCGCCTGATCTCCACCAGCTATATGGGGGCCAGTGATCCAACGGCGCTAGAGTGGCTGGCCCAGCAGTCCAATATCACCGTCCGCGTCTCTTACGATACCGGTGGCACGCGACTGCACGCCAAGGCCTACCATTTTCGCCGCGAGAGCGGGTATTCCACCGCCTATATCGGTTCCGCGAACATGTCCCACTCGGCGATGACTCAGGGGCTTGAGTGGACCGTTAAGGTCACCGCTCAGGATATGACACACATTCTGGAGCGCTTCGAGGCGGAGTTTGCCGCCTATTGGGAGAGCGACGAGTTCGAACCCTATACTCCGGCGGATTTTCCGCGGTTCCGGCGTGCGATCGCCGCGCATAAAGAGCGTGCACAAAGAGGGGCAGCATTCTTTGCCGAGATCACCCCTCGGCCCTTTCAGCTCAGAATTCTTGAGGCACTCGATGCCGCACGCCAGCGCGGCTCGTATCGTAATCTGGTGGTCGCGGCCACCGGCACCGGCAAGACGGTGATATCGGCGCTGGATTATCGGCGGATCTGCGAGAGAGAGGGGCGCCAGGTGCCTCTGCTATTTGTTGCCCATCGCAAGGAGATACTGGAACAGGCCCAGTCCTGCTATCGCACCGTACTTCGCGACCAGAACTTCGGTGAGCTCTGGGTCGGCGGGTACGTGCCGACGGAACATCGCCATTTATTTGCCTCGGTGCAGATGCTGAATAGACAGCGACCGTGGCGGTCACTGGGGGTCGACCACTTCCACTATGTTGTCATCGACGAGGCCCACCATGAGGCTGCCAGCAGCTACCGGGGACTCCTCGAGGCGCTTGAGCCTAGAGTGCTGTTGGGGCTGACGGCGACGCCCGAGCGAATGGACGGCAGCAGCATCCTGCCCGATTTCGATGGCGGCTTCGCCGCGGAGATTCGTCTCCCTGAGGCCCTGGAAGAGAAACTGCTGTGTCCCTTTCACTACTTCGGGGTCAGCGATAGCGTCGACCTCAGCGATGACGCGCTCTGGCGTAACGGCCGCTATGATGCCCGTCAGCTGGAGAATTTGCTGACCGGCGATGATTTCCGTGCCAAACAGCGGGTGGATACCATTGTGCAGGCTCTAGAGCGCTATCAGCCCGACCTGCAGGGTGTGCGCGCAGTGGGGTTCTGTGCCGGGGTGCGCCACGCCGAGTATATGGCGGAGTGCTTCAATCGGCTGGGCGAAGCGTACCGAGCCGCCGTGATTGTGGGTAGCACGCCGGCCGAGATACGCGCCGAGCGGCTGCACGAGTTCCGTGAAGGCACACTGCCCTTTCTGTTCACTGTGGATGTGCTCAGCGAAGGGGTCGATGTTCCGGATATCAACCTGGTGATGTTCCTGCGTCCTACCGATAGCCTGACGGTGTTTCTGCAGCAGTTGGGGCGTGGGCTCCGCCATGCGCCGGGTAAAGAGTGCCTCACCGTTCTGGACTTCGTTGGACAGACCCATCGTCGCTATCGCCTGGACACCAAGTTCATGGCGCTGCTCTCGGGGCGGCGCCAGCGGCTGGACCGAGAAGTGGAAGCCGACTTCCCCAGCCTGCCGCCCGGCTGCAACATCCAACTAGAGCGAGTGGCACGAGACCGAGTGCTTAGCAAAATCCGCTCGGTGCTGGCCGATCTGAATCAGTTTATTCCCGAGACTCTGCGTACCTGGTCGGAAGAGGTAGGGCAGCCGCTCACCTTCGGGCGTTTCCTCGAGGTGACCGGATTGACACCGGTACAGGTGCTGTCGCGCCGTAGCTGGTCCGAGTGGAAGGCGTTGGCGGATCGAAGCGAGAAACCCGAGGACCCGGATATCGATCAGGCGCGTAAGGCGTTGCCGCGTATCGCGCTGCGCAGCGATCCCGAGCTGCTCACGGCCATCGAGGCCCTTGGTCAACCCGAAGGCGTCGAGGAAGCGCTGGGGCGCTATGACACCGCGCGACAAACGGCGTTGCACTATCTGCTATGGGGTCGAAAGGGCGGCTCAGTGGGCGTAGAGAGCCTCGAGCAGTCGTTGCGAAAGTGGCACGCCAACGCGAGTATCGCGGCCGATGCCGCCGAGATCGCCGCCTGGCGGCGGGTTCATCAGCAAGTGCCGCTGCAGCGATTGAGTGAGCTGCCTTTCGACTGTGAGCTGCTATTGCATGGTGCCTATGGGACCGCTGAGATCAAGGCCGCTTTGGGGCTATCTAGTCTTGAAAAGCCTGGACCCACAGGGCAAGGGCGGCTGAACGCTAAGCATCTTAAAACTTATATTCACCTCATAACTTTCCAAAAGGATGAACGGGATTTCTCTCCTACTACTAGGTATCGCGACTATCCCATTAGTCGCACGTTGTTGCATTGGGAGAGCCAGTCCACCGTCACACAGGAAAGTCCAACTGGACAGAATTACCTTCACTTTCAAGAGCGCGGTTACACTATTCTTTTCTTTGCCCGCCAGACGAAGCGCATCGATGGCGAGACAGCGCCATTTATCTTCCTGGGGCAAGCCAAGGCTCTCAGGGGCTATCAGGGATATCGCCCCATCGCCATGACCTGGGAGCTGGCCCATCCCATGCCGGCCGAACTCTTCGAGGAGGCGCGGCCGGCATAGGGGGCGAGTCGGGGCGGAGTGGCCCGAGAATGCGACCTTGGCAGGCGTGTTGACGTTGACGCGAACTGTTATGTTGGGTCGGCGATAACAAACATAACCCAGGAGCCAATATGACCACTTCCATCAGCCGCTTCCCCGTCCCGGAATCGATCCACGACCTGCCCGAGGATATCCGCGACGCCATCCTGGCGGTGCAGGAGAAGGCCGGCTTCGTACCCAATGTCTTTTTGATGCTGGCGCATCGCCCGGCGGAGTTCCGCGCCTTCTTCGCCTACCACGACGCCCTGATGGAGCGGGAGTCCGATACCCTGACCAAGGCGGAGAAGGAGATGATCGTGGTGGCCACCAGCGCCCGCAACCGCTGTCTCTACTGTGTGGTGGCCCACGGCGCCCTGGTGCGGATCTACAGCAAGGACCCGCTGCTGGCCGATCAGGTGGCGATCAACCATCGCACCGCACCGATCAGCGAGCGGCATCGCACCATGCTCGACTTCGCCATGTACTGTGCCCTGGAGGTGGGGGAGCTCACCGAGGCGTGGGAGGCGTGCCTCGAGTCGGCCGGCTTCACCCGCGACGATATCTGGGACATCGGCGCCATTGCCGCCTTCTTCGGCCTCTCCAACCGCCTGGTCACCCTGACCGGCACGCCACCCAACGAGGAGTTCTATCTGATGGGACGGGTGCCGCGGGAGAAGTAGGCTCCGCACCCCAGGCGCGTGGCAGTCTTCATTATAACCAAGTGAGAATTTGCACTATCCCGAGGTCGTGTGTGGCAGGAGGGCGTTTGATATATTGCTCGCACAAGCTTGCAAAAGCCTCTAACACAACCGGGAAACAACTGATATGGCGGCTAACTCCATCCTTCAGGTCGAGTCAAAAGGCGTTTGGAAAGGTGGCATGAAGACGGAGATGTCCGTCCGCTCATTCGAATCGTTTATCGTGGATGAGCCTGCAAACCTGGGCGGCACAGACGAAGGCCCAAATCCCGTCGAACTGGTGCTCTCAGGACTCAGCAGCTGTACCTCCGTGATGATTTCGCTGATCGCGAAGGAGCAGGGCTTTGCCTATGAGGGTGCGGAATTTTCCAGCAGTGGAGACATCGACCTGCAGGGAATGAGCGGCGTAGAGGGGGTCTCTCCCCACTTTCAGTCGGTGAACTTTGACGTCCAGGTGACAACCAATGAGAGTGAGGAGCGCCTCCAGCAGCTGAGAGAAGCTGTGGAGCGGCGATGCCCCGTCATGAATCTTTTCCTGGATGCCAATGTGCCGGTCAATATGAGCTGGGTGAGGAAATGAGAAAGATAGCCATCGATATCGTTTCGGATATTGCCTGCCCCTGGTGTGCCATCGGCTATGCCCGCCTGGAGCTGGCCATGCAGCGGCTGGCGTCAGAGTTCGCGTTCACGATCCGCTGGCACGCCTTCGAGCTGAACCCTGAGCAGAGTGGGGAGGGAGAGCCGATCCTGCCGGCGCTGGCCCGCAAGTATGGGCGCAGCGAGGACGAGATGCGCGCGAACCAGAGTCAGATGATGACCATCGCACAGGATCTCGGCATCAACTTCGCCAAGATCCAGGAGCGACGCTCCTGCAACACCTTCGATGCCCATCGGCTGGTCAAGTGGGCCGATGAGCAGGGCGAGGCTACCGCCATGAAAAAGGCGCTGTTCGAGGCCTATTTCGGCAGGGCGGAAAACGTCTCGGAGCATGAGGTTCTTCTCCGCTGCGTTGAAGCCGTGGGGCTCGATTCAGGCGGCGCCAGAGAGGTGCTGGCGTCCGGGCAGTACGCCGATGCCGTGCGCCAGGATGAGGCCAGCTACCAACAGGCGGGTGTCTCGTCCGTGCCGGCATATATCATCAACGACAAGTATCTGATTTCCGGGGCTCAGGAACCCGAAACACTGGTAAGTGCGCTGCAGGAGATCGCCGCGGAGGCCGAAGAGGCGCCGCAGTAGCATCGATCCGGCGATAGGCCGTCATGGCCCCCCGTGGGCATCGTTTCTGAAGGCGCTGGTTGCCTCGACGCGGGTCGGTCCGGTGATCGCGTCGTGGCGACCGGACGCTTGGCTCTTTCGTGAGGGCTTGCCGTTTGCCGTCAGCGCGGACGGCACAGAAGCCGTGTTCTCGACCGGCAATATGGACAGCCATGGGGATTGAGGTCCACTCTCTGGGGTCACCCCATCTTCAGAGGAGACCCGCCATGTCCGATACACCGAAAGATACCCGACGCCGCCATTCCGCCCAGGTGGTGGATGGCCCCGGCAAGGCCGCGAGCCGTGCCATGCTGCGTGCGGTGGGCTTCCAGGACGAGGACTTCGTCAAGCCCCAGGTGGGCATCGCCTCCACTTGGAGCAACCTCACCCCCTGCAACAGCCATATCGACGAGCTGGCACGCCACGCCAGCGATGGCGCTGATGCCGCCGGTGGCAAGGGAGTGATCTTCAATACCATCACCATCTCCGATGGCATCGCCAACGGCACCGAGGGCATGAAGTATTCGCTGGTGTCGAGGGAGGTGATTGCCGATTCCATCGAGACGGTCGCCGGCTGCGAGGGCTTCGATGGCCTGGTGGCCATCGGTGGCTGCGACAAGAACATGCCGGGCTGTCTGATGGGACTGGCGCGCCTCGACCGGCCCGGCGTGTTCGTCTATGGCGGTACCATTCTGCCGGGCAAGGGCCACACCGATATCGTCTCGGTATTCGAGGCCATGGGGGCCCATAGCCGCGGCGATATCGACCTGATCGAACTCAAGCAGATCGAGGAGACGGCGATTCCCGGGCCCGGCTCCTGCGGCGGCATGTACACCGCCAATACCATGGCCTCGGCCATCGAGGCCCTGGGCATGAGCCTGCCGGGCAGTTCGGCCCAGAATGCCGTGTCCAACGACAAGCGTGATGACTGCGAAGCGGCGGGCGCCGCGGTGCTCGAGCTTCTCGAGCAGGGCATCAAGCCGTCGGACATCATGACCCGCCAGGCCTTCGAGAACGCCATCAGCGTGGTGATCGCCCTGGGCGGCTCCACCAACGCGGTGCTGCACCTGATCGCCATGGCGCGCACCATCGGCGTCGAGCTGTCGCTTGCCGACTTCACCGAGATCGGCAAGCGTGTGCCGGTCGTTGCCGACCTGCGCCCCAGCGGCCATTACATGATGAGCGAGCTGGTGGCGATCGGCGGCATCCAGCCGCTGATGAAGATCCTGCTCGAGGCGGGGCTCCTGCACGGTGATTGCCTGACGGTCACCGGCAAGACATTGGCAGAGAACCTGGCCGGCGTGTCCCCCTATCCGGATGATCAGCGGATCATCGCGGCGCTGGACCAGCCCATCAAGGCCGAGAGCCACCTGCGTATCCTCCACGGCAACCTGGCGCCGGAAGGCGCGGTGGCCAAGATCACCGGCAAGGAGGGCACGCGCTTTTCCGGCACGGCGCGGGTATTCAACTCCGAGGAGGAGGCCCAAGCAGGCATCAATGGTGGCATCGTAGTGGCCGGCGACGTGGTGGTGATCCGCTACGAGGGGCCGCGGGGCGGGCCCGGCATGCGTGAAATGCTGACGCCCACGTCGGCGATCATGGGCCGGGGGCTCGGCAGCGAGGTGGCCCTGATTACCGACGGGCGCTTCTCCGGCGGCAGCCACGGCTTCGTGGTGGGCCACGTGACCCCCGAGGCGTTCGATGGCGGACCCCTGGCGCTGGTGGAGGATGGCGACCGGATCACCATCGATGCCGAGGCCGACACCATTGACGTCGCCCTCACCGTTGAACAGCTGGAGAGCCGCCGGGCCGCCTGGCGCCGGCCTGAGCCGCGCTACACCCGGGGCGTGCTCGCCAAGTACGCTCGGCTGGTCAGCTCGGCGAGCACCGGGGCGTTGACCGACCTTCCGGAGTAGCCCCGGGCTGTCAGGGCTCGCAGCTGGCGGTATGCCGCAGGCGCAGCCGGTTGCGCAGGCGGCGAGCCAGGACATCCACGCCGATGTTGAGCAGGGCGGTGATCAGGATCAGGATCATCGCCCGATCGAAGCGGATCTCCTGAATGGCGCTGTCGACATGGAAACCCAGGGTGGCGATGCCGAGGATGCCGAGGATGGCGGTCTCGCGCATGATGATTTCCCAGCGGTAGAACAGCAGGGCCAGGAAGGGGCCATAGAGCCGTGGGGTCAGCTCGAAGGCGTAGCGTTCGATGCCCCGCGGCGCATCCGGGCGTAGCGTGATCTGGTTGCTGCGCTGGCCTACCAGGTGACCGATGATGCCGCCATTGTGAATGGCCAGCGCCACCACCGCCGGCAGCATCGAGGGGCCCCACAGCTGCAGCAGGATAAAGGCCAGCAGGTATTCCGGGGTCGAGCGCAGGATGACCAGCACGCCGTGGCCGAGGGCGCCTCGCACTCGGCCGGCGGCGTGGCGTCCCGTGAAGTGCTGCGAGACCAGCGGGTACAGCATGAGCGCCAGCAGGCCGGTCGCCACCAGGGCGATCTGGGTCAGCAGCAGGGTATTCCAGAGGCCCGGCAGGGCGTCGTTGGCCAGTATATCGCCCAGCCAGGGGACGAGGCCGGCGACCCCCTCACCCTGGCGCAGTGGCTCGGGAACGATATCCTCGGTAAAGAACCGCGAGACGCTCTGCCAGCGTATCGGCAGGCCGTCGCCGAGCAGGAAGGGGGCGGCCAGCAGGTAGAGCGGCAGCAGGCGCGGGCGGGCCCAGAGCTTGAGGGTGGCGATCAGCGCGTAGAAGAGCAGCAGTAGCGCCCCCACCGTGGCGTACTGGCCCTGGGCGAACGAGGACTCCAGGTAGAAGCCCAGGGTGGGCATCCCCACGAAGCCCAGTACGGTGCTGGAGCGCAGGCCGCACTCGAGTCGATAGGCGGTGTAGCTGGCCAGGTGTGGCCAGGCCTGGCTGAAGCGGGTGTAAGCAAGTGCCGAGACCACGCCGGTGCCATGGGGGACCACCGTCGACGGCTGTGGATCGCTCTCGTCGAGGATCTCCGCATAGACCTTGGCGAAGATGCCGGCATAGGGAATGGCGATGGCCAGCACCCCGGTCAGTGGATGCAGGCCGAAGAACTGCAGGAAGATCAACGCCCAGAACAGCTCGTGAATGGCGCGGATGAAGGCGCAGGTGGTACGCACCGCGCGATGCCGGAACACCAGGGCCAGCATCAGGCCTGCCGCGGCCCCCAGGCCCACCCCGACGAAGGCGAAGGCCAGGGTGCGGACGACCGCCTCGCCGAGATAGTCCATGGCCGAGAAGCTCGGCCGTGTCACCCCCAGGAAGAGGCGCCCCAGCTCCGCCCAGGGGTCGTGGGCGCTGATCTGGAAGTCGGCCATGAGGAGGCAGACGAGGGCCAGCGCAACGAAGCCCAGGCTGGTGCGTACGGTTGCCGAATGCCACATGATCAGTACAGTTCCAGAAGGTCCCGGGCGTTCAGCCTGTGGGTGGCCTCGTCCAGGGCGATCCTGCCATCGGCGATGCCCACGACGCGGTCGGTGAAGCGCAGGGCCAGCTCCACGTCATGCATCGCCAGCACCGAGGTGGGATAGGCTTCACCCAGCGCGGTCAGCACCCGCTCGGCCAGCGGGCCATCGAGGGCCGATATCGGCTCGTCGGCAAGCAGAAAGCCGCCGCGCTGGTGAATCGCCCGAGCCGCCGCGACGCGCTGGCCCTGGCCGCCGGAGAGCTCGCCGACCGGGGCCCAGCACTTGTCGGCGATATCGAAGCGTTCGAGCAGGGGCGTGATGGCGTCGATATCGCGGCGAAAGGGGCGCGCCAGGGTGGCCAGGTTGTACCAGGTAGAATGCCTGGCGAGCCCGCCCATATAGACGTTGTGGAATACGCTCAGCGAGGGCACCAGGCCCAGCTGCTGGGGCATCAGGGCGGCACCGAGATGCCGCCAGCGCTGCTGCATGACGCCCAGCAGCGTGGACTTTCCGGCGCCGCTCTTGCCGACCAGAGAGACGCGTTCGCCGTGGGCCAGCGTCAGGTCGAGCGGGCCGATCACGCGTTCTCCGCCGTAGTCGGCTACCAGGTCCGTGAGGGCGAGCGAGGTCATCAGTCGAGGATGTCGAGCTGCTGGCCGACTTGGCGGATGACCTCGTAGTCGTCGTTGTCTACCGGAATGAAGCCGGAGCGCGGGAAGCTCTCGAGTAGGTCCGGGTCGTCCATATCGAGCAACGCCTGCTGGACGCGGTCGGCGAAGCCTTCGCCGAAGCGCTCGTCGATGCCGCCGCGGATCGTCCACTGGTAGTCCGGATAGGTCGGGGTCTTCCAGACCACTTCGACGCCATCGAGGTCGATATTGCCGGCCTCGAGCTCGTTCTCCCACACGGTGTAGTTGAGCGCCCCCAGCTGATAGGCCCCGGAGGCGACCAGCGAGGCGGTGCGGCTGTGGTTGCCGCTGAAGCCCACGCGGGAGAAGACCGCTTCGGGGGCCTCGCCGAAGGCCTGGCGCAGGTAGTGCTCGGGCATCAGGCGGCCGGACGTGGAGCCCTTGGAGCCGAAGGTGAAGGTCATGTCGCGCATGGCGTCGACCAGCCCCGTGTCCTCATCCAGGCCGGTGCTTTCGTGGGCGATGAAGTAGGTCCGGAACTCGGCGTCCTCGACACCCTGGGCCAGTGCCCTGGAGCCGGGCACGCGCTCGCGGGCCTGAACGCCGGAGAGGCCGCCGAACCAGGCCAGCTGCACCTGGTCGTTGCGAAAGGCGGTGACCGCCGCGGCATAGGACTTCACCGGCACGAAGCGTACCTCGACCTCCAGTTCGTCGGCGAGATAATCGGCGACCTTCTGGAAGCGCTGCTGCAGGCGTGTCTCGTCCTCGTCGGGGATGGCGGTAAACACGAAGGGGTCCGCCGCGACCAGCGGGGCGGCAAGCAGCAGCGGCAATGCCACCGGCAAGACGAAGGAGAGACGTTGCGGCATGAGATGTTCCTTGCGGTAATGGGCGAGGCTGGAAGAGGAGTGAGCCGAGCCAATTTTGTCAAAAAGCCGGGGACATTACGACTGCCCCGGCCCCGCCCCGCGTGACATCGAGCCCCGCCGAGATCAATCCTTGAGGTGAATGGGCTCCAGCGCCTCGCCGGGGGCGAGGACCCGGCCGACCAGGGCGGCTTGCGCGTAGCCCAGGGCTTGCAGGGCCGCCAGGCAGTCCTCGGCGCGTTCGGCAGGCACGCTGGCCAGCAGGCCGCCGGCGGTCTGGGGATCGAAGAGCAGCGGATAACGGGGGTGTCCGTGCCATCGGGCCGGGTCGTGGATGGCCCGGCGCAGGCGAACGTTGGCGGGCTGCAGAGAGCTCAGGATGCCGGCCGCCACGGTCTCCTCGGCACCCTCGAGCAGCGGCAGGGCCGCCAGATCGATCTCGGCATCCACGCCCGCGGGGCGCGTCATCTCGACCAGGTGCCCCAGCAGGCCGAAGCCGGTGAGGTCGGTGCAGGCGGTGGCGCCATGCTCGCGCAGGCAGTCTGCCGCCTGGCGGCTGGACTGGCACATGCTCGCCAGGGCGGCATCGATCCAGCGACCCCGGGCCTGGAGGCGGGCGTGGGCGGCGAACAGGGTGCCGGTACCGATGGGCTTGGTCAGGATCAACGCCTGACCGGGACGCAGGCCACCCTTGGTGAGGGGCCCCGAGTCGCTGTCGGGGTCGGCATCGATCAGCCCATTGACGGCAAACCCCAGGGCCAGCTCGCCGCCTTCGCCGGTATGCCCGCCGACCAGGGCGCAGCCCGCCGCGTCGAGGACCTCCACGGCGCCGCACATCATCTGGTGAACGGTATCCTCCACCTTGGCCTCGAGCCCCTGGGGCACCGTGGCCACGGCGGTGGCGGTCTGGGCCTCGGCACCCATGGCGAAGATATCGCCCAGGGCGTGGTTGGCGGCGATCTTGCCGAAGACATAGGGGTCATCGATGAAGGCGCGGAAGAAATCGATGCTGTGCACCATGTCCTTGCCCGGCGGGACGCGTACCACGGCGGCGTCGTCCGGGGCATGCAGGCCGACCTTCACCTCCTCGCGGGCCACCGGGTCGAGAGTCGCCAGGGCCCTGGAAAGCACCGATGCACCCACCTTGGCCCCACAGCCCCCGCAGCGCATGGCAAGCGCCGAGGCTGCCTGGGTGTTTTCCTCTTCATTCAGCACCACCCGGCGGCGCTTCGACGCCCCGCTCGAGGGTTCTTCCATGGCCGGCAGGTCGTTGAACTTCGCCATGAAGCCCCGATCGATCCAGTCTTTCCAGCGCCATACCCAGTCGCCGGCCAGGCAGAGCCAGCCCCGGGAGGCCACGGCATGGGGACCGCCGGTGGTGATCAGCGCCAGCCACTTGGCCTGGGGGCGGTAGGGCGTCAGGGGGCGCCCGGTCACGGCGGCACGCAGGTTGTCGGCCAGCGGTCGGCCCTGACGCACGGCGAAGACGCCGGCCTTCTCACGGGGGAAGCCGAGCTGATGAGCGATATCGCCGGCGGCGAAGATCCGGGGGTCCGATGGTGTCTGCAGGGTATCGCCGACTTCGATAAAGCCGGCGTCGTCGAGGCCCAGCCGCGTATCGCGCAGCCAGGGGGCGCCGCCGGCGTTGGTGACCCAGACGATCTCGTCGGCGGGGTGCCAGGTGCCGTCCGCGGTCTGCAGGCGCTGCGCCTCGACGTCCACGACCTCGGTGGCGGTATGAACCTCGACGCCTCGCCGGGCCAGGATCCGCTGGAAGCGGGCGCGTACCCGGGGGTTGTGGGTCGCCAGGAGCTTCTCGCCACGGGTGAAAAGCGAGAAGGAGAGCTCGTCCGGGTCGCGTCCCCGGGCGGTCAGCTCCCTGCTTAACCGGTACTGCATGGCCAGCAGCAGCTCGACGCCGCCGGCACCGCCGCCCACCACCGCGACGCGGGTCCGTCCCGGGTGTGCCTCGAGGCGGTGGAGCAGGGATTGCCAGCGGTCGTTGAAGCGGTGGATCGGCTTGACCGGGATGGCATGCTCGCCGGCGCCGCTGACCGCCTCCACATGGGGGGTCGAGCCGATATTGATCGACATCCAGTCATAGGGCACCGAGGGGCGCGAGCGACAGAGCACGCGGCGCGCCTCGTGGTCGATGCCCACGGCCTCGTCGCGAAAGAAGCGTGCCCCGGCATGCTCCGCCAGCCGGCGCAGGTCGATATGCACCTCGTCGTAGGAATAGTGTCCGGCGATGTAGCCCGGCAGCATGCCCGAGTAGGGGGTATGGGTGTCTCGGCAGATCAGGGTCAGCCTGACGCCCGGCTCGGGATTCATGGCGAAGCGCTTCAGCACACCGACATGGGTGTGCCCGCCGCCGACGAGGACAATATCGCGCAGGACCGGTTGCTGCGGTGGCTGCATGGTCAGGGTCGCTCTGGGTTGGTGGGTATTGGCGCGGGCACAGTTTAAAGCAAAAACGCGTGCCGGTTTCCCGACACGCGTTGTCTGGTGCAGTGGCGACGTATCGGTCAGGCGTCGACGCGGGAGATGCGAATCGGCAGGCCCTGGCGCACGGAGGCGCCGCTGACGCCTTCAAGCCAGGTGCCGGCGACCTCGCGAGTGGGGTCGGCGAACCCCAGGTCGTTGATGTTGATGCCGGCCCCGACCCAGTCATTGCCGGAGAAGGCCTCGCCGTCGACGATGTGCTGGCTGGCGCCCAGCTCGGTGTGACCGAAGCTGTGCTCGATGCCCAGGGCCCCCTGCATCACGCCGTCGCTGACCAGCGCCAGGGCGGTGACCGTGTTGCCGGGGCTTTCGATGCGCACGGTGTCGCCATGCTGGATGCCATGACGAGCCGCGTCCTGGGTATGCAGCAGCACCGGGTTGTAGGGCTTGATCATGCGTAGCCGTTCCAGGCCGATGGCGTAGGAGTTCATGACGTTGGACTTGTAGGAGAACGCCAGCAGCGGCCATTCGTCCTCGGGGTAGACCTCACGCATGAGGCGCCCATCGGACATCCGGGCCTGCTGCAGGCGGGGCGTGCCGGCCAGGCGCTCGCCGGTCTGGCTGTCGAAGGCGGTGCCGACCCGGGGGTTGTAGACACACAGTGGCCGCGACCAGGCATGGCCGAGCTTCTTGCCCTTGGCATAGGCGGCGTCGTGTTCTTCGAAGCGCCCGCCCCGGGCGTAGAGATAGGCCACCGGGCCGCGCTCGCTCTCCGGCAGGGTACGCTCGAGCTTGCCGAGCAGCGGCTCGATGCCGCCGTGCCGAATATCGCTGTCGCTCGCCGCGGGCAGCGGTTCGCCCTGGTGGGCGATATTGGCCGCCGCGCGCAGGAAGAAGTCCTCGGCGCGGTTCAACGGGTGGAGCTTGCCGTCGGCGCCGGGAATGGCCTCGTCGCCGAAGCCAGGCAGCCCCAGCCGCTTGGCGGCGGCGATGAAGAAGGCCTCCATGCTCACCGGTTCGCCCTCGGCGGTCTTCTGCTGGCGGGGCTCGACGATGGGCCAGCAGGCGGTGGTCATCTTCGTCAGGGTACCGCTCCAGGCGCCGGTAAAGCCCCATACCTCGTACATCACCGAGTCCGGCACGATGTAGTCGGCATAGCGGTTGGTCTCGTTGATGAAGCCGTCGATGGCCACGTAAAGCCCCAGGTTGCCGGGGTCCTTGAGCTTTTCGCCGATGGTGGTTTCAAGCCCGGCCTGGCCGTAGAGGGGGTTGGCCATGCAGCCGATCACCGCCTTGATCGGGTAGGGGTAGCCGTCCAGTGCCGAGGACAGCTGCTCGGTAAGGATGGGGGGTGCCAGGGAGCGCCAGGGTGCCTTGGCCGGGTAGGGGTTCTCGCCGGCATCCACCTTGCGGCGGTACTCCGAGGTATCCTCGTAGGCGAAGCGCGTGCGCGACACGAACACGCCCTGGGGGCCACGCTTGCCGGGGAAGCCCGACAGGTCGTAGCGCGGGCCGCTGCCGGTGCCGTTGAACTTGCCGCCGCCCAGGGCGGCACCGCCCTGGCGGTTGAAGCTGCCCGCCAGCAGGTTGAGCATCAGCAGGCCATAGGCGCCGTAGAAGCCGGTGGCCGACATCATGCCGCCGTGGGTGTCGACCACGGCCTCACGGCCATAGGCGGCGAAACGCTCGGCGATGCGCCGAATGAGGCGGGCCTCGATGCCACACTGCTCGGCGTACTCCTCCAGGCTGTACTCGTTGGCGGAGTCGCGCAGCTTGGTCAGGCTGCTCTTGACCCGAAGGCTGCCCTCCGGGCCCTCGATGTCCCGCTCGACGAACAGCGTCGCCTTGGCGACCTCGGCGCTGGGCTTGAGTTCGCCGCCGGCGTCCACCACCAGCAGGTCGTCGGCGTCGCTGTCGGCCTCGGCCCGGCCCAGGTCGGACAGGCGCAGGAAGTGGCCGCGGCGCGGATGGTCCGCGCTCTCGATCACCAGGTGAGTGGCGTTGGTGTGGCCGTTCTCGTCGGCGGCCTCGGCGGCCCGAGGGCTGGGAATGGCCAGGTAGTCGGCGGCGTAGGCCTCATGCGCGATCAGCCACTGGATCATGGCCATGGCGAAGGCGGTATCGCTGGCCGGCCGGATCGGCACCCAGCGGCTGCGCTCGCCGGCGGCGTGAGAGGCCGCGGCGTTGAGGCCTGGATCGACGACGATGTAGTCCAGGCTGCCGGTGGAGCGCGCCTCGGCCAGCAGCCGGCCCTGGCGCTTGAAGGGGTTGCCCGCCTGGCTCGGCGCGGTGCCGATGAACAGCGCGAACTTGGCGTTGGTATAGTCCGGCTTGACGTGAGCGTAGCCGGCCATGTCGTCCATGACCGCGCCGGAGCCCATGCGAAACGCCAGGCCGCAGTAGGAACCGTGGTGGCCGTAGTTGCGGGTGCCGAAGGAGTTGAAGCCGAAGCGCTTGAGCAGTGCCGAGCGGCCGTAATCGGTGGCTTCCATCAGCAGCAGCTGGTTGGCCCTGGGGCCGTACTCGGGGTTGTCCGGGTCGACCGGCTCGTCGTGGTTGTGGATGGCGCGCAGGCCGTCGACCTGGCCCTCGCCGAACAAATCACCGCCCTCGCAGACCTCCTCGATCAGGCGTTCGAAGGAGATGCGCTCCCAGCGCCGCTCGCCACGGCCGCCGACGCGCTTGAGGCAGTCGGTGACGCGGTGGGGGCTTTGGATCTGAGCGATCATGGCGTTGCCCCGGGCGCAGGCGGTGGAGCGCCCGGCCAGGCCCTGTTCCTGATAGGCGCTGACGCTTTTCAGCGCCTCGACCACCGGGGTGCGCATCGGCAGATGCGGGTCGGAGGAGAGCGGGTGATAGGGGTTGCCGATGGTGCGCAGTACTTCGTCGTTCTCGTTGTCAATGCGCACCCGCACGCCGCACTTGGTGGTGCAGCCGTAGCAGACGGTAAAGGCGGTGCGCTGGTCGGGGTTTGGCGTCAGCTCGCCGCTGTCCAGGTCGACCCGGTATTCCGGGGCCAGGGCATTGCCATAGATATTGTGCCTGGGCGTTTCCCCGGCGCTGCCGGAGACACCCTTGGCCATCTTGACCAGCGGGCCGGAGTAGCCCGCCGCGAAGGTAGCGGCACCGCCGGCGGCGACGGCCCCCTTGAGCAGACGACGACGTGACTTATCCATGGCGGGGGGCTCCTTCGATTGAAGCGGAAAGGGAGGCGTCGGGCTCCGCGAGAGGGCCCGCGAGCGGGTCGCTGGAGGCCTCGCGCCAGGGCACGAAGAGGTCGATCAGCAGCACGGCGGTCAGCCACAGGCCGAAGATGCCGATGATGCCGAGCAGGCCGTAGGAGCCGAAGGCGACGTGATAGTCGTGGAAGCCGGCGCTGTTGCGGGCCACGGTCTGGACGTTCATCAGCACCACCCAGCGGAACATCCAGGCGACGTGCAGGGCGAGCAGGCCGAGAACCCAGCCCATGGCCTTGCGGCGCGCCGCCGAGCGGCGCATGACGAAGGCCAGCACGGCCAGCAGCACGCCGGCGATGCCGCCTTCCATGGCGGTGCCGCGCCAGGCGGCGCTCTGGCTGACCGAATCCAGCGCGGCGGCCACCGAGCCCGAGACGGCGTTGATGCCGTCGAGGAACCAGGTCAGGGCGATGAAGCCGGTGACCACGCAGGCGCCGACCAGTACCGCCAGCATCTGGCGGTTGGTGTCGGCGCTGCGCAGGGTGGAAATGCGGTTGAGCACCAGCACCAGGCCGCAGGCGCCTATCACGCCGGTAGCGACGAACATCGGCGGCAGCCAGTGGGTATTCCACAGCGGGCGCCCCTTGACGATGGCCACTTCGAAGCCGGTGTAGACCATGATGCCAAGCGAGAGGGCAAGCGCCCCTGCGCCGACCAGTGCCAGCACCGCGCGCGGCGCCTGCCAGTCGCCCCAGGCGATCCAGCCGGCCACGCGGGAGAACACGCCATCGTCCTGGCGGCTGCGCGCCTTGAGCGCCGGTCGCCAGGCCAGCCAGGCCAGCAGCACGACGGCCCCCAGGTAGAGCGGCAGCAGGAAGCTGCCCAGCGACATCCACGACCAGGGGGTCGGGTGGGCGTAGAAATGCCAGAAGCGCAGCGGCTGGTGCAGGTCGGCCAGCAGGGCAACGGGGGCCACCAGGGTGGTGGAAACGCAGGCCAGCAGGGCGATGCGGGCGGTGGTCATCCAGGCCGGCTTGCCCAGGACCAGCCCCGGTGCCGCCAGCCACAGGGTCGAATAGGACAGGGCGATCAGGAAGAAGTACTGCACCGCCCAGGGGTACCAGGCGATGCCGTAGCGTGGCACGACGACCTCAGTGACCAAACTCATAACCCACCTCCTTGCCTTCCATGCCCAGCACGTCCCAGATGCCCGCCTCGGCCTGGGGGCGAGTGGTGAAGCGCTCGTCCATGCCCAGGTAGAAGACCTGGGGCAGGGTGTTCTTTTCCGGCTGCAGTACCATCAGCTCGTCGCGATGCTTGTCGATCAGGCGGCTGATCTCGCTGGCCGGATCGCGCATGTCGCCGATGATGCGTGCGCCGCCCACGCAGGATTCCACGCAGGCCGGCAGCAGGCCGGCCTCCAGGCGGTGGGCGCAGAAGGTGCACTTGTCGGCGGTCTGGGTCTTCTCGTTGATGAAGCGGGCATCGTAGGGGCAGGCGTTGACGCAGTAGGCGCAGCCCACGCAGCGGTCGCTGTCGACCACCACGATGCCGTCCTGGCGCTGGTAGGTGGCCTGCACCGGGCAGACCGGCACGCAGGGCGGGTTCTCGCAGTGGTTGCACAGCCGCGGCAGCATGAAGGTCGCGACGTCACCGCTGTGCTGTTCCTCGACTTCAAACTGCGACACCACGGTGCGGAAGTTGCCCAGCGGGGCGTCGTTCTCGATGTGGCACGAGACGGTGCAGGCCTGGCAGCCGATGCACTGACGCAGGTCGATCAGCATGCCGTAGCGCTTGTCGGGGTCGCCTTCGCGGCGCGGCGGCTGGTCGTTGATGCCGGCACTGGCGACGCTGGAGAGCGGTATCAGGGCGGCACCTGCGCTCAAGCGGGCCAGCTGGCCGAGAAGGGAGCGGCGAATAGGGTCCATGGCGCCTCCGGTGGCCTGGGTAGGGCGGGATCTTCCGCACCTTGAAGAGGTGAAACTGATACCGGGAGGTTACCTTCGACCCAGGCAGGCCGGCTTGATGTCGATCAAGACTTTGTTAGCATGCTCTTAATCTTCCCTTAATCATTGCGTAAGCTGATGATTTGGCGAGACTTTGTTTCCAACGAACAAGCATGAAAAAACGCCCTGCCTGGGGCAGGGCGTTCGCTGTCTGGCAGGACGTCGGCCTCACATGATGGCCGGGCGGCCTAGTGAGTGCTCTCCTGCTGATCGATGGTGCGATAGACGAGACGCAGTTCATCGATGGAGAGGTGCTCCAGCTTCCCCGCCAGGAGGTCGCTGATCTTCTGCATCGGCAGTCCCGCGCGGCGGGCGATCTCGCGGCTTTCGAGATCCGACACGGCGATCAGCCGGGTCACGATGCGCATAAGGCGTGTACGGTGTTCCAGGTCCCTGACGTCGAGGTCAGGGCTGCTTCGCGGGGGGTCCAGGGATTCCGCGGTTCGGGACTGACGTGCCGTGCTCATGATGCTCCATTGGGCGGTTGCGACACACACACTATGGCGGCTCGATGGCGCTTTTTCCAGTGTCGTATGCATGCTGCTTTGGTGGTAACGCGTGAAGACCAGACCGAACGGTGAATATCCACTATCGTGATGGGCTTGGGGCCAATGAGCGCCTGTTGGGGCGGCGTGGTCATCTTATTGCAGGAGCGACAGCGACATGCATGACTTCATCATCATCGGCGGCGGCATTCTGGGCATGTCCACCGCCATGCAACTCAAGCAGACCTATCCCGACAGCCGGATGCTGCTGCTGGAGAAGGAAGCGGGGCCGGCACGCCATCAGACCGGTCACAACAGCGGGGTGATGCATGCCGGGGTCTATTACACCCCGGGTAGCCTCAAGGCGCGCTTCTGCCTCGAAGGCAATCGTGCCACCCAGGCGTTCTGTGATGAGCACGGCATCGCTTATGACACCTGCGGCAAGGTGCTGGTGGCCACCAGCGAGCTGGAGATGCAGCGCATGGAGGCGCTGTGGGAGCGAACCGCCGCCAATGGCCTGGAGCGCGAGTGGCTCTCCGCCGCGGCGCTGGCCGAGCGCGAGCCCCATATCACCGGGCTGGGCGGGATCTTCGTGCCCTCCAGCGGCATCGTCGACTATGCCGAGGTGACGCGTGCCATGGCCGGCGAATTCGCGCGAATGGGCGGCGAGATCCGCTACAACGCCGAGGTCACCGGCCTGGAAGAGCGGGCCCGGGAGGTGGTGGTGTCCAGCGCCGCCGGTGAATTCAGCGGGCGTTATCTGGTCACCTGCTCGGGGCTGATGGCCGACCGGGTGGTGCGCATGCTGGGCCAGGACCCGGGCTTCACCATCTGCCCCTTCCGTGGCGAGTACTATCGGCTGCCGGAGACGCACAACCGCCTCGTCAATCACCTGATCTATCCGATCCCCGATCCCTCCATGCCGTTTCTCGGGGTGCACCTGACGCGCATGATCGATGGCAGCGTGACGGTGGGGCCCAATGCGGTGCTGGCCTTCAAGCGCGAGGGCTACCGCCGCCGGGATGTCTCGCCCCGCGACCTGGCGCAGATGCTCACCGACCCGGGGATCCTCCGGGTGCTGGGCAGGAACCTGCGCCCGGGGCTCGTCGAGATGAAGAACTCCCTGCACAAGCGGGGCTATCTCGAACTGGTGCGCAAGTACTGTCCGGGCCTGACGCTCGAGGATCTCGAGCCCTATCCGGCGGGGGTGCGTGCCCAGGCGGTATCCCGGGACGGCAAGCTGGTGGATGACTTCCTGTTCGTGAACACCCGGCGCACCCTCAATGTGGGCAATGCCCCGTCGCCTGCCGCCACCTCGGCGATCCCCATCGGCGCCCATATCGTCGGCCAGGTGAAGACGATGGTGGACGGTTGAGCCCCGGTCCTGGCGGCATTGCCGAAATTTTTCGAAAACGTAGAAAACAGGAGAGTAGGTTCTCACGCTCGGCGCATGCTAGCGTGAGGCGGCGCGCCGTTGCGGCGTCTATAACGACAACACGACAACCTGGTTCCAGGACCGGAGGAATACCATGAAAGCCACGAACGTCATGAAGACCGCCGTCGCCGCCTCGCTGATCGCGACGGCCCCGCTGGCGGTTGCCCAGCAGCAGCTCTCCGTCGCTACCGGCGGTACCGGCGGCACCTATTATCCGCTGGGGGGCGGCCTGGCCGAGATGATCGGCGAGCATATCGACGGCCATGATGCCGTCGCCGAGGTGACCGGGGCCTCGGTGGAGAACATGGGGCTGGTGTGGCGTGGCGACTCCGATCTTGCCCTGGCCCTGGCCGATACCGTTTATCAGGCCTATAGCGGCACGGGGGATTTCGAGGGGCGTCAGCTGGAGAATATCCGGGCGCTGGCGTCGGTCTATCCCAACGCCGTGCAGCTCGTGACTCTCGCCGACTCCGGCATCGAAGGCCTTGATGATCTGGAGGGTCAGGCGGTCTCGGTGGGGGCGCCGGGCAGCGGCACCGAGCTCAACGCCAGGGCGCTGCTCGAGGCCAATGGCATCAGCTACGATGACTTCGACCCGCGTCGCCTCAACTTCAACGAGACCGCCGACGCCATCCGTGACGGCGATATCGCCGCCGGTTTCTGGAGCGTGGGGCCGCCCACCAGTTCGATCATGAACCTGGCCACCACCCGCGATATCCGCCTGGTCGGCCTCTCCGACGAGGAGGTGGCCAATGCCCGCGAGAACGTTTCGGTGTTCGCCCCCTACGAGCTGCGCGCCGGCCTCTATGAAGGCATGGAGGAGGGCGTACAGACCATCGGTATCCCCAACGTGCTGGCGGTGAGCAGCGAGATGGATGAAGAGCTGGCCTATCAGATCACCAAGATGCTCTTCGAGCGGACCGATGAATTGATCGAGGTGCATCCGGCGGCCAACGACACCACCGTAGAATTCAGCGTCAATTCCACACCGATCGCCTTCCATCCCGGCGCTCTGCGCTATTACGAGGAAGTCGGCGCCGACATCGCCGACCACCAGCGTCCCTGAAGCGATGCGTGATTCACGCTCGATGGCAGGGCGGGTCAGGCTGCCCGCCCTGCTGCTGTGTGCGTGTCTCGTCCTGGCCAACCCGGCGGCGGGCCAGGACGAGACACGCCTCGAGGTCATCGATGACCAGGGAGTGACCCTGGTGTCGTTGCCCATGCCCGAAGGAGAAGGCTGGTGCCTGGAGTGGAACCACTCGGTAGAGGGGTTTGCGGTGCTTGACTGCTACCGACATCGTGAGGGGCGCATGCTGCTCGAACGCAGCCATCTGCCGGACTTCGCCGCCGGCCTCGATCATATTCCCGGCCGCGGCCGTCAGGTCTCGGACGGCGAGGGTGGCTACTGGATCGAGGATCTCGACGAGCCGGTGCCGGGCAATGCCTATCGCCTCCGGGTAGGTAGCCTCGCCGTGGACCATCGTCTGGTGGTCGACGAGAAACGCATCAGCTTGAGCCGCCTGGCCGCCCATCGGCCCGTTACCGTGCGCCTCGACGAACCCTGACTGATCCTGCACCCCGCCAACCACGACCCCCAAGAGACCGACATGAGCGAATCAGGTAACTCCCCCATCGTCCCCGGTAGCCAGGCGCACCATGCGCGGCCGGTGCTATGGCTGATCACCTTGGTGGCGGTAGGGCTGTCGCTGTTTCAGCTCTACTCCGCCGGTATCCAGCCGCTGGGACTCTTCTATCAGCGCAGCATTCACCTGATGCTGATCATGATGCTGGCCTTTCTGATGTTTCCGGTATTCGGGCCTCGGCGACCACGCGGTCTCGTCGGCTGGCTGCTCGATGCCACCTTCTTCGCCGGGGCCCTGGTCACCGGGGGCTATCTGGTGGTCTATCTCGACGAGATCATCAATCGGGCGGGATTCTGGAGCCAGACCGATATCGTGGTCGGCTGTATCGCCACCGTGACGGTGCTGGAGGCGGCGCGCCGCGCGGTAGGCCTGGGCATGACGGTGATCGGCGTGATCGCCCTGCTGTATGCCTTCGCCGGCCCCCGGGGTGACCTTCCCTGGCTGGGAGAATGGCTGCCCGGCATTCTCGAGCATCGTGGCTACAGCCTGGACCGCCTGGTGGGCCAGCTCTACCTGGGGCAGGAAGGGATCTTCGGCCTGCCCATGGGGGTGGCGGCCACCTATATCTTCATCTTCGTGCTGTTCGGCGCCTTCCTCGAGATCACCGGCGCCGGCAAGTTCTTCATCGACCTGGCCTATGCCGCCACCGGCCGCCAGCGCGGCGGACCGGCCAAGGCGGCGGTGATCGCCTCCGCCGGCATGGGATCCATTTCCGGTAGCGCCATCGCCAACGTGGTGACCACCGGCGCCTTCACCATTCCGCTGATGAAGCGCCTGGGATACAAGCCTCACCAGGCGGGAGGCATCGAGGCGGCGGCCTCTACCGGTGGACAGATCATGCCGCCGCTGATGGGGGCCGGCGCCTTTCTGATCGCCGAATACACGAGGATGCCCTATCTGGAGGTGGTCAAGGTCAGCATCCTGCCGGCGGTCATGTATTTCGGCACCGTCTATCTTTTCGTGCACATCATCGCGCTCAAGCAGGGCATGCAGGGAATGACAAAGGATGAATTGCCCCAGATGCGCGATGTGATGGGGCAGGGCTGGCACTTCCTGCTGCCACTGGCGGTACTGGTGTGGCTGCTGGTGATGAACATGTCGCCGATGCGGGTAGGCTATTTCGCCATCCTCACCATGCTCGCCGTGGCGGTGATGCGCTTTCTGGTGTGGATGCTCTTCGTGGCGCCCCGGCAGGGTCAGCCGGTGACCGGCGAGCGGCTGGCCATGGCCACTCGCAACGCCATGATGAAACTGGTGGAGGGGCTCGAGCTGGGGGCGCGCAATGCCGTGGCCGTCTCCATGGCCTGCGCGGTGGCCGGTATCATCGTCGGGGTGGTGGGGCTGACCGGCCTCGGGCTGAAGTTCTCCTCCATGATGCTGGCCTTCTCGGGAGGCAACCTGCTGTTGGCGCTGATCATGGTGTTGCTGGCCAGCCTGGTGTTGGGCATGGGCCTGCCGGTCACGGCCAGCTATATCGTGCTGATCGTGCTGGTGGGGCCGGCACTGACAGCGGAATTTGGCGTGCCGCTGCTGATCGCTCACCTGGTGGTGTTCTGGTACTCCCAGGATTCCAACGTCACCCCGCCCATCGCGCTGGCCGGTTTCGCCGGCGCGGCCATCGCCGGGGCCAAACCCATGGAAACGGGCTTTCAGGCCTGGAAGTTCGCCAAGGGGCTCTACCTGATTCCGCTGTTCATGGTCTATAACCCCGAGATCATCATGGGAGGCCCCTGGCCGCTGCTGATATGGACCGCGATAACGGGCTTTCTGGCCCTGGCGGCCTTCGCCGCGGCGCTGGAGGGATATCTGTTTACCCGCATCGGCTGGCCCCTGCGAGCATTGCTGCTGCCTGCCATCGTGGCGGTGTTCTATCCGAGCCTGATGGTGGAAGCCGCCGGTGCCGCGACCATGCTGGCCGTGATCGTCGGCAACTGGCGGGTCAGCCGGCGTACCTGACGGCCGGCTAGCACCGGGGCCATGGAATGACGAAGCCCCGCCCGGTATCTCCGGGCGGGGCTCCGATCCTGCCGTATGGCCGTTGCCGAGTCGCTTACTGAGCGGCCGCTTCGGCTTCGGCCTCTGCAGCGGCATCAGCCGTGGCGTTTGCGGCTTCCTTGGTGGTCTCTGCCGTCTCTTCCGAGGCGCCGAGGGCCATTTCCTTGGCGCCTTCCACCAGCTCACCGGTCTTCTCGCGGGCCGCATCGACGGCGTCGGCGGTGGCCTCGCGGGCGGAGTCGACGGCATCGGCGGTGGCATCACGCGCGTTATCCAGGGCGTTGCCTGTCTCGTCGGCGGCTTCTTCGCCTGTGGCCTCGGCGGCGTCGGCGGCCTCATCGGCTTGCTGGGCGGCCTCGTCACCTGCCGCGTCCAGGTTTTCACCCGCTTCCTCGACGGCCTGCTCGGTCTCGGCGGCGGCTTCTTCGCCTGTGGCCTCGGCGGCGTCGGCGGCCTCATCGGCTTGCTGGGCGGCTTCGTCGCCTGCCGCCTCCAGGTTTTCACCCGCTTCCTCGACGGCCTGCTCGGTCTCGGCGGCGGCCTCGTCCAGGGCCTGTTCGGTCTCGGCGGCGGCTTCGTCCATGGCCTCACCGGCCCCGTCAGCGGCCTCCTCGAGTTCGGCTTCCGTGGCCTCTGCCGCCTCTGCGGTGGCATCGGCCGATTCCTCGACGGTCTGCTCGGCCGATTCGGCCGCCTGTTGCGCCTCCTGCTCGGCGGCCTCTTCATGTTGCGTGGACGGGTCGTCGTCGGAGTCACAGCCGACGAGTAGCAGCGAGCCGGCGAGAGCCGCAGTGAAAATCAGGGAACGCTTCATGGTCGGTCTCCTTGTTGGTTTCCAGATGGGCTTGTCCTTGCTGCCCATCTCCACACGACCTTAGCAGGCAAAGACGCATCTAGCATGCAATCGTTGTCGCCTGCAGGCGACAAGGTAGCGTGGGGCATGGCTGTCCGCCCGGTCAAGGTGACGCTGCGGGCCTGCGCCGATAGAATACCCGGTTTTCCTTCACGCACTCTTCATGCGTACCGAGATAGTCACCGAGGAGCAGGCCATGCAGTCCGATACACAGGCGCCGAAGGTCGGCGTGATCATGGGGTCGAAGTCCGACTGGCCGGTGATGGAACATGCCGTGGCGATGCTGGAAAGGCTGGGGGTTCCCTGCGAGACCCGGGTGGTCTCCGCGCACCGCACCCCTGACCTGTTGTTCGACTACGCCAAGGGCGCGGCCGAGCGGGGCCTGTCGGTGATTATCGCTGGCGCCGGCGGTGCCGCCCACCTGCCGGGCATGGTCGCCTCTCAGACCGCGCTCCCCGTGCTGGGTGTGCCGGTGGAGTCCAAGGCGCTCAAGGGGTTGGACTCACTGCTCTCCATCGTCCAGATGCCCGGCGGCATCGCCGTGGGGACGCTGGCCATCGGCAAGGCCGGGGCCACCAATGCGGGCCTGATGGCGGCACAGATCGTCGGCCTGCAGGATGACGGGGTGCGTGCCGCCGTGGAGGCGTTTCGCGCCGAGCAGACCCGGACGGTGCTCGACAATCCCGACCCCCGGCCCCAGTCCTGAAGCTCCAGCCCTGATAGCCTCAGCCTGATAAAGAGACGAGTGAGGAGACAATCATGAATATCGGTGTCCTGGGTGCCGGCCAGCTCGGCCGCATGCTGGCCCTGGCCGGCTACCCCCTGGCCAATCGCTTTACCTTCCTCGATACCACCGGGCACCCGAGTGCCGGTATCGGCGATGTCATGGTGGATACCGATCGCCGGCATCTCGATGACTTCCTGGAAAAGGTGGACCTGGTCACCTACGAGTTCGAGCATCTGCCGGTGTCGCTGGTCCAGGCGATCGAGGAGGTGAAGCCGGTCTATCCCTCCAGCGAGGCGATTCGCGTCTGCCAGAACCGTGCCGAGGAGAAGGCGCTGTTCGACCGCCTGAATATCCCCACCCCGGCCTACCGCCTGGTGGAAAGCGCCGAGGAGCTCGAGGCGGCGGCTCGCGAACTGGGGACGCCGGTGGTGGCCAAGTCGGTCACCGAGGGCTATGACGGCAAGGGGCAGGCCGTGCTGCGCGACCCGTCCGAGGCGGCGGAGGCGTGGCGTGCCATCGGGCATCCGCGACTGATCGTCGAGGCCTTCGTCGACTTCGTGCGGGAAGTGTCGATCATCGCCGTGCGTGGCCGCGATGGCGAGGTGGTCTTCTATCCCATGGCCGAGAACCAGCACGTGGATGGCATCCTGCGCTACTCCATCGCCCCCGTGCCGGACCTGGCCGACAGCGTGCAACAGACCGCCGACGGCTATATCCGAGCGCTGCTCGACGAGCTCGATTACGTGGGCGTACTGACCCTGGAGCTGTTCCAGTGCACCGATGGCAGCCTGCTGGCCAACGAGATGGCCCCCCGGGTGCACAATTCGGGCCACTGGTCGATCGATGGGGCGGTGACCAGTCAGTTCGAGAACCACCTGCGTGCCATTCAGGGGCTGCCGCTGGGCGATACTGCCGCGCGCATGCCGACCTGCATGATCAACGTGATCGGCCTCGAAGGCGACCCGTCCGCCATCCTGGCGCTGAAGGATGTCCACCTGCATCGCTATGACAAGAGCGAGCGGGCCGGCCGCAAGCTGGCCCATATCAACCTGCTGGCGCCGACCCACGAGGCGTTGCTGGAGAGAGTGCGTGCCTGTGTGGCAGTGTTGCCCGAGGCGCCCGAGCCGCGCTTCAGCTTCGAGTAGGCCGCGGCGAGATGGCGCCGCCGAAGCCATTGGCCGGCCCCGGTGTCGAGCGCCGCAATCGGCGCCGGGCCCGGGGTCGGCCGAAGGCTCAACCCATCAGTAGTGTGCTGGCCAGCAGGCCGCCGCCGATCAGCAGCATGAAGAGCGTCAGGGCCAGGATGAAGGGCTTGATGCCCAGTGCCTTGAGCTTCTCCATCTGTGTCTCGTAGCCCAGTGCCGCCATGGCCATGGTCAGCGCCAGCTGGCCGGCCATGACCAGTCCGTCGTGCAGCACGGCGGGCAGGGCGACGACGCTGTTGAATCCCACCATGGCCAGAAAGCCGAAGGCGAACCACGGAATCACCAGCTTGGCCTTGCCCTCGCCCGCGGCGGCATCCGGCTGACGGCGCAGCCACCACTGGCCGACGATCAGCAGGAAGGGCACCAGCAGCATCACCCGCACCAGCTTGACGATCACCGCATTGGCCAGGGCGTCGGGCCCCACCGCTTCGCCGGCGGCCACCACCTGGGCGACCTCGTGTACGGTAGCGCCGATGTAGACGCCGAACAGTCCCTCGTCCAGGCCCAGCAGCGGGTAGATCAGCGGATAGATCAGCATCGCCAGGGAGCCGAACAGTACCACCGTGGCCACGGCCATGGAGGTGGCGGCGGGGCGTGAGCGGATGGTGGACTCGGTGGCCAGCACGGCCGCGGCGCCACAGATGGCACTGCCGGCGCTGGTCAGCAGGGTGGTCTCACGATCCATGCCCAGCACCCGGGTGCCGATCACATAGCCCGCGGTGAGTACACAGACGATCACCAGCACATCGAGGAGCAGCACCCGGGGGCCGAGCGCCATGATCTGCTGCAGGGTCAGCGATAGCCCGAACAGCACGATGCCGCCGCGGAGCAGCCAGCGGGTGGCGAACTTCAGCCCCGGGGCGGTGGCGGTGAGGCGCCGGGCCAGGGGCAGGTTACCGGCGACGATGCCCAGCAGCAGCGCTACCACCAGCGGGCTGATGCCGGCATCGGCCAGCAGGGGAAGCCGCGCCAGGCTGAAGCCGGCGGCGGTGAGGGCGGTACAGACCAGCAGACCTTGCCACATGGGAGTATCCTCTCGAAGGTTTTCCATATGGCGAATGTTATGCCCTAATAGCACATCAAGTTATCAGGTAATAACGAACTGCCTTTTCGGAAAAACCGATATGACGCCCACGGTAAGTTTTCGCCAGCTACAGGTATTCGCCACGGTGGCCCGTCTCGGCACGGTCAGCGCCGCGGCCCTCGAGCTGAGCCTGTCGCAGTCGGCGACCAGCCAGGCCCTCTCGGAGCTGGAGCGCCACCTGGGGGTGGTGCTGTTCGAACGACACGGCCGACGCCTCTATCTCAATGACCTGGGACGTCACCTGATGCCGCGTGCCGAACAGCTGCTCGACGGCGTCGAGGCGTTCGTGGCGGCGGCCACCGAGCCCGAGGGCGAGCTGCACGGGGCGCTTGATGTGGCGGCCAGCGCCACGGTGGGTACCTATCTGCTGCCCGGGCTGGTGGGGCGCTTCAGCGAGGCCCACCCGCGCACGGGGCTGCGGCTGCGGCTGCGCAATACCCTGGAAGTGATGACCGACGTGCTGCGCCTGGAGGCGGATCTGGGCCTGATCGAGGGGGAGTGCCGGGAGCCACGGCTGGCGAGTGAGCCCTGGCGAGAGGATCGGTTGGTCATCGTCTGCGCGCCTTCTCACCCGCTGGCACGGTGCGGGCGGCTGGATGACGCCGGGCTCGGCGAGGCGGCATGGATCCTGCGCGAGCCGGGCTCCGGGACCCGGGCGGTCTTCGAGCAGGCGATGGTCGATCGCGACATGTTGCCCAGGGTGCGCATGGAACTCGGGCAACACGAGGCGATCAAGCAGGCGGTTCGCGCCGGCCTGGGGCTGGGATGCCTGTCGCGACTCAGCGTGGCCGACGAGCTCGCCCGGGGTGAGCTCATCGCCCTGGACAGCGCACTGAGCCTGCGCCGCACCTTCTCGCTGGTATGGCACCCCGAGCGTTACCGCAGCCCGCTGTGGCAAGCCTTCAAGGTGTTTCTTCGGGAATCCACGCCGGCCGACTGACCCGCGGGGCGTCGGCCGGCTGGCCCGGGCGCCTTACGGCGCGGGCGAATCGAAGTATTTATCGACGATGGCAGCGTAGGTGCCGTCTTCCTTCAGGGCCGTGAAGGCCTCGTTAAAGTCCTCGGCCAGTTCACGATCGCGCTTGCGAAAGGCGACGCCCACGCCCTGGCTGAAGTAGCGGGCCGGTTCGCGAACCAGGTCGCCGAGGCGCTGGAAGTCGCTGGATGCTTCGTCGATGTCCACGAAGGACTGCGCGGTGGGATATTCCATGAAGGCCAGGTCCAGGCGCTGGGTGCGCATGTCGGTCACCACATCGGCCCAGCTGGCGTAGCGGCGTACCTCGACGGTGTCGCCATGCAGGTCGGTGACGTAGTTGTCCTGGAGGGTGGCGGTTTGCACCCCAACCACCTTGCCCTCGAGGCTTTCGGGGTCGGTGATATCGATGTCGCTACCCTGATGGGCGACCCAGACGCTGGGCATCTGGAAGTAGGTGTCGGAGAACAGGACCTGACGACGACGCACCTCGGAGATGGTCATGGCGGACATGATGGCGTCGTACTTGCGCGCCTGGAGCCCCGGAATCAAGCCGTCCCAGCCTTGCACGACCCATTCGCATTCCCGCTCCAGGTAGGCGCAGACCGCATTGCCCAGCTCGATGTCGAAGCCGGCCAGGGTGCCGTCGGGCAGGGCGTATTCGAAGGGCTGGTAGGGCACGTCGGTGGCCAGGCGAAGTGGGGCGTCGCTTTCCGCCTGGGCGGATGAGGTGGCGAGGCCGGCACACAGGGCAGCGGCCAGCAGGAGCTTCGATCGATGCATGAAAAGTCTCGCAGGAGAATAAGGAATCAGAAACAACCTCCGGGAGCAGAGGTTTGATGCCTTTATTATATCGAGATGCCGCGATATTTTCAGTGGAAACCGCCACGGCGAAACAGGCTGTCGAAGCGGGTCATGGCGAGTGGCGACCCGGTTGGCCAGGGCGTCGGGCCCCACCGCTTCGCCGGCGGCCACCACCTGGGCGACTTCGTGTACGGTGGCGCCGATATAGACGCCGAACAGCCCCTACCGCAGCCCGCTGTGGCAGGCCTTCAAGGTGTTTCTCGTTGAGGCGAAAACTTAAAAAAACCCTCCAGCGAGTCGACCGCTCGCCCCTAGCCACACGGCAATGGCAGCGAAATGCCCGGGATACCAGCCGAGCCATAGCCAGCGTGGCATCTGGAAGGGCACGGCTGGAGTGAGCCGGTGAGCGCCAGCAGCTAGCAGGAGAATCATCAGGCAGGTAGCGACCGTGAACGACTTGGCCATATCTGAGCTGTTCATCATGCCGGCCACCAGCAGCACAGGCAGCGCCATGGCGGTGGCTTGGAGTCGCTCGGCGAGCCCCGATCTGATCAAGTACAGGTGCTGCATGGCCAGCATGTACAGAGGGATCATCAGCAGGCCCATATGGCTGTATTCGACCCACTGGCCGGCGAGCAGCCATGCGCCTAGCGCAGCGGCGCCTTCGATGGCCAGCCGTATCCTGCCGAGGGTGCCGTTGGCGAAACGTGCCGGTAGGGTCTTCAGCCAGGTGCCTCCCGCCAGGCCTAGCGAAAGAGTGAAGCAGATGTTGAGGATCAAGGCGTCGGAGGACCTGGGCATCAGCATATAGGGAAGCTGGGCGACTAGGCCTATCATCAGAATGCGTCTGGCGTAGCGTAGCGGGTTACGGGTGTTGAAAAGCCCGTGCCAGGCAACCATAGCAGCAAACAGGGGCAAGGCAATGCGGCCAAGGGAAGAGCTTGCCCAGCCCAGGTCGCAGCTGTCCGGGGCGGCATAGCGGCTAAGGTGGTCGATGGTCATGGTGATCAAGGCAAGCCATTGCCCCCAACCGGTCCAGGTGGATGAGGGGCGTGTCTGGCTTTTCGTGGTGTCGGTTACGGTATGAGCGGCCGCGTTCCCTGGTCGTGTCATCGAAACTTCCCTTGTGGTGATGCGAGCCAATGGACTCACATTGACGAGAGGAGTTCCCGGTCGCTGTTAGGCGACATGACACGATTAAAACATGCTGACGAGGCCTGGCCGGTAGCCGGGCCACAAGCTGCAGGAGGGGCGATTGGAAGGGAAGGAGGCGACCCCGATCTCGCTCGGGGCCGCCGGCGATCACTTACCGAAGTATTCGGCGTGGATCTCGTCGTAGGTGCCGTTCTCCTTCAGCACGGCCAGCGCCTCGTTGAAGGCCTCGGCGAGTTCCTGGTCACGCTGGCGGAAGGCCATGCCAAAGCCTTCGCCGAAGTATTCCTTGGGCTCGGTGATCATCTCGCCGACCACCTTGTAGTTCCCCGCATCGCTGTCGAGCAGGGTGGACTTGCCGATCGGGAAGTCGAGGAATACCGCATCCAGGCGGCCGGAGTCCATGTCCAGCACCATGTCGTCGGCGGTCGCGTAGCGATTCACGTCGGCCACGTCGCCATACATGTCGGTCGCGTAGTTGTCCTGCAGGGTCCCGCGCTGCACGCCGATGGTCATGCCCTCGAGCGTCTCTTCCGAGAGCGTGCCGAGCTCGACGTCGGCGGGGGCGAACCAGGCCGACGGCGGCGTGATATAGGGCTCGGAGAACAGGACCTGCTCGCGACGCTGCTCGTTGATGGTCATCGAGGACATGATGGCGTCGTACTTGCGTGCCATCAGGCCTGGGATGATGCCATCCCAGCCCTGGACGACCCATTCGCAGTCGATGCCGATCTCGGCACACAGGGCGTTGCCCAGATCGATGTCGAAGCCGGTGAGCTCACCGGCCGGCGTGCGGTACTCCATGGGCTCGTAGGGCACATCGACGCCGATGCGGATATCGTCGACTTCGGCGCTGGCGGTGCCGGCCACCAGGGTGGCACCGATGGCGCCGAGGCTCAGGATCTTGTGCAGCTTCATGGGTTTTCCCCGTGTTGTTGGTAGAGTCACCTTGTGGGTGATGACAGACCAACCATAACGGATCACCGGGTGGGTCGGAAGGGGGAACCGACACGCCGTTAAACGCAGGTTCCCAACGGTTGTTTGACGCTGTCTCAGCCTCCCGCCGGCCTGAGGTGAGCGAGTAGCCGACGCTCCAGGTAGCGGAAAAGAAACAGGACGGTGAAGGTCAGGCAGAGATAGATGGCCGCCACGAACAGGAAGGCGTCGAAGGGGGCGTAGAAGCGTGCATAGACAAAGCGTGCCGCCCCGGTGAGGTCCATGATGGTGACCACGCTGGCGATGGCACTGGCATGGAGCATGAAGATCACCTCGTTGCCGTAGGCGGGCAGGGCGCGGCGAAAGGCGCTGGGGAGCACGATCCGGCGCAGCATGAGGCGATGGGACATGCCGTAGGCACGCGCCGCTTCGATTTCACCCCGGGGCGTGGCCTTGATGGCGCCGCGGAAGATTTCGGTGGTGTAGGCCGCGGTATTGAGGGTGAAGGCGATCAGTGCCGGCACGAAGGGCTTCTCGAGGATGGCCCACAGCCAGGTATCCTGGATGCCTTCGATGAACACGACCCCGTAGTAGATCAGATAGAGCTGCACCAGCAGCGGCGTGCCGCGAAAGACATAGCAGTAGAGAAAGATCGGCAGGTTGATCCAGCGATGCCGTGAGCCGCGGCCGATGGCCAGCGGTACAGCCGCCACGAGACCTATCACCAGCGACAGGAATACCAGCTGCACGGTGGTGACCAGGCCCTCGCCGTAGTAGCCGAGGGTCTGCAGGGTGAAGATGCTGTTGTCGGCCAGCAGGGCTTCGAGCTGGCTTGTCAGTGCTTCCATCACTTGACCTCCTCGAAGCCGACGTCATAGCGCTTCTGCAGGCGGGCGAAGGCCCACTCGGAGACGCTGGCGATCAGCAGGTAGACCGCCGCGACGATAAGCATGAAGGTGAAGGGTTCGCGAGTCGCCTTGGAGGCCTCCGCGGCCACGCGCACCATATCGGATAGCCCGATCACCGAGACCAGGGCGGTGGTCTTGAGCAGGACCATCCAGTTGTTGGAGAGCCCGGGAATGGCGTGGCGCATCATCTGCGGAAAGCGGATGCGCCGGAACACCAGCCAGGGGCCCATGCCGTAGGCGCGGCCGGCCTCGATCTGTCCGTTCTCCACCGCCAGGAAGGCGCCGCGGAAGGTCTCGCCCATGTAGGCGCCGAAGATCAGGCCGATGGTGGCCACGCCCGCCACGAACTCGTTGACGTTGATGAAGATGTCCCAGCCGAAATGCGCATAGAACTGGTCGGTGATGGCGTTGATGCCGATCTGGCCGCCGAAGAACAACAGCATCATCAGCACCAGGTCGGGCACGCCGCGGATGATGGTGGTGTAGAGGGTGCCGATGGCATGGGCCGTACGGCTGCGTGACATCTTGGCACTGGCGGTAATCAGGCCCAGGACGATGGCCAGGGCCAGCGACAGCACCGCCAGTTCGACGGTGATCAGCGCACCCTCAAGCAGTCGGGGGCCATAGCCGTGAAGATTGATCATGGGGCTTACCTCGTGGGCCGGCTCAGTGCTTGGGGGCCAGGAACTGCTTCAGGCGTTCCGAGCGCGGGTTGTCGAACACGGCCTTGGGCGGGCCGGATTCCTCGATCACTCCCTGATGCAGATAGATCACTTCGCTGGAGACGTCCCGGGCGAAGGCCATTTCGTGGGTCACCAGGATCATGGTGCGGCCCTCGTCGGCGAGGCCGCGCATGACCCTGAGCACATCTCCTACCAGCTCGGGGTCCAGGGCGGAGGTGGGCTCGTCGAACAGCATGACGTCGGGGTCCATGGCCAGCGCCCGGGCGATGGCGCCGCGCTGCTGCTGGCCGCCGGACATCTGGGCTGGATAGGCGTTGGCGCGCTCGGTCAGGCCGACCCGCTCGAGCAGCGAATGGGCCTGCTCGATGGCCTCTTTCTTCGGCTTGCCGAGCACGTGCACCGGTGCCTCGATGATGTTCTCCAGCAGGGTCATATGGGCCCAGAGATTGAAGTTCTGGAAGACCATGGAGAGGCGGGCGCGCATGCGCACGACCTGATTCCAGTCGGCCGGCTCGCGGCCGTGCTTGGTCTCCTTGAAGCGAATCGCCTCGCCGTGGACGAACAGCTCGCCCGCGTCGGGTTGTTCGAGCAGGTTCATGCAGCGCAGGAAGGTGCTCTTGCCGGAGCCGGAGGCGCCGATCAGGGTGATGACGTCGCCCTTGCGGGCCTCGAGCGACAGCCCCTTGAGGACGTCGGTATCGCCGAAGCGCTTGGTGATGTTGCGCACTTCCAGCGGAATCGGGGTTTCGGCCATGGGTCGGGCTCCGTTCAGGCGTGTCGCACGGCGTATCGGCAGGACATACTCTGCCGACCTCGGCACGGGGCGGTGGTGAGTTGGCAAAGGGGCAAGATTCTACCTCCTGTTTATCGTTGTTATAAGGTTTTCCTGGCATCCGGTGGCCCGGTGCCACGCAGCCCATCAGCCGGGCGGTGGCGTCGGACTGGCGAGCAGGGCGGCACGGGCCCCGACCTCCACCGCGGCATTGGGGAAGACCACCGACAGAGGCGCATCGCCGACGCGGGTTTCACCCTGCTGGCTATCCTCGGCGAGCAGGGTGCCCGGTGCAAATTCGCTGAAGTTGGGGGTGTCATCGGCGAAGGTCAGCCGGAAGTCCTTGCTATGGCGGAGCAACTCCTGCTCGACGCGAAAGAATACCATTCGGTCGGGAGGAGCGATATTGGGTTCACGGCCCTCCAGCAGGGCTTGCAGCAGTCGTTCCATGGGGGCCAGGGGCGCCAGGTCGTTATGGCCGAAGGGCAGGGCGCGACCCAGCTCCAGGGTAAAGGCCTGGGCATCATGGTAATGCTTGCTGTAGTGGGAGAAGGTCCAGCTGTGGCAGTGTTGGTGCAGCACCGCCTGAATGGCCGCCCCGGCCAGCCACTGCCACTGGTTGGCCTCGACGGCAGTGGTTTCGCTCCAGGGGCTGACCACGAAGCGTGGGAAGCGACTCTTCCGGATGGCGGTATGCAGGTCATAATGCAGGCGGGGCAGGCCGGCATGACGAGTAAAGAAGGCATCGACCGCCGCCATCAGTTGGCGGGCACGCTCCGGCTCCATGCCGGGGGCGTCCATGCCACGGCGAAAGAGCCGGTTGAGATTGGTGTTGATAAAGCGAGTGCCCTGGCGAGTGGCCGGCGGGCTGCCCAGGATCACCAGCAGGGGCGCACCGAGTCTCAGCCCCCCCGCCGCCAGCTGCTTCAACAGCGCATCCAGAAGCTCCATGGGCGCCGTCTCGTTGCCATGAATCCCGACCGAGATCACGCAGGCGTGGGCGGCGGGGCCGGGCTGGTCGGGCAGCAGTTCCAGCAGGCCGTCACCCCGACGGTGGAACTGGCCTCCGGGAAGCGGGCCCTGTGTCGGGAACTCGGCCCCGTCGATGCTGTGTGTCAGCCATGTCTCGAGCATGATGCTATCCCTCCTGTCGCCAGGTATCGCAGGCCTGGCCCTGGTCGACCCAAATCAGCTCGTCCACCGGGAAGTCCAGCCCCCGCGCCTGGGCGACCAGATCCCGGCGAACGGCCTCATCCAGCTGGGTGGTGCGAGACAGGATCCAGAGATAATCCCGGTCGGGTCCGGCGACCAGTGACCAGCGGTAGTCATCATCGAGGGCGATCACGTTGTAGCCACCATAGAAGGGGCCGAAGAAGCTGACCTTGAGGCGGCCCACGTCCTCATCACCGATGAAGTAGGCGCGGCCCTCGGCCTCTTCGACCTCGTTATCGTCGAGCTTGACGCCACGGTTGAGCACACGGACTCCGTCGTCATCGCGCAGTGAGTAGTCGGCGGTGACGCACTCCATGCCTCGCTCGAAGGAGTGGTCGAGGCGAGCAATTTCGTACCATTTGCCCAGGTAACGATCGAGTTCGAAGTCCGTGACCGGTTCGGTGCCCTTGGGCAGTCCGGTACAGCCGGCCAGCAGCAGGGCAGCACCCAGAGTGGTCGGCAAGGCAGGATGGGGCATGGAGACTCCTTTGATGATCTTGGCGACTGTGACCTTCGCCGCATGGGAGGGGGCGTGGCGGCGATCTAGACTGGCCCACTGCCGGTTGTCAGGCTACCGATTGCCAGGAGAAGCGCCATGAAGGAACACAGTCGTCGACTCAGTACCCACTATGATGCCCTTGCCGACCGTGGGGAAGGAAGCCTGACGCTACGCCTGCGTGATGCCTATCGAGCGACCGGCCGCGACCCGGACCGGCTCACCCTGGATGAAATCGCCGGCATCGACCAGCTGCATCTGGGAGGGCGCGCGGCCAGCCGCACCCTGGCGACACTCGGGGCGTTACGGCCGGAGATGCGGGTGCTGGATGTGGGCTGCGGCACCGGAGGGGCCAGCCGCCTGCTGGCCGATGAGTTCAGTTGCCAGGCGCTCGGCGTGGATATTACCGCGTCCTTCGTCGAGGTGGCCGCCTGGCTGAGCGATGCCACCGGACTCGGCAAGAAGACGCGCTTTCTGTGTGCGGATGCCGCCCGTACGCCGTTGCCCGATGCTTCCTTCGAGACGGTGTGGTGCCAGCATGCGCTGATGAACATGCCCGACGTGGCACAGGTGCTGGCGGAGTGGCGCCGGCTGCTGGTGCCCGGCGGGCGGGTGTTACTCCATGAGGTGGTAGCCGGTGACAACCCAGGGCCCCTGGCGCTGCCGGTGCCCTGGGCCAGCACGCCGGCGGAGAGTCATCTGCAGACCCGGGCGGACCTGGAGAGGCGTCTGGACGAAGCAGGATTCGAGCTTGTGGCATGGGAGGATGTCACCCGCGAAGCCCTGGCCTGGCGGCAGAAACATAGTCGCCGGGAGGCGGACGAGCCGCCCCGCGGCCCGGCACTGCCCGGGCCGGGAATGATCTTCGGCGAGCGCTTCCCGACCATGGGGCGCAACCTGCGCGATAACCTGGCCGCGGACAAGGTGCGTATCCTGGCCGGGTGCTGGCGGCTGAGATGAGGTCACCCAGAGCAAGCCATATTCGTAATCTGCAGTGACACCCCTTGCATCAGTTGGGTGGGCGCCAGTGCACGTCCCGCCTCTCCCAGTCAGCGCTGGAATCCGGCATGGCCCGCAGGTGCAACCATTCTTCGGCTATCACATGGTCCATCAGACCGCGCCGACGCAGCAGGCCGGTTGTGCTGCTGTCCTGTCCCAGTACATCGCGAGAAATCACCATGGTGATTTCGGGGTGTTCAAGCGATGAGCCCTCGCTGGGGTCCAGGTTGTGGTACGACCCCGTCGCCTCGAGGTACATCAGGTCGGCAACGCGCGCCGGGCCGGGGGCCCAGGAATAGCCCGGCTCACGATAATTGGCCGGCTCCCGGTCTCCGGGTGGGTGTGGCTGCCACGCTCCTGCCGGGGCGGTATTCCTGCCCGGCGTCGGGCCGGCGGACTCTTCAAGGGACAGGCAGGGTCGACCGAGGCAGTCGACGGCACGGGCCTGCTCATCGCTCAGGAGGTGCCGACTCTCTTTCCAGGTCGCGTAGCCTCGATACCTTGCGGGAATGGAGACCAGGCGCCGGCTGACATGTGGCTGTGTGCCGAACAGCTCCCTGGGTGGCCAGTGCTTTTCGTCGACGGACTGAATCGCCTCCCTGTAACGCTGTGGCCCCAGGTTGAAGCGGGTGATTTGTATATAGGCAGACTCGATGACATCGCACGCCTCACCGGGGGGTGTGCGATGAACATGATAGGTAATCCGGTAGCGTGGATGTGGAATGCTCCCTTCTGCCGCGTCAAACTCCAGCATGGCGCGCGTCACGGCGGCGAGGCGGACGTCGGGCATGAGTACCGATTCGCCGATATCGGGAAAGCGCGCGGCAGAGAAAAAGTCGTCTCCGGGAGTAGGTGGGGAGTCAGGCTGTTGGTCAATGGGCGTAAAGCCGTCGCTCTCCAGGAACTGCTCCGCGTTCCGGCGTGCCACGTCCATGGGAGCCTTTTGAGCACGGATTGAGCCGAGGGCGGCAGTGTAAGTCCGGGAGCAGGTTGCTGAACCCGCGGGCTCTTCCAGCGCCGACGGTGGCGTATCGGTTGCCGCCGAGTCTTCTTCGAGATAGCGCTGGGCAACCCAGCCGGCATGGCTGGCATCCTGGCTACGCATCAGGCACCAGCGCTGCGGCAGTGCCTGGCGCTGGTCTGCCGTCATGTTGAACCAGGTGCTCTGCGTCACCAGCGGTACACAGGTGATCTGCTGCAGGCCGCGGGCCTCGGGGCCGAAAGTGGCAATAACGTCGTAGCCGGTTCCCGGCCCCATGCGCGCATTGAGCACGTCGTCGCCGGCAACGCCGGTCACGCGCCAGGCGTCGGGGCCATGGCCGTCAATGTCGGCCCCGACGGTAGCGCTGATAAGCACGATACCTGCTGCGAAAAGCCGTATTCTCTGCATTGAAGGGCCACCCGAAACCATCCGCCAAGCATCCTGTCCGCGATTCTTGCAGAACATTCGCTGGCCTTGCCCCCTTCGTTTGAAGAGGGCCGGTCTCTGGCCGTTGAGAAGATAAGAAGGCGGGGGTGGTCAGCCGGTAATTCCCCAGGCAAAGGGGTCATCTTCATCGATGATCAGTGTCGCTTCGGCACTGAGATGAGCGCGGCCCCGTAGCGTCGGTCGAATATACTCGCCTTCCCATTCATAGCTTGCTTCGAAGACACTGCCTGTGATGCTTGCCTGGTGCCAGGTCTGCCCCGGGGCAAGCTTGCCGTCGGCGGCCAGGCAGGCCAGCTTGGCGCTGGTTCCGGTGCCGCAGGGAGAGCGATCGTAGGCTTTACCGGGGCAAAGTACGAAGTTGCGGCTATCATGGACCGGGTCGTCGGCGAATAATTCGATGTGATCGATTTCTTCGTTGTTTTCTCCTGTGATGCCTTGGGCCATGAGTGCCTGGCGGATGGCCCAAGTATAGGCCGTCAGCGTTTCGACGTTATCTAGCTCGATGCGTTGATGGTGATCGCTGACCAGGAAAAACCAGTTACCGCCCCAGGCAATATCGCCGTGCACTCGCCCATGACCGGGGACCTCGAGTGGTACGGCATGACGGTAGCGGTAGGCCGGTACGTTGCGTACCGATACGTCGCCATCCTCATGAAGTGTGGTGGCGACGCTGCCTACCGGTGTCTCGATGATGTGGTTGCCTACAGACAGCTTGCCGAGATGCGCCAGAGAGGCCACCACCCCGATGGTGCCGTGGCCACACATGCCTAGATAGCCACTGTTATTAAAGAAGATTACGCCGCAGGCGCTCTCAGGGCTCTCCGGGGCACAGAGAAGCGCACCCACTAGTACGTCATGCCCACGGGGCTCCAGCATGCAGGCGGCTCTCCAGTGGTCATGCTCGCTTCTAAACTGTGCCAGGCGTTGCGGCAGGCTGCCTTCGCCTGGATCGGGAAATCCACTAATCACGAGCCGAGTAGGCTCGCCTCCGGTATGGGTATCGATGACCTGGATGCGCTTCATGCGTCGTCCTCTCGTTGGCTGTTCGTTGTTTTTCTTGCTGCTTGAACCATCTCGGCAAAGGGCGTGCCGTGTTGCCGGCAGGTCTTTGACCTTAGTCGTAGATGCTTGTCAGCGAAGATAATATATTTTATACAATATAAACATCTTCATCTCAAAGCGGCTTAAAACAATGTCACAACGCCAGCGTCCGCACATGTCATCCGACTCATCCGACACTCGTTTCTCTTCCGACGCTTCTGAGGCCGATATCGTCGTGATCGGCGCCGGTGTCATCGGCGCGGCATGCGCGCTTGAGCTCTCCCAGCGTGGGCTCAAGGTGCTGGTGCTGGATCAGAACCAACCCGGCATGGGGGCCTCTTATGGCAACGCCGGGCATATGGCGACCGAACAAGTGTTTCCCATTGCCGATGCCTCTCTGTTGAAGCGTATTCCCGGCATGTTGATGGACCCCAAGGGGCCGCTGCGACTGGACTGGCGCTATCTGCCGAAAATTGCCCCCTGGCTGGCTCGCCTGTTGTGGAACCTTCGCCCGGAGCCCTATCGGCACAGCACGGCGGGAATTCAGGCGCTTAATGCGGCGAGCCTGCCTGCCTGGCGAGAGCTGCTCGACTCCATTGGTCAAGGTTCACTGCTGCGTGATGAAGGATCTCTGCTGGTGCATGAGCGCAGCGAAACGAAGGACGAATTGGCCGGCGTAGCGACACGGATGCAGGGGCAGGGCGTCTCCGTGGAATCACTCCCGCGTGACGAGGTGAGGCGTCGGGTGCCGGGATTGGCAGAGGCCGTGAAGGGCGGGCTGTTCTTCCCCGAAACGGGTCATGTGAGCGATCCCTACCGGCTGGTGCAGGCCCTGATGGCGGCGGCCGAGTCGGCCGGTGCACGCTTTGTCCGAGCGGAGGTGACGAACGGAGAGGCAACCAGTGATGGAGTGCGGCTGGTAACCGATCGCGGCGCACTCACGGTGCCCCGGGTCCTGGTGGCGGGGGGGGCACACTCGGCTTCTCTGGTGTCGGCGCTGACCGGCACCTCTGTGCCGTTGGACACCGAGCGCGGCTATCACCTGATGTTGCCACGGGAAACGGAGAGACTGCCGCTGGCGGTCACTTCATTGGAGCGGCGCTTCATCATGACCCCCATGAATGAGGGGTTGCGCCTGGCGGGAACCGTGGAGTTCGCCGGCCTGAATCGGCCAGCACGCATGGAACGAGCACGGCGATTGCTGGAGTTGGCTCAGGGACTCTTTGCTCAACCGTTGAGCGATGCGGGAGCCACGCCCTGGATGGGGTTCCGGCCGTCGCTTCCAGATTCGTTACCGGTGATCGATCGGACGGGGCCCGACGAGCGAGTCTTGCTGGCGTTTGGGCACCATCACCTTGGCTTGACTCAGGCCGCTATTACGGCGCGCCTGGTGGCCGGCTTTGTCGTCGATGAGGCGTCGTCTTCATCGGTATCTTCCGCGCCTGCAGCGTCGGCACCCGCGGGCTCGGCTTCCAAAACTGCAAAGAATTCGGCGCTGCCGTCACTGGCTCCCTACCGGCTGGGACGCTTCGCCTGAAGTGTCGCCGGCCATGGTCGGCGAGTGTTTCGAGGCACCAGGGTGCCTCTAGTCCGAAGTGTGACAACAACAAACGGAGTGCAGCATGAGTGAACAAGACGCGAAGTGCCGCTTGCCCAGCATGGGAGAAGTTGGCGCGGTCATGATCGGCTTCATCGCCATCATGTTCCTGTATATCAATGTGTTCAACCTGCCGATTCAGCTGGCGTTGTTTACCTCCTGGTTTCTGGTAATGGCCTTGGGGGTAAGGCTGAAGTATTCCTACGAGGCCATGCAGCGCGGCCTGATTGATGGTATTCACAACGGCATGGAAGCGGTGCTGGTATTGATCACTGTGGGAGCGCTGATCGGTACCTGGATCGCCGGCGGCATCGTGCCGAGCATCATCTACTATGGTCTGTCGGTGATGAATCCACAGATCTTCCTGTTCGCTGCTTTCATCATCTGTGCCGTCACATCACTCTCCACCGGGACATCGTTCGGTACAGCAGGCACCGCCGGCGTGGCGATGATGGGCATCGGCCACAGCTTCGGTATCCCGTTACCGCTGGTAGCCGGGGCGGTGATTTCCGGTGCCTATGTAGGCGACAAGATGTCTCCCCTTTCCGATACCACGGTGATGACGGCCTCGTTGTGCCGGGTGAGTCTGGTGGATCATATTCGGTCCATGGGCCTGGTCAGTGCTCCGGCCGCGCTAATTGCCTCGCTGTTGTTCCTGGTGGTCGGCTTCTTCTATATCGGCGACAGCGTCGATACCCAGCGGGCCGACATGGCCATGCAAGCTCTGGACGGCCATTTCACCATCAACGGGTGGTTACTGTTACCCGCGGTGATTGTCATCGGGATGCTGATTCGTCGCTACCCGGCCATTCCTGTGATCACCTTTGGTGCGGTGCTGGGCATCATCTGTGCCTGGCTGGCCCAGGGAGTCGCGCCGCTGGATGCGATGCGTACCGCCTATGTCGGTAATGCCATGGTATCGGATGTGGACTTCCTTAATACCCTGCTGAACCGTGGTGGCATCCAGTCGATGCTGGGTGTTATTGCCCTGATTCTCTTTGCCCTGGGCCTGGGGGGACTCATGGAACGTATCGGGGTGCTGCAGGCGATCAGCAACAGCTTCTTGCGCTGGGCGAACAACCCAGGCCGGCTGACAGTGTCGACCATGCTGGGTGGGTTTTTCGGTAACTTCTTCGGCGGCGCCGCTTATGTATCGTTGATCACCGCGAGCACCATCACCGAGAAGAATTATGATCAGCAAGGTATCGATCGCCGGGTACTTTCGCGCAACGTCGAGGCTGGCGGAACCATCACCACTCCCATGGTGCCCTGGACTGATGGCGGTGTGTTCATGGCCACGACACTGGGGGTTTCCACTCTCGGCTACCTGCCGTTCCTCTGGTATCACATGCTGGTAATGCTGATCACCGTAATTTACGGCTATGCCAATATCGCCATTTGGCGGACTACCGATACGCGAGAAGAGACCAGGGGCGCTGCCGTCGAGGCGAGCTCTTGAGGCCTCTCCAGCAAACTTAACCTCGGCGTTATTTGTCACGCCACTTTCCACCCCCCGGCTCACGTCATGTTGGCGTGAGCATGATCAACAACAGGATAGTGTCCATGAAACTTGAAGGTGTACTGGTTCCCATCGTAACTCCCTTTGGCGCTGACGGAGATATCGACCTCGAGGCGCTTCGTGAGCTGACCGCCCGCTTCCTCGAGGCAGGCGTGGCCGGCATTGTTGCCTGTGGCACTACCGGCGAATATTACGCACTGAGCGAGACCGAGCGAGAAGCGGTGCTGACCACCGTGCGAGAGTCATTGGGCAACGAGGCGCTAGCCGTTGCCGGTATCAATTCGCTGTCGACCCGTGAAGCCGTCACCAGAGCCCGCCAGGCCGAGGAGCTGGGCTATCAGGCGTTAATGCTGGCGCCTCCGGCCTATGTGTTGCCCAGCCAGGATGAAATCGTGGCGCATTACGAAGAGGTTATTGCCGCCACCTCACTACCCATCATCCTCTACAACTTCCCGGACCGTACCGCCGTCAATATCGAGGTTGAAACTGTTGCCCGACTCGCTCGGATGCCACAGATCGTGGGTATCAAGGAAAGCAGCGGTGACTTCAGCCGTGCACTCCAGTTGATTGGCCTCGAAGGCGACGGTTTCCAGGTGGTGTGTGGTTGTGACGACCAGGCGGCCGATTTCCTGTTCTGGGGTGTGCGCTCCTGGATCAGTGGAGCGGCTAACGTCTTTCCTGCAGAGCAGGCACAGATGATCGAAGCCGCCAGAAAAGAGGACTGGATCGCGGTGCGCAACCTCATGCAAGAGATGCTCCCCGCCATTCAGGATATGGAGGGAGGAGACTACAACCAGAAGGCCAAGCTGGGGTGTCGTCGTCACGGGGTCGAGGTCGGGCCAGTGCGTGCACCGTTGCGCCCTGTCTCCGCGACTGATGAAAAGGTTTTTCTGGATACGCTGGCCGCGGCCAGCCGCCGCTGATTTATCTGTTAGGAGCATAGAGATGAGCACACAACCCCTGAGCGTCGAACAGGTGTTTTCTCTGGCACGCGAGGGTCGGCTCTGGGCCGGACACCTGGTGCCGGGCCTGAAGAGTTCCGAGGATGATGGCTTCACTACCCTGGCGCCTCATGACGGCAGTGTCATTGGTCGCGTGGCGGAGGGTAGTGTCAACATCATCGACCAGGCAGTTGGCGCCGCACGTCATGGCTTTGTAAATGGTGAGTGGTCGCAGCACTCGCCCGCCGAGCGTCGAGAGGTCATGCAGCGCTGGATTGCACTGCTGGAAGAGCACGCCGAGGAACTGGCAGCGCTGGACTGCATAGATGCCGGCAAGCCGATTACCGAGTGCCGCGAAACCGATGTCCCGGAAACGCTCAACACGCTGCGCTGGTATGCCGAGGCGGTGGACAAGCTGTATGGCAAGGTGGCACCCACCGGTGGCGATGCAATGGGATTGATCGTCAAGGAGGCCATCGGTGTGGTCGGCGCGGTCTTGCCCTGGAACTTCCCCGCCCAGATGTTTGCCTGGAAAGTGGGCCCGGCCCTCGCTACCGGCAACTCGGTCATCGTCAAGCCCGCCGAGCAGACCTCCATGAGTGCCTATCGCATGGTGCAGTTGGCGCATGAAGCCGGCATACCCGAGACGGCGTTATTGATGGTCACCGGCCACGGTGAAACCACCGGTCAGCCGCTGGGCCTGCATCCCGATGTAGATGTGGTTTCCTTTACCGGCTCCACCGAGGTGGGGCGCAAGTTTCTGGAATACTCGGCGCGCAGTAACCTCAAGGAAATTGTGCTGGAGTGTGGCGGCAAGAGCCCCCAGGTGGTGTTCGCCGACCTGCATGACCTCGATGCGGTGATCGACGATATGCTCTCCGCCGCCTTCTGGAACATGGGCGAAAACTGCAGCTGTGGCTCGCGCCTGATTGTGGAGGCCAGCATCAAGGATCGGCTGTTGGAGAAGTTGAGTGCTGGCCTGGCAGCATGGAAAGTAGGCGACCCGACCGATCCGACGGTCCAGATTGGCCCATTGGTCGAGCAGGTGCATTTCGAGAAGGTGCGTGGCTTTCTGGACGCCGCTCGTGAGGATGGCGCACGCCTGGTACATGGCGGTGAAACGCCTGCTATCGGCAGCGGCTGGTTCGTCGAGCCGACCATCTTTGATGGCGTGACTCCGGAAATGCATCTCTTCAAGGAGGAAGTATTCGGCCCGATCCTGGCCGTGACCACCTTCGAGACCGAAGAAGAAGCGTTGGCGCTTGCCAATGATACGGCTTACGGCCTGGCCGCCTCTGTTTATACAGCTGACGTTCGGCGTGCCCAGCGTATGGCCCGCGGGATCCGTGCCGGCACCGTATCGGTCAACGGCTTCTCCGAAGGAGATATCACCACGCCCTTTGGCGGGTACAAGATGTCCGGCTTCGGCGGGCGTGACAACGGTCTCGAGGCCTTCGACCAGTACACCCAGACCAAGACGATCTGGTATGTGAACTAATAGCTTTAGAAGAGTGGCGCCCAGAGCCTGAGTCATCATTCTGGGCGTCATGCATTAAGCATATAGAGGTTAAACAATATGAAAAAAATGAACCGCTTCGCTGTTGCAATCACAACTGCTATTCTTTCTTCGCCGACTTTAGCTGCTGAAGTCGAGTGGAGAGTGCCTACATCAGTACCAGATGGCTCACCATTTTTTGAGAATTTTTTAGAACGTTTTACCGATAATACAGAGGCTTTGACTGAGGGGCGAGTCGAGATCAAGCCCTTTGGGGCCGGTGTGATTGTTCCGGCACTTCAGGTTTATGAAGCCGTTAAGGAAGGAACAGTAGAAGCTGGCCATTCAACGCCTAGTTATCTGATTAATCAAGACCCCGTCAATGCTATTTTTGCCGGGTTTCCTGGCGGAATGGGCCCTCAGGCCTACATTAACTGGATTTATGAGGGAGGTGGTCAAGAAGAACTACAGAAGCTTCGTGCCAGTGAGGGCTTGCATTCGTTAATTGTAGGGATTGGTTCTACGGAAGTTTTTGCTCACTCCAATATTCCAATTAATAGCCCCCAGGATCTTGTTGGACTAAAGTACCGAACTTCTGGCCCTTGGGCCGAAGTGATGCGAGATTATTATAATGCCGTGCCTACGGTCGTGCCGCCTGGCGATACCTATACGTTGCTACAGCGTAAGGGAGTCGATGCCGTGGAATGGGCGACGCCCTCTAGCAATCAGCCAGAGGGATTTCATGAGGCAGCTCGTTATATTATTGTCCCAGGAGTTCATCAGCCTACCTTTCTATGGGAAGTGGTTGTGCGTGAGGAGACTTGGGAGGAGGTTCCTGATGATTTGAAACCTCTTATAGAAGCGGCTGCAAAGCTTACTACTTATGAAGGGCTTAGTAGTTTTTATCATCAAGATCTTCAGGCGATGGAAGAGTTTCGAAAGGGTGAAAATGAGGTTATTAGCCTTGATGACGAGTTTGTAGGTGAGCTTGCGGAAAATGGTCGGGCTTGGATAAAAGAGCGTGCTGAAGAGGAGAGTCAAGCTGGCGCTACCAAGATGGCCGAGATTCTCGAAGAGTATCAAGCCTACCAACAACGCTGGAATGCTCAGAAAGACTATCTTATCAATAATTAATCAGTGAGTGACGGAAGTGTCAAGTGTGAGACTTCCGTCATTTCATCTCTAACGCGAGTGGACAGGATAATGATTTTAAAGTTGATAGACCGGCTCTCTGGCCTCTCGGTCTGGTTGAGCAAGGTGGCTTTGATAGTGCTAACCATAGCGATGCTCTATGAAGTGGTGGCGCGTTATGCTTTTGATGCTTCAACGATTTGGGCTTTTGATATTTCTTATATGGCAACTGGAACTGCGTTTATGCTCGGTGTGGCATGGACGGCTAGAGTAGATGGCCATGTCAGAGTAGATGTGTTCAGTAGCCTGATGCCTCAGCGTTTTTCTAGAATAATTAATGGCGTGGTCTATACCGCAATGATATTTCCCACCTTTATTCTTATGGCCTGGCATGGCTGGAAGAAGGCCGGAAATGCCTTTGTGAGTGGTGAGGTCGAGATGGTAAGTATTTGGGCGCCAAAGATGTGGCCATTCTACGCTATCATCGCTTATGGACTTTCTCTTTTGGCTTTGCAAGTTTTGGTCATGGGGCTGCGTTTTTTAAATAGTCGAAATGTCGGTGAGGTGACAACATGATGGATTCTACCGTAGCCGCGCTAATGTTTCCTGGACTGTTTTTTCTGATTTTTTTGGGAATCCCAATAGCCTTTTCATTGACTCTCGTTTCGGTGTTGGCTGGCTGGTTCGCCTTTGGACCCTTGGTGTTTCAGCAGTTATACGGTAGTGTTTTTACTGCGGCCTCTAATTATATACTTTCCTCTATTCCGCTTTTTGTACTGATGGGTGCTGTTCTTGAGAAGTCCGGGATTGCTAAAAAATTATTCGACGCTATTCAGCTTTGGATAGGACGGCTTCCTGGTGGATTGGCACTCACTACAATAGCGATGGCGGCGATATTTGCTGCTGCTTCTGGTGTGGTGGGGGCAGTAGAAATTATGATCGGACTGATGGCCATTCCAGCTATGCGCGCCTATCGTTATAATAACTCTCTAATTTCAGGGACTATTTGTGCGGGAGGATCGTTGGGAACGATCATTCCACCAACGGTAATCGTAGTGGTCTATGCTGCTTTAGCACAGCTTTCTATTGGTGAGTTGTTTGCAGCAATTATTTTTCCAGGGCTTTTGATGCTGAGCCTTTTTGCATTTTATATCGTGGGACGCTGTCTGCTGTACCCTGAAGATGGACCAGCCGCTGTTCTGAATGAGGATAGCCTACCATTAGGCGAGAAACTTTCTATTACATTTAAGGCACTTGTTCCGCCTCTTTTGTTGATGTTTTCGGTATTAGGGTCGCTGCTGGGTGGCATAGCTTCTCCTACTGAGGCAGCTGCGGTGGGTGTAGCAGGAGCGGTTATCTTAGCGGTTATGAATGGCGGCATTACCTTTTCCTCCATGATGGATTCGCTTTCACTTACCGTAAAAATCACTGCAATGATTCTGTTGATTGTTGCAGGTGGTACCATGTTTACTGGTATCTTCGCCGTTAATGGCGGAGGAGACATGGTCGAAAGCATCGCTACAGGGCTAGGAGGTGGAACTGCAGGAGTGATTCTTTTCTTTTTGGGAGTGACTTTTTTATTAGGGTTTGTACTTGATTGGACTTCAATTGTTTTGATTTGTGTTCCAATATTTACGCCGCTTGTCAAGCAGATGGGGATTGATCCAGTTTGGTTCGCTACACTGGTTTTGGTTACTATTCAGACTAGCTACTTGACTCCTCCGATGGCTTCTTCGATTTTCTATTTAAAATCAATTGCCCCAAAGGAAATTACTTATGGTCAGATGTGTCGGGGCGTGCTGCCTTTTATTGCTATACAGCTATTTACTTTGCTGTTAGTGGCTCTTTTTCCGTCAATGGCAACTTGGCTTCCTGATAAAATTGTAGGCTTCTAGAATGGAGAAACCGGTCTGCGGGCCGGTTTTATATTTCATATATAAAGCTTATGTAATTACGATTTGTCAGCTAGTCGCTGCTCCGGTCTCACATTACCCTCCAACACCGCGACAATGCCTTCGCAGGCTTCCAGGATATGCCGCTTGAGAAGTTCGCAGGCCGCTCGGCTTTGGCCTTCACGTGATAGCGTGAGCAGGGCATGGTGCTCGCTTTCGGCTTTCTCGATCGCCTGGGTGTAAAGCAACTGCATGCGAATATAACGGTCGCACTTTGTATTGAGCTGCGCTACCAGGCTGATGGTCTCCGGCAGTTCTGCCGGCGCATATAGCGTCTCGTGGAAGGCGTAGTTGTATTCGCTCCAGTTATCGATCCGGCTGCCGCTGTCGAGGGCGGCGTCATACTCGGCCAGGATCGCCGCGGCGCGCTCGAGGGATGTCGCCGTCATCTTTGGAATGGCCTGCTTCAGCAGGTGGCTTTCCAGCAGAACACGCAGGTCGAACAGTTCGCGAATCTTGGCCACCGATAGCTCGGTCGTGAAGGCGCCACGGTGAGGGTAGAACTCGACCAGACCCTCCGACTCCAGTGTCAGCAGTGCTTCACGCACGGGGATGCGGCTGACATCGTAGTCAGTCGCCAAGGAGTCCTGGCGTAGCTGGGTGCCGCCAGGAAATTCACCATGCAAGATTCGCCGGCGTAAGTCGTCGGCGACGTATTGGGAGCGAGTTTTGAACGCCATAATAGACTCTTGAAAGGGAGTGTATACAGTATACAAAGCCTTCGTTTGTCGGTGCACCCCCGAGCTCTCTGTTTATTCGGATAGCACACGCTCGGCGATGGCGCGTCCCAGGGTTTCGGTGGTGCCCCGGCCGCCGATATCCGGGGTCAGCACCGCCTCGTCGCCTTCGGCCAGCACCGCCTCGAAGGCGGCGACGATGGCCTCGCTGGCCTCCTGGTAGCCGAGGTGCTCGAGCATCATTGCCGCGGACCAGATCTGGCCGATGGGGTTGGCGATGCCGCGTCCAGCGATATCCGGGGCGCTGCCGTGGACCGGTTCGAACAGGCTGGGGAAGGTACCCTCGGGGTTGATATTGGCCGAGGGCGCCACGCCGATGGTGCCGGTGCAGGCCGGGCCCAGGTCCGAGAGGATGTCGCCGAACAGGTTGCTGGCTACTACCACGTCGAACCAGTCCGGATGCATCACGAAGTTGGCGGTGAGGATATCGATGTGGAACTGGTCGACGGTGACGTCGGGGTAGTGCCTGCTCATCTCGGCCACGCGCTCGTCCCACCAGGGCATGGTGATGGCGATGCCGTTGGACTTGGTGGCCGAGGTGAGCGTCTGGCGCGGCCGTGATCGGGCCAGCTCATAGGCGAACTTCAGCACTCTATCGGTGCCATGGCGGGTCATCACCGTTTCCTGGATCACCACCTCGCGATCGGTGCCCTCGAACATCCTGCCGCCGACGCTGGAGTACTCGCCTTCGGTGTTCTCGCGTACCACGTAGAAGTCGATGTCACCCGGCTGGCGGCCCGCAAGCGGGCTCTTGATGCCCGGCAGCAGGCGACAGGGCCGCAGGTTCACGTACTGATCGAAGCGGCGGCGGAACTGCAGCAGCGAGCCCCACAGCGACACATGGTCCGGCACGGTTTCGGGCCAGCCCACGGCACCGTAGAAGAGCGCGTCGAACGTCTTCAGCCGCTCGAACCAGTCGTCGGGCAGCATCTGGCCGTGCTCGGCGTAGTAGTCGCAGCTGGCGAAGTCGAAGGCCTCGAGCTCGAGCGCGATGTCGAAACGCTCGGCGGCGGCCTTCAGGGCGCGTACGCCCTCGGGCATCACCTCCTTGCCGATGCCGTCGCCGGGAATGACCGCGATGCGGTGGGTCATGCAGGACTCCTTGCAAGAGGGGGGATGTGTGAACCCATGAGTCAGATAGTTACACTATCACTCCGGTTCGTGGAGCGCTCATTGTGAACATACTGATGTTTACCAACACCTATCTGCCCATCGTGGGTGGGGTCAGCGAGTCGGTGCAGCGCCTGGCCGCGCGCCTGCGCGAACGGGGACATGGTGTGCTGGTGGTGGCGCCACGCCTCGACGGCCAGCGCGATGACGAGACGGACGTGGTGCGGGTGGCCGCCATGCAGCACTTCAACGGCAGCGACTTTTCGCTGCCGGTGCCGATTCCGGGGCAGCTCCATGAGGCCCTGGAGGCCTTCGACCCCGATATCGTGCACTCCCATCATCCCTTCCTGCTCGGCGACACCGCCGCCCGCACCGCCGAGACGTATGGCCTGCCGCTGGTGTTTACCCACCATACCCTCTACGAGCATTACACCCACTATGTGCCCGGCGACTCGCCGCGCATGCGTCGGTTCGCGGTGGCGCTGTCCACCGAATATACCCGGCTATGCGACGAGGTGATCGCGCCCAGCGAGAGCATTCGCCGGTTGTTGGTCGAGCGCGACGTCGAGCCGGTGATCAGCGTGGTGCCCAGCGGGGTGAATACCCGGCGCTTCCTGGCGGGTGACGGTCGCGCCTGGCGTGAGCGACTGGGGATCCCCGCTGACGCCTGTGTGATCGGCCATCTGGGGCGACTGGCCCATGAGAAGAACCTCGACTTCCTGGCCCGGGCGGTGGGCCTGGCGCTGGCTCGAGACGCGTGCCTTCACTGTCTGATAGTCGGCGAAGGGGAGGCGCGGGCGGCAATGAACATACGCTTCGATGAGGCCGGGGTACTATCGCGTGTGCATTTTACCGGCCGCCTGCAGGGCCAGGAGCTGATCGACGCCTACCACGCCATGGATGTGTTCGCCTTCGCGTCCCACAGCGAGACCCAGGGCATGGTGGTGGCCGAGGCCATGGCCGCAAGGTTACCCGTGGTGGCGGTGGATGCCCCCGGCGTTCGCGAGGTGGTACACGACGGCGACAACGGGCGCCTGCTCCAGGGCGACGACGTCGACGTCATGGCGGCGGTGCTTGGCGAGCTCGTCGACCCGGCGCTGCGCGCGCCCCTGGCGGCAGGGGCGGAAGCGACGGCCGCGGCCTTCGACGAGGCGAGCTGTGCCGAGCGATGCCTGGAGGTCTACCGCCGGGCCGTCGCCTCGGGTGGCCCCTTTACTCATGCCGACGAGGGGGGCTGGGAGCTGGTACGCCATCGGCTGGGGGCCGAGTGGCAGATGTTGAGGCATCGCGGCCGCGTACTGGGCAAGCTGGTGCATGCCACCTGGGAGGAGGAGCGCCCCGACTGGTGGCCCGGCGGGCCTGAAAAATAGGTTGGGCTCAGCGGCGGCGGTCGGCCCAGTACTTGAGGGCGACCAGCAACAGCACCGCCAGCAGCAGGCCGCCGGCGCCCCAGGCAAGCTCGCCATGGCTCTCGGCGGTGGCCAGTTCGCCGAGCTGGCTACCCAGCAGGGTGACTCCGGCGAGGCCCGGCGCGATGCCCAGTGCGGAACCCAGCATGTAATCGCGCAGGCGCAGATGGAAGGCCCCCGCCATCATGTTGGTCAGGGTGAAGGGAGCCAGCGGCAGCAGGTTGATCAGGGTCATGGTGCGGATGCCGCGGCCGGAGAGGTAACGCGACGCCCCCCTGAGGCGTCGGCCACCATGGCGCAGCAGCGCGTCGCGGCCGATGCGTCGGCCGACCCACCAGGTCAGCAACGAGGCCGTCAGGGTGCCCGCCAGGGCGTAGCCGAACCCCCACCAGGGGCCGAAGAGTAGCCCGGTGACGCCTACCAGCAGGCTGAGCGGAAACATCACCAGCGAGCCGAGGGCGTAGACCGCCACGACCACCAGTATGGCCCAGGGGGCCTCGCGCCAGGCGATCGAGCCCTGGGCCAGCGCCAGCATGGCGTCGACGGTAAGCAATTCCTGCATGGCCAGCCACTGCCACAACAGACCCAGGGCGACGAGCAGGCTGAGCAGCAGGGCGAGGATTCCGAGGGGGCGACTCATGGGCGTGAAGGTTCCTGGTGAGCGTCACGCCACAGCATACGGCAGCAGGCCCGGCGGCCAAAGCCGCCGCCGGGGTTCCGGGTTTACAGGCTGGCCTCGACCGCCGGCCAGGCAGGCTTGCCATCCAGGGTGGTCACGCCCTCGAGCATGGCCTCGACGCGCTCGGGATGTTCCTGCAGCCACTGGCTGGCGATTGTCTCCGGGTCGCGCTCCTTTTGGCTAAACTCCTGGATCATCCAGCTCTGTTCTTCGGCGTCGAACGTGAACTGTTCGAAGAAATCGACCAGGTTGGGATGGGCGTCGGCATAATCGCTGCGTAACACGGTCAGCACATCGGTCTCGCCGTTGTTCTCGCCGAACAGGTTCTTGGAGTCATCGAGGTAGCGCAGCGGCAGTTCGATGTTCATCCAGTGGGGCGTCCAGCCGACCCAGACGATGGGCTCTTCGCGGTCAATGGCGCTGCGGGCGGCGCCCAGCATGCCTACCACGCTGGTATCCATCACCTGCCAGTCGCCGAGTCCCCAGGTATCCTCGTCGATCGCGGCGTGAAGGACTTCGCTGGCCGCCGAGCCGGCACCGAAGCCGTGGATCTTGCCGTCGAAACGCTCACGATGAGCGTCCAGGTCGGCGATGCTCTGGATGCCTTGCGCATAGAGGTAGTCGGGGACGACGAGCGTCATCTGGGCACCGATGATGTTATTGGTGACCCTGGTGATGGCGCCACTGGCCTCGCGTGGCGTGTACATGTTGGTCTGGGCCGGCATCCAGGCGCCGAGGAAGACATCGATGTCACCGGTCTCCAGCCCCTGGTAGATGACTTGAAGCCCCAGCTCATGGCTGCGGGTCTCATAGCCCAGGGGCGCGAGCAGCTGCTGGGCGATTTCGGTCTTGACGGTGATGCCAGGCCAGGCGGGGACACCGAAATCCAGCACGGTGTCATCGGCGAGTGCCGGGGTGGCCAGGCTCAAGGACAGCAGGGTCGGCGTCAGGGGGAAGCGCATGGTATCTCCTTGTCAGGGGCGTCAAGCCGCCACCGGGTTGAGGTGACTCACCGAGTGGCGTTGAGGGTGAAATGCATCAGGCCTGCCGGGCCAGCACACGCAGACGAGATTCGCACATATCGAGGTCCAGGTAGGTGCCCTGGAGATGGCGACGACCGCTGTTGGGATCGAAGGCATTGCGGCCATGCAGCACCCGTCGATTATCGAAGGCGACCATCTCGCCCGGGGCCAGGGTGAACTCCAGCCGATGCTGTGGGGCGTGAACTCGCTGCCAGAAGTGACGATAGGCGGCGTACCAGGCGTCGATAGTCTCGACCGGCAGGCGCAGGCTATCGCGGATCCAGTTGTTGAGGCGCACCTCGGTGACGTTGCCTGCCTCGTCGAGGGCGATCACCGGTGCCCGCCAGGCAAGGTCGTGATTCTCATCCTGGAAGCGGAAATCGATAGGCGTCTCGCTGAGGAGCCGGAAGGCCTCGGGGGACGATTGCCGCAGGCACTCGGCGGCGGCAAAGCCGTCGGCGAAGATCGATTCCCCGCCTTCGGCGCCGTTCTCCAGGCAGTAGAGCAGTTGAATATCCGGCGGCTGGCGCCAGTTGGGCAGGTCGGTATGCAGTGCCAGGGCGATCGCCGTATAGGCGGCATTGTTGGGGTTGGGCTTGGAGCGCACGTCGAAGCGCGCACCGAAATTGGTGGGACGCAGGGGGCCGATGCGTTCGGCCAGGCGGCTGACCTCCTCGTCGGCCAGGGGCCCCTTTTCGAGCAGTACCAGGCCGTCGCGCAACAGGGCGGTCAGCCAGTCGCGCTCGCCTGCGACACCGGCGGTGAAGTCGCCATGGTCCACCCGCACAGGGCTGAAGCCTTCTTCCCAGGGCTGGCGCTTGGGCACGGCATCCGACGGCAGGCTCCCCGGGCGACGTTGATGCAGCCAGCCCCCATCGAAGTGGCTGAGATGGCCGTTGGCCCAGTGTACCGTCAGGTTGCCGCTCTCCACTTCCGCTTCCACCGCTTCGTCGGGGGCTTCCTGGGGCAGGTAGAGACGCTCGCGTGTCTGTGGGTGGCGGCATTCGGGGCAGGCGCAGTGGTCGCGCAGCCAGATCAGCGGGAACGGAGCCTGGGAGTCATCATCCCAGGTCAGCAGCAGGCGACTGCCGTGTGCCTCGACTCGAGAGAGGCCAGGGGCCCGGGTGTGGTCGCTCAGCTCACCCATGGGCAGGGGCGAGCGTTGTTCGACGGTCAGGGGCATGTCAATTCTCCTTGGTGATGGCTGGCGTCAAGGATGGGGATTGCCCGCGGCGTTCACAAACGATTAATGTGGCGCCTATGACCCCAAATAATTTATGGCTACTTTGTTCATGAACGATTTGCCTCCCTTGGCCTGGCTCCAGGCGTTCGAGGTCGCCGCCCGCACCCTGAGCTTCACCGCTGCCGGGCAGGAACTGGGGGTGACCCAGGCGGCCATCAGCCAACGTGTCCGCCTGCTAGAAGACCGCCTGGGGCAGAAGCTCTTCGTGCGACACCCGCGCAGCCTGAGCCTGACCCCGGCGGGACAGTCGTGGTTGCCCAGCCTGCAGGACGGTTTTACCCGCTTGGCCGAGGGCACCCGGGAAGTCTTCGGCGAGACCGGTGAGACACCGGTCACCCTGCGCACCACGCCGGTCGTGCAACAGAACTGGCTGGCACCGCGCCTGTGCGCCTTTCGCCGCGAGTATCCCGACGTGGCGCTGCGGATCATCAGTGCCATTTGGCCGGATGATTTCGGGCCCGAGGGCGCCGATATCGAGATCCGTTACGGGCAGGGCAGGTGGTCGGGCATGGAGGCCGTCTCGCTGGGCAGCGATACGATGCTGCCCGTATGCGCCCCGGCATTGGCCGAGCGTATCACCGAGCCCGCGGACCTGGCGGAGCACACCCTGTTGCACGCCGTGGGGTTCGAGGTGGGCTGGCCGGCCTGGCTGGAAGCCGTGGGGATGCCGGAGTTGACGTCGCGTTGTGTGCCACTGACCTGTGATACGCAAACGATGACGCTGTCGCTCGCGGCGCTGGGTGAGGGTATCGCCTTGACGCATCGGCGCCTGGTGGAGAATCGAGATGACCTGGTGGCGGCGCTCGACTGGCCGGTCAATAGCGATGAGGCATTCTGGCTGGTGCGTCCGATGCGCCCACGGGCGCGACCAGAGGCGGCGATACTCTGGGACTGGTTAAAGGGCCAGGTCGTGCTGTAGCTTCTGGTCAGCTGTCAATTCACTCATCACTTCATTGAAATGGCTGGCGGCCCCTCGAATACTAGCCGCCAGCCTCACGTTGCATGAACCAGTGGGTCACCCCGATCACGGGCTCGTTGGCCAGGGTCTCGAAGCCGAAGCGTCGATAGAGTCTGACGTTCTCGGGAAGGTCGGTCTCCAGATAACCCAGGCCCCGCTGCCGGTCGAGGTGATCGCACAACCGGCCCAGCAGCCGGCTGCCGATGCCCTGGCCTTGCCACGCCGGGGCGACCGCCAGCGGACCCAGGTGCCAGTGAGACGGCATGTCGACATCCCGCCTGGCCCACACGCGAGTCCAGGCCAGCAGGCGCAGGGCGCTCGTCGGACCGTTGGCGAGCAGGGCGGGCAGCGCACGGCGCTTGTCGGTGAGGGTCGGCTGGCAGCCACCCGGGGCGGCGAGTGCCGCCACGCCGACCAGGCGCTGGTCGGCGAAGGCGCCGAGGACCCGGCCGTCGCTTAGCTGACGCTCCAGGAAGGGCGTGAAGATTCGTCTCAGGGTGCGCTCACGTCGTCCCGGATCCGTCCCGAATGCCTTGATGTGGGTAGGGTTGTCGCGCATGCCCCGGCCCAGCAGTCCGGCGGCGGACTGGGCTTCGGCCGTGGTCAGGGGGCGAATCTCCACTGTTGCCATGCATCATCCTCGGGTCACCGTGCTCGACACCATGCGGGCCATTGCGGGTCAAGCACCGGGGCTATTGGTCAGGTAGTCCTCGAATGCCGCCAGGGTCGCATCGATGTCGGCGTCATCCAGGTCGCGATGCACCACCAGGCGCGTGTCATACAGCACGTCGATCAGGATATTGCGTTCGGCCAGCCAGGCCCGCAGTGGGGCAATGTGCGGCTCCGGCACCCGAAGGAACACCATGTTGGTGGCCTGGGAGGACACCTCGATCTCCGGCAGGGAGCGCAGGCCCGCGGCGAGATGCTCGGCGCGGCGATGGTCGTCGGCGAGGTCCGCCACCTGGTGATCCAGCGCATAGTGGCAGGCGGCGGCGATGATCCCGGACTGGCGCATGCCGCCGCCCAGCACCTTGCGCCAGCGGCGTGCCGCATCGATCAGCGCCTGGGAGCCTGCAAGGGCCGAGCCCATCGGGGCGCCCAGCCCCTTGGAAAAGCACAGGGAGACCGTGTCGAAAGGCTCACACAGCGTGGCCAGCGGGGTGTCGGTGGCCACCGCGGCATTGAACAATCGTGCGCCGTCCAGGTGGGTGGCCAGGCCATGCTCCCGGGCCAGGTCGGTGGCCCGCTGCATATAGTCGGCGTCGATCACGCGCCCGCCGATGGTGTTCTCCAGTGCGAGCAGGCGGGTGCGGGCGAAGTGAAAATCGTCGGGCTTGATGGCGGCCCGGAGGCGTGCAAGCGGCAGTGAGCCGTCATCGGCGTGTTCCACCGGCTGAGGCTGGATGCCGCCGAGAGCCGCGGCGCCGCCGCCTTCATACTTGTAGGTATGCGCCTGCTGGCCGGCGATATACTCGTCGCCCCGCTGGCAGTGGGCGAGCAGGGCGGCCAGGTTGCTCTGGGTGCCGCTGGGGAAGAGCAGGGCGGCGGCCTTGCCGGTGCGTTCGGCCACGGCGGCCTCGAAGCGTGCCACGCTGGGATCATCGCCCCAGACATCATCGCCTACCGGCGCGGCGTGCATGGCATCGCGCATGGCGGCGCCGGGGCGGGTCACGGTATCGCTGCGCAGGTCGATCATCGGTGCCTCCTGGCGGTAACGGGCGGTAGGCTCGGTGGTGTTCGGGCTGGTGGCGGTCTACCGGGGTGGCAGTCGCGCCAGCGTCTGCTGTCGGAAGTAGCGGCCGAGCAGCGCGAACAGCGCCGGGTAGACATCATGCAATAGATCCGGGGCGGTAAAGAAGGCCTCGCAGCAGACCGCGAAGCATTCGCCGGGGTGAGTGGCGGCGTAGTCGTCGATGGGGGTGGGTGTGCCGCGCTCGAGGTGGCCCTGGAGGTCGTCCCATACGGCCGTGAATATCCGGTGCCATTCCCGTGGGTCGATATCGCCGGGCAGCGGCGGAAAGCCGTTGACGTCCAGTGAGTTACCCAGATCGAGCTTGTGGGCGAACTCGTGAATCAGCACGTTGAAGCCGGAAAAGTCCCCGCTCTCCATCAGGTCGGGAAAGGCCACGACTACCGGCCCCTGACAAGACGTTTCGCCGGCACGCTCGTCATCGTATTCGTGCATCACGCCGAACTCGTCCATCTCTTCCACCCGGCGCTGAAAGGCGTCGGGCAGGATCAGGACCTCATGGACATTGCCGAAGGCCTCGAGGTGTTCGTCGTGGCTCCAGCCCAGGGTGAGCAGGCAGGCCTGACCGGTCAGGGCGAGCCTGGCCGGCAGATCGAAGGGGGTCGCCTCGGCGAGCGTCGGATGCAAGCTGATGCGCTTGGCGTGCAGGAAGCGCCAGGCGCGATGGCCCAGGCGAAGGGCCTCTTCCTCGTCGAGGGCGGCCAGCAGCGGTACGCGGTAACGAGCCTCTCGCCAGGCGTCTTCCGGCAGCGGGTGGCGTGCCGCGAAGCGCCGCTCGCGCCAGTGGCGCAGGCGGTCCAGCATCGCGTTGATCCCTCCTCAGTTATCGTCGAGGTCGGCCCCGGACTTCCACGACCAGTCGCGCCAGCGCAGATCGAACAGGTCCTTGCGGCGGTCCTTGAGGTTGGTCACCGAGCCCTCGTTGCGCACCACGGTCAGCCGCGTCAGGTCGAGGTCCGAGAACATGATCATCTCGGTGTTGGGCGTGGTTTCGGAGAGCACGGCATCGTGGGGGAAGGCGAAGTCCGAGGGTGAGAACACCGACGACTGGGCGTACTGGATCTCCATGTTCTCGATGGAGGGCACGTTGCCGACGCTGCCGCACAGCACCACATAGCACTCGTTCTCGATGGCGCGGGCCTGGGCGCAGTGGCGCACCCGCAGGTAGCCATTCTTGGTGTCGGTCCAGAAGGGCACGAACAGGATATCCATCTCCTGTTCGGCCTGCAGCCGGGACAGCTCCGGAAACTCCACGTCGTAGCAGATCAGGATGCCGATGCGGCCGGCGTCGGTGTCGAACACCTGGAGGTCGTCGCCGCCCTCGATCACCCAGTCGCGGCGCTCCTGAGGAGTGATATGCAGCTTGGCCTGGCGCTCGAGGGTGCCGTCCCGGTGGCACAGGTAGGCGACGTTGTAGAGGCGGTCATCCTCGCCCACCTCGATCATGGAACCGGCGATGATATTGATGTTGCAGGTCACGGCCATCCGCGAGAGTTCGGTCTTGAAGCGCTCGGTAAAGCTGGCCAGGAAACGGATGGCGGCCATCTGATCCTGCTGGGCGGCGCGGTCCTGCAGGCCCATCAGCGGGGCGTTGAAGAGCTCCGGGAAGACCGCGAAGTCGCTCTGGTAGTCGGAGAGGGCATCGACGAAGTACTCCACCTGCTGGAGGACCGCCTCCACCGAATCGAACTCGCGCATCTGCCACTGCACAGCGCCGACGCGGACCTGGGTCTTGCGGGTGTCGAGCACCAGCTCGGCGGGCTCATAGAGGAAGTTGTTCCATTCCAGCAGGGTGGCATAGCCCTGGGACTTCTCGTCTTCGGGCAGGTAGTCGCGCAGCAGGCGCTTGACCTGGAAGTCGTTGGCCAGCTGGAAGGAGAGGATGGGGTCGTGGATCTCCTTGCGGGCCACCTGATCGATGTACTGGGTGGGGCTGAGCTCATCGGCGTGCTGGTGATACTGGGGAATACGCCCGCCGGCGAGGATCGCACGCAGGTTGAGCGAGCGGCAGAGTTCCTTGCGGGCGTCGTAGAGGCGCCGCCCCAGCCGATAGCCGCGATACTGGGGGTGGATCAGCACATCCAGCCCATACATGGCGTCACCATCGGCGGCGTCGAGGATCACCTCGCGCTTGCCGATCAGGTCGTCATACTTGTGCGGGTTGGTAAATTCGTCGTAATCGACCCGCACTGTCAGGGCGATGCCCACCAGGCGGCCGTCGTCCTCGATGGCGACCTGGCCGTCGGGGAAGTCGCCGACCAGCCGCTCGATGGTGTGCCGCGACCAGGCGCCGCCGATATCGTGGTAGACGGCATCCATCAGCGATTCGAGCTGGGGGTAATCGTCCAGCGTCAGGTTGCGAAGCGTGAGGTGCAGGTCGTCGAGGGACATGGCGCATCCTTCAGGTCAGGTGAGGCAGAGAGCGCAGAGTCTAGCACGAGCGATGGGTGCTGCCTTGTGTGACGCCGGCCCGCCGACGCAGTGGTTGCGTCAGGATCTGGGCCATCACCACGCCGGCCAGGATCAGTCCGCCGCCCAGGAAATGGTGAAGGGCGATGTGCTCGCCGAGGGCGAACATGGCGATGATAGCGCTGAACAGCGGCATCAGGTTGATGAAGATACTGGCCTGGCTGGCGCCGATGCGGCGGATCGCCAGCATCCACAGGAAGGTGGTGATGATGGAGGCGGGGATGCCGGCGTAGAGAATCAGGCCGATGTTGCCCGCGTCCACCGGTGTCATGGGCCCCAGCAGGTAGGGGGGCAGCAGGATCAGTACGGCGAAGATCACCTGGCCATAGAGCAGCACCCAGGGCGGCAGCGCGATGGGCCAGCGCCTCAGCATGACCCCATAGAGGGCGTAGCAGGTGGCGGCCACCAGCATCAGGGCGTCGCCCTTGGCTACCGTCAACTCCAGCAGCGAGAGCGGGTTGCCATGCCCCAGCAGGATCGCCACGCCGACCAGCGCCAGGGCACCGCCCGCGACACCGCCCAGGCTGGGCGGCTCGCGCAGGATCAGGGCGCTGAGCAGTACGGTGAGCAGCGGGACCATGGCGGCCAGGATGCCCATGTTGGTGGCGCTGGTGGTCTCGGCGGCCATATAGGCGAGGCCCTGCCACAGGCCCATGCCGAGCAGGCCGAGCACGGCGAGCTTCGGCCACTCGCGGCGGATCACCGCGCGGTGTTTCCAGGCCGCCGGCGCCACGAGAGGAGTCAGCACGGCGAGAGCCAGCACCCAGCGCAGGAAGGCGATGCTGCTGGGCGCGATGGCACCGACGGTGAGCTGGTTGATGGTCATGTTGCCTGACCAGATCAGCACGGCGCCGAGTGGGATCAGGAAATGAAGCAGCGGCATGCGAACCCCTGTATATGAAGACACTCCGCCTGTCGGAGCCATGATTCCCGGTGTCTCAAGGTCGGAGAGTCAACCTTGCCTTCTCGACATGAATGCATGCGACGTTGACATGAGCGCTCACCGGCTCCAGCGGCGGATCCTCCAGGCTGCACTCCGAGGTGGCCTTGAAACAGCGCGGAGCGAAGGGGCAGCCGGGAGGTGGGGACAGCGGTGAGGGCGGCTCGCCCTGGAGGCGCATTCGCTCCTTGCGCCGATTGGGATCGGCGACCGGTGTGGCGGAGAATAGCGCTTGTGTATAGGGGTGGCGTGGGTGGGAGAAGACCTCCGCGGCGTGGCCGGTCTCCACCGGCTGGCCGAAGTACATCACGATGACGTCATCGGCGATGCGTTTGACCACCGAGAGATCGTGAGAGATGAACACATAGGCCAGGCCAAATTCCTCCTGCAGATCGGCCAGCAGATTGAGGATCTGGGCCTGAATCGACAGGTCCAGCGCCGAGACCGGTTCGTCGAGTACCAGTACCTTGGGATGCAGCATCAACGCTCGGGCGATAGCGATGCGCTGGCGTTGCCCCCCCGAAAACATGTGTGGATAGCGATCGACATGCTCGGGGCGCAGGCCGACCCGGTCGATCATCTCCATCGCCGCCTGACGACGCTGGGCGGCGCTCATGTCACGGCGATTGAGCTTGAGCGGCTCCTCGAGCATGGTCGCCACGGTCTTGCGCGGGTTCAGAGAGCCGTAGGGGTTCTGGAAGATAATCTGTACGTCGCGGCGCAGGTCTGCAGGCGGTGGCTCGCCCTCCTTCAGCTCGACTCGGTGGCCGTTGATGGTCAGTTCGCCGCTGGTCGGTGGCTCGATCATCGTTAGCACCCGGGCCAGGGTCGACTTGCCGCAGCCCGATTCGCCCACCACGGCCAGGGTCTGGCCGGGGTAGAGATCGAAGCTGGCCTCGTTGAGTGCCTTGACCACCGCCGGAGCCGCGAAAGGGCCTGACTTGATCCGATAGTGGCGGGTCAGATTGACGGCATGAATGACGGCCTCAGCGGTCATGTTGATATCCTCACGATAGGTCTCCTAAAGCGGATAGTGGCACAGCGTCCGGGCCGGGTCGTCGGCCTCCGCCTTGGGCGCCACCTGGCGACAGTGCTCGGTGGCGTATCGACAGCGCGGGTTGAATAGACATCCTTCGGGGCGATTATGCTGGCCCGGCACCACGCCGGGAATCGTCGGCAGGCGCTGCTGATCGCCGGCTCGCTCGGGAAGTGCCGAGAGCAGCGCCTCGGTATAGGGGTGGCGAGAATGTGCGAACAGCGCCTTGACGTCCTGGTGTTCGACCTGGCGGCCGGCGTACTGGACGATCACCCGCTGCGCCGTTTCGGCGACCACCCCCATGTCGTGGGTGATCAGGATCAACGCCATGTCATTGTCGCGCTGTAGTTCCAGCAGCAGCTCGAGGATCTGCGCCTGGATGGTGACGTCCAGTGCGGTGGTGGGCTCGTCGGCGATCAGCAGACGGGGATTGCAGGAGATCGCCATGGCGATCATTACCCGCTGGCTCATGCCGCCGGAGAGCTGGTGTGGATAGGCACCGATGCGCTTCTCGGGGTCGGGAATGCCGACCTGGGTGAGCAGCTCCAGCGTGCGTTCCCTGCGTTGCTTGCGTGAGCCGCCGCGGTGCTGCTTGAGCATTTCATCGATCTGGGTGCCGACGGTGAAGCAGGGATTGAGGCTGCTCATCGGCTCCTGAAAGATCATCGACATCTCGCCGCCGATGATCTTGCGACGCTGACGGGGGCTGAGCCGGCGCAGGTCCTGGCCGTCAAAGGCCATCCGGGTGGCGCTGATCTCGGCCGTCCAGGGCAGCAGACCCATGGTCGCCAGCATCGACACCGACTTGCCCGAGCCGGACTCGCCGACGATTGACAGCACGTCGCCCTCGTCGACAGACAGGCTGGCGTCCTCGACGGCGGGGAACAGGCCGGTGGAGGTGCGAAAGCGCACGTCCAGCCCTTCGATTTCCAGTAAAGCCATAAGGTGTTCCGTCCGTGATGTGGCCGCTTACGAGCGTTTCAGCTTGGGATCCAGCGCGTCGCGCAGGCCGTCGCCCATCAGATTGATCATCAGCACTGTCAGCAGGATTACCAGGCCCGGAAAGGTGACCGCCCAGTAGGCGCTGCCCATGAACTCGCGTGCGTTGGCCAGCATTGCCCCCCATTCTGGCGTGGGGGGCTGCACGCCCATGCCGAGGAAGCCCAGCGCGGCGATGTCCAGGATAGCGGTGGAAAACGACAGCGTTGCCTGCACGATCAGCGGCGCCATGCAGTTCGGCAGCAGGGTGTTGAACATCAGCCGCCCATGGCCGGCGCCGGCCAGGCGGCTGGCGGTCACGTATTCACGGTCCTTCTCGCCGATCACCGCCGCGCGGGTCAGGCGCACGAAATATGGCAGCTGTACCAGGGCGATGGCGATCATCGCACTGGTCAGGCCGGGACTCAGCACGGCAACCAGCCCCAGCGCCAGCAGCAGGCTGGGGAAGGCCAACACCACGTCCATCAACCGGGTGATCACGGTTTCGAGCCAGCCGCGGAAGTAGCCCGCCAGCAGGCCAAGAAAGATGCCCACTGCCATCGACAGTACCACCACCATGGCGCTGATCGACAGCGAAAAGCGGGCTCCGTGGATCAGTCGCGAGAGCACATCACGGCCCACCGCATCGGTACCCAGGACATAGCGCCAGCTGCCCTCGGCATGCCAGACCGGGGGCACCAGGAAGGCGTCGCGGTTCTGCAGGGCGGGGTCGTGGGGGGCGACCCAGGGGGCGAACAGGGCGATGAGGAGGATGAAGGTGATGAACAGCAGGCCCACCAGGGCACCGCGGCTCGCGCTGAACGAGCCCCAGAACTCGGCCAGCTGGTAGCGCAGGGTGCCTGGGGCGGCCGAGGGCGAGAGGGTGGTCATGGTCGGTTCCCTAGTGACGGATACGCGGGTTGATAACGCCGTAGGCGACATCGACCAGCAGGTTGACGAGCATCACGATGAAGGCGATCAGTACCAGGCCGCCCTGGACAGCGGGGTAGTCGCGCCGTGAGATGGCGTCGATCATCCATTTGCCGATCCCCGGCCAGGAGAAGATGGTCTCGGTGAGGATCGCGCCGGCCAGCAGCACCCCGACCTGCAGGCCAATCACCGTGACCACGGTGATCAGGGCGTTGCGCAGGGCGTGCACCATGATCACGCGGAAGCTGGAGAGGCCCTTGGCGCGGGCGGTGCGTACATAGTCCTCGCCCAGCACCTCGAGCATCGAGGAGCGGGTCTGGCGGGCGATCACCGCCATGGGAATGGTCCCCAGCACGATGCCGGGCAGGATCAGATAGTGCAGTGCCGAGCGGAAGGCGTCCCAGTTGCCGGCGAGCAGAGTATCGATGGTCAGCAGTCCGGTGACCGGCTCGATGAAATACAGATAGGAAATGCGTCCTGATACCGGAGTCCAGCCCAGGGTGCTGGAGAACAGCATGATCAGCAGCAGGCCCCACCAGAAGATCGGCATGGAGTAACCGGTGAGGCTGACGCCCATCACGCTGTGGTCGATGAAGGTGCCACGTCGTGTGGCGGCCAGCACACCGGCGGGTAAGCCAACGATGACGGCGAACAGCAGGGCGAACAGCGACAGCTCCAGGGTAGCCGGGAAGCGATTCATGAATTCGCTCATCACCGGCGCGTGGGTGACCAGTGAGGTACCGAGATCGCCCTGCAGCAGATTGCCGATGAAGTCGAAATACTGGGCGATCAATGGGCGGTCGAAGCCGAGTTGGGCCTCGAGCACGGCGTAGCGCTCCGCCGAGATGCCGCGCTCGCCGGCCATCAGCAGGATGGGGTCGCCGGGTAGCAGGCGAATAAAGGAGAAGGCAACGATCGTGACACCGATGAAAGTCGGAATCAGCTGCGCCAGCTTAATGAAGATAAACTTTATCATCGAGTTGTGTCAGCCATGTCGAACGGCGAAGGGGCGACCATGGCGGCCGCCCCAGGTAGTGAAGGATAGGGCTATTTCAGGTCGACGCCCTCGAAATTATGGCCACCAAGGGGATCGATGGTATAGCCGGTGACTTCCTGTCGTAGCGGCATGAAGACCACAGAATGGGCCAGGGTATTCCAGGGTGCCTGTTCCTTGAAGATGGCCTGGGCCTGCTCATAGCGCTCCACTCTCTCGGCCTGGTCGCTCAGTGTCTTGGCTTCCATGACCAGCTCGTTGAACGGTTCATGGCACCACTGGGCGCGGTTGGCACCTCCGATTCCGTCGCAGCCGAGTAGTACGGCGAGGAAGTTGTCGGGATCGCCGTTGTCGCCGGTCCAGCCGAGAATGACCGCGCCCTCGCGATCGACGCTTGAGGCACGCTTCAGGTATTCGCCCCATTCGTAGGTGACGATTTCGGCGTCGACACCGACCCGTGACAGGTCTGCCTGCATCAGCTCGGCGGTGCGCCGGGCATTAGGCATGTAGGGTCTCTGTACCGGCATTGCCCAGATGCTCATTTCCAGGTCCTCGATGCCGGCGTCGTCCAGCATTTGCTGCGCCCGCTCGGGGTCGTAGGGGTCGTCCTCGATGGCCTCGTTGTAGCCCCACATGGTTGGCGGGATGGGGTTCTTGGCAACCTCGCCGGCACCCTGGAAGACCGCCTCGATGATCGCTTCCTTGTTGATGGCCATATTCAGGGCCTTGCGAACCTGCGGGTCATCGAATGGTTCCTGCTGGGTGTTGTAGGCGAGGTAGGCGACGTTCAAACCAGGTTCCTCGAGCACCTGGATGGTGTCGTCCTGCCTCATCTCGTCGATGTCGGACGGGTTGGGGTAGGGCATGGCATGGCATTCCCCTGCCTGTAGCTTCTGGTAGCGCACCTGGGCATCCGGGGTGATCGCGAAGACCAGGTTATCCAGCGGCTGCTTGCCGCGGAAATAGTCCGGGTTGGCGGCATAGCGGATGACGGCGTCTTCCTGGTAGCCGATCAACTGGAAGGGGCCCGTGCCGACAGGCTGGCGGTTGGCCCGTTCGGGGGTGCCCGCCTCGAGCAATTGATCACCGTACTCCTTGGAGTGAATGGAGGCGAAATCCATCGCCAGATTGGCCAGGAAGGGTGCCTCGGGGCGAGTCAACACGAACTTCACCGTGTGGTCGTCAACCTTGACGATTTCGTCGATCAGCTCGCCCATCGACATGGCGGTGAAGTATTCGTAGTTGCCGTTGTTGTGCTGGTAATAGGGGTTATCCTCCATCATCTGGCGCCTGAAGGAATAGAGGACGTCATCAGCATTGAGCGGACGGCTGGGAGTGAAGTAGTCGGTGGTGTGAAACTCGACGTCATCGCGCAGGAGGAAGGTCACCTCCATGCCGTCGTCAGAGACTTCCCAACGCTCGGCGATGGCCGGGCGGAGCTCAGTGGTGCCGGTCTTGAACTCGACCAGGCGGTTATAGATCGTCTTGCCCGCCGCATCGAAGGTAGTGCCGGTGGTGTAAAGCGAGGGATCAAAGCCTTCCGGAGAACCTTCCGAACAGTACACCAGGGTCTTGGCCATGACCGGGGCGGCCCCGAGCATCATGGTTGCGATGCTTGCTGCCAGCAGTGTTTTTTTCATTGTTGCTCTCCTGCGAATGGTAAATGCGCGATGAGCCTTGGGGCGTCATCGCGCTATCACTCCAGTTTGCTAGGCCAACAAGCGTTTAATCAACTACCCCTTTAGTTCAAGGCGATCGGACGCGGCCCTGGGGCCATCGTCGTTAGCGATATTCGAGACGGATCCGTCGACAAGCTGGCTAGGCGATGGCGGCGACGCCGGCCCGGGCGACCTGCACGTCCTGGTCGGGCTTGACGCCGGAGATGCCCACGGTGCCGGCGACTTCGCCTGCGACCAGCACCGGTATGCCGCCGGCGAGCAGCGACGGCATGGGCGCGGTGACGAAGGCGGTGCGGCCGGCGTTGATCATGTCCTCGAAGGCCTGGGTCTCGCGGCGCCCAATGGCGGCATTGCGCGCCTTCTGGGTGGCTATGTCGGCGCTGACGGGCGGGGCGTTATCCAGGCGGCGCAGGCCGAGCAGGTGGCCGCCGTCATCGGCGACGGCGATGGTCACGCCCCAGCCGTTGGCCTCGGCCTCCTGTTGGGCGGCATCGAGGATGGCGTTGACGTCGGTCAGGGTCAGGACGGACTTGGTCTTCATGGCGGCATCCTCAGGGAGTCAGGGCGTCATCGACGATTTCGATCCAATGGCGTACTGGCGTACGGTTGGCACCGGCGAGATGAGTCTGACAGCCGATATTGGCCGTCACGATGACCTCGGGGTCGCCGGCTTCCAGGTTGTCGAGCTTGTTGTCACGCAGTTGCATGGAAAGTTCGGGCTGGGTGATGGAGTAGGTGCCGGCGGAACCGCAGCACAGATGGGCATCCCGCACCGGGGTCAGCGAGAAGCCCAGCCGGGTCAGCACGCCCTCGACGCTACCAGCGAGTTTCTGGGCATGCTGCAGAGTGCAGGGGCAGTGGAAGGCCAGGCGCTTGTGGTCCTGGATGGCCAGGGTTTCCAGGCCCTCATCGGCTAGCAGTTCGCCGAGATCCTTGGCCAGGGCGCTGACCCGAGCCGCCTTGTCGGCATAGTCGGGGTCGTCGGCCAGGACTTCGCCGTATTCCTTGACCATGGCGCCGCAGCCACTGGCGGTCTGCACTATTGCCTCGACCCCCGCTTCACCTTCTTTATCGATATGCGGCCACCAGGCATCGATATTGGCGCGCATCCGCGCCCGGCCGGCGTCCTGGGCGTTGAGGTGGAAGTCGATGGCGCCGCAGCAGCCGGCCTCCGGTGCCGGGGTAAGGCCGATACCCAGGCGATCCAGCACTCGGGCGGTGGCGGCATTGGTGTTGGGCGACAGCCCCGGCTGCACACAGCCCTCGAGAATCAGCATCTGCCGGGTGTGGTGCTTGCCCGCGGGGCGCTTGCCGGCATCCACGGGGGCCGGGGGCATCTTCTCCTTCAGGACGCCCGGCACCAGGGGCTGGAAGGTCAGGCCCAGCTTGAGTAGTGCCTGGAAGCGTTTGGGTTCCACCAATGCCTTGCGCAGGCCGTAGCGCAGCGCCCGTTCCGAGGCCTTGCGCGGGATTCGGCGTTCGATCTCGGCGCGGCCGATATCGAGCAGTTTGTGATACTCGACGCCGGAAGGACAGGTGGTCTCGCAGTTGCGACAGGTGAGGCAGCGGTCGAGATGCAGTCGGGTCTGTTCGGTGACCCTGTCGCTTCCCTCGGGGGCTTCGAGCATCTCCTTCATCAGATAGATGCGTCCGCGGGGGCCGTCGCGCTCATCCCCCAGTAGCTGATAGGTGGGGCAGGTGGCGTTGCAGAAGCCGCAGTGCACACAGCTGCGCAGCACGCGGTCGGCTTCGCGGATATGCGGCTTCTGAAGGTCTTCTGCGGTGAAATGCGTCTGCATGTTTGACGTCTCTCCGTGTGTCTCAGAATGCCGCGTAGAGCCGGCCCGGATTGAAGATCCCCTGGGGGTCGAGTTGTGTCTTCAGGTTGCGGTGATATTTCTCGATCACCGGGTCGAGCGGGGTGAAGGGCGTCTCTACCGGGGCGCCGTTGGCACCACGCCAGCAGGTGGCATGGCCGCCGACCCGGCCGGCCACGGCCCGAATCGCATCGTCATCGGCAGCACTGCGTACCCAGCGCTGGGTGCCGGCCCAGTCGTAAAGGATGTCGGCCTCGGCGGTCGCGCCGGGTATCTCGAGCAGCGGGGTGTGGTGGGGTAGCGAGAGTCGCCAGATCGGGCGCGGATCCTCGGTGTTGAAGAAGTCCAATCGCTGTTCGCGCAAGTCGGCCCAGGCGTCGTCGCGCAGCTCATCGCCGCCCAGGCGCCGAGCGGTGGCGGCGACAGAGCTGGGGCCGCCTTCCAGGCGGAGGTGCAGGGCGCCGGCGATCCAGGCGGCGGCGGTAATCGGCAGCGGCTGGCGTCCCCATTCGGCGAGCTTGTCCAGGGCATCCTTCGGCGACATCGCCAGGCGCAGGCTGCGGGTCGCGCCGGGCCGCGGCAATACCTTCATGGAGACCTCGGTGATCAGGCCCAGGGTGCCCTGGGCGCCGACCATCAGGCGCGAAAGGTCGTAGCCGGCCACATTCTTCATCACCTGGCCGCCGAAGCGCTGTTCGCTGCCCTGGCGCATGATGACGCGGGTGCCCAGCACGAAGTCGCGCACGCTGCCGGCCCAGGGGCGCCGAGGGCCGGAGAGGCCGGTGGCGATCATGCCGCCCACCGTGGCGTCAGGGCCGAAATGGGGAGGCTCACAGGCCAGCATCTGGCCGTTGGCCGCCAGGACGTCTTCCAGTTCTCGCAGCGGGGTGCCGGCGCGTACCGAGACGATCAGCTCGACCGGGTCATACGCGGTGATGCCGCGATGCTCGCGGGTGGACAGGGCCGCGATGGCATTGCCCTGAATGTTGCGACCATAGAAGGCCTTGGTGTCGCCGCCGACAATGCGCAGCGGGGTGCCGTCGGCATCGGCGCGGCGAATATGCTCGGCCAGCGCCTCGCTGGCATCGTGCTGAATACTGTCATGGCTCGGGGTGTCGTTCATGGTCACCATCTTTCCTGTCTCTCAGCCTTGGCTCTTCGGGACTTGGCGCGTCGGGGCCGGGCTCGGGGCGGGAGCGTCGCCGGCGCTCTTGGTCAGGCGGAACTCGGAGCAGCGTGCCGGGGCGGGAATGTTCTTGCCCGGGTTAAGCAGCCCCAGAGGGTCGAAGGCCGCCTTGGCGGCGCGGAAAGTGGCGAGTTCGGCGGGGCTGAACTGCACGCACATCTGGTGAATCTTCTCCCGGCCTACGCCATGCTCGCCGGTGATGGTGCCGCCCGCCTCGACGCAGAGTTCGAGGATGCGGCCGCCCAATGCCTCGGCGCGTTCGAATTCGCCGGGCTGGTTGGCATCGAACAGGATCAGGGGATGCGTGTTGCCGTCGCCGGCGTGGAAGACGTTGGCCACGCGCAGGCCATACTCATCCCCCAGTTCGCCGATGCCCTTGAGTACGCGGGCCAGCTCGCGGCGAGGAATGGTGCCATCCATGCAGTAGTAGTCCGGCGACATGCGGCCCACGGCCGGGAAGGCATTCTTGCGTCCGGCCCAGAACAGCGCGCGCTCGGCCTCGTCGCGGGCCTGCTGGATATCCGTGGCGCCGGCTTCTTCCAGCACGCGGCGCACGGATCGGCAGTCGTCGTCCACGTCCGCCTCTACGCCATCCAGCTCGCAGAGCAGGATGGCCGCGGCCTCCACCGGATAGCCGGCGCCGATGAAGTTCTCGGCGGCGCGGATCGCCAGGTTGTCCATCATCTCCAGCCCCCCGGGGATGATGCCCGCGGCGATGATGGCGCCCACGGCGTCGCCGGCCTTCTCGATATCATCGAAGCTGGCCATCAGTACCTTGGCCGATTCGGGCTTGGGCAACAGCTTGACGGTGATCTCGGTGACCACGCCGAGCATGCCCTCGGAGCCATTGATCAGCGCCAGCAGGTCGAACCCCGGGGTGTCCAGGGCGTCGGCGCCCAGGGTCATGTATTCGCCCTCGATGGTCAGCACCTCGACCTTGATCACGTTGTGCACGGTGAGGCCGTACTTGAGGCAGTGCACGCCGCCGGCGTTCTCGGCCACGTTGCCCCCGATGGAACAGGCGATCTGGGAGGAGGGGTCCGGCGCATAGTAGAGCCCGTAGGGGGCGACGGCCCCGGAGATCGCCAGGTTGCGCACTCCGGGTTGAACCCGGGCGGTACGCGCGTCGGGGTCGATGTCGAGGATGCGGCTGAAGCGGGACATCACCAGCAGCACCCCGTGCGCAAGCGGCATGGCGCCGCCCGAGAGGCCGGTGCCGGCGCCACGGGTGACGACCGGCACGCCCAGGGCATGGCAGCGCTTGAGCAGCGTCTCTACCTGAGCAAGGGTCTCGGGTAACGCGACCAGCATGGGCAGGGCGCGATACGCGGCGAGGCCATCGCACTCGAAGGGGTGAAGGTCTTCCTCGCGGTGCAACAGGGTCATGTCGGGTAGCGCCTGGCGCAGATCGGCCAGGACCTCGTCCTGGGTGCGAAGATGAGGCGGCTCGCCATCGAGTCTGGCGTCGTACTGTATGTTCATCGGGGCTCCCCATGTGTCTCGTCAGGGTAGTATGGCCGGCAGTACTGGTCCTCGCTGTCAGCCGAATTGTCCTGTTTCTGGTGTATTGGTAAGACCCTTTGTCTGGCCTGCCAGGAGGATGCCATGGTCTTCGATCACCGCAGCATCCTCCTGCGGGCAGCGCCCCTCTCGGGTGGGGGGGGCGCGCTTCGAGCCCTCGGCGGTGTGGCCGGAAGGGGGAGGCGCCGAAGGCTCGCCGCGAGCCAGTGTATAACGCCCCCGGCAGGGCCGGGGGCGTTGTGCGGCAGGCGCCGGGTTATCGGCCGAGGCCGAGCAGTGGGTCGCCGATGCCCAGCAGGTAGAAGCCGGCCAGCGCGATGATCCCGGCGAAGACGAGGTAGTAGATCGTCGGCAGGATCGTCTTGCGAATGGTCTCGCCTTCGCGGCCGAGCAAGCCCACCGTGGCCGAGGCCGCCACCACGTTGTGAATGGCGATCATGTTGCCGGCGGCGGCTCCCACGGCCTGCAGGGCCACCATGAAGGCCGTGGAGAGGCCAAGCTGCTGTGCGACGTTGAACTGGAAGTCGGAGAGCATCAGGTTGGAGACCGTATTGGAGCCGGCGATGAAGGCGCCCAGGGCACCCACGGTAGGAGCGAAGAAGGGATAGACGCCGCCTACGCTGTCGGCCACCAGTTGCGCCATGGCCACCGGCATTGAGACCAGATCGGCGGCGTTGACGCCGGAGTTGATCAGGATCCGCACCATGGGGATGGTGAAGATCAGCACGAAGCCGGCGCCGAGGATTGTCTTGGAGGACTCGCCGAAGGCGGCTTTCAACTCACCCAGGCGCATGCGGTGGAGCAGGGCGGTGAGCAGCACCACCATCAGCAGGATCCCGCCGGGCAGATAGAGCGGTTGAATGGCGCCGGAGACGCCCGCCTCGCCGAGGATATTGTTCCAGCCGATGGCAACGGATGTCAGGGCGTTCTTGAAGGGTTCGATGGTGCGAGAGGCGACCAGGATCACCGCCAGCAGCACATAGGGTACCCAGCCCATCAGAGTAGAGATCGGTGCCTTGCCGGTCACATCATCCAGCTTGATCTCGAGCTTGCCGATCCACTGATCCGGCCAGGTGGAGGACTCGGGGAAGTCCCAGCTGTCCTTGGGGATCAAGAAACCGCGGCGTGCGGCCGGCACCACGATGGCCAGGCCGACCATGGCGCCGATCATCGACGGGAATTCCGGCCCCAGCAGCACGCCGGCCAACATGTAGGGCACCACGAAGCTGATGCCGGCGAAGATGGCGAAGGGGGCGATGGAGAGTCCCTCCTTCCAGGAGCGATTGGCACCGAAGAAGCGCACCATGATCACCACCATGATCAGCGGCATCAGGATGCCGACGATGCCGTGGATCACCGAGACCTCGGCGGCGATCAGATGGAAGTAATCCGTCCAGCTGGCTCCGTCGGCCGCGAGGATATCGGTGATGCCATTACGGTCCAGACCGCCGGAGACGCCTACCACGATGGGGGTGCCGACGGCACCGAAGGAAACCGGCGTGGACTGGATCATCATGCCCACCACCACGGCGGCCAGTGCCGGGAATCCTAGTGCCACCATCAGCGGCGCCGCGACGGCGGCGGGAGTGCCGAAACCCGAGGCGCCTTCGATAAAGCAGCCGAACAGCCAGGCGACGATGATCGCCTGAACGCGGCGATCCTGGCTGATGCCGGAGAAGCCGTTGCGGATGGCCTTGATGCCGCCTGAATGCTTCAAGGTGTTGAGCAGCAGGATGGCGCCGAAGATGATCCACAGGATCGATACCGTGAGCATCAGGCCCTGGAGGGTGGAGGCCAGGACGCGGGTGGCGGTCATCTCCCAGGCGAAGAGGGCGATGGTGGCGGTGACGGCAAACACGATCGGCATGGCGGTCCGGGCCGCCATGCGTAGTCCGATGAGCAGTACACCAGCCAACACGAGAGGCGTGAAGGCCAGTAGTGCGAGAAGGGTGTCGTTCATGATGTGTGTATCCTCGATCAGCGGTTGTTGTTATTCCCGGCCGGTGTCGGCGAGGCCTGTCAACCCGCCGGACATTAAGGCCTGATTCCGAGGCTTTCCATCTTGGAAAAGTGGTCTGACCAAAGTGTCGAGGCCTGACGGTCCGGCACCTTCCCCCTAACCATTTGATAAAAAATGATAACTCTCGAGGGCCCGTCGAGAAGAAGCCACCGGTGAGCCGCTGTCCATTAGACTAATGGACAGCCGTCTCGCCGAGGGAGAGCATGGAGTCAGGCATGATGACGGGGCCGGGGTGCCGACAGGCTGCGCCGTGGACATGCCCTCCCTGATCGCTGACAAGGAGTTCTTATGACTCGCGTGTTCTATGAGCTGTGCGGTATCGACGAGGAACTGCGCTTTTCGCCCTTCTGCTGGCGTGTGCGCTATGCCCTGGCCCACAAGGGGCTGGAAGTGGAGGCTCGCCCCTGGCGCTTTACCGACAAGGAGGCACTGGCATTCGCCAACCACGACAAGGTGCCGGTGCTGGTCGATGGCGAGGCGGTGGTGACCGACAGCTATGAGATCCTGCGCTATCTGGATCGCACCTATCCGGAGTCGCCGCTGATCGGTGAGGGGCTGGCCGCTTCGCGGGCACGCTTCTTCAAATATTACGCCGAGCGAACCCTGGCTCCGGCCATGCTGCGCACCGTCATCATGGACCTGCTCAATGCCGTTCATCCCGGTGACCGGGACTACTTCCGCGAGACCCGAGAGAAGCGCTTTGGTCGTACCCTCGAGGAGTTTCACTCGCCGTCCAAGGGGCTTGTCCAGCTTGATGCGGCCCTCGAACCGCTGCGGGGCCTGTTGACGGAGTCGGATTTCATCGATGGAGCGTCTCCGGCAGCGGCCGACTATCTGGTGTTCGGCAACTTCATGTGGGCGCGCTGCGTGTCCAGTGCCGACCTGGTCTCCAATGCCGACCCGGTCCACGCCTGGCTCGAGCGCATGCTGGACCTGCATGGCGGACTGGGGCGTCGTGCCATGCGCATCACCGATATCGAGGGGGCCTATCGCTGAGGCCTCGCACGCTGGCCACGCGAGGTGGCCCGGCCCGTCGATAGGGTTGTGAGAAAACATGGAAGTGTTTTTCATTAAACTTCTTTTGGTCTATTGTGTGGACAGCGACACCGCTCGCTTGTATCCAAACAAACATAAGAAGTGGAGACACTGTCCATGCCTCAACGCATCCCCCCACGGCCTCTGGCCGCCACCCTGTTGCTTGGCGGCCTGATCGCCGGTGGTGCCCAGGCGGCAACCTGGAGCGATACCTTTATCGGCTATCGCTACGGCACCCAGTTCACCGAGCCGAGCAATTCTCGTGACGTCGAGAAGCACGTGCTGCAGTTCACGCATGTCAGCGGTTACTCGCTGGGGCAGAACTTCCTCAACCTGGATGTGCTGCAGTCGGACAGCGCCGACCCGGCCAGCGGTGGGGACAGTGGCGCCACCGAGGCCTACCTGACCTATCGCCATCAACTGCACCTTGGCAAGCTCGGCGGAGAGCCGCTGGCCTTCGGGCCGGTCAAGGACGTGGCACTGAGCGGCGGCTTCGACCTCAACACCAAGAACACCACCTTCGCCCCCCGCAAACGCCTGCTGGTGGTGGGGCCGACCCTGAAGTTCGACGTGCCCAAGGGGTTTGTCGATCTGAGTCTCTACTATGCTCACGAGTGGAACCACTGCGGTGCGAGCTTCTGTGACGTCGGCGAAATCGAGTTCGATCCCTATTATCAGATCAGCCTGGCCTGGGGGCTGCCCTTCGAGGCCGGCCCGGTGCCGTTGAAGTTTCAAGGGTTCTACAACTACAACGGCGAGAAGGGCGAGGACTACCAGGGCGACGATACCGGCGCCGAGCAGCTGATGCGCACCTCGCTGATGCTCGATGTGGGCCAGCTGGCCTGGGGAGAGCCCAACCAGCTCTGGGCCGGTGTGGGCTATGAGTATTGGCGCAACAAGTTCGGTAATCAGGACAAGGACGGGGTGGATACCGATGCGCCCACGCTGCAACTCGAGTGGCACTTCTGAACGCCATTAGGCGGCAGCAATGTATACAACTTTGTGTTTAATTGATGACACTATCATGGTCATCGGTGTCGACATGAGGTATGCATTAACGACGGACAACAACATTCCCGGATAGCCCCCATGACAATCAAGACGCGCAACAACTCGCTGTTCGATTTCCAAGGGCGACCGCCGATCTACAAGGCGTTGCCCATTTCCCTGCAGCACGTGCTGGCGATGATCGCCGGCGTGATCACCCCCCCGATCATCATTGCCGGTGTGGTGGGATCGACCCCCCAGGAGAAGCTGCTGTTGATTCAGGTGGCCGTGCTGGCCTCGGGGGTCTGCACCCTGTTCCACCTCTACGGGGTGTGGAAGTTCGGCGCTCGGCTGCCGGCGATCTTCGGCGTGGGCTTCGCCTATGTGCCGACGCTGATCGCCGTAGGCGGCCAGTTTGGCATCGAGGGCATCCTCGGTGCCCAGCTGATCGGCGGCATCACCATGATGGTGGTCGGCTACTTCATCCAGTATATACGCCACCTGTTTCCACCGATCGTGGCCGGTACCGTGGTGCTGGTGATCGGCCTGTCGCTTTACGATATCGCCATTCGCTACATGGCGGGCAGCGGCAACGTGAATGCGGAAGGCTTCGGTGACCTGGCCAACTGGATGGTGGGCATCATCACCCTGATCGCGGTGCTGGGCGCCTCCCAGTTCGGCCGCGGGGTCGTCAGGCTGTCGGCGATCATCGTCGGCATTCTGGTCGGCTATGCGGTAGCGCTCCCGATGGGCATGGTCGACTTCAGCTCGGTGGCCGAGGCGCGTTGGCTGGCGGTGCCGGAGTTCATGCCTTTCCAGCTCGAGTTCCACTCGGCGGCCATCGTCTCCATGGTGGTGATCTGCGTGATCAACTCGGTGCAGACCATCGGGGATCTCTCCGCTACCAGTGTGGCGGGCATGAACCGCGAGCTGAAGACCCGTGAGCTTACCGGGGGGTTGTTGGGCAATGGCTTGACCACCGCCCTGAGCGCGCTGTTTGCGGCCTTGCCCACGTCCACCTTCAGCCAGAACGTCGGCATCGTGGCCATGACCAAGGTGATCAGCCGTTCCGTGCTGGCCATCGCCGGCGTGTTCATGGTGCTGGCCGGCCTGAGCCCCAAGTTTGGCGCCATCATGACGACCATCCCTTACCCGGTACTGGGCGGCGCCACCGTCACGGTATTCGGGATGATCACCATGACCGGCATCCAGCTGCTGATCAAGGACGAGCTGTCGGCCCGCAACGTGACCATTGTCGGCCTCTCCCTGGCCCTGGCCCTGGGCATCTCGCAGGTGCCGGCGGCCATCGAGCAGTTCCCCGACATGCTGCAGAATGTCATCGGTGGCGCACCGATCGTGGTCGCTGCCATCACGTCCTTCGTGCTCAATATCATCTTGCCCAATCGTTCCTTGGCCGATGAGCAACGCGAGAGAGACGAGATCGCGCGTGCCGACGCCGACGCTGCGGCCGCCGATCAAGACGCCGAACCTCGGTCCGTGGAACGTTCAGGCCCCGACGGAGACGCGCCCACCCATGTTGCCCCCAACGCCAATCGATGAGGTCCACTTCAACGGCTGAATCGTCACCCGTGTGGTGATCTCACCGCCCGGCCTTGCGCCGGGCGGTGTCGTTTCTGGTTGTGTAGGGGAAGGGAGTCGCCGGTTGTCGGCTCAGGCCCGCGCCTCCAGGCGGAAACGGGCGATGCGATTGATCTGCTCCACGGCCGTGCGGCGCTCCTCGGCGGGGTCGTTCTCGAGTCGGGTCTCAAATGCCCGCAGGATGTCATGGCGGTCGTTGCCCTTGACGGCCATCACGAAGGGGAAATCGAACTTCGCCTTGTAGGCGCCGTTGAGTCGCTCGAAGCGAGCCATCTCCTCCGGTGTGCACTGATCCAGGCCGGCGCCGGCCTGCTCCCGGGTCGAGTCGTCGGTCAGCTCACCGGCGATGGCGGCCTTGCCGGCAAGATCGGGGTGGGCACGAATCACCGCCAGCTGGCGTTCGGCGGGGGCGCTGGTCAGCACCTCGCTCATGGCCTGCGCCAGGCCGGCGGGGGAGTCGTGGTCGGAGTTCAGCCCCTTGTCCCAGGTCAGCTCGGCAATCCAGGGAGAATGCTCGTAGATCTCGCCGTAGGCGGCCACGAAGGCGGCCTTGTCCAGCTGGCTCGGGCTCGGGGTCAGGGTGGTATGGCTCATTTCAGGCTCCTTGGAGTGTTTCTGCAGGGTGTCGCGGTGGATGAGCGGATGGTGTGTCGTATGGGTGTGTCGTATGGGTGTCGACTAAATGTATACAAAAAATACTTTGAAATGTACCCCGATAATGACTAAAACTGTCTTCATGCACTCAGGTTAGTCTTGGACGACCGGCATCGACAAGCGGCGCCGGGTCCTATCACGATAATCCACATCACGACACAAGGAGTATTCCCATGGGACGCCTTACCACCCATGTACTCGATACCGCTCAGGGAAGCCCCGGCCAGGGCATCCGCATCGAGGTCTTCCGTCTGGAAGGCGAGCAGCGCACCCGCCTCAAGGAGGTGGTGACCAATGATGATGGCCGCTGCGATGAGCCGATTCTGGAGGGAGAGGCGTTCGCCGCCGGCCAGTATGAGCTGGTCTTTCATGCCGGAGACTATCTGCGTGCCCAGGGAATCGAGGCGGAGGAGCCCCTCTTCCTCGATGTGATACCGCTGCGCTTCGGCGTCGCCGATGCCGGCGCACACTATCATGTCCCCCTGCTGCTCTCGCCCTATGGCTACTCCACCTACCGTGGAAGCTGAGGCGGCTTGCTGACCACCGTTCCTATAACAAGACGCTAGACGAGGCCCCCTATGCAAGCCTACCTGCTGGAATTCGGTAACTTCATGCTGCGCTGGCTACATGTCATCGCCGCCATTGCCTGGATCGGTGAATCGATCTATTTCGTGATGCTCGATAACGGCCTGCGAACTCCCAAGGCCACGGAAGACCGCGACAAGGGCGTGTTCGGCGAGATGTGGGCCGTACACGGCGGCGGGTTCTACCACAACCAGAAATATGCCACCGCGCCGGCCAAGCTGCCCGAAGACCTTCACTGGTCGTTCTGGAAGGCCTACACCACCTGGCTGTCGGGTTTTGCGCTGTTCATCCTGCTCTACATGGCCAAGCCCAGCTTCTATCTGGTCAATCCCAACGCCAGCTGGGAGTGGGCGGCCAACATGAGCGGCTGGCAGGCCAATGTGGTGGCACTGTTGTTCCTGCTCGGTGGCTGGGTGGTCTACAACGAGCTGTGCAAGCGCATCAGCCCCTACATGACTCGTGATGGCGTCCTGAGCGTCGCGGTGGCGATCATGATGGTGGTGGTCTCCTACCTCAGCGTTCAGATCTTCTCCGGCCGCGCGGCCTTCCTGTTGACCGGTGCGGTGATGGCCACCGCCATGTCGGCCAACGTCTTCTTCTGGATCATTCCGGGCCAGCGTCGCATGGTGAAGGCGATGAAGGCCGGCGAGACGCCCAACCCCCTGGATGGCAAGCGTGGCAAGCAGCGTTCGGTGCACAACACCTACTTCACGCTGCCGGTGGTACTGCTGATGATCAGCAACCACTACTCCTTCGCCTATTCCCACGAGTATGCGTGGGTGATCATGTCGCTGTTCATCTTCGGTGGCGCACTGATCCGCCAGTTCTTCGTGCTGATGCATGCCGGCAAGATTCAGCCCGCCTACCCGATCGCCGGTACCGCCTTGATTGCGGTGGCCTTCTGGGTAGCCATGCCGAGCATCAACGCCAATTCGGGCCAGGCCCAGGCGTCCGCCAGCGTGTCGCTCTCCGAGGTGCAGCCGATCATCGAATCCCGTTGCGCCGCCTGCCATGCCGGCAACCCCACTCAGCCCGGCTTCAATGCGCCGCCGGCGGGCCTCGCCTATGATACCGACGAGCAGATCCTTCAGCAGAAGCAGCGGATTCAGGAGGTCGTGGCCAGCGGCTATATGCCTCTGGGCAACATCACCAACATCACCGATGAGGAGCGCAAGACCATTGCCGCCTGGTCACAGTGATGCCCTGAACGTCACTCACGCATGATGACACGCTTGACCCGCCCCGGTGGCGGGTCTTGTTGTTTCGGCTATCGGGCGTCACGGCGCGTGACAACGTATACAATAAGCGGCATATCGTTACTGGGAGTTCATGTCATATGAGTCAGCATCAGGATCTCGCGGGACAGCGCGCCTCCGGCAGCCGTCGAGGCAAGGGCGGCGACGGGGCCGAGCGCCATGAGGTCATCTACCGCTCGATCAGCGACGCCATCATCGAGCACCGGCTCAAGCCCGGTGCGCGACTGCGTGAGGATGCCCTGGCCGAGGTGTTTGGAATCAGCCGTACCGGCATCCGCAAGATTCTTCAACGCCTGGCGCTGGAGCAGCTGGTGACGCTGACGCCGCGTCGCGGCGCCAGTGTGACGCGGCCCACCGCCGACGAAGCCCGGGAGGTCTTCGAGGCCCGCCAGATGGTCGAGTGCGGGCTGATGCCGGAGGTGGCCCAGCGTCTCGACGAACAGAGCGTGAATGCATTGCGCGAGCTCTCGGCCCAGGAGCAGAAGGCCCTGCAGGAGGGCGATCATAGTGCGGCGATCCGCCATTCGGCGGACTTTCATACCCATATCGCGTGCCTCGCCGGCAATGCCACCCTGGCCGAGTTCGTCGAACGACTGTGCTTTCGCTCTTCGCTGATTCTGGCGGTCTATGGCAGGCCGGGGCATCTGGGCTGTGAGACGCATGATCACGAGGCATTGATCTCTCTTCTGCGGGAGGGGCGTGGTCAGGAAGCCGCCACGCTGATGGGCCACCACCTGCGCGCCGTGGAGGCGACTCTCGCCATCGTCGAGGAGGATCAGGAGGCCCCGGATCTCCACCAGATATTTCTCAACTAAATATCGACGCCTCGGGCTTGCGGATCATCGTCGGTAGCGATACATTTCATGTTGTATACAAAATGCTTGCAGTATTGGGCATCATTTTGATGCCGCCGTGGTTACGGCAGTACGGTTACGGCAGTACGGTTACGGCAGTACGGTTACGGCAGTACGGTTACGGCAGTACGGTTACGGCAGTACGGCTACGGCAATACGGTTGCTGCAATGTAGTTACTACAAGGTGATGACATGATCGATGCTCCCTATCCTCGCGACCTCGTCGGCTATGGCCGCACACCGCCCCACGCCCAGTGGCCAGGTAATGCCCGGATTGCCGTACAGTTCGTGCTCAACTACGAGGAGGGCGGCGAGAACTGCGTGCTCCACGGCGACGAGGGGTCCGAGCAGTTTCTTTCCGAGATCATCGGTGCGCCGGCCTTTCCCGACCGCCACCTGAGCATGGAGTCGATCTACGAGTACGGTTCGCGCGTCGGCGTATGGCGCATCCTGCGCGAGTTCGAGCGTCGGGGCCTGCCGCTGACGGTGTTCGGCGTGGCCATGGCCCTGGAGCGCAATCCCGAGGTCGCCCAGGCATTCAAGGAGCTGGGCCATGAGGTCGCCTGCCACGGCTATCGCTGGATCCACTATCAGGAGGTCTCCGAGGAGGTCGAGCGCGAGCATATGCGCCGCGCCATCGAGATCTTCCAGACGCTCTACGGCGAGAAGCCGCTGGGCTGGTACACCGGCCGCGACAGCCCCAATACTCGCCGACTGGTGCTCGATGAGGGGAGCTTCCTCTACGATAGCGATTACTACGGCGACGACCTGCCGTTCTGGACCCGCGAGGCAGACAGCCAGGGGCGTGAGCAGTCGCATCTGGTGGTGCCCTACACCCTGGACACCAACGACATGCGTTTCGCCGCGCCCCAGGGCTTCAATACCGCCGACCACTTCTTTACCTACCTGCGCGACGCCTTCGACGTGCTCTATGCCGAAGGTGACGAGTCGCCGAAGATGCTCTCGGTGGGCATGCACTGTCGGTTGCTCGGCCGCCCGGGTCGCTTCCGCGCCCTGCAGCGCTTCCTGGACCATATCGAGGCCCATGACCGCGTCTGGGTGACCCGCCGCGTGGACATCGCCCGCCACTGGGCTGAGCATCACCCGGCGCCTTGAGCCGGCGGCGTCCCGATAGTCACCGCGGGCGGCTCGCCGCCTGCCCGCCCCGCGTTTTTCAGGAGACAGCATGCTTGAACTCGAGGCCCAACCCCTCACCCCGGAGGCCTTCGCGCCCTTCGGCGACGTGATCGATACCCGGACATCGGACTACTTTCACATCAATGCCGGCCGCACGCGGCGCTATCACGACCTGGCCAGGGTCGAGACCCTGGGCGAGCAGGCCCGGGCGATGATCAGCATCTTCGTCAGCCAGCCGGTCGAGGTGCCCCTTGACCTGAGCTTCCTCGAGCGTCATCCCCAGGGCAGCCAGGCCTTCGTGCCGATGCATGAGGAGCGCTTCATCGTGGTGGTGGCGCCGCCCGGCGAGGCCATCGACCCTGCCGCGGTGCGCGCCTTCATCACCGATGGCCGCCAGGGCGTCAACTACCGCGCCGGGGTCTGGCATGCCATCCAGTCGGTGCTGGGTCGCGAGGGTGAGTTCCTGGTGGTCGACCGCGGTGGTGAAGGCAACAACTGCGACGAACACCCCATCGACATCCGCGTGACCCTGCCGCAAGGCGAGGTCGTTACGCCGACCCACAGCGAACAGGAGTCCACGTCATGAGTCAGCCACATCAGCCCTCTCGTCAGTACTATGCCCCCCAGGGAGGCCATCCCGACCAGAAGGTCATGACCACCGACCGCGCCATGTTCACCGAGGCCTTCGCGGTGATTCCCAGGGGGGTGATGCGCGATATCGTCACCAGCAAGCTCCCTCACTGGGACAACACTCGGCTGTGGGTGCTGTCGCGTCCGCTCTCCGGCTTCGCCGAGACCTTCTCCCAGTACATCATGGAGGTCTCTCCGGGCGGCGGCAGCGAGCGTCCCGAGACCGACGCCGGCGCCGAGGGCGTGCTGTTCGTGGTGGAAGGCGAGATGACGCTGACCATCGAAGGCGAGAAGCACCACATGGTACCCGGCGGCTACGCCTTCCTGCCGCCCGGCTGCGACTGGCAGCTGCGCAACGAGGCCGACGCCCCGGTGCGCTTCCACTGGATCCGCAAGGCCTATGAATTCGTCGACGGCCTCGACGTGCCGGAGGCCTTCGTGGTCAACGAGAACGACATCGCGCCCACGGTGATGCCGGATTGCAACGAGGTGTGGGCGACGACCCGCTTCGTCGACCCGGACGACCTGCGTCACGACATGCACGTGACCGTCGTCACCTTCCAGCCCGGCGGGGTGATCCCCTTCGATGAGACCCATGTCATGGAGCATGGCCTCTACGTGCTCGAGGGCAAGGCGGTCTATCACCTCAACCAGCAGTGGGTCGAGGTCGAGGCCGGTGACTACATGTGGCTGCGTGCCTTCTGCCCGCAGGCCTGCTATGCGGGCGGTCCGGGGCCCTTCCGCTACCTGCTCTACAAGGACGTCAACCGCCACATGGCGCTGCCCTACGGCAAGCGTCGCTAACCGCTTCGCGTCGGCCCGTCCGGAATGGGCCGATGGTATGCAATGGCCTTGAAAAGCGCCGGCCGATCCTCTGTGCAAGAGGGCGGCCGGCGCTTCTGCGTTGCCCCCAGGGCGTGTTTTTTCATGGGTGTTTTTCATTGTTCGGGAAGGAGGCATGGCGGGTCCTCCGTCGCCGATGAAATAATATGGAAATACTTTCCAAAAAATATTGACGGCGCTCCGTCGGCGGGTCTAGTCTTTGTATACAGAAAATATTTCCACAGAATAAAAATTCCCCCAGGAGGAAGCCGCCATGGCCCGCATGACCGCAGCAGAAGCCGCCGTTCACGTGCTCAGGAAAGAAGGTGTCGATGTCGCCTTTGGCCTGCCCGGTGCCGCTATCAATCCCTTCTACGCCGCGATGCGTCAGGTCGGTGGGGTGGACCACGTCCTGGCGCGCCATGTCGAGGGGGCCTCGCACATGGCCGAGGGCTATACCCGTGCCGAGGCCGGCAACATCGGTGTGTGCATCGGCACGTCCGGCCCGGCCGGTACCGACATGATCACCGGGCTCTACTCCGCCTCGGCGGACTCCATCCCCATCCTGTGCATCACCGGCCAGGCACCGACCGGCAAGCTGCACAAGGAAGACTTCCAGGCGGTGGACATCCAGGCCATCGCCGGCCCGGTGACCAAGTGGGCCGTCACCGTGCTCGAGGCGGCCCAGGTGCCGCGCGCCTTCCAGCAGGCCTTTCACTTGATGCGCAGCGCGCGTCCGGGGCCGGTGCTGCTCGACCTGCCCATCGACGTGCAGATGACCGAGATCGAGTTCGATCCGGATACCTACGAGCCGCTGCCGACCTACAAGCCCGCCGCCAGCCGCGCCCAGGTCGAGAAGGCGTTGGCCATGCTCAATGACGCCGACAAGCCGCTGCTGGTCGCCGGTGGCGGCATCATCAACGCCGATGCCGGCGAGCTGTTCACCGAGTTTGCCGAGCTGACCGGCGTGCCGGTCATCCCGACCCTGATGGGCTGGGGCATCATTCCCGACGACCATCCGCTGATGGCCGGCATGGTGGGGCTGCAGACCTCGCATCGCTACGGCAACGCGACCCTGCTCGAATCCGACTTCGTGATGGGCATCGGCAACCGTTGGGCCAATCGACATACCGGCACCCTGGATACCTACACCGAGGGCCGCAAGTTCGTTCACGTGGATATCGAGCCGACCCAGATCGGCCGCATCTTCGGCCCGGATTACGGCATCGTCTCCGACGCCGGGGCGGCCCTGAAGCTGTTTGTCGAGGTGGCCAGGGAGTGGCGGGCCGAAGGCAGGCTCAAGGACCGTAGCGCCTGGGCCGAGGAGTGCCAGGAGCGCAAGCGCACCCTGCTGCGCAAGACCCACTTCGACAACGTGCCGGTCAAGCCACAGCGCGTCTACGAAGAGATGAACAAGGTGTTCGGCAAGAACACCCGCTACATCAGCACCATCGGTCTGTCGCAGATCGCCGGCGCCCAGTTCCTGCACGTCTACAAGCCCCGCCACTGGATCAACTGTGGCCAGGCCGGCCCGCTGGGCTGGACCATTCCGGCCGCCCTGGGCGTGCGTCGCGCCGACCCGAACACCGAGATCGTGGCCCTGTCCGGCGACTATGACTTCCAGTTCATGATCGAGGAGCTGGCGGTGGGGGCGCAGTTCAATCTGCCCTATATCCACGTCCTGGTGAACAACTCCTACCTGGGGTTGATTCGTCAGTCCCAGCGCGGCTTCGAGATGGACTACCAGGTGCAGCTGTCGTTCGAGAACATCAACTGCCCCGAGATCAACGGCTACGGGGTGGACCATGTCTCCGTGGTCGAGGGGCTGGGCTGCAAGGCGATTCGCGTCACCGAGCCCGACCAGATCGCGCCGGCCCTCGAGCAGGCCCGCGAGTTGATGCGCCAGTACCGTGTGCCGGTGGTGGTCGAAGTGATCCTCGAGCGCGTCACCAACATCTCCATGGGCACCGACCTGGGCGGCGTCAACGAGTTCGAGGCCCTGGCCGAGAACACCGCCGACGCGCCGAGTTCCATCGCCGCACTACGCTGATTCGCGGCGCCCGCCCAGGGGCGGGCACGGTGATCATCACGAACACAAGCACGAGCACACAGACGGAGGTTCCTATGGCCAAGTTTGCCGCCAATCTCAGCATGCTGTTCACCGAGGTGGACTTTCTCGACCGCTTCCAGGCCGCCGCCGAGGCCGGCTTCAAGGGCGTGGAGTATCTCTTCCCCTATGACTTCGAGGCCGCCGAGATCAAGCGCCGCCTCGACGACAACGGCCTGGAGCAGGTGCTGTTCAACCTGCCGGCGGGGGACTGGGGAGCCGGCGAGCGCGGCATCGCCTGTCATCCTGATCGCATCGAGGAGTTTCGCGCCGGCGTCGACAAGGCGATCGAGTATGCCCAGGTGCTGGGCAACACCCAGGTCAACTGCCTGGCCGGCATCCAGCCCGGCGGCGTCGACGATGACGAGGCGCGTCGGGTCCTGGTCGAGAACCTGCGCTACGCCGCCGAAAGGCTCGAGGCCGCCGGTATCCTGCTGATCGCCGAGCCCATCAATACTCGCGACATCCCGGGCTTCTTCCTGAACCGCACCGAACAGGCGCTGGCGCTGTTCGACGAGGTGGGCTCCCGTAATCTCAAGCTGCAGTACGACATCTACCATATGCAGATCATGGAAGGCGACCTGGCCCCGACCATCGAGAAGCACTTCGACCGCATTGCCCATGTGCAGCTGGCTGACAACCCGGGTCGCCACGAACCGGGAACCGGCGAGATCAACTACCCCTTCCTGTTCGACCACCTCGAGCGTCTCGGCTACGCCGGCTGGATCGGCTGCGAGTACAAGCCCCAGGCGGGCACCCAGGAAGGCTTGGGCTGGCTGGACGACGTTCGCTGAAACGTAACGCGTTTCGCACCCGGAAAGATCGAGAAACGAAGCGACGCATCACGCAAGTGAAGTGACAGGAGAATCATCATGAGCAAGATCGGTTTTATCGGACTGGGCATCATGGGGCGCCCCATGGCGGGGCATCTGCTGGACGCCGGCCACGAACTGGTCACCGTCAGGCGCGGCACCCTGGATGCCGCCCTGGCCGAGAAAGGCATGCGCGAACTCGATAACCCCGCGGCGGTGGCCGCCGAGGCCGAGGTGGTCATCACCATGGTCCCGGATACCCCCAACGTCGAGGAGGTGCTGTTCGGTGAGGGCGGCGTCATCGAGGGCCTCAAGCCGGGCACCCTGGTGATCGACATGAGCTCCATCGCGCCGATCCCGACCCAGACGTTCGCCAAGCGCATCACCGAGGCCGGCGGCGAGTACGTGGATGCGCCGGTCTCCGGCGGGGAAGGCGGCGCCATCAATGCCGCTTTGACCATCATGGTCGGGGCCACCGACGAGGGCTTCAGGCAGGCCTCGCCTATCCTCGAGGTGATGGGCAAGACGATCACCCACATCGGCGGTCATGGCGCCGGTCAAACCTGCAAGGTGGCCAACCAGATTGTCGTCGCCCTGACCATCGAGGCGGTCGCCGAGGGGCTGCTGTTTGCCTCGAAGGCCGGCGCCGATGTGGCCAAGGTGCGCGAGTCGCTGCTCGGTGGCCTGGCCCAGTCGAAGATCCTCGACGTTCACGGCGAGCGCATGATCCAGCGCACCTTCGACCCCGGCTTCAAGATCAAGCTGCACCAGAAGGACCTCAACCTGGCACTGGAGGGCGCGCGCACCCTCGATCTGTCGCTGCCCGGCACCGCCAACGCCCAGCAGCTGTTCCAGGCCTGTGCCGCCAACGGTGGCGCCGACTGGGATCACGCCGGCATCCTGCGCGCCCTGGAGACGCTGGCCAACCACGAGGTGGGTCAGTAATGAGATCGCTTGCTGACCCGGTGCTGGGTCAGCGACGACAGGGGAGGTGACTGCTCCCCGTGGAGCCCGTCGAGGCCGAGCCGGTCGTCAGCGGCCGGTCGAGGTTGACGGGTTCCGGGAGGCAAGTGTTAGATCGTTGCACGCCTCCCGGGTCGCCCATGGCGGCCCTTCCCGGTGGTAGGGGGCGACCCGTCACCGGGACTTTTTTTACGCCCCCCGAATAACGATAGCGCCCGGGCGGGGGCCATTAGCCACAGAGGAGAACTCTCATGGTCACCACGCCGTCCTCATCTTCCCCCGAGGCCATCGCCGCGCTGTCCGAGGCACAGGCCCTGCAGTGGTTGCGCAGCCTGGCCGACGCCGCCGTGCGTGCCGTTCATCCCGATAGCCTGCTGCCCGGCGAACTGCCGTCACCGCCCGCTGGCCGCACTCTGGTGGTGGGCGCCGGCAAGGCCGCCGCCGCCATGGCGGTGACGCTGGAGCGGGCCTGGCTGGCCCATCAGCCCGAGGCGCCGCTGGCGGGGCTGGTCGTGACTCGCTACGGCCATGGCCCCGAGGATCCGGGGGCTCCCTGTGAGCGCATCGAGGTCCTCGAGGCCTCGCATCCGATGCCCGATGGCCTCAGCGAGGAGGCCGCTTGGCGCATGCTCGAGGCGGTGGAGCCGCTGGGCGAGGATGATCTGGTGATCGCGCTGGTCTCCGGCGGCGGCTCGGCCTTGATGAGCCTGCCGCCGCCGGGCATCGGCATGCCGGACAAGCAGGCCCTCAACCAGACGCTGCTGCGCTGCGGGGCACCGATCCGCGAGATCAATACCGTGCGCCGCCACCTGTCGGCCATCAAGGGCGGGCGCCTGGCCGCGGCGGCGCATCCGGCCCGGGTATTGACCTGGCTGATCTCGGATGTGCCCGGCGACGATCCCACCCTGGTCGCCTCGGGGCCTACGCTGCCGGATGCCAGCTCTCCGGCGGATGCCCTGGCCATTCTGGAGCGCCATGGCATCGAGATTCCCGATGAGGTCCGCCGCCATCTGGAAACGACCGGCGAGGTGCCGGCGCCGGAGGATCCAGGCTTCCAGCACGACCGTTCCCGGGTGCTGGCGCGCGCCTCCGACGCCCTGGAGGCCGCCCGCCAGGCCGCGGAGGCGAGTGGTATCGAGGTGCGCATGCTCGGCGATGATCTCGAAGGCGAGGCCCGTGACCTGGGCCGCGACCAGGCGCGCCTGGCGCTCGACTGTCAGCAGGAGGCGACGAGCCCGCTGTTGCTGTTGTCCGGAGGAGAGACGAGCGTCACCGTGAAGGGAAATGGCCGCGGTGGGCGCAACGTCGAGTACCTGCTGGGGCTGTTCGAGACGCTGGAGGGGAAGGAAGGCATCCATGCCCTGGCCATCGATACCGACGGCATCGACGGTTCGGAAGACAATGCCGGCGCGCTGTTTGCCGCGGGTGACCGGGCACGGGCCGAGCGCCTGGGACTTGACCCGGCCGCCTTTCTGTCACGCAATGATGCCTATACTTTCTTCCAGAGGCTGGACCGTCTGATCGTGACCGGCCCCACGCGGACCAACGTCAACGACTTCCGTGCCATCCTGATCCTGCCGAGGACGCCATGACACTTCCCCCCTACGCCCCCATTCACGATCCCATCCGCCGCACCAAGATCGTGGCCACCCTGGGCCCCGCCAGCGACCGCGACGGCGTGCTCGAGGCCATGATCGCCGCCGGCGTCGATGTGGTACGCCTGAACTTCTCCCATGGCAGCGCCGATGATCATCGTCGCCGCCTCGAGCGGGTCCGCGAGATCGCCACTCGACAGGGCCGCAGCGTCGCCGCTCTGGGCGACCTGCAGGGACCCAAGATCCGCACCGCCCGCTTCCGCGAGGGCGCGGTGGAGCTCGCCGAGGGCGCTTCCTTTATCCTCGACATGGCGCTGGGCAGCGATGACGGCGACGCGGAGCGCGTGGGCTGCGACTACCAGCAGCTGATCGACGACGTCGCCCCCGGCGACCGCCTGCTGCTCGATGATGGCCGGTTGGTGCTCGACGTCACCGCCGTGGTGGGTCAGGAGATCCATACCACGGTGACGGTGGGCGGCAGGCTCTCCAACAACAAGGGCATCAACAAGCTGGGTGGCGGGCTCTCGGCGCCGGCGCTGACCGACAAGGACAGGGCCGACCTGACCACCGCCGTCGACATCGGCGTGGACTATCTGGCGGTCTCCTTTCCCCGCCACGCCGCCGACATGACCGAGGCGCGGGAACTGCTGGGCGAGGCCGGCAAGGAGATCGGCCTGGTGGCCAAGCTCGAACGCGCCGAGGCGGTGGCCGACGATGCGACTCTGGACGGCATCATCGAGGCCTGCGAAGCGGTGATGGTGGCCCGCGGCGATCTCGGCGTGGAGATCGGCGACGAACAGCTGATCGGCACCCAGAAGCGCATCATCAAGCGGGCACGCAGCCTGAATCGCGCGGTGATCACCGCCACCCAGATGATGGAGTCGATGATCGAGTCGCCGCTGCCCACCCGCGCCGAGGTGTTCGACGTCGCCAACGCCGTTCTCGACAGCACCGATGCGGTGATGCTCTCCGCCGAGACCGCCGCCGGCGACTTCCCGGTGGAGACCATCGAGGCCATGGACCGGGTATGCCTGGGCGCCGAGCGCGAGAGGATCGCCCAGGAATCGGGCCACCGCATCCACGAAGGATTCACCCAGGTCGACGAGACCATCGCGCTCTCCGCCATGTATGCCGCCAACCATCTCTCTGGCGTGGCGGCCATCGCCTGCATGACATCGACCGGCTACACGCCGCTGATCGCCTCGCGTATCCGCTCGGGGCTGCCCATCATCGGCCTGGCCCATAGCGCCATCGCCCAGCGTCGCATGGCGCTCTATCGCGGCGTGGTGTCGCTGCCCTTCAATACCAGCGAGATGACGGCCCAGGAGCTCAACGACCGGGCCCTGGCGCTGCTGGTGGAGAAGGGCATCGCCGAGCCGGGAGACCACGTGATGCTGACGCGGGGCGACGAGATGAACGCCCATGGCGGCACCAACACGCTGAAGATCCTCGATGTGAAAGACCGCCATGGATGATGGCGGATGTGACGGGGGCATGCCGTTGAAGGCATGACCCCGTCGCTTTTCCTGGGCTCAATCCGGGGAGAGGGTCACCACTTCAGCGATTCGGAACGCGCCGGGTTGTGGGCCTCGGTGGAGGCGCTCAGCGTCTCCTGGGGTGCATCGCCCCGATCGTCGAAGTACTCGTCGAAGCGCTGCTGGGCCTTGTCGCCGAACAGGATCTCGCAGGCCTCCATCAGGCCGGGGGAGTGGCGGATACGCTCGTTGCTGACCACCAGGGAGATCTTCGAGCGACGACGCAGGAAGTCCTCGAGTCGTGTGATCATTTCGCGGCGCTGTGCCTGGCGCAGCTCGCAGCGGATGTACTCGGTGCCCTCGATCAGCAGCTCGCCCTGACGCGGGTCCTCACGGATCTCTTCGAGCATGTCCAGGGCATGGATCCCGTAGCGCCGCCATAGCCGTGTGGACAGCGGCTCGGGGGCTTCCGGCGGGGTCATGGCGTCGAGGTCCATCAATCGTGCCTGGTGCAGGAATTCCTGCTTGACCGATTCGGGAGGCTCGCCGTACCAGAGGGCATCGGGGTAGGGGGCGGTCACGCCCAGTCGCCGCACTTCTTCGACGATTTCCTCGCCCACGTTCAGGCAGTCGGTCAACTTGCCGCCGAAGATGCTGATATGGGCGGTCGCTTCATCGGTGTCGATGGCATGCTTGCGGGAAAGCTGCAGGAAGTCTCGGGCGCCGCCGGCACTGGGCTTGACCGCCAGGGGGCGCACCCCGCAGCGGGTGGCGATGATGTCGCCCCTCTCGAGGGGTTGGTCCAGGTCGAGGCGCTTGTTGATATTGCCGAGTACGAAGTCGATATCCTCGTCGGTGACCTGTACCTCGGGGCTCTCCATCCGCGTGTCGGTGGTGCCGATGCAGGTGCGTTGCCCCATGGGGATGACGAAGAACAGCCGGCCGTCATCGGCGAAGAAGGCCAGCACGCGCTGGCTGTCGGTGAGCCGCGGCACGATCAGATGAATACCCTTGGAGTAGGCGTGCTGATGCGGCGTCTGCTGCTCGGTCAGGGCATTGTGCTGGTCGACCCAGGGGCCGGCGGCATTGATGACCACCTTCGCGCGGATCTCGAAGGTATCGTCGTTCATGACGTTGCGGGCATCGATGAGCCAGGTGCCGTCCTCACGCCTTCCCCCTCGGGATTCGACGTAGTTGGCCGCCACGGCGCCGTGGTTCAAGCCGCTGCGAATGAAGTTGAAGACGAAGCGTGCATCATTGTCGTGCAGGTAGGCATCGGAATACTCGAAGCCCCCCACGGTGTCACGCGTGTTGATAATCGACTCCCGGGCCTTGATGGCCGAGGGCGACAAGAAGCGTGGAATTTTGGTGAAGCCATTGCCCATCAGCCAGTAGAGCCAGGTTCCCGCCCACAGGTAGCGGGGGCGATAGCGAAAGCCCTTGGCGATGGTGGTTGAAAAACGGATTTCCTGGACCGTGGACGGAAAGCTCTTGATCAGATGGTTGCGACTCTTGCAGAGCTTGCGGACCAATGCGAAATCATAGCTCTCCATATATTTGATGCCCCCCCAGACCAGGTTGGAGGAGTGCATGCTGGTGGCGCCGGCGAAGTCGCCGCGGTCGATCAGTGCCACCTTGACGCCCTTGCCGGCCAGCGCCGCCGCCGCGGAGGCGCCGTTGATGCCGCCGCCGATGATCAGCACGTCGAAGGTCTCGTTGGCCAATTTGGCGATATTGCTGTCACGCAGTTTCATGAGGGGCTCCAGCCATGGGTATATGGGGCTCTCTGCACCGGTCGGCGGCCACCGCCGAGACCTTTCGGGGGGAGGGGGCCTTCGAGATGGGCTGCCCCCGCTAGAGGCGCAAGGGGCATGGGATTCATTCCGCGTCTTCCCGCTCCCACTCCATGCTGCGGCGAACGGCCTTCTTCCAGCCCTTGTAGCTACGCTCGCGTAGCGCGTCGTCCATGTGTGGCTCGAAGGTGCGCTCCAGCCTGCCCTTGCCGACCACCTCTTGCTTGGTCCACAGGCCGACGGCGATGCCGGCCAGGTAGGCCGCCCCCAGGGCGGTCGTCTCGGTGACGACGGGGCGTTCCACGTTCACCCCGAGCATGTCGGCCTGGAACTGCATCATGATGTTGTTGGCCACGGCACCACCGTCCACCCGCAGAGACTTCAGGGTGATGTCGGAGTCGGCCTGCATGGCGTCGATGACATCCCGGGTCTGGTAGGCCACGGAATCCAGGGTGGCCCGGGTGATGTGTTCCTTGCGCGTGCCGCGGGTGAGCCCGAAGATCGCCCCCCGGGCGTACATGTCCCAGTAAGGGGCCCCCAGCCCGGCAAAGGCCGGGACCACATAGACGCCACCGGCGTCTTCCACCTTGCCGGCGTAGTATTCCGAGTCCTCGGCGGAGTCGATGAGCTTGAGCTCGTCGCGCAGCCATTGCACGGCCGCCCCGGCGATGAAGATGGCGCCCTCCAGGGCATATTCGACCTTGCCGTCCACTCCCCAGGCGATGGTGGTCAACAGGCCGGACTTGGAGGGTACGGGCGTCTCACCGGTATTCATCAGCAAGAAGCAACCGGTGCCGTAGGTATTCTTGACCATGCCCTTCTCGAAGCAGGTCTGGCCGAACAGGGCGGCCTGCTGGTCGCCGGCGATGCCGGCGATGGGCACCCGGGCGCCGCCGAACATCTCGGCCCCCGTGGTGCCGTAGACCTCGCTCGAGGGCCGCACCTCCGGCAGCATGGCGGCCGGAATGTTCAGCTCCTCGAGCATGCGCTGGTCCCACTCCAGGCTATGGATGTTATAGAGCAGGGTGCGTGAGGCGTTGCTGACATCCGTGACATGGCGCTCGCCGCGGGTCAGGTTCCACACCAACCAGGTATCCATGGTGCCGAACAGCAGGTCGCCGCGCTCGGCCCGCTCCTGAGCACCTTCGACGTTGTCGAGGATCCAGCGGATCTTGGTGCCCGAGAAGTAGGAGTCCGCCACCAGGCCGGTGGCCTCGCGAATATAGTCCTCCAGTCCGCGCGCCTTGAGCTCGTCACATAGGGCCGCGGTGCGGCGATCCTGCCAGACGATGGCGTTGTGGATGGGCCTTCCGGTGTGACGATCCCAGACGACGGTGGTCTCGCGCTGGTTGGTGATGCCGATGGCGGCTATTTCGGAGGGCTTGATGCCCTGGGTTTCCAGGACCTCACGGGCCACGCCCATCTGGCTGCCCCAGATTTCCATGGCGTCGTGCTCGACCCAGCCGGGTGTGGGGTAGTGTTGGCTGAATTCCTTCTGGGCGATGCCCACGATCTGGGCATCTCGGTCGAAGAGGATGGCACGGCAGCTGGTGGTGCCCTGATCGAACGACATGATATAGCGTTGTTCCATGATGTGTTTCCTTGCTCTTGTTGGATATCGGTTGCTGTCGTCTTGCGGAGGCGCTATCCATCAGCCCTGATGGTGGGCATCGGCGGCGCCAAGGGCGCCAGTCGCCGGCATCTCGGCGAGGAGATGCTGCTTCTTGCGGCGCTGTGTGAAGAGGGACACGATGACCGGGCATGCCAGGATCATCGACAAGGCAATCGCCAGCGCCAGTGAGCTTCCCTCGATAAAGACGTAGCGATAGAAGAGCCCGCCGGCAGCGCCGCCGATTAACGGCCCCACGACGGGCACCCAGGCATACTTCCAGTTCGATCCGCCCTTGCCGGCGATGGGCAGGATCCAGTGAGCCAGGCGCGGCCCCAGGTCACGGGCCGGGTTGATGGCATAACCGGTGGTGCCGCCGAGTGACAGGCCGATGGCAAGGATCAGCAGGCCGATGATCAGGGGGTTGAGTCCCTCGGTAAAGTCATTGGCGCCGATGGAAAGAACGCTCAGTACCAGCACGAAGGTTCCGATGACCTCGCTCATCAGGTTGGAAGGCGTGTGAGAGATGGCAGGGTCGGTAGAGAAGACGGCCAGCTTGGCGGCCTGGTTCTCGGTCTTTTCCCAGTGAGGGTAGTAATGCAGCCAGACCACCACCGCGCCGATGAAGGCGCCGAGCAGCTGGGCGAGCACATAACCCGGCACTCTTGACCAGGGAAATTCACCGTTGATCGCCAGTGCGATGGTGACCGCGGGATTGATGTGGGCGCCACTGAACTGGCCGACCGCGTAGATCGCCATGGTGACCCCCATGCCCCAGCCGAAGGTGATGACGATCCAGCCGCTCGCCTCGGCCTTGGAATGCTTGAGAACCACCCCGGCGACAACGCCGCCGCCGAAGATGATCAGGATCATGGTGCCTAAGATTTCGCCCAGCAAGGGAGTCATGGTAGTTCCTTCGATTGTCGTTCTGGAAGCCAGTGCAGTTCGTTTGTGAAAGCTAAGAGCTGATAACGAACATTGCAATGTCTTTCTTGGCTGTTAGCCTGACATTTACATAATTTGTTGTTTGTAAATCATATTTCAGGAATCATGCTTTCGTTTAATGCGAGGCTGTCTGGCATGACATGAGCGCCCAGGTGGTTCTTTTGAAAATGCAGGGGCGGCCGTTTGCGTTCGATTAACAACATCATATGAGCTCCCGAGCCGCGTACTCGTGGCTGAAGGAGGGGCAGGAGCGACAGCGAGCGCCGATGATCGGCGCTCGCGGAGTGGGTGCCAGGGGGCGATCAAAGGGAAATGCGGGTGCCCAGTACCTCCAGGAAGGCCGCGAGCCAGGCCGGGTGGGCAGGCCAGGCCGGTGCCGTGACCAGGTTGCCATCGGTCTCGGCGCCGTCGATCGCGATGTCGGCGTAGATCCCGCCGGCGAGTCGTACCTCGGGGGCACAGGCCGGGTAGGCCGACACGCGCCGCCCCTCGATCACTTCCGCCCCGGCGAGTACCTGGGCGCCGTGGCAGACGGCGGCGAGTGGCTTGTTTTCCTCCGCGAAGTGGCGAACCATCGCGATGACTTCGGGGTCCAGGCGAAGATACTCGGGGGCACGCCCGCCGGCGATCACCAGGGCATCGTAGTTCGTTACCTCCACGTCCTTGAAGGTGGCGTTGAGGGTGAAGTCATGGCCTCGTTTCTCGGTGTAGGTCTGGTCACCCTCGAAATCATGGATGGCGGTCTTGATCTTGTCGCCTGCCTCCTTGCCGGGGCAGACGGCGTCAACTCGATGGCCCACCATGAGCAGTGCCTGGAAGGGCACCATGACCTCGTAGTCTTCGGCGAAGTCACCGACCAGCATCAGGATGCGTTTTGCAGCCATGGCATTGTCTCCATATTGTCATTGTGAGGACACTCGGCCCCCATGCTTGCGCCAAGCGTAACCAGGGCGAGCAGCCCCGGGTCTCGGCGCTTCTGTCGGGGTATTCCCGATCGGTGGTGCGATAGAATCTCCCAGTATGAACGATACGGAGTATTCTGCAGGGAAGACTGCGATACAGATGTTCTTATTTCAATACTTCTCCCGCATTGATTTCGAAAGTGAACATTATGAGCCGCTATTGGTGAACCAAGGACCTGAAGAGCCTGCAGTTATTCTATGAATCTAGGACGAGTGACTTCGGTTTGCCTGGTTTTTGTATACAAGACATCTGTAGGCTGTAGCCCGTCATGGGAAAACATGCCAAGCTGAGGCCTTTCGTCACGCAGCGGGAGGGGCGACCCCATGAGCAGTGCCTGGCAGGAAGAGGTTGCGGCCGCCGCCAGGGCCGGCAATCGGATCAGCGATCGTTTTATCGTCGGCCAGGTGCGTCGCGCCGTGTTGATGCAGCGCCTCCCTCCCGGCACTCGTCTGCCGGAGGTGACGCTGGGCGAGGTCTTCGGGGTCAGTCGGTCGGTGGTGCGCAAGGCCCTGACTCGTCTCGCCTCCGAGCACGTGGTAGACCAGCGCCCCAACCAGGTGGCACGGGTCCGCGCGCCGAGCATCGAGGAGACCCGCGAGACCTTCGCCGCCCGGCGCCTGGTCGAGGGCGAGGTGGCCGCGTTGCTGGCCGGTGGCCTCGACACCGTCACGGCGGCGCGCCTCGAGCGCGAGGTCGAACGCGAGATCGAGGCCCACGAGCGTGGCGATGAGCCGGCGCGTATCGAGCACTCCCTGGCGATCCACCACTTGCTGGCCGATCAGTCGCCGAATCGTGTGCTGGGCGCGATGCTCACCGATCTGATCCTGCGCACCTCCATCGTGATCGCCCTCTACAAGCGGCCGAGCCTCAGCACCTGCTATCTGAGGGGCGATCATCCCTCGCTGCTGGCCGCCCTCCGGCAGGGCAAGGGCGATGCCGAAGGCGCGAGGGAGGCCATCGTTGCGCACCTGGCAAGCCTCGAGGCGCTGCTCGACCTCGGCCCCCGCGAGGAAGAGGCCGACCTGCACAGCATCTTCTCCGGCGTTGCCACGAGCTGAGTGCCGCGCCGGCCCGGGACGATCAGATTGGCTTGCATCCGCGCCCGTGTCGCCGAGTCTCGCGGTGGTGTGGGTTGTGGGCACCGGCGGGCTGTCGGACAATGCGCCCACTCATGCCTTGCGGAGCCCCGCCATGCGGCCCTTTATACGTTCAGGATGTCGCGCCCTGCTGATGGGCCTTGCGCTACTGCTGTCCACACCGACTCTGGCCAAGCCACCTATCGTGGCGGCGGCCTCTTCCCTGCAGGCGGTCTTTCCGCGTCTCGCCGAGGCATTCGAGGCCGAGACAGGCGAGTCGCTGCGGGTCAACTTCGGCTCGTCGGGCAACTTCCGCCGCCAGATCGGCCAGGGTGCTCCCTTCGAGCTCTTCCTTTCCGCCGATGAGGCCTATGTGCTGGCGCTGCACGAGGCGGGTCGCCTCGAGGACACGGGGCGGGTCTATGCAGAGGGGCGGCTGGCTTGGCTGCAGAGAAAGCAGGAACCGGGCCACCTGCCCAGCGAGGAAGACTCGCTGGCGGCGGTGCGAGAGGCGGTCGCGGCCCATGCCGCCGGAGAGGGGCGGGCGCGTATCGCCCTGGCCAATCCCGAGCATGCCCCCTACGGCGTGGCGGCACGACAGGCATTGGTCCATGCCGGGCTGTGGGAGCCCAGCGAGCCACTGCGAGTGCTGGGGGAGAACGTCGCCCAGGCGACCCGCTTTGCCCTCTCGGCGGATACCCGCGGCGGCCTGGTGGCCTGGTCCCAGGCATTGGCGCCGGCCGTGGCGGCACGCAGCGAGTTCGTGATGATCCCAGCCGAGTGGCATCGGCCCCTGGTGCAGCGCATGGCGCTGGTGAAAGGGGCCGGTGAGACCGCGCGGGCCTTCTATGCCTGGCTTCAGCAGGAGGAGGCGCGCCGGATCCTGGCCGACTACGGTTTCCGTATCGCCGAGGCCGAGCCACGCTGATGGATTGGACGGCGCTCTCGGTCTCGTTGCACCTGGCTGGCCTCACGGCATTGCTGCTGTTGCCGGTGGGCATATGGCTGGGGCGCACCCTGGCCGCCAGCCGCCTGCGCGCCAAGCCCCTGGGGGAGGCGCTGATCGCCCTGCCGCTGGTGATGCCGCCCACGGTGCTGGGGTTCTATCTGATGCAGGCCTTTGGCAGCGAAGCCCCGTTCGGGGGGCTCTGGGCGCGATGGTTCGGCGAGGGGCTCAACTTCACCTTCGAGGGCATCCTGCTCGCCTCCCTGGTGGCTAACCTGCCCTTCGCGGTCCAGCCGGTCCAGCGTGCCTTCGAGGCGGTGCCCGCCAACCTGCGCGAGGCGGCCTGGTGCAGCGGACTGTCGCCGTTGCATACCCTGTGGCGCATCGAGCTGCCGCTGGTCTGGCCGGGCATCGTGTCGGCCATGGCGCTCACCTTCGCCCATACCCTGGGGGAGTTCGGGGTTATCCTGATGGTGGGTGGCTCCATTGATGGCGAGACCCGCACCCTGGCCATCGCCATCTACGATCGAGTGCAGGCCTTCGACGAGAGTGGGGCGGCCATCATGTCGGCGATGCTGCTGCTGGTGTCCTTTATCACCATTGGCGTGGTCTATGGCCTCGCGGGACGCAGGAGGTGGCGTCGTGCCTGAGTCCACAGCGGCCCCGGCTCCCCTGGATGTCAGCCTGCATCAGTCGGGCCCCATCCCGCTGGCGGCGGACTTTCGCTGTGGGGCTGGCGAACTGCTGGCCCTGGTGGGGCCCTCGGGCAGCGGCAAGACCACCCTGCTGCGCAGCATCGCCGGCCTCTATCGCCCGGCCGCCGGGCGCATCGCCTGCGGCGAGGCGGTCTGGTTCGATGCCGACAGGCGACTGGCACTGCCGCCCCAGCGTCGCCGCCTGGGCCTGGTATTCCAGGACTATGCGCTGTTCCCCCACCTCACGGCGCTGGGTAACGTCATGGTGGCCCTGCATCATCTGCCGGCCGCCGAGCGGCGCCATCGGGCCGAGGAATGGCTGGCCCGGGTGCGGCTGGAAGGGCTGGCCGGGCGTCATCCGAGCGAACTCTCCGGCGGCCAGCGTCAGCGGGTGGCGCTGGCCCGGGCGCTGGCACGCGAGCCCCGGGTGCTGCTGCTCGACGAGCCCTTCTCGGCGGTGGATCAGGTGACTCGGCGCCGCTTGCAGCGCGAGCTGGCGCTGTTGCGCGAGGAGATCGCCATCCCCATCGTGCTGGTCACCCATGACCTCGATGAGGCGGCGGCACTGGCCGACCGCCTCTGTGTGCTGCACGCCGGGCGCACGCTTCAGGCCGGCCCACCGGAGTCGCTGTTTCGGCGCCCCGCCTCACCCCAGGTGGCCCGGCTGCTCGATCGCCACAATGTCTTCGCAGGTGAGGTGGTGACGGCAGGCGGCAAGCGCCGTCTGGCCTGGGGGCCCTGGCGCCTGGAGGTGGCCGAGGGACTCGAATCACTGGCGCCGGGCACCCGCGTGGCCTGGTATTTGCCGTCCTCGGATGTGGTACTGCACCGTCGGGGGCGTCCCTCGCTGGGCGAGCGCGAGAATCCGGTGCAAGCCCGGGTCGAGGAGCTGGTCGTGCTCGGCGGCATGGCCTCGGTTACCCTGGCCTTCGATCACACGCCCCGGCGGCTCGGCTTCGAGATCGCCACCCACGCCGCCCGCCGTAATGGCCTGGCCCGGGGGGAGGCGGTACAGGTCTCGCTGCTCGCCGCGGGGATCCACCTGATGCCGGACGCCACCGTCTCCGGCGATGACCCATGAGTCTGCCATGAAGAATTGCGTGACTACCGCCATCCTTGCCCTGGCTCTTCTCTCGCCCGTCTCGGCAAGCATTGCCGAGACGGGCGTGGAGCGCCTGCCGCTCACCGTTTCTACCGACACGGGGCCACACGAATTCCGTGTTGAGGTGGCGGATGAGTCGGCCGAGCGCAGCCGTGGCCTGATGGGCCGCGAGCAACTCGCCGAGGACGCGGGAATGCTGTTTCTTTACGCCACGGAGAAGCCCGGCAGCAGCGGTTTCTGGATGTATAATACCCTGATTCCACTGGATATCGCCTTTATCGACGGGGAGGGGCGCATCGTCTCGACCCATACCATGACGCCCTGCGGCTCGGATGCCCCTGCCGGGTGTCCGGTGACGCGGCCGGGAGAGCCCTATCGGGCCGCGCTGGAGGTCAATGCCGGCCTCTTCGAAGCGCATGGCATCGGCGCTGGGGACTGTGTCGCCTGGCCGGGCCACGAGGCCCGTTGCGAATGAGGGGCCGGGCTGATATTCAACGCTGAGCGCCTTAGAATAGAATGAGTTGGCGCCGGGCCTGTCGACAGGCTCGTTCGCGGCTGCGGGCCGACCGCGCCGACACCTCGTGTGACTCATAATCATAACCGCGCCGCGCCGGATGGGGCGTCGCTGCAAGGACACGCCATGACAACGTATCGACCGCTTGCCAAGCTGGCCGCCGCCCTGGCCGGTGCCGCCGTGCTCACCGCCTCGCTCTCTGTCCAGGCGCGCGAGATCGCCGTTTCCACCGTGCTCTCCGATGCCTTCCCCTGGGGCCAGGCCGCCGAGAAGTGGGCGGAGCTGGTGGAGGAGCGCTCCGACGGACGCATCACCATGCGCGTCTATCCTAACTCCCAGCTGGTCAACGGGGATCAGACCCGGGAATTTTCCGCCATGCGTTCCGGGCTGATCGACGCCGCGGTGGGCTCCACGATCAACTGGTCGCCCCAGGTGCCGGAGCTCAATCTCTTCTCCCTGCCTTTCTTCCTGCCCGACGAGGCGGCGGTGGATGCCGTTACCGGCGGCGAGGCGGGCGAGAGAATCTTCGCGGCCATCGAGTCCCGGGACGTCATCCCGCTGGGGTGGGGCGAGAATGGATTCCGCCAGCTCTCCAACTCCCGCGGCGCGATCGATGAGCCCCAGGACCTCGAGGGACTGAAGATCCGGGTGGTGGGCTCGCCGCTGTTCCAGGATACCTTCGATGCCCTGGGGGCCGACCCGACCCAGATGAGTTGGGCCGATGCCAAGCCGGCCTTGACGACCGGGGCGGTGGATGGCCAGGAGAACCCGCTCTCGGTATTCGATGTGGCGCGCATCGACCAGGTGGGACAGGCGCATCTGACCCTGTGGAACTACATGAACGACCCGCTGATTTTCGCCGTCAATCGTCAGGTCTGGGAGTCGTTGGACGAGGGCGACCAGACGATGCTGCGTGAGGCCGCCGTGGAGGCAGGCGAGTGGGAGATAGCCATGACCCGGGAGGAAGAGAGCGAGCGCCTGGCGGCTATCCAGGAGCGGGGCGTCACCGTGACGGAGCTCTCGGACGCCCAGTACGATGCCTTCGTCGAGGCCACCTCCAGCGTGCATGATGAATGGGTGCCGAAGATCGGTGCGGAGATCGTCGAGGCCGCTCGCGCCGCCGTCGAGTCACGCTGATTCCCGCCTGTCCTTCCCGTTACCGGTCGGCCCGCGTGGCCGGCCGCCGCCTTGAGAGGTGACGCATGACGCCTTCCCCGGATGCCAGGCCGGAGCGCTGGTTGGCGAGCCTGGCCCTGGTGATCATCGCCTTGGTCAGCCTCGGCAATGTGATGACCCGTTATATCACCGGTGGCTCGCTGGCCTTTACCGAAGAGTTCTCGGTATTCCTGCTGGTGGTGCTGACCTTCGGCGGCGCCGCCGTGGCGCTGCGTCGCGACGGCCATATCCGCATCGGCATGCTGGAGCGTGCCCTGCCATCGGGGCCACGCCGTCTCCTGGTGGTCTTCCAGGGCCTCTGTGGCGTCGCGGTGCTGGGGCTGATCACCTGGTTCGGCGCCAAGCTGGCCTGGCAGGAGTACCAGTGGGAGACCCTCTCGCCGGGGCTGGGGTTACCGCAGTGGTGGTATATCGTCTGGCTGCCGATGCTGGCGGCGGCGATGCTGATTCGCCAGCTGCAACAGGTTCGGGACCGGCTGCGTGGAGGCCTCGAGGATGAGTCCTGATCTGTGGATGCTGCTGGCCTTCGCCGGTCTCTTGATCGCCGGGGTGCCGGTGGCCTTTTCCCTGGGCCTGGCCGGCGCCACGGGCATCCTGGCCGGTCTGTCGCCGGCGATGCTGGCGACGCTTGGCACCAATACCTACAACAGCATCGCCAAGTATCCGCTGATTGCCATACCCTTGTTTATCCTCACGGGACTGATCTTCGAACGCTCCGGGGTCGCGCTGCGCCTGGTGCGTTTCGCCCAGGCGATGATCGGCCCGCGCCACGGGGGCCTGGCGCTTGTGGCGGTGCTGGTCTGCATGATCATGGGAGGCATGAGTGGCTCGGGGCCGGCGGATGCCGCCGCGGTGGCGATGGTGATGCTGCCCAGCATGACCCGGGCGGGCTATCCGAAACCATTCTCCGCTACGCTGATCGCCGCCTCGGCCTCCACGGCGATCTTGATTCCGCCCTCGGTGGCGTTGATTCTCTACTCTATCGTCGTGCCGGGGGTCGATCTGCGGGCGCTGTTCGCCGCCGGGCTCTTCCCGGGGGTCCTCGCCGGCCTGGCGCTGCTGGTCCCCGCGCTGCTGGTCTCGCGTCGCTATGGTTGGGAGGGACGTGGCCGGGAGGGCGGCGCTGCGGAGGCGGGCGTCGAGCGCCTGCGGGTAGGCGAGACCTTCAAGCAGGCGATACCGGCCTTGTTCGCGCCGGTATTGATCCTGGGTGGGCTACGCTCCGGGCTCTTTACCCCCACCGAGGCGGCGGTGGTGGCGGTGGCCTACGGCGTGGTGGTCGGGCTCTTCGTGACCCGGGAGCTGGGGGTGAAGGACCTCTGGGCGCTGTTCGGCGAGGCGGCGGTGATCTCCGGGGTGGTGATGTTGATCATCGCGCTGGCGGGCATCTTCGCCTGGGCAGGCACCATGCTGGGCACCTTCCGCCATCTGGCGGAGTGGATCATCTCCCTCTCCGACAGCGGGGTCGTGTTGCTGGTGCTGATCATGCTGGCGGTGCTGGCCGCCGGCATGCTGCTCGATGCCATCTCCATTTATCTGATCATGATGCCGATCCTGATTCCGGTGATGCAGCATTTCGAATGGAACCCGGTGTGGTTCGGGATCCTGCTGGCGATGAATATCGCCATCGGCCAGTTTACGCCACCGGTTGCGGTCAACCTGATGGTGACCACCGAGGTGGCCAGGATACGCCTGGAGCAGACCGTGGGCTGGGCGCTGCTGTTCGTGGTCGCCATGGCCGCCGCCCTGGGGCTGGTCGCCGTATTTCCGGAAATCGCCCTGTGGCTGCCGCGAACCCTGGGCTACAACGTGGGGTAACGCGGCCGAGGAGCGTTAATCCTCCTTCTCGAAAAATTAACGCTTCGTAAACGCTCGGCGCGGCTAGACTGGGTCATGGATTACCAGAAGACGGATTAACCTGTCGGCCATGAGCGGCCGGCCTTGCCTCCGGTTATTATCCCCGGAATAATTTTTTCGCTAAAGTAGAGGGGAGTGGTAAATTCGGCGTCCATTGCGGGCGCGACTCTTCCGCTCTCTTGCCGACAATGTCAACGAGGTATGTTCATGAAACGTCATGCATTCTCTGCTGCTGCCTTCACCGGCGCGATCCTGGGTGCCGCGATGTTCGCGTCACCGGCCATGGCCCAGGACGAGGAGAAGTTCATCACCATCGGTACCGGCGGCCAGACCGGCGTCTACTACGTCGTCGGCCAGTCCGTCTGTCGCCTGGTGAACCGTCTGGACGACGCCAACATCAAGTGTAACGCGCCCTCTACCGGTGGCTCGGTGGCTAACGTCAACGGCATCAAGTCCGGCCAGCTGGATATGGGCGTGGTGCAGTCGGATGTCCAGTATCAGGCCTACAACGGCACCGGCAACTTCGAAGACGAGGCCTTTGAAGACCTGCGCGCGGTATTTCGTGCCCACGGGGAGCCGCTGACTATCCTGGCCCGCGCCGATTCGGGCATCGAGACCCTCGATGATCTGGAAGGCAAGCGCGTCAATATCGGCAACCCGGGCTCCGGTCAGCGCAACACCATGGAAGTCGTGATGGATGCCAAGGGCTGGACCGAGGACAGCTTCTCGCTGGCTTCCCAGCTGGATGCCGCCGAGATGGCCTCGGCCCTGTCGGATAACAATATCGACGCCATGGCCTATGTGGTGGGCCACCCCAATGGTTCCATCCAGGAGGCCACCACCACCGTCGACTCTCGACTGGTTCCGCTCAACGGCGAAGCGGTCCAGGGGATCGTCGACGAGTATCCCTACTATTCCATGTCGACCATTCCCGGCGGGCTCTACAAGGGCAACGACGAGGATGTCGAGACCTTCGGTGTGGCGGCGACCTTCGTGACCACCGCCCAGGCTGACGAGGAAATCGTCTACCAGACCGTCAAGGCGATCTTCGACAACTTCGACCGCTTCAAGCAGCTGCATCCGGCCTTCGAGAACCTCGTTCCGGAAGAGATGGTCTCCGCTGGCCTCTCCGCACCGCTGCACGAAGGGGCGGCTCGCTACTATCGCGAGCAGGGCTGGATCGAGTGATACGAGGGATCTCCCCTCGGTGAGGAATGCGCGGTCACCCGAGGGGGCCGCGCATTCTGTTTGGGTTGCCGGAAGACCCCATTCCGGACCCTCTCAGAGTAAATGTTACAGAGCAGGGCACGCTTATGACTGAAGACAACAAGAGGGCCGCGGGGCATGAGGTGGATCTCGAGGATATGGTCGCCTCGAGTGATACCGGCGCTCGCAAGCCGGCCGGTGCGCCGGGCAAGCTGCTGGTCAGCATTGCCGCCGCCTGGTCGCTCTTCCAGCTATGGATCGCGTCCCCACTGCCGTTCATGCTGGGCTTCGGGGTCTTCAATGCCACCGAGTCCCGCTCCATTCACCTGGCCTTCGCGCTCTTCCTGGCCTATATGGCCTATCCGGCGCTCAAGCGTTCGCCCCGCGATCGCATTCCCGTTCAGGACTGGATCCTGGCGGTGGCCGCCGCGTTCTGTGGCGCCTATATGTTCATGTTCTATGAACAGTTGGCCCAGCGCCCCGGTGCGCCGATCCTGCAGGACGTGATCATCGGGGTGGCGGGTATCCTGTTGCTGCTCGAGGCCACGCGACGGGCGCTCGGCCCGCCGCTGATGATCATCGCCTCGATCTTCATCATCTATTCCCTGGCCGGGCCCTATATGCCGGGCATCCTGTCTCACCGCGGCGTCAGTCTCTTCGGCCTGGTCAACCACCAGTGGTTGACGACACAGGGCGTCTTCGGCATCGCGCTTGGGGTATCGACCAGTTTCGTCTTCCTGTTCGTCTTGTTCGGAGCGTTGCTCGACAAGGCGGGGGCGGGCAACTATTTCATCAAGGTCGCCTTTTCACTGCTGGGTCACTACAAGGGCGGGCCGGCCAAGGCCGCCGTGGTGGCCTCGGGCATGACCGGCCTGATCTCCGGCTCTTCCATCGCCAACGTGGTGACGACCGGCACCTTTACCGTGCCGATGATGAAACGGGTGGGATTCTCCGCGGAAAAGGCCGGTGCGGTGGAGGTATCCTCCTCGGTCAACGGACAGATCATGCCGCCGGTCATGGGGGCCGCGGCCTTCCTGATGGTCGAGTATGTGGGCATCTCCTACGTGGAGGTAATCAAGCACGCCTTTCTGCCGGCGTTGATCTCCTATATCGCCCTGGTCTATATCGTTCACCTCGAGGCCCTCAAGGCAGGCCTTCAGGGGCTGGAGAGCAGTAATCCGCCCAAGCCGCTGGTGCGCAAGGCGATCGGCTTTTTGGGTGGCCTGCTGCTGATGATGATCACCGCACTCGTGGTCTACTACGGCCTGGGCTGGTTGAAGCCGGTGCTGGGTGGTGCGACTCCCTGGGTGGTGGCCGCGGGGCTGGCGGTGATCTATGTGGGGCTGCTGAAGGTGGGCTCTCACTATCCCGAGCTGGAGCTCGATGATCCCGATGCCCCCATCTACCAGCTGCCCCAGACCCGGCCCACGGTGATGGTTGGCCTGCAGTTTATCCTGCCGGTGATCGTGCTGATCTGGTGCCTGATGGTGGAGCGCCTGTCGCCCGGGCTGTCGGCGTTCTGGGCCACGGTGTTCATGGTCTTCATTATCCTGACCCAGCGCCCCATCACGGCGATGTTTCGCGGGCAAAGCGAGATAGCGGCGGATCTCCGTGAGGGTGCCCTGGATCTCTGGAATGGCCTGATCACCGGTGCCCGCAACATGATCGGCATCGGCATCGCCACGGCCACGGCCGGCATCATCGTCGGCGCGGTGTCCCAGACCGGCGTCGGCCTGGTTCTGGCCGACGTGGTGGAGATCCTCTCCATGGGCAATCTGATGCTCATCCTGATCTTCACCGCGGTGCTCAGCCTGATTCTCGGCATGGGCCTGCCCACCACGGCCAACTACATCGTGGTATCGGCGCTGCTGGCACCGGTGATCGTCCAACTGGGCGAGCAGAACGGCCTGCTGGTGCCGCTGATCGCGGTCCACCTGTTCGTGTTCTACTTCGGCATCATGGCGGATGTTACGCCGCCGGTGGGACTGGCCTCCTTTGCCGCGGCAGCGGTATCGGGTGGGGATCCGATCCGCACCGGTTTCCAGGCCTTCTACTACAGCCTGCGTACCGCCGCCTTGCCGTTCCTGTTTATCTTCAATACCGACCTGCTGCTGATCGATGTGTCGTTGCTTCAGGGGGTGCTGATATTCGTGGTTTCGACCATCGCCATGTTGATCTTCGCCGCCGCCACCCAGGGGTTCATGCTCGCGCGTAATCGCTGGTACGAATCCATCGTGCTGCTGTTGGTGGCCTTTACCCTGTTTCGTCCGGGGTTCTGGATGGATCAGCTTCATGATCCCTACCAGAAGATCCCGCCGGCACAGTTCGTCGAGGCGCTGGGTAGCGTCGACGCCGAGAGCAACCTGCGCCTGCAGATCCTGGGCGAGGATGACTTCGGTGACCCGTTGACCACCTATATGCAGCTGCCGGTGCCGAGTGGCGAGACCGGCGAGGAGCGGCTGGAGAACCTGGGACTGCAGCTGATCATCGAGGATGAGCGTGCCGTGGTCGACATGGTGGCCTTCGGTAGTCAGGCCTCGGATCTGGGCTTCGACTTCGATCAGGAGATCATCCAGGTGCTGGCGCCGGTGGATCGCTGGACCAAGGAGTTGATGTGGATTCCGGCCTTCCTGGTGTTAGGCCTGATCGTCATGATGCAGCGTCGGCGGCGGGACCGTGGTGCCGCCGTGGCCTCGACTTGAGGGAGAAAGACATGTACCAGAAGATCATGTTGACGGTAGACCTCAACGAAGAGGCCTCCTGGGAGAAGGCGCTGCCGACGGCGGTGGCGCTGTGTCGCAGCTTCGGGGCGTCGTTGCATGTGGTGACGGTGCTGCCGGACTATCGCATGCCGCTGGTCGGTTCCTACTTTCCCAAGGACTTTGCGAAGAAGGCCCGGGCCGCGATCGGTGATGCCCAGCACGAGTTCATTCATGCGAATGTGCCCGAAGACATCACGGCCCAGAGCGTCATCGTCGATGGCTCGCCCTGGGAGGCGATCGTCAAGACGGCGAAGAAACTCGAGGTGGACCTGATCGTGATGGCCTCCCATAGCAAGCGCAAGTTCGCCGATTACGTGCTCGGTCCCAATGCCGAACACGTGGTGCATCACTCCAAGGTATCGGTGATGATCGTGCGCTGACCAAGGAGGCGTTCTCTCGTATCAAGCGGCCAGGTGGAGGGCCCCGACTCGATGTCGGGGCCCTTCGCGTTGGTGCTGTGAACAGAGCGTGGAAAGGGGCCAGGGGGGCTGCCTGCAGAGTTGACGAGGATCAACTAGATTGAGAGGCAGTAACGGGGAAAGGCCCCGTTAATGCGTCTCGATGGGCCGGACGCGAGCCGGAACCATCCTTGCGGCGCCCGAGCCGGTCGGGCAGCAATCGGGAAGAGAGGTGACACATGAGTGCGGCAACCGCGAAAGCACGTGATGCGTCGGCAGGGCCCGGCGTGAAGATCACCATCCAGCCGGTCGGCATGGAACGTCCCAGGGTCTGGCTCGCCGCTGGTATCGAGGACTTTCGGCAGGCCGCCGCCGTCAGTCTTGCCTATGGCATGTTCTGGGTGGGGCTGAGCATCGCCATTACCGCCGGCGCCCTCTATCTGGGGTTGTGGCAATGGCTGCTGCCGCTGGTGGCGGGGTTCATGTTCATCGGCCCCCTGGTGGCGGTAGGCTCCTACGGCATCAGCCGTGCCCTGGAGGCCGGTCGCGCCCCGCACCTGGGCGATGCCTTCGGTGCCTGGCGCTCTCATGCCGGTCAGCTGGCAATGCTGGGCGTCATGCTGACGCTGATGCTGATGGCCTGGTTCAATATTGCCATGGTGCTCTTCGCCTTGTTCTTCGGTGCCGAGCCCCCTGACCCGGCGACGCTTTATGCCGCGCTGATCACCACCAGAGAGGGCCTGACGATGATCGCGGTGGGCACGGTGATCGGTGCCATCCTGGCGTTCGGCGCCTTTACCGTCAGTGTGGTGGCCATTCCGACCCTGATGGACCAGGACCTGACCTTCATGGAGGGCATCGAGGCCAGTGTGCAGGCCGTGAGCGTCAACTTCCGCCCGATGCTGCTGTGGGCGGCCATCCTCACCGGCTGCGTGCTGGTCGGGGTGTTGACCTTCTATATCGGCCTGGCACTCATCCTGCCGGTGCTGGGCTTCGCCAGCTGGCATGCCTACGAAGACCTGGTGATCATCAAACCCAAGACCGCAGGGCAGGAACCCGATCGCTGATCGGTCTTGCGTGTTGCCTTCAATCAGACAGAGGGCGGGGGCAGCAATGCCTCCCGCCCTTTATCCATTGGTGCCACATGCGACGCTCGAGTCCTTCGGGGAGACGGGCCTGGCGCCCAGTCTGGCGCGCGTGATCAGGCCGAATCGGACCGCCATTCCCGTCACAGGCCGGCATTGTCGCCGCTTGTTGCGGTGGCATACACTGCCAGAAACGTCATAGGCAGGCCGACATGCTCGATCTCTCTCCCGTCCGCGTCGTCGCCCCTGACTCGTTCGAGGCGGAGCAGCCGCTGCGCACGGCGGTCAGCCGACGACAGGCCCCCCATGAAGCGGCACGCGAGCTGGCCGCATCGCTTAGGCATGCCGAGCTCGGCTTCGTGCTCTTCTTCTGCAGCGCCGAATATCCCTTGGCCGAGCTCTCCACGGCCCTCAGTGACGCCTTCGACAGCGTGGCGGTAGCGGGCTGCACCACCGCCGGAGAGATCGCCCCGGAGGGTTACGGGCGCGGCTGTATCGTCGCCATCGGTTTCGATCGTCGCTACTTCACCGTCTCCTGCGCCTTGATCGAGGACCTGACGGGGTTCGACCTGATCCGGGCTCAACGGCTGGTCGATGGCCTGATTGACGAGTGTCGCGACCGGGCCCGGGGTTCGGTGGGAGAGAACAGCTTCGCGTTGACCCTTCTCGATGGCCTCTCCAGCTGCGAGGAGCAGGTACTGGCGACCCTGGATGCCGCCCTGGGGCGCATTTCCAGTTTCGGGGGCTCCGCCGGCGACGACAACTGCCTGGCCCACACCCATGTCTATGCCGATGGCCGCTTTCATGGCCAGGCGGCGGTGGTGGTGATGATCAACACCCGACTTCCATTCGAGGTCTTTACCACTCACCACCTTCGCCCACGGAGGGAGAAACTGGTGGTGACGCGTGCCGACCGCGAACGCCGTCGGGTGCTCGAGCTCAACGCCTTGCCCGCCGCCGAGGAGTACGCTCGGCTGGTGGGCCTGTCGGTCGAGGCCCTGACGCCGGAGGTCTTTGCCCGCCATCCGCTGGCGGTGCGCCTGGGTGATGCGCATTTCGTGCGCGCCATTCAGCGGGTCAATGAAGACGCCAGCCTCAGTTTCTATTGTGCGGTGGAGAACGGTATCGTGCTTACCGCCATGCAGCCGGCGCCGCTGCTGGAGGACCTCGACGCCGTCCTCGCCGGCCTTGCCGCGCGGCTTGGCGAACCGGTGCTGGTGATCGGTTGTGACTGCTTCCTGCGGCGACTCGAACTGGAATCCATGGGACTGGTGGCCCAGGCCTCGCAGCTGCTGGCCCGCTCGCGGGTGATCGGCTTCAATACTTACGGGGAGCAGCACCATGGCATGCACATCAACCAGACCTTCACTGGGGTTGCCATTGGATCTTGGCCAGCCGCGTCAGGCGCCTGATAACGCCAGCCCGCGGGAGCGGGCGTTGCTGGAGGAGAACGCCCGACTGCACCGGATCGTCACGGCGCTGATGGAGCGTGTGGAGTCGGCGGGAATGGCGGGTGATGCCCCCTATGCGGCCTTCGAGCATGCGGTGCTGCTCGCCGAGCAGGTTCGTGAGCGCACCGAGACGCTGCAGCGCACCCTCGTCGAGCTGCATGCCGCCAAGGCAGAGGCGGAGGCGGCCAACCTTTCCAAGACCCGCTTCCTGGCCGCGGTGAGTCACGATCTGCTGCAGCCGCTGAATGCCGCGCGGTTATTCACGAGTGCCCTGGAAGAACACCGCCTGCCGGCGCCTTCGACCCGGTTGGTCGGCAATATCGACCGTTCACTCAAGGACGTGGAGGCGCTGCTCGGCACCCTGGTGGATATCTCGCGGCTCGATGCCGGAGTGCTCGAGCCGGATATCACCGTCTTTCCCGTGGCCCGGCTGCTCGATGTGCTGGCAGAGGAGTACCGCCAGATGGTCGTGGCCCCGGGGCTTGAGCTGCACTATGTGGGCAGTAGCGCGGTGGTTGCCTCGGATCTGGCCTTGCTGGCCCGGGTCGTGCGTAACTTCCTGACCAATGCCATCCGCTACACCCGGCGCGGCAAGATCCTGTTGGGTTGCCGTCGTCGCCCCGAGGGAATCGAAATCCTGGTGGCAGACAGCGGCCCAGGAATCCCGGAGGCGCAGCGCGAGACGGTCTTCCAGGAGTTCCAGCGCCTGGGCGACAACCACGACGCCGAGGATCGCGGCCTTGGGCTGGGTCTCGCCATTGTCGACCGCATCGCGGGAATGCTCGCTCATCCCCTGCGGCTGGCCACCGTGCCGGGCCGCGGCTCGCTTTTCTCGATCCTGGTTCCCCATGGTCGGCTGTCGCCGGTCGTCCACCAACCGATCGCCGTACCCGGGCCTGGGCAGGCCAGTGTTCTGGAGCAGGCGCGGATCTGGGTAATCGATAATGATCCCGGCATCTGCTCGGGGATGGCCGCGTTGCTGGAGGGGTGGGGATGTCGGGCGTTGACCGCGACCTCACTGGGCGACCTGGAGCGCAAGGCCGCCGAAGAACAGGCAGACGCCTTGCTGGTGGATTATCACCTGGCCGAAGCGGATATCGATGGCCTGGCGGTAGCGGCCAGGCTACGGGAGCGTCAGCCTGGTCTCCCGGTCATGGTGATCACCGCCAATCACGATGCGGCGATCAAGGGCCTGGCCCGTCGGCTGGGCTATGGCTGCTTGCTCAAGCCCCTCAAGCCGCTGCGATTGCGCATGCTCCTGCTGGACCTGCTGGGGAGTCGCTCAGGGTGATACGCCATGGCGCTCGGCCAGCAGGCCCTCGAGGTCGGCCTCACCCACGGCGAGGATCGCCTGGACTCGGCCCGGTACGCCGAGCTTGTGCAGGATCGCCGAAACATGGGACTTCACCGTGGTCTCGGCGATAGCCAGCTCCCGGGCAATCACCTTGTTGGAGGCCCCGTGGCGCAGGCGCAGCAGTACTTCGAGCTGCTTGTCGGTGAGCTCGTGGAGGCGTAATGAGGGGGAGCTCTGCTCCGGTACGGGAGGCGGCCGTGGCGGGGGAGGACGACGCATGATATCCGGGGGCAGGTAGAGCTGTCCTTCCAATAGCTGGTTCAGTGCCGCGAGGAGGTCCCGACGCGGCGTCGACTTGGGGATATAGCCCACCGCCCCGAGGTTGATGGCATCGAGGATGGTGCGCCGTTCCTGGTCCGCGGAGAGGATGGCCACCGGCAGCCAGGGGAGGGTGTCACGCAATACTCGCAGACCCTCGAGCCCCTCGGAGTCGGGGAGGCCGAGGTCGAGCAGCACCAGGTCGAGCTCATCACAGGCCTGGGCGCGCCGCAGGGCCTCGTCCAGGCTCTCCGCCTCCAATAGACGACTGCCGGGCAGGGCTGCCTCGATGACGGCGGCAATGGCCTCACGGAACAGCGGGTGGTCATCGGCAACCATCAGGGTATACATAGGCAATATCTCGTTGAGCCCTCCACCTCCTCCCTAAGGAGGAGGCCCTCTCATACCACCGTAGTATGTCGCACCGGGCGTAACTGGCCAACACTAGGCGTGTATCGCTACAACCACAACAGCCAGGAGATACTCAATGATCTACGCTAATCCCGGCCAGCCCGGCTCCCCCGTCAGCTTCGAGAAGCGCTACGGCAACTATATTGGCGGCGAGTTCGTTCCGCCGGTCAAGGGTGAGTACTTCGATAACGTCAGCCCGGTCAACGGCGAGGTGTTTTGCGAGATTCCCCGCTCGGGGGCCGAGGATATCGACAAGGCACTGGATGCTGCCCACGCCGCGGCGCCGGCCTGGGGCAAGACCTCGGCCGCCGAGCGTTCCAACATCCTGCTCAAGATCGCCGAGCGCATCGAACAGAACATCGAGCTGCTGGCGGTTGCCGAGACCTGGGACAATGGCAAGGCGGTTCGTGAGACCCTCAATGCGGACGTTCCGCTGGCCGTCGATCACTTTCGCTATTTTGCCGGCTGCATTCGGGCCCAGGAAGGTACCGCCGCCGATATCGACGCCAATACCGTGGCCTACCACTTTCATGAACCGCTGGGCGTGGTGGGCCAGATCATCCCCTGGAACTTCCCGCTGCTGATGGGCGTCTGGAAGCTGGCCCCGGCCCTGGCCGCGGGCAACTGCGTGGTGCTCAAGCCCGCCGAGCAGACGCCGGCCTCGATTCTCAAGCTGATGGAGGTCATCGGTGACCTGCTGCCCCCGGGCGTGGTCAATATCGTCAACGGGTATGGCGCCGAGGCGGGCCAGGCACTGGCCACCAGCCAGCGCATCGCCAAGATCGCCTTTACCGGCTCGACTCCGGTGGGCTCGCACATCCTCAAGTGTGCCGCCGAGAACATCATTCCCTCCACCGTGGAACTGGGTGGCAAGTCACCGAACATCTACTTCGCCGACATCATGAACGCCGAGCCGGCGTTTATCGACAAGGCCGCCGAGGGCCTGGTGCTGGCCTTCTTCAACCAGGGCGAGGTATGCACCTGCCCCTCCCGAGCGCTGATCCAGGAATCCATGTACGACGCCTTCATGGCCAAGGTGATGGAGAAGGTCGGGCAGATCAAGCGCGGCAACCCGCTGGATACCGACGTCCAGGTGGGGGCCCAGGCCTCCCAGGAGCAGTTCGACAAGATCATGTCCTATATGGACATCGCCCGGGAGGAGGGAGCCGAGTTTCTCGCCGGTGGCGACAAGGCAAGCTTCGACCCGGCCTATGACAAGGGCTTCTACATCGAGCCAACGCTGCTCAAGGGCAACAACAAGATGCGCGTCTTCCAGGAAGAGATCTTCGGTCCGGTGGTGGCGGTGACCACCTTCAAGGACGAAGAGGAAGCGCTGGCGATTGCCAACGATACCGAATTCGGCCTCGGCGCCGGCGTTTGGAGTCGTGACATGAACGTTGCCTTCCGGATGGGGCGTGGCATCCAGGCCGGCCGCGTATGGACCAACTGCTACCACCAGTATCCGGCTCACGCCGCCTTCGGTGGCTACAAGAAGTCCGGTGTCGGCCGCGAGACTCACAAGGTGGCCCTCGAGCAGTATCAGCAGACCAAGAACCTGCTGGTCAGCTACGACATCAATCCCATGGGCTTCTTCTGAGGCCTGGCCGCCCGGCCGATCCGGTCCGGGCGGCTTCCCCCGTACTTCTTCCCCTGACACCTGAGCGTAACGGGCGGCACCCGGCTGCCCGGCAACTGAGGAAAACCGATATGGACAAGACGATGCAAGCCGCGGTAGTGCGCAAGCTCGGCGAACCGCTGGCCATCGAAGAGGCCGCGATACCTCGGCCGCAGCAGGGCGAAATTCTGGTCAAGGTGGCCGCTACCGGTGTCTGCCACACGGACCTGCATGCCGCCCACGGTGACTGGCCGGTCAGGCCTAATCCGCCCTTTATTCCGGGGCATGAAGGGGTTGGCCATATCGTGGCGGTGGGTGACGGTGTGACCCACGTCAAGGAAGGGGATCGTGTCGGGGTGCCCTGGCTCTATTCGGCCTGTGGATACTGTGAGCACTGCCTGGGTGGCTGGGAAACCCTGTGTGAATCACAGCAGAATACCGGCTACTCGGTGAACGGCAGCTTCGCTGATTACACCCTGGCCGATGCCGGTTTCGTGGGGCGGTTGCCCGACAATGTGGATTTCCTCGAGATCGCCCCCGTGCTGTGCGCCGGTGTAACGGTCTACAAGGGCCTCAAGATGACCGACACCCGCCCCGGTCAGTGGGTGGTGATCTCGGGCATCGGTGGGCTCGGTCATATGGCGGTTCAGTATGCCCGTGCCATGGGGCTCAATGTCGCGGCGGTGGATATCGATGATGCCAAGCTAGCTCACGCCGAGCGGCTGGGTGCGGCCGTCACCGTGAATGCCCTGAAGACCGACCCCGCGGCCTTCCTGAAACGCGAGATCGGCGGCGCGCATGGCGCACTGGTTACCGCCGTGTCGCCCAAGGCCTTTGATCAGGCCCAGGGCATGCTGCGTCGCGGTGGTACCCTGGTGCTTAATGGTCTGCCGCCGGGTGATTTCCCGCTGCCAATCTTCGATACCGTTCTCAACGGCATCACCGTACGTGGTTCCATCGTCGGCACCCGTCAGGACTTGCAGGAAGCACTGGACTTCGCCGGTGAAGGAAAGGTGGGAGCTACCGTGGCAACCGATAGGCTGGAGAACATCAATGATATCTTCCAGCGTATGATCGAGGGCAAGATCGAGGGGCGTGTGGTACTCGACATGAGCTGAGGGGTACCTTGCTCAAGACCACGCCAAGGGGGCGCGACGGATGTCGCGCCCCCTTTTTCAGCGTGACCCATCGGCCAGCCAGCGCTCGGCCAGGCGCAAGGCCCGGCGCTGGTCGGCCACTACCGCCAGTTGCCCGGCTTCGCGGCGAAGCCCCGCCCGGCGAAGCTTGAGCACCAGTCGCGCCGGCAATCCCACGAATACCAGGCCGATGTCACGGTCGTGAAGCTCCTCGACGAGGGTCTGCAGCGCGACGATGGCGGTGGCGTCCAGGCTGGGCACGTCATGCATATCGAGCAGCATCACACGGATGTCCGGGTCCACGACCTGCAGTGAGGAGACGGCCTTTTCGGCGGCACCGAAGAACAGCGGCCCGTCGATATCGTAGAGCGCTATCCCGTGGGGCAAGTCATCGCTGCCATCACGGCCTTTTTCGTCCACCCGGCGCGTCTGGGTCACCTCGGCCATGCGGCGAATGAAGAGTGCCGCCGCCAGCCCCATGCCGACCGCTACCGCCAGCACCATGTCGAATACCACGGTCAGCGCGAAGCAGATGACCAACACGGCCACATCGCTTCCCGGCGCGCTCCTCAGGGTATGTACGAAGTGACGCGCCTCGCTCATGTTCCAGGCGATGATGAACAGCAGGGCGGCCAGGGCGGCCATGGGTACCAGGGCCAGTACGCCGGCCAGCAGGACCACCGCCAGCAGCACCACGAGGGCATGGACCACGGCGGCCACCGGCGAGAAGGCGCCGCTGCGAATATTGGTCGCGGTACGGGCGAGCGCCGCCGTGGCGGTGATACCGCCGAAGAAGGGGGCAACGATATTGCCCAGGCCCTGACCCAACAGCTCGGCATTGGGGTCGTGTCGGGTGCGGGTGAGGCCATCGGCCACCACGGCGCAGAGCAGCGATTCGATGGCTCCCAGCATGGCGATGGCCAGTGCCGGGCCCATCAATTCGCGAACCAATGCGAAATCCACCGTAAGCGGCGTGCCATCCGGTCCGGGCAACTGCCAGGGGAGCATCAGGCTGGGGGCGAAGGGCGGAATGCCGCTGCCGCTTTCACCCTCCAGGCTCCAGCTGAAGCGTGAGGCGATGGTATCGACCTCGATGCCCAGCGGGATGGCGGCCAGGGCCACCAGGGTGCCCACGGCGAGCCCTGCCAGCGGTGCGGGTATCGGCAGGCGCAGGCGGGGCCACAGAATCAGGGTCGCCAGGGTGACCAGGCCAACCCCCAGCTCGGCCGGGTCGAGCCGGGGTACTGCCCGAACAATGCTGGCCGCATTGCCCAGTGTGCCTTCGCCCAGCTCTACCTCCAGGCCCAGGAAGTCGGGCAGCTGCAGCAAGGCGATGACCACGGCAATCCCGGCGGTGAAGCCCAGCACGACCGGGTAGGGCACGAACTGTATCAGGCTGCCGAGTCGTGCCAGCCCCAGGGCCACCAGGATCACTCCCGCCATCAGGGTGGCGATCAGCAGGCCGCCGATGCCGTGGCTGGCGACGATGGGAAAGAGGATCACCACGAAGGCGGCGGTGGGGCCTGAGACGTTGAAGCGTGAGCCGCCGGTCAGCGCGATGATCGCACCGGCAACAATGGCGGTATAGAGGCCATGCTGGGGCGGCACGCCGGTGGCGATGGCCAGCGCCATGGAGAGCGGTACGGCGACGATGCCGATGGTCAGGCCGGCGAGCAGGTCGCGACGCAGCTCGGCCAGGCCGTACCCCTGGCGCCAGGCGGCCACCAGGGCGCTGCCGGGAAGCGGAACCCGATAGCCGGCGTCATCGTCGGAGGAGCGGGACATGGCAACTCCTTGGCTTTTAATAGAGCGAGGCTATTACGTTACGCTTTTATGTTGCGGTGCCGCAAGGCCTCTGGCGTGGCATCCCGGTCGGCCGATTCGGCCCGGGCGGCTTCTCTCCTGGTCTCCCTGCCGGCCACGCCTCTTGCCTTACTCGCCGGCGGACGTCTGCCAGGCCTGGGTATTCCAGAGTGGCACGCTGCTCAGGGCATGCTTGAAGCTGCCGCTGCTCTCTTTGGTGCTGTAGATCAGATACAGCAGCGTCTGGTTGTCGGCATCGAAGATGCGGCGCACCTTGAGGCTCTTGAACAGTACGCTCTTGGAGCGGCGGTAGAGTAGTTCACCGCTCGCCGAGGCGTCGATATCGGTCAGCATGGCCGGGGTGATGGGGCCGGTCTGGCGGCAGGCGAGGCTGCTGTCGGAAGGATCGGCCAAGTCCAGATCGGCCTCGACATTGCTGAGGTGGCAGGTCACCCCGGGGATCTTGGGATCCGAGAGGCTCTCGATCTTGATGTCCTTGGTAGTGAACAGGCCCAGTGAGACATCGCCCACTTCATTGTCGTTGCCGCAGCCGGCAAGGAGCAGGGGAACCATGGCAGGGGCCAGCAGGCGGGAGAGCCGGGGGCGAAGTCGTGGCATCAGGGAGTATCCTGTCAGTATGTACTTGGTGTGATTCAGTGATGGCGTGAGCTTCGCCGAGGGCGTGGCCGGGTCTGGAGGCCCGATGGGTCGAGGATGGTCTACGCTGGGCGTAGGTCCATCGGACCCGATCGCCCATCTGAATATGTTCAAGAGGTGCGAAATGACAACGTCAATCCTACCCGGCACGACGCCGCTGCGGTACCTGTTGTTCTCTCTGCTGTTCACCGCTCCCTTGGCCCTGGCCGCCGACGGCCATGACCTCACCTTCAAGGGGGATGGTAGCTTCAATGGCGCGCATGGTGGTCAGGAGATCCATGTGGCCGTTGTCGATGCCGATTCCGGCGATGTGGCCGCCACGCAGTCCGGCACCGTCTCCGCCGATGAGGCACCGGCCTTCGCGTTCGACTTTCCCGGCGTGCTGAAGGAGGACGGCAGCTACGCGGTGCACTACTGGATCGACTCCAACTTCGGCGGCGGCAGCGAAGGTGTCTGTGATCCCAAGGGCACCGACCATCAGTGGAATGTCTCGCTGGACACGACCGGCGAGGCGTTGACCCATGAAGACACCCACCGGCCCCAGGAGCAGACCGACGTCTGCGCCACCTTCGACTAAGGCGTTTCGGCCGGCCCGGCAGTGTCGGGTCGGCCGACCGGCGAACCCGAGCAGGATCGTCGACCGTCGACTGAGAGGCATCCGGGGCTCGGCGGTCGATAAGCACAGCAGATCGATATTCCTCGGCCAGGCGGCGCATGGCATTGACGGCATGCTCGGGTCGAAATAAGATGCATGTGTAATGAATCTTAATGCTGCTGCGAGGTCATCTCGATGGGACTGCTCAAGAATCTATTCAAGAAAGATAGTGCCGAAAAGCCGGTGGTACAGACACATGAGCCCGTTGAGGCAAAACAGGCGGCGGTCGACTCAGCCACCGATACTACCGAGAAGAAGCCGAAGCATGGAGAAGATGGCGTTTGCTGCGGATCATGCCAATAGTCTGGCAGTGAAGGGCGCAACCCCCTTCGTCATTGACCACGGGCTCTCCTGACGGAGAGTCCGTGGTCATTTCAGGGGTCCGCCGGGGCGAGCCAACGCCGGTTAGCCAGCTGACTCCAGGCGTCGTACCAGGTCTTCCATAAAGCCCTGGATGCGCGCCGCGTTGGTGCCGACATCGCTGGCGCCCAGCCGAGAGGCGGAGCGCATATCGACGCGTGTACCGCCATCCGCGTCGGTCAGGCGGATCACCACATCATCCTTGAAGCCGAACCAGCGGGTGGTGGCGGTCGCCTCGATGCGGGTGTCATCGAGTGCGGCAATCTTCCAGTCGGCGTCCTTTGCCACGGCCTCTGCGGCGCCTCGCACCGTCTCGAGAGGCGCACTGACCACCAGTGGCTGGATCGCCGGATAGGCCTCTCGCTGCTGTTGAGCGGTTGCCTCGCCGGGGTAGTCCAGGGCGTTGGGTGCGGCCTTGCGGGCATCGGCCAGGGCCTCGAAGGCGGGCGGACTCTGCATGTCGGTGGTGATGTCATGGATGGGCGGTACCTCCTGGGCCTGCTGAAGCTGCAGCCAGGGTCCGGCGGCCAGGGCGCCGCCGGCCAGTATCGCCAGGCTGCCGAGCAGGGCGGGCAGGGGGCGGCGAGTGATGACGGCAATCAGCAGGGCCATCAGGCCCAGTCCGGCGGCGCCGAGGGCGACGAAGACGCCATAGCGAAGCAGGGTGAAGGCATTCCCCAGCGTCAGCAGGTCCAGGCGATAGGCCGGGCCAGACCCGGCTATGGAGAGTGCCGCCAGGATGGCGAGAATGCTTCCGGCCAGCGCCACCTTGAAGGCCAGCCCCTGATGGTTGCGATCAGTCTTCATGGTTGTGTCCGAGCCCTTGTGCATGTGGATCGGTATCCATGGTACAACGCAAGAGGCCGGGAGTCCCCGGCCTCTTGCGTGACAGCGGCTGAGTCAGCCTGGCGTATCAGTCCTTGGCGTTGCCAGGACGGTGGCCGTGGCCCCCGTCTCTGTCGAAGGCCTGGCGGGCGACCCGTTGCATTTCCTCGATCTGCTCTTCGCTCAGCAGCTCGCCCAGCGCCTCCCGGTGCTCGTCGCGCAGGGCCTGATGGGCCTCGCGACGCTCTTCACGGGAGTCGAAGTCGCGATCGCGAAGTTCGGCCATACCGGCGTAGTGTTCCCGGCGGAGGTCGCCCAGGGCCTCACGGTCCTCGTCGGAGAGGTCCCAGCCGTCGACCATCTCGGTCATGCGTTGCTGCAGGTCCTCGGCGGGATGCGGGTGCCTGCCGCTGTGATGCCTCTCGCCCATGGCATGGCGCGCCTCGTCGAGGGCGGCCTGCTGATCATCGCTGAGCAATGTGTCGAGGCGTTCGCGATGCTCGTCGCGCAACTCCATCATGGCCTCGCCATGCTCGCGGTAGGCATTGTCCAGTGCCTCGCGTGTCTCGGCGTCGAGGCCGGCGCGCTCGTAAAGTGCCGCACGCTTCTCGGCGTGATGTTGGGGACTGATCTCCTGGTGATGCGGGCGGTTCTCGGCACACTCGCCGTCATCGGGCGCGGCGACGGCCTGGAGTGCCAACGGGGCGATGGCCATGGCGAGCAGGGCGGGAGCGAAGATCTTGCGAGAGAATCGAGTCTTCATGAGACAGTTCCTGTTTATCCTGGGTTGACCCTGACGACTATGCACCGGTGCTGTGCAAGCGCCATGCAGCGAAGGTGCAAAGGTGGTGCAGATCACTCCTCAGGCTGGTACTTGTAGCCGACCCCGTAGACGGAGCGGATCACCTCTCTCTCCGGCCATGTCTCGGCGATTTTTCGGCGCAGTTTCTTGACGTGGCTGTCGACGGTGCGCTCGGAGACGATGCGATGATCACGGTACATATGGTCCATCAACTGTTCCCGGGAAAAGATCCGCCCCGGGGCATGCATCATCACCTTGAGCAGCTTGAACTCCACGGCGGTAAGCGCGAGGTCATGACCATCGGCCAGGGCTCGCCAGCCCTCCTCATCGAGCACCAGGTCACTGCCGATAGCGTCGGGCTCCCGGGCCAGCTGACTGCGGCGCAGCACCGCCTTGACCCTGGCGACTACCTCTCGGGGGCTGAACGGTTTGCAGATATAGTCGTCGGCACCCAGCTCGAGCCCCAGCAGGCGGTCCACCTCCTCGACGCGTGCGGTCAGCATGATCACCGGCAGGGCCGGCCATCGCTGGCGTATCTCGCGGCACAGGGTCAGGCCATCGGTGCCGGGCAGCATGAGGTCGAGCAGCACCAGGGCGGGTCCCTCATCGGCCCGACGCGTCTCCTCCAGCCATGACAGCACGCTGTCCCCGTGATCCAGGTGATGGGGCTCGAAGCCGCTGCCGGCCAGGTAGTCGGCCACCAGTCGGGCGATCTTGGGTTCGTCCTCGACGATCAGGATCCGTGGGGGATGTTCGGCCTGTGTCATTCGATCTCCTCCTTGAGCGTGGCGTCATCGAAGGGCGGGAAGCGTAGCGTCCAGCGTAACCCACCCAGTGGTGAAGCGGCAGCGGTCATGTCGCCGCCGTGGGCCTTGACCAGAGCGGTGGCGATGGAGAGTCCCAGGCCGCTGCCACCGCTGGCCCGGTTGCGTGACCCCTCGACCCGATAGAGCCGCTCGGTGAGCCGTGCCAGCTGGGCGGGCGGGACGCCCGGCGCGGAGTCATCCCACCGAATCCGGATGCCGTCGGCAGCGTTCTCCAGGTCGACGCGCAGCCGGCCCGGGGGGTGAGTATAGGCGCAGGTATTGTCCAGCAGGATGCTCCATAGCTGCCTCAGGCGGCTGGCGTCACCACGAATCCAGGCCGCGTCGGGAATGCGGCACTCCAGGGAAAGGTCGCTATCTTCCAACCAGCCGCTGGCCCCGTCGAGGCGCTGACGCAGGCTATCGGCAACATTCAGGGGCGCCAGCTGGACCTCCAGGGCCCCGGCGTCGCTCTGAGAAAGCAGCCGCAGGTCGGCCACCAGCCGCTCGAGCTGCTTCACCTCCTGGGAGAGCGAGTCCAGGCTCTCGTGATTCAGGGGGCGAATGCCGTCATGCATCGCCTCGATTTCGCCGCGCAGCACCGCCAGCGGGGTGCGCAGCTCGTGTGCAATATCCGAGACCCAGCGGCTGCGGGCCTCGCGGCTGGCTTCCAGGGTGGCGGCGAGCACGTTGAAGTCGCGGGAGAGCCGTGACAGTTCATCCCGGCCGCGCTCCGGCAGGCGAGTCCCGTAGTCGCCTTCGGTGAGGCGCAGGGTGGCTAGGGCCATGCCGCGGGTGCGCCGCCCCAGCCACCAGGAGAGGCCGCCGGCCAGCAGCAGGGAGGCCAGGCCCAGGGCGCCGATGATGATGCTCAGGTTGCGTTGCTGCCGAGTCAGGAAGACGTGTTCCATGCGTGCCATCAGCTGCTCCGGCGGGCGGTAGCCGAGGGTGCCGACGCGCTGACCCTGGTGCTCGATGGGTAGCCAGCGAAGCGTGGCGGCCTCCTCGTCATCGTCCGGTGGCAGGCCGATGACGGGAAGCCCCTCGGCATCGTGAAGCACGAAGTCCCGCGGGTCGCCGAGCTGGTGTTCGATGCTGATCGGTGCCGGGCCGGCGCCGGGCCACAGCTGTTGGCGGACCAGGCGATGCCAGGCACGGGGCGAGGCACGCAGCCACTGCCAGTCGCCCCGTCGCGACCACTCATCGGCGAGGCCCTCGACGAGGGTCTCGGCACGCTGAGTCTGGGTCTTGTCGAGATAGTCGATGAAGCCCTGGTCGAGGCTTCTCGATACCGCCAGGAACACCAGGCCGGAGATGGCGACATTCACCACCAGAATTACCGCAAACAGCTTGATGCCCAGCCGTGAGATGGCGGGGCGAGGCAGGGTCAGGCGCATGGTCGTCTCGCCACGGTCAGTATGAGTCGACAGTATGGGCTCGGGAGATGGCGTCAATTGACACCTAATGTGCAAGTGGTGTGCAAGACGCGACTCATAGTGTCAGCAGGAAGAGGATCAGCGGTGGCGACAGCAGTGAGAGCAGAAAGCCCGAGACCACGGCTACCGGCACGCAGGCGATCCCGCCATGCTGCTGGATCACCGGCAGGGTGAAGTCCATGGAGGTGGCCCCGCCGTAGCCGATGGCCAGCGCCGCATGCCGGCGGATCACCAGGGGGATCAGCACGAAGGCGACCAGCTCGCGGGTGAGGTCGTTGAAAAAGGCCACGCCGCCCAGCGCCGGTCCCAGGGTGTCGCCTACCAGGATGCCGGAAAGCGAGTACCAGCCGAAGCCGGCGGCCATGGCCAGCCCCTCGTTCCAGCGCAGTTCGAGCAACGGGGCGGCGATCAGGCCACCGATCAGTGAGGTGGCCGCCAGGGTGAGGGCGATGGCCAGGCCGTGATGGTTGAGCAGAATCTGGCGCAACGGCATGCCGGAGTTGCGTAGCTGGCAGCCGATCAGCGCCAGCAGGATATAGAGCACCCATTCGGCCAGGGTCTCGGCCCCTGCATGGAGCGATGTGGCCGCCAGCTGGCCGGCGGCCAGCCCCAGCGCGACGCCAAGCACGACCACGCCGACCAGTGCCAGCGAGCCGGCCATGGCGGCGAGCTTGCTGGTGGGGGCGCCGGGTACCACGCGAGCGGGGTCAGCGGTGAGTCCCAGGCGACGAGATAGCCACCAGAGTCCGGCGAGGTTACAGGCCGAGGTCACCACGAACAGCATGAGTGCCTGTCCGCCCATGCGCGACAGCTGTCCGGCGAGGTTGTCGAGGCCGGCCAGGCTGAATCCCATCAGCAGCAGGATCACGTAGACCGAGGCATTGACTCCCCGATTGATCGCCGTCAGCACGGCAGCATGACGTACCGGTATCAGATAACCCAGCACCAGGGGCAGCAGTACGATCAGCAGGCCGCTCAGCATGGAGGCTCCCTTCTCTGTGGCCGCCGGGAGGCGACACGGCAAAAAGCGGTTACTCTAGCAGGCGCCCGAGGCGTTCCCAAGCGGCGAGGCGACTCCTGAGTAGCAGGCGCCCGGGGCGCTCCCAAGCGGCGGGCTATTCCTGAGTAGCAGGCGGCCGGGGCGTTCCCAAGCGGCGGGCTATTCCTGAGTAGCAGGCGGCCGGGGCGTTCCCAAGCGGCGAGGCGACTCCTGAGTAGCAGGCGCCCGGGGCGTTCCCAAGCGGCGGGCTACTCCTGAGCGGTCAGTTCGCTGAGCACTAAATGACTGTGGCGCTTGCCGTCACGCTGATAGTCGACCGAGAGCAACAGGCCCGGTACCTCGGGGTGGAAGCGGAACAGCAGCCGGCGGTCCGGCTTGTCGGCCTCCCAGGCTTCTGCCGTCAGCGCCGGGAAGGTACCGGCGGGCAGGGTGACGCGTGAACGTCCCTGGGCCCGGGCCTTGAGGAGCTCCTCGCGGCCCTTGTGGTCCAGGTAGTGAATGGCGCAGGTCTCGGCGATGCAGTCGCCGTTGATGATGCGCCGGGAAAAGGCGAAGAGTGCCGTCTGGCGGTCAGGCAGCGCCTCGAGAGGCTCGGCGTCGAGCTGGTAACTGTCGCCAACGCCCATCAGCGAGTAGCCGCTGGCGTAGAACAGCGACTGTATGCCCTCGTCCTGCAACAGGAAGCGGCTGCGTTCACTACCCCGGGCGACGCGGATGTCGGTTTCCATCAGGCTTTCCCAGTAGTCACCGTCCCGACTGAGCCGGTGCTCGATATAGGCGGCCGGCCACCCCTCGACCTTGAGACGGTAGCGCGCGATGAAGGGGTGTGGGGCAGCCGAGGTGGCGGCGTCTCGGTCCTCGACGCTGGAAGGGCCGGGGTCCGAGGGCACCGGCGCATCGGCCAGGGATATCAGCGGGAGGCAGGCGAATAGCCAGGGGGCGAGACCGGCCATCATGCCACCGGGTCGTGACCACCGTGTGGCTCTCTTGGGCATGACAACCTTGGGCATGACAACTCTCCATCATGAAAACAGGAAGGGCCCGCAGGGCCCGTAATATAAGAGGTCGCTGCGGGTCCCGAAGTTCCCCCATGACGCCCAGATGCCAGATGGCCGATGGCATTGTCAGATGGCATTGTCAGATGGCGTTTCGGGTGGTCGAGCGCAGGCACTCCAGGGCCGGAGAGAGCTCAACCGGGTAGTCGCCGTGGCCCGCCTCCAGGCGTTTCAGCGCCTCGGGAAGGCGGGCCAGGCTGTCGGTGACTCGCTCACGAGCCCCCTCGGCCAGGGCCATTTCTTCCTCGACCAGCTGACCGCCGCGCACCATGGGGCGCAGCAGGGCCTCGCCTTCGATGCCGGGCTCGTCGCGCAGTGCAATGGTATCGCCGATGCAGCCGGTGGTGGGCTTTCTTGCAGCGTATCCACTGAATTGGGGCTCGTGTCGCCAGGGCACAACCCCAGCGGGGAAAGCGGCCTGGCGGGCATCTCAATAACCGGCCTCGGGGTCCACCGTGTCCAGGGGCTCGCCGGCTTCGAGGGCCCGCAGCGCCGCGGCCACCTGATCCAGCGCCTCCCCCAGCGGTGTCGGCCCGGCCATATGAGGCGTCACCCAGACTCGCGGATGGCTCCATAGCGGGCTCGCCTCGGGTAGGGGTTCCTCGGGAAAGGCATCGAGAATGGCGCCACGCAGCCGGCCTTCGGCCTCACCGTCGTCCAGGGCATCGAGCAGGGCCGCCTCGTCGATCAGGCTGCCACGCCCCGGATTGACGAGGCTGGCGCCCTCGGGCAGCAGAGAGAGGGTCTCACCGTTGATGATATGCCGGGTGGCCGGGGTGTCGGGTAACAGGAGCACCAGGCTCTTCACTCGGCCCAGCAAGGCGGCCAGGCCGTTATCGCCGTGGTGGCAGGTGACGCCGTCGATGCGTTTGGGAGACCGACTCCAGCCGTGTGTCGGGAAGCCGTCGGCGGCGATCATCGTGGCCACTCTTGCTCCGATGGCGCCCAGGCCCAGCACGCCCACCGGCCAGTCGCCCTTGTCTGTCATGGCGTGTTCACGCCACTCTCGCCTACGCTGTTGACGGCGGTAGCGGTCGAAGTCTCGCTGGAAGTGCAGCAGGCCATAACGCACGTAGTCGCCGATTGGCACGGCCATGCCGGCATCGCGCAGCTTGACGATGGGCACGCCGGCGGGCAGTCCGGGATTGTTCAGCAGGGCATCGACGCCGGCGCCCAGGTTGATGATGCCCTTGAGTGCCTCGGGCTCTCTCAGCAGTGATTCCGGCGGCTTCCACACGGCCAGATAGTCGGCCTGGCGACGCTTGTCTGCCGGCGCCGCGCTGGTAAGGACCTCGGCCTCGGGGAGGCGCGAGGCGAGGGCTTCCTGCCAGTGTTCGGCATCGTCGTGATGGACCAGTACCTTCATCTTGATCTTGGCTCCCGGGCGTCGTGACAGAGGCGTCGTGATAGGGGGGGGGGCATGAGGGTTTTATCATCCCGCCTCAGGAGGGCTTGGACAAGTCCGTGAGCGGGGGGAAATATTTCCATCATGAAATGCTTGACCAGCTACCGTGGGTAGGCAGTAACCTCCATGCTATGGGGGGCTCTACCACTGCCTGGTGCGACTGAACGGCCTCAGTTCCGTTCAGGCATATGGTCAGTGATCGTGACCCTGGCCCGGCCTTCTCGCGTCGAGTGGGCCGATTTTCTTGATGTTGCTTTGGCGAGTGGCCCAATGACCCAGGTAAACCTCCCCTTCACTCGTGAGGAATATGCCACCCGACTGTGGAAGGTGCGCGCCGAGATGGCCAGTCGGGGCATCGATGTGATGATCGTCAGTGACCCCTCCAACATGGCCTGGCTGACCGGCTATGATGGGTGGTCGTTCTATGTGCACCAGTGCGTGCTGGTCGGCCTGGAGGGCGAGCCGGTATGGTACGGGCGCCGCATGGATGCCAATGGTGCATTGCGCACCTGTTGGATCGATCCGGATAACATCACCTACTATCCGGACTACTACGTCCAGAACCCCGACATGCATCCCATGGAGTACCTGGCCCAGTCGATCATGCCCGATCGCGGCTGGCACGAGGGGGTGGTGGGCATGGAGATGGATAACTATTACTTCTCCGCCAAGGCCTATCAGAGCCTGCTTCGCGAGCTGCCCCACGCCCGCTTCATGGATGCCAACGGCCTGGTCAACTGGTGTCGTGCTATCAAGTCGCACCAGGAGGTCGAGTACATGCGGGTGGCGGCGAAGATCGTCGAGGGCATGCACTCGCGTATCCTCGAGGTGATCGAGCCCGGATTGCCCAAGAGCAAGCTGGTCTCGGAGATCTACCGCGTCGCCATCGAGGGCTGGAGCGACGAGAAGGGCCGGGTGTTCGGCGGCGACTACCCCGCTATCGTGCCGATGCTGCCCACCGGCAAGGATGCCGCCGCACCCCACCTGACCTGGGACGATACGCCGTTTCGCAAGGGCGAGGGCACCTTCTTCGAGATCGCGGGGGTCTACAAGCGTTATCATGCGCCGATGTCGCGCACGGTCTTCCTCGGCAAGCCGCCTCGGGAGTTCGTGCGCGCGGAGTCGGCGCTGCTGGAGGGCATCGAGGGCGGCCTCGAGGTGGCCAGGCCCGGTAATCGTACCGCGGATATCGCCATGGCATTGGGCGCGGCCATGGACAAGTATGGTTTCGACCGTGGCGGGGCGCGGTGCGGCTATCCCATCGGCATCAGCTATCCGCCGGACTGGGGCGAGCGTACCATGAGTCTGCGCCCCTCCGACGAGACCATCCTGCAACCGGGCATGACCTTCCACTTCATGCCCGGCCTCTGGGAGGACGACTGGGGCCTGGAGATCACCGAGAGTATCCTGATCACCGAGACCGGCTGCGAGCCCCTGGCCAACTTCCCGCGCCAATTATTTGTACGCTGAGTGAGTACGAGTCGAACAACCCCTAACGATTAGCGAGGGGCGCCAGGAGTAAGCCGTAGAGGAGGTCCTACGCCAGGGGTGAGGAGCACTGCTCCGAACGGGCTGGCCAAGGATGGCCAGCACCGGCCCTGTAAGCGGCGCAGGATGCGGGAGCGACGCAGGGCGTCGGTTGCGCCCAGGGATGGGTTTACAGCGCCTCCTCGTAGGCTTGCTGCCGGATCAGCCCCGAGCGGCGCAGCGGCAGTGGTGTCGCCTGCCGTGAGAAAGCAAGGAGTCTCAGATAATGACCAAGCGTCCCAGCCCCATCAGTGCCACCGTCGATTTCGATGCCGAGGGCGTCCAGCATGGCTTCCTCAAGCTGCCCATCTCGGTGGATGACTCCGCCTGGGGGGCGGTGATGATCCCGATTACCGTGGTCAGCAATGGCGAGGGCCCCACGGCGCTGATTACCGGCGGCAACCACGGCGATGAATACGAGGGCATCACCTCGCTGCTCAAGCTGTCGAGTGAGCTCAAGGCCGAGGACGTCCGCGGTCGAGTGATCATCGTGCCGTGCATGAATCAGCCGGCGGTGATGGCCGGCAAGCGTACCTCCGGCCTCGACGGCGGCAACCTCAACCGTAGCTTCCCCGGCGACCCCGACGGCAGCGTGACCGAGAAGATTGCCGACTACTTCACCCGGGTGATGGTGCCGATGTGTGATGTGGTGCTGGACCTGCACTCCGGCGGGCGGACCCTGGACATCATTCCCTTCGGTGCCTCCCACGTGCTCGATGACCCCGAGCAGCAACGCCAGGCGCTGGAGGGTGCCAAGGCCTTCGGTGCGCCGTATGCCATGATCATGTTCGAGCTCGATGCCGCCGCGCTGTTCGATACCGCGGTGGAGAGCCAGGGCAAGATCTTCGTGGCCACCGAGCTGGGCGGTGGTGGCACCTCCACTCCCGAGAGCATGGCGGTCACCGAGCGTGGCGTGCGCAACTTCCTGATCCACTATGGCCTGATGGAGGGAGAGGTGGAAATGCCTGCCGAGCCCCAGGTCTATCTCGATATGCCCGATGCCAGCTGTTATGTGCAGAGCGAGCACAGCGGGGTGCTGGAGCTGTGTTTCGCCCTGGGCGAGGGGGTCGAGAAGGGCGACGTGGTGGCCCGGGTCTACGATATGACGCGCACAGGCGCCGCGCCGGTGGCGTATCGTGCCGAGCGTAGCGGGGTGCTGGCGGCGCGACGCCATCCGGCGCTGGTCAATATGGGCGACACCATTGCGGTCATCGCCGATATCGTCGACTCCTTGAAGTGAGGCGGCGGACATCGCGATGAAACTCGACCGCTACGACCTGAAGATTCTCGAGATCCTTTCCCAGGATGGGCGCATCACCAAGTCCCGGCTGGCCGAGGCGATCAATCTCTCGGTCAGCCCCTGCTGGGAGCGCGTCCGGCGCCTGGAGAAGGCCGGTATCATCACGGGCTATGGCGCCCGCCTGGCCCCCTCTGTGCTGGTGAAGCGCACCCCGGTGTGGGTGCAGATCGAGCTAAAGGCCCACAACGCCGAGAGCTTCGCCCGCTTCGAGGCCCTGGTGCATACCACGCCGGAGGTTACCGAGTGCGTGGCGGTGGGGGGAGGCGTCGACTACCTGATCAAGGTCGAGGCCGACTCCATCGATGCCTATCAGCGCCTGATCGATACCTGGCTGACCTCGGATGTCGGCATCGAACGCTACTTCACCTATATCGTCACCAAGACGGTCAAGCATCCGAAGGGCGGCTTCTCACGCGACGATTTCGTCGACTGAGGGCAGGCAGAAAAAACCGCACTTTCCCCGCTCGAGACAAAAAAAGCCGCATCTTCCCCGGCGGCTAACAAAAACTCTCGACCGGGCTTCTCCCCTACCATAAGCCTATCGAGCCGCACCGGGTATCAACGGGCGGCTCGGCCGTTTCGATGCTTTCTCGGCGCCCGAAGCCGCGCCTGTTTTCTTAGGCGCCCGAAGCCGCGCCTGTTTTCTTAGGCGCCCGAAGCCGCGCCTGTGCTTACTCAGGCGCCCGGAACCACGCCGGCATTTGAGTTAGCTATCGCCGGCGCCGACATACACCGGGGCATCAGGGGAGGTGCCGCATGAATATGAAGCTGTCCAGGACACTGTCCACCATGCTCGATGATCCGCGTCTGTTCCGGCAGTACGCCTATGTCGATGGCAAGTGGACCCACGGCGATGGCGGCCGTGAAGAGGCCGTTCAGGACCCCGCCACCGGCGAGGTGATCGGTCATATTCCCTGGCTCGAGGCCGAGCAGATCAGTGCGACCGTGGACGCCGCGGAAGCCGCCTTTGTGCACTGGCGTGCGCTGCGCGTCGATGAGCGCTGCGAGCGCCTGCTGGCCTGGTATGACCTGCTGCAGGCCAACCGCGAAGACCTGGCGACTCTCATGACCCTGGAGCAGGGCAAGCCATTGCCCGACGCCCGCGGCGAGGTGGAATACGGGGCCAGCTTCGTGCGCTGGTTCGCCGAGGAGGGCAAGCGGACCTTCGGCGAGACCATCCCCAGCCATATCCCCAATGCGACCCTGGGAACTCTCAAGGAGCCGGTGGGCATTGCCGCTCTGATCACGCCCTGGAACTTTCCGCTGGCGATGATCACCCGCAAGGCCGCTGCCGCCATGGCCGCCGGCTGCACGGTGATCGTCAAGCCCGCCGGCGAGACGCCGTTCTCGGCGCTGGCGCTGGCGGAACTCGCCGAGCGCGCGGGTATCCCGGCCGGGGTGTTCAACGTGGTGCTGGGCGAGCCCGCCGAGGTCTCGAAGGTCCTGTGCGCCGAGGAGCGGGTCAAGGCGGTCTCCTTTACCGGCTCCACCCGGGTCGGTCGCCTGCTCCTGGAGCAGAGCGCCAATACCGTCAAGCGAGTGTCGCTGGAGCTGGGGGGCAATGCGCCCTTTATCGTCGGCCCCGATATGGACCCGCGTGAGGCGGCGCTCGCCGCGGTGGCGGCCAAGTTCCAGACCGCCGGCCAGGACTGCCTTGCCGCCGACCGCATCCTGGTACATGAGTCGATTCATGATGAATTCGTCGAGCACTTCGCCGAGCGCATGGCGGCATTGACCGTGGGCAACGGCCTGGAGAGCGAGGTGGACCTGGGGCCGCTGATCCATCGTCAGGCCGTCGAGAAGGCCGCCGTCATCGTCGACGACGCCGTGGCCAAGGGCGCCACCCTGGTGGCCGGTGACCAGCGCGAGGCGCCGGGCGAAAACTTCTTCATGCCGGTACTGCTCACCGGGGTGACCCGTGACATGAAGGTCTGGAACGAAGAGACCTTCGCTCCGGTGGCCGGGATAACGGCCTATGCCGATGACGACCAGGTGATCGAGATGGCCAACGACACCGAGTACGGCCTGGCGGCCTATATCTATACCCACGATATTCGCCGCATCTGGAAGCTGATGCGTGCCCTGGAGTACGGCATGGTGTCGGTGAACTCGGTGAAGATGACCGGCCCGCCGGTGCCCTTCGGTGGCGTCAAGCAATCGGGGCTGGGCCGCGAGGGTGGCGTAACCGGCATCGATGAGTATCTCGATACCAAGTATTACTGCCTCGGCGCCCTGGGCTCCGTGTCCGGCAGCTAGCTTTCGAGGTGGCGCCGGGATAGCACCGGGATGGTGCATGACGGCGATACCCTCCTGTATGTGAAATCGATAAATATCCTCCCCGGCGGAACGCCGGGGAGCTTGATACAAGAGAGAACATGATGAACCAGCAGCACCAGGACCTGATCGACCGCGACCGCAAGGTAACCTTCCACGCCTCTTCCCACCTGCGCGACTTCGCCAATGGCGATGCCCCGGGCCGGGTGATCACCGGCGGGCAGGGCATCACCATCCGGGACAAGGACGGGCGTGAGTTTATCGATGGCTTCGCCGGGCTCTATTGCGTCAATATCGGCTATGGACGCACCGAGGTGGCCGAGGCGATCTACCAGCAGGCCCTGGAGCTTTCCTACTACCACACCTATGTGGGGCACTCCAACGAGCCGCAGATCGCCCTCTCCGAGAAGATCATCGAGCTCGCCGGACCCGGCATGTCCAAGGTCTATTATGGCCTGGGCGGCAGTGATGCCAACGAGACCCAGCTCAAGATCGTGCGTTACTACAACAATGTGCTGGGGCGCCCCCACAAGAAGAAGGTGATCTCGCGCCAGCGTGGCTATCACGGTTCGGGCCTGGCCACCGGGTCGCTGACCGGCCTCAAGGCGTTCCACGACCAGTTCGACCTGCCGCTCGAGGGTATCCTGCATACCGAGGCGCCTTACTACTATCATCGCGGCGCCGAGCAGCAGGGCATGAGCGAGCGGGAATTTTCGGCCCACTGCGCGGAGAAGCTCGAGGCGATGATCCTGGCCGAGGGCCCCGATACCGTGGCGGCCTTTATCGGCGAGCCGGTGCTCGGTACCGGTGGCATCGTGCCGCCGCCGGCGGGCTACTGGGAGGCGATCCAGGCGGTGTTGACCCGCTACGATGTGCTGCTGATCGCCGACGAGGTCGTGTGTGGCTTCGGGCGCATCGGCGCCGACTTCGGCAGCCATCACTACGGGATCAAGCCCGATCTGATGACCGTGGCCAAGGGCCTGACCAGCGCCTACCAGCCGCTCTCCGGGGTGATCGTCGGGGATCGTGTGTGGCGGGTGCTCGAGCAGGGCACCGGTGAATACGGCCCCATCGGTCACGGCTGGACCTACTCCGGTCATGCCCTGGGCTGTGCCGCGGCGCTGGCCAACCTCGAGATCATCGCCCGCGAGAAGCTGGCCGAGAATGCCGCCGAGACCGGCGCCTATCTGCAGCAGGCCATGGCGGATGCCTTCGCCGACCACCCCATCGTGGGCGATGTGCGTGGCGTGGGCATGCTGGCGGCACTGGAGTTCTCTGCCGACCCGGAGACGCGCCAGCACTTCGACCCGGCGCTCAAGGTGGGCCCACGCATTTCCGCGGCGGCGCTCGACGAAAACCTGATCGCCCGCGCCATGCCCCAGGGCGATATCCTGGGCTTTGCACCGCCGCTGATCGTCAATCGTGAGCAGGTCGACGAGATCGTTGCCCGCGCGCGTCGTGCGGTGGACCGGGTCACCGATGAGCTGGTGCGCGAGGGGGCGCTCAAGACAGTGGCGGCACCGGTTGCCTGACGCCACCTTTGATATCTGAGCTCACTAGAGCCATCTCATCGCCGCGGGCCTGTCCCGCGGCGATGTCGTTGATGGCATTGCCGAAGCCGGGGCTTGCCTTGTGGGCCGAGCAGGCACACCCTCGGGGCATCGTCCCGCAGTGAAGGAATGCTTCTTATGACACAGGTCCTGGCCTTCGACGTCTACGGCACCCTGATTGACACCCTGGGAGTGCTCACCGAGCTGGAGCAGCGTCTCGATGCCCTGGGCAAGATGGCGCTGGCGCCGGAATTTTCACGTCGCTGGCGTGACAAGCAGCTGGAGTACAGCTTCCGGCGAGGGCTGATGGGAGGCTATGTCCCCTTCAGTCAGTGTACCGAAGAGGCCCTGGTATTTACCGACCGAGCCCTGCAGGTCGGGTTCTCCGAGACCGACCTAGACCATCTGATGCAGGCCTACGCCAGGCTCCCGGCCTTTGCCGATGTCGCCGGAGCCCTGCAGCGACTCAGTGAGGCCGGCGTCACCTGTGTGGCCTTCTCCAACGGTACCGGGCAGGCGGTGGAGGGGCTGCTGGACCAGGCCGGCATTCGCCGCTATTTCGAGACGGTGATCAGCGCCGATGAGGTCAAGCGCTTCAAGCCGGACCCCGCCGTCTACGCCCATCTTCGCTATCGGCTCGAGAGTGAGCCCGGTGACACCTGGCTGGTCTCCAGCAATCCCTTCGATGTGATCGGCGCTCGCCATGCCGGCCTGCATGCGGCCTGGGTGCGGCGTAGCGCCGAGGCCCCGTTCGATCCCTGGGGCATCGACCCCGACCTCACCGTCGGCGACCTTGCGACCCTGGCCGAACGCCTCGGCTAAGCGGTGGGCGCCGAGGCCCCGTGGCCGGTACACGCCGCGGGGCCTCAGGGCCTCGGAGGAGGGACCTCCGGGGGTGTCACTCGACCGCTTCGCCAACGGTGACAGTGCCGCGTTCGGCCAGCTGCAGCGGACGAGCGTCGTCCTGTGTCCACTCGGCCATGGAACCGTCGTACATGGCGGCGTTGTCGAAGCCGCCGACCTCGCTGAGCTGGAACCAGCCGCTGGCGGCCCAGTGGCCGGTGTTGCAGAAGGCCACGGTGGGGGCCTCGGGGTCCAGGTCGAGTGCCTCGATATTGGCCTTGAGCCGCTCGGGTTCGAGGTAGTAGGCGCCGTCGCGCTCGACCAGGGCGTCGTGATGGGGCAGGTTGACGGCCCCGGGAATCGTGCCGGGGGCACGCGCCGCCGACGATTGGGTCTTGCCGGTGTAGAAGTCCACCGGACGGGCATCCACCAGCGTCTCGCCGGTTTCGATGGCCGCTTCCACCTCCTCGGTGGTCGCCAGTAGCTCTTCCTCAAGGCTGGCCTCGAAGGTAGCTGCCTCGGGGGCGTCATAGGCGCCGCTGGCGACCTCGAAGTCCTGGGCCTGCCAGCCGGCGAAGCCGCCGTTGAGTACTGTTACCTCGTCATGGCCCAGAGCCTTGAAGGTCCAGTAGACCCGTGCGGCACTGCCGAAATCGGTGGCGCCGGTGCCGGCCGACACCACCACCACGATGTCATCATTGTCGATACCCAGCTCACCGATCAGGGTCTCGAGCGTCTCGATGTCGGGCATCAGGCCGGCGACGCCGTCGCGATTCTCGCGCCAGCCGGCGTCGGTATAGCTGGAGTAGCGGCTGCCCGGAATGCGGGCCTTCTCGAAGGAGGCACGGTTGCCGCCGTTGTCGATGCTGGAGCGAACGTCCAGTACCACCAGGTCATCGTTACCCAGCTGGTCGCTCAGCCACTCGGCATCGACCAGAGGGGAGGGAGGCTGGGCATGGGCGTGCCCGGCCAGGACCAGCGTGCCGGCAGTGACCAGGAATCGAGTCCGCATGGCGAGTACCTCGTCGTCGGGAAGGAAGATGCCTTCATGCTGCAACGATCTGGCACCCCCTCGCCAAGAATGCTTGTCGACACTTTTATTCGAAACAGGAATATCAGCCGGGCTATCGTCCTCGTTTTACGCATGTCGCTGACCCGAGCATGGAGCGCCTCAAGCCTTCACCAACGCACCACTGATGAATGCGACAGGCGACGAATGAGTTGCTATTCCTGTAAGGAGTCGCCATTCGCCACGACCCAGTCACCAGCTATCCAGGATTCCCGACTGGTGCAGAGGAGATTCGAGCATGTCCCAGGATTCCACGACCCGGTACTTCTGGCTGAGTGGCCAGCGGGCCGCCGCGCAGGACCGCTTCTTTCGCGAAGCCCTGGAAGCCCAGGGGTGGGTAGAGGGAGACGAGGCCCACTGGGATGCCGCCTGGGTTACCGGCATGCCGGCGCCGGGTCAGTTTCGCCGCGTATCGCCGCGCCGCAAGCTCAATCACTTTCCCGGCAATGCCGCGCTGACGATCAAGAGTCGTCTGCATGAGAGCCTTTCCCGCATGAAGGCGAGAGTCGGTGAGGGCGTGGGCGAGGAGGGCGAGGGGCACCCTCTGCTGTCACGCCTGACCTTCTTCCCTCCTGCCTGGGTGATGCCCCAGGACTACCATGCCCTGCAGCGGGCGGCCCTGGCGGCGCCGGAAAGGCGCTGGATTCTCAAGCCCACCAACGCCTCCAAGGGCAAGGGGATAAGGGTGCTGCGTGACGCCGCCGAGGCACCCGTCAGCCCGAACTGGTTGGTCCAGGCGTATCTGGATCGCCCTCATACCCTTCGCGGCCACAAGTATGTGCTGCGGCTCTATGTGTTGATCAGCTCGCTGACCCCACTGAGGCTCTATCTCTACCACCAGGGCTTTACCAAGCTGGCCTCCGAGCCATGGGATCCCGATGACGCCGATAACCCCTACAGCCAGCTCACCAACCCCGATATCAACGCCCTGAACACTCGTGTCGAGGTGCCGGTGGAGTTTATCGATCTCGAGCGTTATCGCGCCTGGTTGCGTGACCAGGGCCACGACGACGATGCCCTCTTCGCGAGGATCGAGGACCTGGTGGCGCTGACGGTGATCTCCGGCGTGGATGCCCTGCGCGCTCGCACCGCCGAGGCGGGTGGCGATCCGCGCGGCGGCTACGAGCTGCTGGGTATCGACTGCATGATCGATGACGACCTCAAGCCGTGGATACTGGAGTGCAATCTCAGCCCGTCGCTGGACACCTGCGCGGCGCCGGAGGATGGCGGCATCGTCGAGGAGCGTATCAAGGGGGAGCTGGTGCGTGACATGTTGCGGTTGGTGGATATTACCGGTGAGTCTGCGCCGGAGCCGGGAGACGACTCGGCATCGGCACTGCTTGCCGAGGCCCGTGCCGAAGAATCACGGGCCGGTGGTTTCAAGCGCCTGTTGCCCTCGGTGAGCCCCGAACGTTATTTGCCCTTCTTTTCGCTGCCTTCGCTGGCGGACATGACGCTGGCCGAGGCGCTGGTCGGGTACGCTCTGCCTCGCCCGCGCCTGGCGCGACGCCGGGTCACCGAACTGCATGAGGCCGATAGCCTGGCACTTTACGCCGCCGACACCGGAAGGCTCTATCGTCCCAATGATGCCGCGGCGCTGATCTGGCTGCTGGCGACCGAAGGGCTCGACCCCGATGCCATCGCCGAGGCCTTGTGGGCGGCCAGTACCGAGCCGCTCGCGCCCGGGGCGCTGCGCCACCAGGTGTGGGAAACCCTGGGGGAGTGGTGTCGTGATGGGCTGCTCTGCCAGACAGAAGCGACTGTGCGGGGCGCCTCTGATCGGGGCGAGCCGGTACGGGCAGACGTGACCGCCGATGCCGAGCCGGCCACATGGAAGCTTCGCCATGCTGGCCGAGCCTGGGCACTGCGAGTCGCCGATGCCGCGGCCGAGCAGCGCCTGGTCGAGGCATTCGACAGCGGGCTGGAGCCCTTGCTGCCGGAGGAGGCGGGGCAGCTACCCCCACTATCGCTGCTTGCGGCCCCCGCCGGTTACACGCTGGCCGAGGGCTGCCGTGTGGTGGCAAGCCGCCTGACGCTGGCGGAGGTGGTGCCGACGCTTTCCACCCTGCTGTTGCGACTGGCGGCGCGTTCCGGTGAGCCGGTGCTGGACGTGGCCTGCTGGCAGCCAGGGCCCGGGGACATGATGTTGCTGGCCGTCGATGATCAGGTCTGTCGCGAGACCCTGGCGTCTTCGCTCGGCGAAGGGCTGAGCCGTGGTGCCAGGCTGGCGTTGCAGGATGGCATCATGCATGTCGAGCCCCTGGGGCTGCCTTTCACCGGGCGCGGCCATATGGCGGATGGTGGCAGCACGGAACGCGGCGCGACGTCGTTTCGCCTGGTGACGCTGGAGGTACGCCAGGATGCCGTATCCGTGGGTCTCTCACCGCAGACTCGGCTCGATGCCCTGGCGGCGTTGCTGCCGCGTTGTCACACCGGCGAAGGTGACGTGCCCTCGGCCGACCTGATGACGCGCCTCGATGCGTGGCTGGAGGGAATACCGCGCCATACCCTGCACCTTGCCGCAGATGATCCGGGTCTCTTCGCCGAGCTTGCTCGGTTGAATGCCACCCCGGCCGGCGAGGTGGCGGCCGAGGTATGAGCCGCTGGATCGCCTGGCGGCCATGCATGACGAGGCGCCACCAGGACGCTTCGTCACCCGGTGGCAGGCACGATGCTGGCCTGCTGCTGTCATCACGATGGAGGTCATGTCATGACTGAGATAGAAGAGCAACGCCGGACTCTGATCGCACGGCTTGGCCGTCGCTTGGGCCATGCGGCACCCGCCCTGGCGCTGGTGGCCAGTGGTGCCGCCATGCAGGCGGTCGCCGCCGAGCCCGACGAAGGCGTCTATACCAGTGGCCAGGAGGCACCGTTGATGCTCGCCGAGGCGCATGCCGAAGGCGGTGCAGAAGCGGCTGCCGAGGCCGGCACACAAGAGATGGATAAGGCCCAGGCCGAAGCCGAGGCGGAAGGAGAGGCGGAAGGAGAGGCTGAAGCAGAAGCAGAAGCAGAGGGAAAGGCAGAAGCGGAAGGAGAGGCAGAAGCCGAGGGGGAAGGCGCCTATTGAATTGATGTCGAGCAATCGCCACGCCGGCCTTCCTGGCCGGCGTGGTATCGATATCTCCGGGCAGCCATGAGGAGGACACATGGAAGAGACCGACCTGTCAGCGTGTGTCGACATCCTGGTCGAGGAAAATCGCTGTAGCCTGTATCAGCTGGAGTCGCTGCTGGTGGCGGTCTCCCCGACAGCGTATCGCCGCGGCTTCGATGCCGAGGCTCGCCAGACCCTGGGGCGTCATGTGCGCCATATCCTGGATCACTATCAGGCGCTGCTGAATGGCGTCGATGTCGCCTGCATCGACTACGAGGCGCGTGTCCGGGAGCCCGATCTGGAGCAGGATCCGGCCGTGGCCCGAGAGCGACTGGGCCAGATCCGTGAGGGGCTGACTCGGCTGGGCGAGTACGCCACCGCGTCACTTCAAGTGAGATACCCGGTCGATGAAGCGGGAGACAGTCTCTCGTTGACCACCAGCCTGGCCCGTGAACTGGCCTTCTTGACCAGTCATACCGTGCACCATATGGCGTTGCTTCAGGTGCTGGCGCGGCAGCTCGAGATGAAGCTGCCCGCCGATTTCGGTGTGCACCCCTCCACGCTTCGCCACTGGCGTCGACAGGCCAGGGAGACGGCATCCGCTGGCCGTCTTGTCGATCACCGGCTTTCATGCCGTGTTGATGATGGTGTTGGGCACGGTAATATACTGGAATCGAGTCATGGGCCTTTTCCATATTCGTGAGATTTGGCTAGCCTGAAACAGCATTCGCGGAGTGAGACATATCATGAAGAAGTTACTGATCGGGGCGGCGATGACCATGCTGGTGGCCATGCCCCTGATGGCGCAGGCGGAAGAGCATGGAGTCATGCACCTGCAGTCGAGCGATGATATTGAACGTGTCGATCAGCGGCTACGCGGCGCCCTCGAGGAGAAGGGACTGACGCTGATGACGGTGGTCGACCACGCCGCCAATGCCGAAGGGGCCGAGCTGACACTGCCGGCGACCCGGACCTTCATCTTCGGCAATCCGAAGGTGGGAACGCCGATGATGCAGTGTCAGGGAAGCATGGCGCTGGATCTGCCCCAGAAGATGGTGATCCGCGAGGTCGACGAGGGCGTCAGGCTGGAATGGAACTCGCCCCATTACCTGGCCGAGCGTCATTCCCTGGAGGAGTGCGACCTGCCGCTGGACAAGGTCGCGGGTGTGCTGGAAAGCGTGGCGAGCGCTGCCGCCGGCGAGTGATATCAGGGCAGTTGATATCAGGAAAGTCGATATCAAAGGCAGTACCGACGGGCCTTCAGCGCCCGTCGTCTTCTTGACCGGACTCGTGTTGACCTGACTCGTGTTGATCGGCCTCGTGGTCGGGGCCGTATTGCCTGGCGGCCTCGCCAAGCAGCGAGAACTGCCTGTCACACTGCCGGCAGGCACCGCACATCGACAGATGAAGCCGAAGTGAAAGCCGTTCCTGAAGAGTGAGTTCGCGTTCGTGTTTGAGTGACATCAGCCGTGTGGCTTCTTTGCACATCATCATGAGGTTTCTCCTTCCAACCAGCCCTTCTCGATGCATTGGCGTAGACGAAGACGCGCACGATGCAGGATTACCCAGCAGTTGTTTTCCCGAATCTCGAGCAGCCGACAGATCTCCTCGGTAGATAGCCCCATCAGCTCTCGCAGCGAGAAGACCCGGGCGGCGTTCTCCGGCAGGGCGATCATGCAGGCGTCGAAGACCTTCCAGAAGTGTTGGCTTTCGACGACGGCGTCTGGGTCTCCCCAGCTTGCCGGGCGTGAATGGGCTTCCCAACGCCCGTTTTGTCGAAACTGTCGGTCGATGATCTCATCATCCCCCTCTTCGTCGAGAGGCTGGAGGTGTCCCTGGCGTTTCTGGTAGCGCATGATATCGAGAATCTTGTACTTCAGTATTCCAAACACCCAGGTGTCGTAGCCGGAACGCCCCGCGAAGGTGGCATCCTTCTCGATCGCCGCCATCAGGGCTTCCTGAACGGCATCTTCTGCCATCGCATTGTTTCGCAGGTGCATCCTGGCGAAAGAGACCAGCTTGGGTCTGATTGCCGAGAGGCGCTCTGTTCGCGTCGGCGACATCGTCGCAGGAGCGCCCTCGTCGGGATCCTGCTCCTGAGTCGGCGGGGTAGCTGTCATGGCGATAACTCTCTGGGATTCAGGGGCATGGTGTCAGTCTCGGACAATGTATCGGTATTTCCAGTCGCGTCGGCATTTTGACATCGTCGCGGAGGGCAGGTGTAAGGATATCGAACGATCGACGACTCAGGATCTCTATATTGGCTGTTCTTTCCTTTCCAGGCCCGAGGAGGCCCAATGCGTTCACGTCGACTGATATTGCTGGTGCTGGTTGTCGCCCTGGTGGTGGCGTTCTTTCTATCCGGTGCCAATGATTACCTGACCCTGGAGGCCCTGCAGGCCGAGCAGGCGCGCTTTCATGCCTGGATGATGCGCGAGCCGGTGACGGTCGTCGGGGGCTTCTTTGTGATCTACGTCGCGATGGCGGCACTGTCCCTGCCGGGGGCGGCCCTGATGACTCTGCTCAGTGGCGCCCTGTTCGGCCTTGGCTGGGGGCTTGTACTGGTTTCCTTCGCCAGCACCCTCGGGGCAACCCTGGCGGCCCTGATCGCGCGTACCCTGCTGCGTACGCCGCTGGAGCGGCGTTATGCCCGCCAGCTGGAGCGCATCAATGCCGGCATTCTTCGCGAGGGGGCCCTGTATCTCTTTACCCTGCGCCTGATCCCGCTGTTCCCCTTCTTCGTGATCAACCTGGTGGTGGGACTGACGCGCATGCGGCTGACCACCTTCTACTGGGTCAGTCAGCTGGGCATGCTGCCGGGTACCGTCGTGTTCGTGAATGCCGGCAGCGAGCTGGCCGCGCTGGAGTCGCTGGGCGACATCCTGTCGCCCTCGTTGCTGCTCTCCTTCGCGTTGATCGGCCTCTTTCCCTGGCTGGCCAAGGGGGTGGTCGCGCTGGTTCGTCGCCGGTCTCTGGCTCGCCAGTATGGGCGTCCGACGCAGTTCGACCGTGACATCGTGGTGATCGGTGCGGGATCGGCGGGGCTGGTGGCCAGCTATATCGGCGCCACCGTACGCTCTCGAGTCACCCTGGTAGAGCGAGAGCGTCTGGGGGGAGACTGTCTCAATACCGGCTGCGTGCCCTCCAAGGCACTGATTCGTGCGGCGCGCTCGGTCAGGGAAATCAGGCAGGCATCGCGCTATGGGGTCCAGGTGACGGAACCCGAAGTGGATTTTGCGGCGGTGATGGCCCATGTGCAGGGTGCCATCCAGAGTATCGAGCCCCACGACAGCCCCGAACGTTATCGTGGCCTGGGCGTGGATGTCCTCGAAGGGGAGGCGCAGTTGACGACCCCCTGGGAGGTCAAGGTGGCGACGCCGGAGGGGGAGCGTACGCTGACCACCCGGCATGTCATCATCGCCAGTGGCGCGCGGCCTCGGGTGCCCGAGCTGCCCGGCATCGAGGCGGTGACGGTGCTCACTTCCGATAACCTCTGGCAGCTCGACAGCCTGCCCGAGCGCCTGGTGGTGCTTGGCGGTGGACCGATTGGCTGTGAGCTGGGACAGAGCCTTGCCATGCTGGGCAGCCGGGTGACGCTGGTGGAATCCGCCGCCCAGCTGGTGCCACGCGAGGATGCCGAGGTGGCCAGGGAGCTCGAGGTCGCCATGCAGGAAGAGGGAGTGCGGCTGCTGCTGGGCCATCGCGCGCTGGGAGTCGTCGCCGACGGTGAGGGCCATGCCCTGGAGGTGGCCGATGCCGATGGCAATACCTCGCGCGAACCCTTCACGCACCTGCTGGTGGCCGTGGGACGAGAGGCCAACGTGACCGGCATGGGCCTCGAGGCACTGGGGGTCGACACCCGGCAGAACGGCACCCTGGAGGTGGATGAGACGCTGCGCAGCGTGCTGCCTAACGTCTGGGCCTGCGGCGATGTGGCCGGGCCCTACCAGCTGACCCATGCCGCCGCCCATCAGGCCTGGCACGCCACGGTCAATGCCCTGTTCGGGGAGGTCAAGCGCTTCCGGGTCAGCTATAAGGCGCTGCCGGCGGTGACCTTTACCACGCCGGAAATTGCGCGGGTCGGCCTCAGTGAGCGTGAGGCGCGAGAGGCGGGTATCGATGTCGAGGTAACTCGCTATTCGCTGGGTGAGCTGGATCGTGCCCTGGCCGAAGACGAGTCTCGGGGCTTCGTCAAGGTGCTCACTCGCCCGGGTGGCGACCGCATCCTGGGGGCCGTTATCGTCGGCGCCGAGGCGGGGGAAATGCTGGCGACCTTTACCCTGGCGATGACGCGTGGGATCGGCCTCAATCGTCTGCTCTCCACCATTCATCCTTACCCCACTCGCAGCGAGGCGGTAAAGGCTACCGCCGGTGTGTGGAAGAATGCGCACAAGCCCGAGCGGTTGCTGGGATGGCTGGCCCGTTACTTTGCCTGGCGGCGCGGCGAGGGGAGGGCCCCCGAGAGTGTCGGAGAGGGCGACCATCCAGCCGAGCCGTTCAGGCGAGGGTGATCAGCGGCCCGCCGGCGTCTTCGGCGTCTTCATGGTCGTGGGTCACCAGCAGGCTGGGCAGGCCGGCGTGGTGCAGCCGATCGAAGACCAGCCGGCGCATCTCGTGGCGCAGCTGACGGTCGAGCCTCGAGAAGGGCTCGTCGAGCAGCACGGCGGCGGGCTCGGACAGCAGCAGGCGTATCAGGGCAATACGCGCCTGCTGGCCACCGGAGAGGGTGGCGGGGTCGCGTGAGCCGAAGCCGGCGAGGCCCACGTCATGAAGCGCCTGTTCGATGCGGGCATTCTTGTCCTTTACGCGTCGAGGCATGCCGAAGCGCAGGTTGCCGGCCACCGAGAGGTGAGGAAACAGCAGGGGGTCCTGGAACAGCAGGCCGACGCCTCGCGCCTCGGCCGGCAGGGCGGTGATGTCGCGCCCCCGCAGCCATATCCGCCCCCGGGCCTCGAAGGCGGGGTCGAGGAAGCCGGCGATCATGGCCAGCAGGGTCGACTTGCCGGCCCCCGAGGGGCCCATCACGGTCAGCACTTCGCCGGGGTCGATGAGGGTATCGATCTCCACCAGCGTCTTGGTTCCCAGGGCGATCCGGATCCTTTCAAGCGCCAGGGGGTGTGATGTTGTCTTCATGGCGCTCCTTGCATGCCTCGACGATGTGACCACAGCAGCCGGGGTAGGCCCATGGCAAGAATAAAGCCCAGCAGCGGCAGGATGGCCTGAACCAGCGCCCAGACGCCGATGATGCGGCGGTTGCCGCCGCTTGCCAGGGATACCGCTTCGGTGGTGACGGTGGCTATGCGCCCGCCCCCCAGCAATAGCGTGGGAAGGTACTGGCCGATACTGACCGCCATGCCCACCGCGGCGGCGGTCAGTATCGGCGCCAGCAGCATGGGCAGGCGCACTCGCCAGAAGGCGGCGTTGGGGGAGTGTCCCAGGGTCAGGGCGAGCCGCGTCCAGCGCGGGTCGAAGTGGCGATAGCTCTCGGCCATCGACAGGAAGACATAGGGCAGCACGAACAGCAGGTGGGTCAGAATCACCAGGGGCAGGCGGGCACGAATGTCCAGGCTCTCCAGCAGCACCATCAAGCCAAACAGGAAGGCGATCTGAGGCACGATCAAGGGCAGATAGAGCAGCGCCAGGGTTGCGGTGCGTCGCCCACGACGCTGTTCGTGCTCCAGTGCCGCGAGGGTCAGGAGCATGGCAAGCAGGGTGGCGCTCGTCGCGATCACCAGGGTGGTGGCCACCGGGCCACCCAGCGCGGGCAGGGCCGTTTGCCAGTGCCTGGGGGTCAACGTGGTCGGCAGGGCATCGGGAAAGCGCCAGAACCCGGCGACCGAGTAGAGGGCCAGGCCGATGAGACCCAGTCCGGCGGTGAGGGTGGTGATAATCAGAAAGCCGCGGCCGGTCAGGCGCAGCCAGCGTTCGCCGCCGCGGCGCCGGCCGTTTTCCACCCAGCGTCGGCCCAGGCGTCTCGTCAGGCATTCGAGCCCCCACCAGATCAGCAGGGCGGCGAGGGTGACGCCCAGTTGCAGCACGGCACCGGCCGCCGCCAGGAAGCGTTTCGCAAGGTCGGGGTCATGGAACCATTCAAGAACCGAGACGGCCAGTGTCGGTGGCAGCGTCGGCCCCAGGATCATGGCGACATCCACCACCGAGGAGGCGAAGGCGATGACCGCATAGACCGGCAAGCGAATCAGCGGATAGAGGGCCGGGGCCACTCCCTTGAGCCAGGCCGTGGTCGGGTGGTAACCCAGTGAGCGGGCCAGGGCCACCCGCCGTGGGGCGTCGAGCTGTGGCAGCGCCGCCAGGCTCATCAGCAGCAGGAAGGGAAGTTCCTTGATCACCAGGCCGAGCATCAGGCTGAGCCCCCAGGGGTCCTGGAGGATCAGCCAGTCAGGTGGTTGTTCCCAGCCGGTCAGCCCCGGCGAAAACAGTCGCGCCAGCAGCCCCGACGGGGCGATCAGGAAGGCCAGGCCGAAGGCCGCCGCAGCGTGGGGTAGCGCCAGCAGTGGCGACACCAGGCGGCGCAACCAGCGGTCGAGTCGGGTGTCGGCGGCCACGGCCAGGAACAGTAGCACCACGGCCAGCGACAGGGCGGTGGTGATCAGGCCGCTGGCCAGGCTGATACCCACCGAGCGTGCCAGTCCCGGCTGGGCCAGCAGCTCGCGCCAGGGGGCCAGGCTGAACGATTCACCGCCCAGGGCGGGTAAGTAGCCAAAGGCCGGCAGCAGCGCCATCGCCACGCCGGCCAGGATGGGAACGACCAGCAGAACAAGCACCACGACCGGCGTCAAGCGTAGCAACATGGCATCCAATGCCTCCCGACGTCCTGTATGAGTCGCCTCATTGGGCGGTGTAGCGCGTCTGCCACGCTGCCTGAAGGGCCGTCATCCAGCTGGGGTGCGGTTCGGGCAAGGTTTGTGACAGGGCCTCGGGGGCGAGCATGGCGGGGTTGTCCGCTTCATCGGAGAACCGCCGGCGGGAGGCCTCATCGAGGTGGGCCACATCGAGTACCGTACGGTCGCCCCATACGCTGAGATCCTGCTTGTGGGCCTGGGCCTCGGGGGAGAGCAGGAAATTGGCGAGCACCAGGGCGGCCGCCTTGTGCGGCGAGTTGAAGGGGATCGCCACGAAGTGGACGTTCCCCAGGGTGCCGCCGTCGAGGACATAGCTGCGGGTGCTGGGTGGCAGTTCGAAGTCGGCGACCGCGGCAGCCGGCTCGGAGGGCTGGAAGGTAAAGGCCAAGGAGAGTTCACCGGCCCCCATCAGGCTGCGCAGTTCCGGTCCCGAGTCGGGGAACTGGCGGCCGCTACGCCACAGGTGCGGGTGCAGGGCATCCAGGTAGTCCCACAGCGGGGCGGTGAGCCTGTCGAAATCGCTCTGGGCGACCGGCGCATCGAGGGCCTGGCGGTCGTCGGTCAGGGCAATCAATACCTGCTTGAGGAAGGTGCTGCCGGTGAAATCGGGTATGCGTGGATAGCTGAAGCGCCCGGGGTGGGCTTCGGCCCAGTCGAGCAGCGCCTCGATGCTCGTGGGGGGGCTCTCCACCTCCTGAGCATCGTGATAAAAGGTGATCTGGGCCTTGCCCCAGGGAGACTCGAAGCCGTCAGTGGGCAGGGTGAAGTCGGTGGCCACTTCGGGGTTGTCCGCGGGGCGCGTCAGGGCGAAGTTGGGCAGTGTGTCGGTGAAGGGGCCATAGAGCAGCTCGTGCTCACGCATGGCGGCGAAGTTCTCGCCGTTGAGCCAGACCAGGTCGATGCTGCCATCGTCCTGGTTATCCGCCGCCTTTTCCGCAATGACCCGCGAAATGGCAGTGCTGGTGTCATCCAGCTTGACGTGCACCACCTCGACGCCGTGGGTCTCGGCCATCTGCTGGCCTACCCAGGCGATATAGCCATTGATGCGCGTATCACCGGCCCAGGCATTCCAGTAGACCGTCTGGCCACGAGCCTGCTCGCGTATGGCCTGCCAGCCATCGGGGACGGGGCTGGCCGCCAGTGGTGTGGTCAAGGCCAGGCCGAGAGCCAGGCCGACCAGCGTCTTGGCCAGGTGCATCCCGAGCACACTCCGTGTCTCGATGGGGTTTTCTTCGGTTTTGGTCCCTGCCATGGGCTTCCTCGTTGGATCAAAATCGGTTCGGTGCCTGAAATGGTGTCGTAAGACATGTCGCGCCGAAGGCGGATTCCTTACAGCACTCGTGCGTAAGGTTTTTTGCGCAGCACCTACCAAGCCGTATCGCCGAAGGGGCGGTAAGCAAGGCGTAGCGTGTCATCGGGAGTATCACCCTATCCCTTGATTCCTTGGACAACCATCGAGGAGAAACATCATGTCATACGATAACGACAAGAGACGCCGGCTGCTGGGTCGCTTGAGTCGGCGGCTGGCCTGCACGGCCCCCGTGCTGGCCCTGGCGGCGGGCGGGATGTCGCTGCAGGCCACCATGGATGATGAGCACGGTGCTACTGGCCCGGGTCGTCTCTCCTCGTTGATATCCAGCGCCCATGCCGAGGCGCAGGGTGAGGCGGAAGGCTGGACAGAGGGCGAAGCCCAGGGAGAAGCCGAAGCCCAGGGAGAAGCCGAAGCCCAGGGAGAAGCCGAAGCAGAGGCAGGGGCTGAAGCAGAGACAGGGGCTGAAGCTGAAGCCGAGGGCGAAGCCAGTAGTGTAAAAGCCGTGCGCCGCCCCGACGGCTATACGCCGGCCTACAGCGAGGATGGCACTAACGATGCCGGCCTGCTGGCTCGGGGCGAGGCACTCTACTACGACAGCTCACTGAGCGGCAACGGCCTGGCCTGTGCCAGTTGTCACGGTAGCGATGGCAAGGATATCGGCTATCAGGCCACTCTCGAGCAGTCTTTCCCCCACCGGGTGGCCATGGCCGATAACCAGTTCGGCATGCCGGAGGTTCATGCCGACGAGATGGTGCAGGTCTGCATGGTGGCCCCCATGGAAGCCGAGCCGCTGGCGTGGGGCAGTGGCGACCTGACGTCGTTGGCCGCCTATATGGTCGAGGTGCAGCGTCGCTTCGCCGGCGAGACTCATGATTTATAACCCCCTCCTCTAGCGGCTCTCTCCTGCGAGATAACAGCTGCCGTCGGGGTCTCGGGCGCAATCCCTTGGTACGCTCCAGACTGGCGCCTGGTTAACCGGTGCCAGGCTGGGGCTCGTCCTCGTCGGTAATGACTCGATTGCGGCCGTCCTGCTTGGCGCAATAGCTGGCGGCATCGGCGCGGGCCAGGATGTCATCCACGGTCTTGTCACCCGCTTGAAAGTGGCCGACGCCGATACTGGCGGTGGCCGGCTTGAAATGATCCAGGTCGAAGGGCAGTAACGCCGTCTGTTCGCCGGTCTTCTATTATTCCACCAGTGAGGCGGCCTGCTACCCTGACTATCATGGGTACGGCATTCTTCCGGCGTGGCGGACCCTCAGGTCGTTTACCCCTCAGGAGAGGTGGCCATGAAGACGTTGCCTGCTCTGTCTTTCAGGCGTGTGGTGATGCTGATTAGCCTGACCTGTCTGGTGCTGGGGGCATTTCTGCTGGTGCTCCAGGCACAGGGCCAGCCCCGGGAGAATGAGCGTAGCGTACAGGTGATGAGCATTCAGGGCGCCATCGGCCCGGCCACCAGCGACTACTTTCAGCGTGGCCTGGAGCATGCCGCCGAGGCGGATGTCGAGCTGGTGGTGGTGGAGATGGATACACCCGGCGGGCTCGATGCCGCCATGCGTGACATGATCCAGGCCATGCTTGCCTCCGAGGTGCCGGTAGCCTTTTACGTGACGCCGGCGGGGGCCCGAGCGGCCAGCGCGGGTACGTATCTGCTCTATGCCAGCCACGTGGCTGCCATGGCGCCGTCGACCCATCTCGGTTCGGCAACGCCGGTGCAGTTGGGCGGGGGAGGGCTGCCGGGCCTGGGTGACGACGGGGCACGGCAGGAAGACAGTGGCAAGGGCGAGCCCTCCGAGACGCAGGGCGCTCCCGGTGAGGTGAGTACCGCCGAGGAGGATGGTGAAAAGGCCCCACGGCGTGGCGAGACCGCCATGGAGCGCAAGGTGCTCGAGGATGCCGTGGCCTATATTCGTAGTCTGGCCGAGCGGCATGGGCGCAATGCCGACTGGGCCGAGGCCGCGGTGCGTGAGGCGGTCAACCTTACCGCCGAGGCGGCGCTCGAGAAGCATGTCATCGATGTGGTGGCCCGCGACATCGACGAATTGCTGGCACGGCTCGACGGCCTCACCGTGGTGATGGAAGACGGTGAGCGTTCCCTGGCCACGGCGGGCCTTGCCATTCAGCGCGTCGATCCCGACTGGCGCACCCGGCTGCTGTCGGTGATCACCGACCCCAATGTCGCCTACTTCCTGATGATCATCGGCTTCTACGGCCTGATCTTCGAGCTCGCTAACCCGGGCAGCCTGGTGCCGGGCACCATTGGCATCATCTGCCTGGTGCTTGCACTGTACGCCTTTCAGGTGTTGTCGGTGAACTACGCCGGCCTGGCGTTGATTCTGGTGGGGCTGGCATTGATCGTGGGCGAGGCGCTGATGCCCAGCTTCGGCATCCTCGGATTCGGCGGCATCGCCGCCTTCGTGATCGGTTCGGTGATTCTCATGGACGCGGAAAATCTGAGACTCTCGCTGCCGCTGATCGGCGGCGTGGCGTTGATTGCCTCGGCGCTGATGCTCTGGGTGCTGCTGCGCTTCGCCGGCCTGCGCCGACGGCGTGCCCGCACCGGCCAGGAAGGGCTCGTGGGCAGCGAGGCCGTCGCGCTGGAGGGCTTTGCCGGCCGCGGCCATGTGCGCCTGATGGGCGAGCGCTGGAGTGCCCACAGCGTCGAGCCGGTGGTCCGGGGCCAGGCGGTGCGGGTTACCGCGCTGAATGGCCTGACCCTGGAGGTCATGCCGCTGGCGTCGTCCGTACAAGGCAAGAACAAGGCAGACCGGTAGGCGGGATGCGCCGCCGGCCAATCGTTGAAGGAGTGGCAACCATGCTGATTTCCTATCTCGTGCCCGTCGTGCTGGTGGTGATACTGCTCGCCGCCTCGATCCGGATCCTGCCGGAGTACAAGCGTGGCGTGGTGTTCTTTCTGGGGCGCTTTCAGTCGGTCAAGGGGCCGGGGTTGATCATCATCATCCCGGCGATTCAGAAGATGCAGGTGGTGGATCTGCGGGTGGTCACCATGGATGTGCCCGAACAGGATGTGATCTCCCAGGACAACGTCACCGTGAAGGTCAACGCCGTGCTCTATTTCCGCGTGGTGGACCCCGAAAAGGCGATCATCCAGGTGGAGAACTTCACCATGGCCACCAGTCAGCTGGCCCAGACCACCCTGCGCTCGGTGCTCGGCAAGCACGACCTCGATGAGATGCTCTCCGAGCGCGACAAGCTCAACGACGATATCCAGGAGATCATCGACAGCTCCGCCGAGGGCTGGGGCATCAAGGTGGCCAACGTGGAGATCAAGCATGTCGACCTCGACGAGAGCATGATCCGCGCCATCGCCCGCCAGGCCGAGGCCGAACGCGAGCGCCGCGCCAAGGTGATCCACGCCGAGGGCGAGTTGCAGGCCTCGCGCAAGCTGGTGGAGGCCGCCAACGTCATGACCGAGAACTCTGCCGCACTGCAGCTGCGCTATCTGCAGACCATGAGCGACATGAGCAACAAGAACGCCTCCACCATCGTCTTCCCACTGCCCATGGATATCATGGAGGCCTTCAAGCATATGAAGGAATCCACGTCGGCGCGTGCCCGCCAGGCATCCGGCGACAGCGATGATGCGGTCTGACCTCGTGCCACGGCCGGCGAGCCGTGGCACTCTGGGGCGCCCAGGTTGATCATGAGGTTGCCTTGACACTTTCTCATCTGACTCGTCGCCAGCAGGGGCTGGTGCTGACCGGCGCCGGTGTGCTGCTGATTTCTCCCGATGCGCTGCTGATCAAGATGATCGGTCTTCCCGACGCCGAGATTCTGGTGTGGCGTGGGCTGCTTACCGCCCTGGGATTTCTCGCGATTGTCGTCGCCCGTCATGGCCGCGGTGCGGCAGCGGCCTATCGTCGCTGCGGCTGGACCGGCATCGGGGTGGCATTGCTGTTCAGTTTCTCGACTCTCGGCTTCGTGCTCGGCAACCAGTACACCCGGGGAGGGAATGTGTTGATGATCCTGGCCGGGGCGCCGTTGATCGCCGCGCTGCTGTCACGAGTTTTCCTCCAGGAGCGTTTGCCTCGGCGCACCTGGCTGGCCATTCTGGCCTGTCTGGTGGGAATTGCGCTGATCGCCCTGGACGACGCGGGAGTCGGTTCCTGGCGGGGCAACGCCTTTGCCCTGCTGGCCGCCACGGCGATGGCGGCCAACTTTACCCTCTGCCGGACGCGCCAGGGTGTCGACATGAGCCCCATGCTCACCCTGGCGGGGATCATCGTGGCGGCCGCGGCGGCGCTCTATGGTCTGGCGGGCCCCGGCATGACACTGCCATCCGGCCACACCCTGATATGGCTGTTGGTGCTCTGCCTGGGGCTGCTGCCGCTAGGGTTCACGCTGCTGCAGCGTGGGCCGCTCTACCTGCCGGCCGCCGAGGTGGGACTGCTGATGCTGCTGGAAGTCGTGGTGGGCACGCTCTGGATCTGGTGGCTGCTCGGCGAGCGCCCGTCGCCGGCGGCCTTTGCCGGCGGGGCCTTGGTGTTGGGTAGCCTGCTGCTCAAGGGGCTGGTCGACCGCCGGGTCGAGCGGGCCCGGCGTCCGGGGTGCAGTGCAGCATAGGCTCTGCTAGAATCCCGCGCCTACAAAGCACCTGTCTCCTCATATTCTTCGTCGATGTCGCCGTCTTCGCGGCGTCATCGCTCGATATCAGCACGATGTCGGCGTATCTTCCTGCTCGTGATTGCTGTCCTCCCTGCAGTCATCCGTCGACGACAGCCCCTATTCACTTATCCCTGACTGGACCGCAGCATGTACGCAACGATGAAACAGAGCTGGTTCTCCAATCTCAAGGGCGACACCCTGGCGGGTATCGTCGTCGCCCTGGCGCTGATTCCCGAGGCGATTGCCTTCTCGATCATCGCCGGGGTCGACCCCAAGATTGGGCTCTACGCGTCTTTCTCCATGGCGGTGATCATTGCCTTCGCCGGCGGCCGGCCGGGCATGATCTCGGCGGCCACCGGGGCCATGGCGCTGCTGATGGTGACCCTGGTCAAGGAGCATGGCCTGCAGTACCTGCTGGCCGCCACCCTGCTGACCGGGGTCTTGCAGATCCTCGCTGGCTATCTGCGCCTGGCCGATCTGATGCGTTTCGTCTCGCGCTCGGTGGTCACCGGCTTCGTCAACGCCCTGGCGATCCTGATCTTCATGGCCCAGTTGCCCGAGCTTACCGGCGTCACCTGGCATGTGTATGCCATGACGGCCGCGGGACTGGCGATCATCTATGGATTCCCCTATCTGCCGAAAATCGGCAAGTCGATTCCGTCTCCGCTGGTGTGCATTCTGGTACTCACCGCGGTCTATTTGCTCACCGGCATGGAGATCCGCACCGTGGGTGACATGGGCGAGCTGCCCGATACCCTGCCGGTCTTCCTGTGGCCCCAGGTGCCGCTCACCCTCGAGACGCTGATGATCATCCTGCCGTACTCGATCATGCTCACCGTGGTGGGCCTGCTCGAGTCGATGATGACCGCCACCATCGTCGATGACCTGACCGATACCCCCAGCGACAAGAACCGCGAGTGCAAGGGCCAGGGCCTGGCCAATATCGGCACCGGCCTGCTCGGCGGCATGGCGGGGTGCGCGATGATTGGCCAGTCGGTGATCAATATCAAGTCGGGGGGGCGGACGCGCCTCTCCACCCTGATCGCCGGCGTGGTACTGCTGCTGATGGTGGTATTCCTGGCCGACTGGGTATCGCAGATTCCCATGGCGGCCCTGGTGGCGGTCATGATCATGGTATCCATCGGTACCTTCAGCTGGAGCTCCATCAAGGACCTCAAGAAGCACCCCATGAGCACCAATATGGTCATGCTGGCGACCGTGGCGGTGACCGTCGGGACCCATAACCTGGCGATCGGCGTCTTCGTCGGCGTCTTGCTTGCCGCCATGAACTTCGCCAACAAGGTGGGCAATATCCTCTACGTCGGCGTCGAGACGCCGCAGGAGGGCCAGCGGACCTATCGGGTCGTCGGTCAGGTTTTCTTCGCCTCCTCCGAGCGCTTCGCCAAGGCCTTCGACTTCAAGGAGGCCGTGGAGCGAGTCACCATCGACCTGTCTCGCGCCCACTTCTGGGACATCACCGCCGTACAGGCCCTGGACCGCATCGTGATCAAGTTCCGCCGCGAGGGCTCCGAGGTGGAGTTGCTCGGCCTCAACGAGGCGAGCGCCACCATTGTCGACCGCTATGCGGTGCATGATGACCCCGAGGCCGTCGAGAAATTAATGGGAGGACACTGATATGACCGAACAGGTAATGGCCGCCATCGACGGCTCGAAGTTCTCGGAAGGCGTGTGTGACTATGCCGCCTGGGCAAGCCGGGCGCTGGGAGCGCCGCTGACCTTCCTGCATGTCAACGACAATCATCCCCAGGTCGCCGAGACCGACCTCTCCGGCAACATTGGCCTGGGCTCCCGCGAGCATCTGCTGGAGGAACTGGCCCAGCTGGAGGAAAAGCGTGCCAAGGTGACCCAGGAGCGGGGCCGGCTGATGCTCAAGGCGGCCCGGGAGCGAGCCGTCGAAGGCGGTGTTGACGAGCCCGCCGGCCGCCATCGCAACGGCACTCTGGTCGAGACCCTGGAGGAGCTGCAGGACGACATCCGCCTGCTGGTGGTGGGGAAGCGTGGCGAGACCGCGCACCAGGACAGCGGCCATCTGGGCTCCAACCTGGAGCGGGTGGTGCGCGGTTTTCACCGGCCGATCCTGATGGTGCCCCATGTCTTCAGCCGGCCCGAGAAGGCGCTGATCGCCTTCGACGGCAGCAAGACCACCCGCAAGGGAGTAGAGGTCCTGGCCAAGAGCCCGCTGTTCGAGGGCGTGCCGGTGCATGTGGTGATTGTCGGCGCCGAGACCGGCGATAACCGCTCCCAGCTCGACTGGGCACTCAAGACCCTGCGCGACGCCGGCCACGCGGCCGAGGGCGCCATCCGCGCCGGCGAGGTGGAGGCGACCCTGCGCACCTACCAGGAGGAGAAGGGCATCGACCTGCTGGTGATGGGCGCCTACGGCCACTCGCGCATCCGCCACCTGCTGGTGGGCAGCACCACCACCGAGATGCTGCGCCGTGCGAAGGTGCCCGTGCTGCTGCTGCGCTGAGGCGACTCCCTCCCAGTTTCGACCCGACGCCCCGGGCGCGAGAGCGCACGGGGCGTCGTCGCCTCCCATGCCTCGTCACGAGAAAACCCCGGCCAGGATGGCCGGGGGCGAGCAGCGCTTCGCTCAGGGCGAGGAAACTAGCCTTTCACGCCGCCAGCGGTGAGACCGCCGATGATCCAGCGCTGGCAGACCAGGAAGGCCACGGTGATGGGCAGGCCCGAGAGCACCGCGGCGGCGGCGAAGTTGCCCCAGCGCTGGTTGTGGTCGGCCAGGTACTGCTGGGCCCCCACGGCGAGCGTCAGCTTGTGCTCGTCGACCAGCAGCACCGAGGCCATGGGGTACTCCATGATGCTCATCACGAAGGCGAGGATGAAGACCACCATCAGGATCGGCACCGACAGCGGCAGCAGGATGTAGCGGAAGGCCTGCCAGGTGCTGGCGCCGTCGACCATGGCGGCCTCCTCCAGGGAACCGTCGATGGATTCGAAGTAGCCCTTGATGGTCCAGATGTGCAGGGCCACCGCCCCCAGCGAGGCGACGATCAGGGCGCCATGGGTGTTGATGCCCAGCCAGGGCACCAGCTGGCCCAGGCGATCGAACAGCGCATAGAGTGCCACCAGCGAGAGCACCGCCGGGAACATCTGGAAAATCAGCATGCCCTTGAGGATCGGCGCCTTGCCGCGGAAGCGCATGCGCGCGAAGGCGTAGGCGCTGGTGGTGGCGAGCGCCAGGATCAGCAGCGACGACACCAGCGCGACCTTCACCGAGTTCCACAGCCACAGCAGCACCGGGAAGGGGGGCTGGACCACGCTGCCGTCGGCCCGCTCCCAGGGGATGCCGAAGGCCAGGGCCCAGTGCTCCAGCGAGAAGCGCTCGGGAATCAGGCTGCCGCTGGCGAAGTTGCCCTCGCGGAAGGAGATCGAGATCACCAGCAGCAGCGGGAAGACGATCAGCGACACGAAGCCGAGCAGCGCCAGGTGGGCGGCAAGCCGCCGGGCACGGATCGAGCGGGGTTGAACCATAGCCATGACGGTATCTCCTTTTCAGACCTTGACCCTGGACAGCCGCAGGTTGAGCAGCGACAGGCCGGCCACCAGCAGGAAGATCAGGGTGGCGATGGCGGCGGCCAGGCCGAAGTTCTGGCCGGCATCCTGGAAGGCGATGCGGTAGGTGTAGCTGACCAGCAGGTCGGTGGTGCCCGCCGGCGTGCTGGCGCCGAGGATGTCCGGGTTACCGCCGGTGAGCAGGGCGATCAGGACGAAGTTGTTGAAGTTGAAGGCGAAGGCGGCGATCAGCAGGGGCGTCAGTGGCCTGATGATCAGCGGCAGGGTGATCCGGAACAGGTTGGTGAGCGGACCGCCGCCGTCCACCGCCGAGGCTTCGAAGAGGTCCCGCGGGATCGACTGGATCAGCCCCATGCACAGCAGCAGCATGTAGGGGTAGCCGAGCCAGGTGTTGACCACCAGCAGCATCGTGCGGGCCAGCCAGGGGGCGGTGAACCACTCCGGGCGAATGCCGAACAGGCCGTCGAGGATCATGTTCACCTCGCCGAAGTGCTGGTTGAACATCCCCTTGAAGATCAGGATCGAGATGAAGGCGGGTACCGCGTAGGGCAGGATCAGCAGCGTGCGGTAGATCGCCTTGCCGCGCAGCTGATCCCACTGCAGCAGGGCGGCCAGCACGAAGCCCACCGCCAGGGTGAACAGCACGGTCAGCCCGGCGAAGGCGAAGGTCCAGACGAAGATCTGCAGGAAGGGGCCGCGGATGTCCGGGTCGGCGAAGATCCGGGTGTAGTTGTCCAGGCCGACCGCCACCGGCCACCCCGGGGTGATGGTCTCGCCGTCGTCGGTGACGAAGAAGCCGATCTGCTGGTCCGGCGTCAGCACCCGGTCGTCGCGGTGGTCGAACAGGCTGCCGTCGTCGCGGGCCTCGTAGCGGTCGAGCATCGGGGCGAAATGGCGCAGCCCCGACATGCGCAGCTCGAGGCCCTCGGGGGTGACCAGGCGCAGTCCCTGCAGGGCGCCGCGGGCGGCGATCACCTCGCCCATCGCAAGCGGTTCGGCAGCCGGGGCCCGGTCGGCGGGCTGGACGCCGATCCGGCGCTCCTCCCGGTTGGCCAGGTTAAGCGGCGGGCTCATGAAGCGCTTGGCGCCTTCCCCGGTCGGGCCGCCCTCGGCTTCCAGGTAGAGCCTGACGAGCTCGCCCTCGCGGTGCAGCGAGAAGCCGAAGGCGGCGCCCTCCTCCTGATAGGTGCGCGAGAGGAGCTGCGCGCGGACCCGCTCCTCGCTGAGCAGGTTGCTCGAGCTGTAGTTGCTGAAGCTGATGCCGAAGGTGTAGATCAGCGGGAAGATCACGAAGACGCCGAGGCCGGCCACGGCGGGGAAGATGTAGCGGTGGCTCATCAGGCTGCGGCGGGTGAAGACCACCGCCAGGGCGGTGCCCAGCACCAGGAAGAGCAGCGCGAACATCCATTGGCCGTTGAGGTGGAAGGCGACGACCAGCCACATCAGGCCCACGACCAGGGCGGCGACCAGGGCGCGGGCCGCCCAGCGGGCGTAGCGTTCCCTGAGATGGCGCGACCGGTGTCGCGGCAGCCCCCGGGAGGCGTTGGTGGTGTACATGTCGAGTGTCCTGCGGGAGCGGCCGACGGGAGGCCCGCCGGCCGGGGTGGTGAGTCGGCTTACTGGCGCATGCGGCGGGCGGCGGCGTCCAGCGCCTCCTGCGGGGTCTGGCGGCCGCTGCCGATGTTCTGCAGCGCCGGCTCCATGGCGGCCCAGAAGGCGCCCATCTCGGGGATGTTGGGCATCGGCATGCCGATCTCGGCGTTGGCCAGGGTGGCGGCGATAGCGGGGTTCTCCGCCAGCTCCCGCTGGTAGGCTTCATGGGCCACCGCGCCCAGGGTGCCGTCGCCGTTGAAGGTGCGCAGCCCCGCCTCGTCGAGCAGGTAGTGCTCGAGGAACTCCACCGCCAGGAAGTCGTTGGGCGTGGCGGCGTTGATCATCGCAGTCGTGACGCCGAACATCGGCCTGGCGCGCTCGTCGCCCACCCTGGGCAGCAGGGCCACGCCGTAGTCGATCCCGCTGCGCTCCAGGTTGCCCCAGGCCCAGGGCCCGCTGATCATGGTGGCGACCTCGCCGCGATTGAAGCGGGTATCCATCACGCTGTAGTCGGTGCCGCGGGGCACCACGTCCCGCTCGATCAGCTCGCGCAGCAGCTCGGCGCCCTGCAGGGCCCCCGCGTTGTTGACCCCGATGTCGCTGACGTCGAAGCCAGACTCGGTCTGGCGGAAGGGGTAGCCGCCGTTGGCCGCCAGCAGGGTCCAGCCGTAGTAGGGCTCGCTGTAGTCGAAGAGGATCGCCTTCCTGCCCTGCTCGGCCAGCTCGGCATCCAGCGCCATCAGTTCGGCGAAGCTCTCCGGGGCCTCGTCGACGAGCGCCTTGTTGTAGATCAGCCCCAGCGACTCCACGGAGATCGGGTAGCCGTAGGTCTCGCCGTTCCACAGGGTGGCGCCCCAGGTGAAGTCGAAGTAGCGGCCACGGAAGTCGTCGCTCGGGGAGAGCGGCATCAGCAGCCCGCTCTGGGCCCACTCGCCCAGGCGGTCATGGGCCCAGATCACGATATCCGGCCCCTGTCCGCTGCCCGCGGCCTGCTGGAAGCGGTCGGTGAGGTTGTCGGGATGGACGATCTCCACCTCGACCCCGGTGTCGGCGGTGAACCGGCGGCCGACCTCGCGGATGCCCTCCGGCCCCTTGTTGTCGCCCATCCAGACGGTCAGCTTGTCGGCATCGAAGGCCACGGCGGGCAGGGACAGGCCGGCGCCCAGGGTGGCGGCGACCAGGGGGAGCAGCAGGTGGTGGCGTGATGGGGTCATGGTGACGTCCTCCGGTTATTGTTGTCCGGCTATTGTTGCCCGGTTCAGGGGCCAGCTTACGGCCGGCACGGATCGGGTGAGCTCGCCTAGCAGTCTGTCGGGTTTTCGATAACGCCGTGAGATACTCTCAGCATGCCGCCACTACTGGAACGTCGCCATGAG
>NZ_CANLFS010000002.1 GCF_947490095.1 uncultured Halomonas sp. | reverse complement strand
GGCAGTTTGGGGTCTGACCCCAGGTGGGCCCGGCAGTTTGGGGTCTGACCCCAGGTGGCCCCGGCAGTTTGGGGTCTGACCCCAGGTGGCCCCGCCGTTAAACGATCAGTTGTCGCTTACGCAGCAGTTCGATGACGGCGTCGGCGGCCTGGTCGCTGCTCATCTCGGTGGTCTTGAGATGCAGGTCCGGGGCTTCCGGGGCTTCGTAGGCGGAGTCGATGCCGGTGAAGTTCTTCAGCTCACCGCGGCGCGCCTTCTTGTAGAGCCCCTTGGGATCGCGGTCCTCGGCGACGTTCAGCGGGGTATCGACGAAGATCTCGATAAATTCGCCGTCTTCCACCAGATCACGGGCCAGGCGACGCTCGCTGCGGAACGGCGAGATAAAGGCCGTCAGCACGATCAGGCCGGCGTCGGTCATCAGCCGGGCGACTTCGCCCACGCGGCGGATGTTCTCGACGCGGTCGGCATCGGTGAAGCCCAGGTCGCGGTTGAGGCCGTGGCGCACGTTGTCGCCATCCAGCAGGTAGGTGTGCTGGCCGGCGGCGTAGAGTTTCTTCTCCACCAGGTTGGCGATGGTCGACTTGCCGGCACCGGACAGGCCGGTGAACCACAGCACCGCGGGCTGCTGCGCCTTGTTCTGGGCCCGCGCCGGCTTATCGATATCCACGTGCTGCATATGGATATTCTGGCTGCGCCGCAGGGCGAAGTTCAGCATGCCGGCGGCGACGGTGTTGTTGGTCATCCGGTCGATCAGGATGTAGCCACCGGTATCGGCGTTGCCCTGATAGGCATCGAACGCCACCGCCTTGTTCAGGCTCAGGGTGCAGATGCCGATGCCATTCAGGTCGAGCTGCTTGGCGGCGGTGTGCTCCAGGGTGTTCACGTTGACCTGATACTTGATGTCGGTGACCGTGGCCGATACCGCCTGGGTGCCGATCTTCATCAGATAGGGACGCCCCGGCAGCAGCGGCTCATCATGCATCCACACCAGGCTGGTCTCGAACTGGTCGGCGATCTCGGCGGGCTGCTCCACGCCGGAGATCACGTCGCCGCGGGAGATATCGATCTCGTCTTCCAGCAGCAGGGTCACCGACTGGCCGGCAATCGCCTGGTCCAGGTCACCATCGAAGGTGTAGATGCGCTTGATGCGGCTGGCCTGACCGGAGGGCTGCACGCGGATCTCGTCGCCCGGCTTGATGCGGCCGCCGGCGATCATGCCGCTGAAGCCACGGAAGTCCAGGTCCGGGCGGTTGACCCACTGCACCGGCATGCGGAACGGCTGGTTCTGCAGGCGCTCCTCATCCAGCTCCACGGTCTCCAGATAGCCCATCAGCGTCGTGCCGTGATACCAGGGCATATGCGGACTGGGCTCGATGACGTTATCGCCCTTCAGCGCCGACATCGGGATGAAGGTGATCTCCTCGATGCCCAGCTGCTGGGCGAACTCGCGGTATTCGGCGACGATCTCGTCGAAGCGCTCCTTGGAGTAGTCCACCAGGTCCATCTTGTTGATGGCCACCACGATATGGCGCATGCCGATCAGCGACATCAAGAAGCTGTGGCGACGGGTCTGGGGCAGGATGCCCTGACGCGCATCCACCATCAGGATGGCGGCATCGGCCGTGGAGGCACCGGTGACCATGTTGCGGGTGTACTGCTCGTGCCCCGGGGTATCGGCGACGATAAACTTGCGCTTGTCGGTGGAGAAGAAGCGATAGGCCACATCGATGGTGATGCCCTGCTCGCGCTCCGCGGCCAGGCCATCGACCAGCAGCGCGAAGTCCATCTCCCCGCCCTGGGTGCCCCACTTCTTGGAATCCGCCTCGATGGCGGCCAGCTGGTCTTCGAACAGCAGCTTGGACTCGAACAGCAAGCGCCCGATCAGCGTGCTCTTGCCGTCATCGACGCTACCGCAGGTGATAAACCGCAGCAGCCCCTTGTGTTCGTGCGACTTCAAGTAACCCTCGATGTCGCCGGCGATCATGTCGGATGAATGTGCCATGACTAACCTTTCTAAGCTGTAAGCTGTAAGCCGTAAGCTGTAAGTAAAACCAGCCCCTAGCCATTAGCTGAATCTTCGTTGTCCAGCGAGGTGATGAGGCCGTGGAGCATCGAGGATATGTCTCGGGTCTCCTGCAGCCAGCGTCGACCTTGCTGGGCATCTATGTAGTCGATATCCATGCCGATATAGATCTGCGTTCGCAGTTCGGAACATGAACCTCGCGCAATAATCAGAAAGTGCCGTTTGTCCCTGGTGGTATAGCGTGTCATCCCTTCGGCAATGTTGCTGGGTATGGATAGCCCGGATCTCGTGATCTGATCCTTGAATCCGAAATCGCGCAGATCCCGCATCGCTTTATAGAGTTCGGCCGACAGCCTGGCCGAACGCTTCCACACCCGCAGTTTCTCGAAGTTCATGGCCGCCACCCTTGCAAGCCGTAAGGTTCGTACAGCTTACAGCGTAGGGCTTACGGCTCTTCTAGGCGCACCGCGCCTAGAAATACCCCTCCTGCTTTTTCTTTTCCATCGAGGCGGCGCTGTCATGGTCGATGACCCGGCCCTGGCGCTCGGAGGTCTTGGTCAGCAGCATTTCCTGGATGATATCGGGCAGGGTGTCGGCGTCGGATTCGATGGCGCCGGTCAGCGGGTAGCAGCCCAGGGTGCGGAAGCGCACGTTGCGCATCATCGGCACCTCGCCGGGCTCCAGCGGCATGCGCTCGTCGTCGACCATGATCAGGGCGCCGTCGCGCTCGACCACCGGACGCTCGGCGGAGTAATACAGCGGCACGATCGGGATGCTCTGCAGGTAGATGTACTGCCAGATATCCAGCTCGGTCCAGTTGGAGAGCGGGAAGACGCGGATCGACTCGCCCTTGTGCTTGCGGGTGTTATACAGCTGCCACAGCTCGGGACGCTGATTCTTCGGGTCCCAGCGGTGCTGGGCGGTGCGGAAGGAGAACACACGCTCCTTGGCGCGGGACTTCTCCTCGTCGCGGCGGGCACCGCCGAAGGCGGCATCGAAGCCGTAGTGATCCAGCGCCTGCTTCAGGCCCTCGGTCTTCATCACATCGGTATGGATAGCCGACCCGTGGGTGAAGGGATTGATATCCTTCTCGATGCCCTCGGGGTTGATATGCACCAGCAGGTCCATGCCCACTTCCTTGGCCATCTGGTCACGGAAGTCGTACATGGCGCGGAACTTCCAGCGCGTATCCACGTGCAGCAGCGGGAACGGGGGCGGCCCCGGCGCGAAGGCCTTGCGCGCCAGGTGCAGCATCACCGCGCTGTCCTTGCCCACCGAGTAGAGCATCACCGGATTCTCCGTCTCGGCGACCACCTCGCGCATGATCTGGATACTCTCGGCCTCGAGCTTTTCGAGGTGCGTCAATGTCGTCATTGGTTTTTGGTCCTTGGTTATGTAAATAGCTGGAAGCCATCTGTGATGCTGTAAGCCATCTGTGACGCTGTAAGCCGTAAGCTTTAAGCTGTAAGTCTGCCGCTTCGCGGCATAACCCCTAGAAACCTGGTGTTGGGGTTTCGTAAAGCGTACGGCGTACGGCTTAAAGCTTAAGCCTTAAGGCTCCGGGCTGTGTCCGGTGGCACCACCACAAGCTCCAGCGCCGGGTTTCGCGCGAGCCACCGCCCGACCTCCGGCACCGGGTCGAAACAGGCGCCATGAAAGATCAGCGCCACCGGCTTGCCGGCGGCCTGGTCGAGCAGCCGCTCGAACATGGCCAGGTAGTCGTCGGCCTTGGGCGGTGCGGCGAGGCAGCGACTATAGAGCCTGCCGCGCTTGCCATGCAGATAGAGCTGGTAGCGGCGAGGCTCGCCGGCGACGGCCTCACCCGGGGTCGAGACGCGCACGCCCCCCTGCCAGACGACGCCACCGGCACGACTTACCCGCTCGAGCGTCGGCTCTACCCGCTGGCGAAACCAGCGCCCGGCGGTGGAGCGGCGGCGCTTGAGCCCCTCCAGCACCAGCGGTGCCGGCTTGAGATCCCGGGCCTCGAGCCAGTGCTCGATGGCCCTAGAGGAGACCTCATGGCCCTGCGGCGCCAGCGCCGCGGCGAGCCCCGCGCTGCTCCAGGCGGGTTCCCCCGCCGGTGCCGGCTCGGCCAGCCACGCCACCAACGCCTGCTGCGCCGCGCCGTCCAGCCGCGCCGCCTGGCCGGCCTTGCGGCCCCGCGGGCGCACCGGCACCGCCGCCCAGCCGCCCTCGCGAAACGCCTTCCACGCCGCCGAGACGGTGGGCGCCGACAGGCCCGTCTGCTTGGCGGCCACGGCCACGGTCTGGCCATCCAGACGCCGCCTGACCGCCCCTATCCGGCGCTTGTTAAGCTCTTCGGGCGTTAAATGTTTAGTGCTCATCAACGCGCCTAACTCTTTGGTTTACCGTGATTTTTATGGCAGAACCTCAAATATCCAAAGCGCTTTATCGACATCATCATAAAAGCCCACGTAGAATCCCACAAGTCGTACCCCCTATTCTTCTTTTTTCGAGCCTTCAAGGACGACCCCGATGACCTGGGCAGTACTCATCTCCATTGCCGGACTCGTCGGCCTGCTGATCAGCGGCCTGGTGCGCCCCGCCATCGCCTTCGTCAGCCTGGCCGGTGCCTATCTGCTGCTGGGCCTGGTAGACGCCCCCACGCTGCTGGCCCAGTACACCAACCCGGCCCTGGCCACCCTGCTGCTGTTGCTGCTCGTCTCCCTGGCGCTGGAACGCACCCCGCTGCTCGACTGGCTCTCCCAACGCCTGCTCAGGGGCAACGAGAAAACCGCCACCGCGCGGCTGATGGCCGCCAGCGCCGTGCTCTCGGCGTTTCTCAACAACACCGCGGTGGTGGCGGCCTTCCTGGGCGCCATCTCGCGCCAGAAGCGCATCGCCCCGTCGCGGTTGCTGATCCCGCTCTCCTACGCCTCGATCCTGGGCGGCGTGACCACCCTGGTGGGCACCTCTACCAACCTGGTGGTCAACTCCTTCGCCCTGGGCAGCGGCGGCTTCGAGCTGGGCATGTTCCAGTTCAGCCTGGTGGGCATCCCCGTGGCGCTGCTTACCTTCGGCGTATTGCTGTGGCGAGCCCAGCGGCTGCCGGCCCACCCCCCCGAAGACACCGCGGACAAGCTCTCCTACTTCCTGGCCGCCGACCTGGAGGCCGGCTCCGACCTGATCGGCAAGAGCATCGAGGAGAATGATCTGCGTAGCCTGGAGGGCCTCTATCTGATGGAGGTCGAGCGGGAGGGGCGCCTGATCAGCCCGGTCGGCCCCGAAGAAATCCTCCAGGCCCACGACACCCTGGTGTTTACCGGCGAGGTGGGTAAGGTACAGGCGCTGCAGCGCTTCCCCGGGCTCAAGCTGTTCGGCAACCAGGCCGATGACCTGCTGGCCACCAACCTGGTGGAAGTGGTGGTGTCTCATGAATCGGAACTGGCCGGCCAGACGCTGCAGGATGTCGATTTTCGGAGCATGTTCAACGCCGGGGTGGTGGGGATTCGCCGTGGCGGCAAGCGCCTGGAGGGCCAGCTCGGGCATATTCCGCTGCGCGTGGGCGACTGCCTGATACTGGCGGTGGGCAGCGACTTCCGCCAGCACCGCAATATCGAACGCAACTTCCATCTGCTCAGCGGCAGCTTCAAGCGCCCCCAGCTCAAGCGCACCGAGAGCGTGCTGACCCTGGCCGGCTTCACCGCGGTAATCGGCCTGGCCGCCGCGGAGCTGCTGCCGCTGTTTCATGGCTTGTTAGTGCTGATGGCCGGGCTGCTGGCCGGCAAGATCCTGAGCCCCGCCGAGCTGCGTCGGCGCTTCCCCTTCGAGCTCTGGCTGATCATCGGCTCGGCCCTGGCCATCGCCCAGGGGCTGGAGAGTTCCGGCGCCGCCGCCCTGCTCGCCCACGGCATGCAGACGCTGTTCGCCGGCTACGGGGTCTACGCCGCCTTCATCGGCTGCTACCTGATGACGCTGCTGCTCACCGAGACCGTGACCAACAACGCCGCCGCGGCCCTGGCCTTCCCGGTGGCCTGGACTACCGCCCAGGCCTTCGGCGCCGACCCCATGCCCTTCATCATGGCCGTGGCCTATGGCGCCAGCGCCTGCTTCCTGATTCCCTACGGCTACCAGACCCACCTGATGGTCTACTCCCCCGGCCGCTACCGCATCCAGGACTTCCTCCAGACCGGCCTACCCGTCAGCCTCACCTACTCCGCCGGCGTACTGGTGCTAACGCCCATCGTCTTTCCGTTCTAGCCGGGCGAAGCCCGGCAGAGAGCTGTATGCTGTACGCTTTACGCTGTACGTAACCCCCCTTGTAGGGAGTTTTGGTGGAATATTTTGGCTTACGGCTTACGGCTTACGGCTTACGGCTTACGGCTTACGGCTTACGGCTTACGGCGCCGGGCGAAGCCCGGCTTCGCCGGGTCAGAGGTGAAGCCCACACTCGCGCTGCAGGCCATTGAAACGAGTATCTTCTTCCCGCATGCCGGCCTGGAGAGGCTGGCTGGTGTGCCAATCGCCCACCGAGGCATACCCCTGTTCCCACAGCGGATGATAAGGCAGGTTGTGCTCGGTAAGATAACGGTATACATCCCGGCTATGCCAGTCGATCAACGGATAGACCTTGAAGCGGCCGTCATGGCGCTGCTCCACCACCGGGCGCTGCTCCCGGGAGCCGGACTGCTGGCGGCGCAGGCCGGCGAACCAGGTGCCCACGTTCAGGGCATCGAGCATGCGCTCCATGGGTTCGACCTTCATCAACTGATTATACTGCGTCAGCCCCTCCAGCCCCTGCTCCCAGAGCTTGCCATGGCGCATCTCCAGGTGCCCCGGGGAAAGCGTCGGCCGCGCCACCTTCAGGTTGAGGTTCAGGCGCTCGACCAGCGAATCGACGAAACGATAGGTCTCGGGAAACAGATAGCCGGTATCCACCAGCAGCACCGGCATCTCAGGGTCGATGCGGGTCGCCAGATGGAGCAGCACGGCGGACTGGATGCCGAAACTGGAGCTTAGGACGAAGCTACCGGGCAGGTTCTCGAGCGCCCACCCGACGCGAGCCTCGGCCGAGGCCGACTCCAGCAGCACACTGGCCTGGTCGGCGTCGATCTCGTTGCGTAGGGCCGATAACGCCATGGGTGATTCCTTTCGGTCGATGGGGTTATGGCTAGAGTAACGCCCACCCCAAATACTGGAAAAGAATATATTTTGATCTTTTTATTCCCTATAAGGATATAAGAGACTGCATCGCCAGCCTGATCGCACCAACCCGATCCCCCTCCGCCGCCGCCAGCACCCCCGCCCCTCGCGAATATCATCCTTCCTATTGGCCATGCAACGAAAAAACACCGCAAAGCGCGACGAGACTCGCGAATTTGACTTGACGCAAGAAAAGCGGCCTGTATCGTAATATACTTCTGCAGAAAATAAGGAAATGCAGGCCAAAATGAGAAAAACGTAGAAAAAACGTTAATGGCCTAACCGTTTTTTTACCTGCATCACCAACCAGCTCGCACATCCAGGGGAATCAAAAAATGGCGTCAGAACCGATCGATATCAATCTGCTTGACAATGGCTCGCAGACCATTAACGCGGACAATGCGAACCCAGATTCCAATAACCTCGTCGAAATCAGCGCGATTGGCACAGGCGAAAGGGAGCTGATCGTCGACGGCGTCCAGGCAGACATCAATAGCATTCTGGATATTAAGGCTCTCGCAGAGCCTACCTTTACCGCCACCAACGGCGGCGAACTGACGCTTAGCCAGGGCTTGCTCAATGTCACGGCTCTGAGCAGCACGAAGTTCAAGGTTGGAGGCGACAGCACCATTAACTATGATGCGTCCACAATCAGCGCACTCGACGGGTTGAACAAGTACTCCGTCGAATTTACCGATGAGGCGCCCGGCACCTTCAACTACGATCCCCCCACCGTCGGCCTGCTGAGCGGCATTAACTTCGACGTTACCGGCGCCAAGGCCGGCGACCAGCTGAACCTAAGCAAAGGCGGCTGGGAACTGGATGATGGGCTCTTTACAGATGCCTACCGCGACAACGCCCTTCACCTCAAAGGCGGCGGTTTGGGTGTGCTCAAAACAAGCGTCACCGCCAAGATCCCTATGACCCAGCAGGAGTATGATGACTGGGTCGGCGGCAGAAGCAACAGAGAAATCAACAATGACTTGGCCAATGAAGGCTTCACCTTCCCCGGTGAACCGGTCTGCTTCGCCGCCGGCACCCTGATCGCCACTCCCGAGGGTGAAACCACCGTCGAGACACTGGCCATCGGCGACAGCATCCTGACCGCCAGCGGCGAGACCGTTGCCGTGAAGTGGATCGGCCGTCAGAGCCTGCGCCCCGTGGCGGCGGGCGAGAAGTTCCAGGCGGTACGCGTTGCCCAGGGCGCGCTGGGTGACAACATCCCCAGCCAGGACCTGACCCTGACCGCGGGCCATGGCCTGATCATCGATGACCTGGTGATCAACGCCGGCGTGCTGGTCAACCACGACACCATTCGTTTCGTGCCGAGCCAGGAACTGCCCGCCATCGTCACCTACTACCACGTGGAGACCGAAAACCACGAGGTGATCATCGCCAACGGCACCCCGGCCGAGACCTACGTCGACTATATCGACCGTCAGGCCTTCGACAACTATGCCGAGTACGTGGCGCTCTACGGCAACGAGACCCGCATCGTCGAGATGCCCCGCCACCGCATCGCCTCGCGTCGCCTGTTGCCGCTCTCCGTTCGCCAGCAGCTGAACATCGAGGATGCGCTTTACGCCGCCAAGACGGCCTAAGCCCAGGCTTCGGCCTTAGCCGTGCAAGTTAGCTGACAGAATTAACCGGCCGGACACGCCTCGCGTGCCCGGCCGGTTTTTTTACGCCTCCACCCGGCGCTCACTACCACTATCCCGTGGCACCTAATCGCCGATATTGGGCTCTCGCAACACATGCCGCCGCGCCGTCTCTGCGGCGGCATGTGCCATCCGGCGAGCCTCCCCCGGGTGTTCCAGCAGCCAGCGTAAACAGCGCCGCCACTCGCCGGGGTCGTCATCCACCAGCAGACCGTTGACACCGTGCTCGACGATCTCGGTATAGGGGGCGCGATTGGCATAGATCCCTACCCCGCCCATGGCCGCGATATCCAGGAACTTGATAAACGACTTGCCGCGATTGAACGGCGTCTCGAGTAGCGGTGCCAGGCCGATATGCATCCGCCGCTCGGCCTGATAGTCGCGGAACTTCTGCCAGGCCAGCGGCGCCGGGCAGCGTGTTCGGGGAAGATTCGCCAACGCCGGCGGCGCATGCTCGCCGAGCATCAGCTCGAGCTCGGTATCTTCCCGCTCCGCCTGCAGGGCCTCGAGGGCCGGGGCGATATGTGCGAGGTCGGCCAGGTGCGCGCGGGTGCCATAGAAGCCGAGGCGCCACGGCCGTTCCGCCGACGGGCCCTGCGCGACATGCTCAAGCGATGGCAGCGGCGCGATAAGCGGCGGCGTCATCACCCGCACCTTGTCGTGGCGCTCCCGCAGCGGCTCGGCCAGCGAGGGACTGCAGGCCACTACCTCATCGGCCAGCGCCAGGAGCCGGGGCTGCTGGACGGCGGCTCGGGCCATGCGCCCTCGGTAGGCATCCGGCAGGGTCATGTCGCTCCCCGCCGCCGCCAGGTCATCGTCGACCAGATAGAGGATGCGGCCGAACCGGCCTCGTTCACGCTCCAGCCAGCGCAGCGAGCGCTCGGGCAGGGTACGCGCCAGCACCAGGTTGGCCCCCAGCTGGCGTGACAACACCCAGCGTGCCAGCCGCCACCGCCAGCCCCGCACATCCAGCCGCCCCACATCGTGGCCCTGAGAACGCAGAAGGGGCGCGACCGACGCGAGAAAGTAAATATCCTCGGTCGGCCGCGCCCCCTCGCTTACCACCAGCCAGCGCCGCGTATCCATCACATCCACGCCTTAAAAATAGTAACGCACCCCAAGAGACGGAAAGTTGCTACCCGTTTGACTGGACTCATCCCCGAACAGGCCAAACGCATTGGAGCGGTGGTGAATCCGCGTATAAACAGACCAGGACGCCCAGCCGGCCGGCTGCATCTCCAGCTCGAAGATCATCGAGGCCATCCAGCGCTGATCGATGGTATCGATTTCGGTGGTCTTGCTGGAATAGGAAAGCCCCGCCCCCACGGCGAGCGTCGTATCCACCGTGCGATCCCAGGGGAAGGTATCCCAGGTAATCATCGGCGTTAAGGCGGCCTCAGCATATTCTTCATCACCGCCTACCCAAGCGAGATCCATCTCGGCCAGCACCCTCGAGTGGCGCCACAGCCGTGCCACCTCCTTGCGCAGGCCGGCACTCGTCAGGTAATAATCCTCGAAATCCCAGTCCCAGGGGAGAAAGGCTTCCCCCGTGTGCACGCTATTATCAATCGATCTACCGGCATGCACCCCGAACGACCAGCCCTCGTCCCAGGGCCTTGCACCGCTTGCCCGGTCGCCGATATCACCCGTCACATTCCCCGCTACATTCCCCGCCGCGGCCGGCGTCGATGCCAGCAACGCCAGCGCCACCAGCCACGCGGAGGTTCCCTGTTTCATATCACTTCTCATATTGTTTATCCCTTTTTTATATATTTTTTGCTCATATATTATGTGCTTATATATGCTGTGCTATTCTCGCGGAACATCGATGTGATCGATCCGACACCCAAGCTGCCTAGCATGAAAGCCTGTCATGGCCTCTCCTGGCCACGCAGGTGCAGCACACTCCCTACCACAACAATCACGATCAACACCCCAAGCAGCGCCGAGAACACATCCAGCAGCGAGTCGGAATTCCAATGGTTCAGCAAGCCATAATACCAGTCCACCGCGTTCGCGCCGCCGCCTCTGGCCTCATGCTGGGAGAGTTCACGCCCCAGAAACACGGCCACGATGGAACATCCCGCCGCGCGCCAGCCCAGTATTGGCCATAGCACCGCCTGCAGCCCCATGGCGATTACCAAATGCTCGAGGTGGGTGGCGTTAAGCACGCCCATCATCGCAGCGAAAAATCCTCATGCACCAGCGTCAGGTTGGGGTTATAGGCCGGATCACTATCCAGCGCCTTTCCCCAGGTATCGCGCATATACTGCGCCTCGCCATTGGCACGCGCCCGCTTGGCCGAATTATCATCGGCGCCGCGCGAGACCGATTCGTGGTGATACAGCTCGGCATGGGGCGTCCATAGGTTGCGATACCCCGCCTCGCGCACCTTCAGGCATAGCTCGACATCGTTGAAGGCGATCGACAGGTGCTCTTCGTTGAGCCCCCCTGCCTCCTCGAATACCGCCCGGCGCACCAGCAGGCAGGCAGCGGTCACGGCGGAGAAGTTATGGGCCAGATGCAGGCGGGTAAAGTAACCCGGTGAGTTGCGATCGAAGTACTTATGGGCATGGCCCGCCACGCCGCCGATACCGAGGATGACCCCGGCATGCTGAAGCGTGTCGTTAGGATAATAAAGCTTGGCGCCCACGCAGCCGATCTCGGGTCGACACACCTGGCGCACCATTTCACACAGCCAGTGGGTGTTGATCGGCTCGATGTCATTATTGACCAGCCCCAGGATCTCACCCCGGGCGTAGAGCGCCCCGAAGTTGTTGATCGCCGAGTAATTGAAGGGCTCGCTCCAGCGCAGCACCCGCACTCGCTCGTCGCGGGATGACACATCACGCATATAGTCCAGCGTCTCGATGCAGGAGCTGTTGTTATCGAGGATCAACACTTCGAGATTGGCGTAGTCGGTACGCTCCAGGATGGCATCCACGCAGGGCCTGAGAATCTCGACGCGATCGCGTGTCGGAATCAGCAGGCTAACCAGCGGCAAGCGTTCCGGCAACGGCCACCGCACGCGATACGTATTGGGGTAAGTGCCCTCCTCAACGCTCGCCTCGGGCACCTTTCGCGCCAGATGGTCACGCACCGCGGCCAGCCCCGCCAGAGCGGTATAATCCTTCTCGCCGCTATCCAGCGCCGTGGACCCCTTGCCGGCCCGCCAGTGATAGAGCACATGGGGAATATGCACGATCTGCTCGGGCGCGAGCCGGTCGCTTACCCGCAGCGCCAGGTCATGATCCTGGCTGCCCTCGAAGCCTTCCCGGAAGCCACCCACCTCGCGCAAGAGAGCGGTGCGATACACCCCCAGGTGGGCAATATAGTTCTGGGCCAACAGCAGATCGGGGTTCCACTGGGGCTTGAAGTGCGGATCGAAGCGCTCGCCGGCCTCATTGAGCTTGTCTTCATCGCTGTAGAGCAGTCCGGCATCCGGATGCCGGTGCAGCGCCTCGGCCACATGGAACAGCGCATAGGATGACAGGCAGTCATCATGGTCGAGCAGCGCGACGAACTCGCCTTCCGCCAAGGCAAGCGCACTGTTACTCGCCGCACAGATATGCCCGTTGCGCTCACGGTAAGCCACCCGCAGGCGCGAATCCCGCTCGGCGTATTCCGCCAGCACGCGGCGTACCTCGGGGTCGGTGGAGGCATCATCGGCGATACACAGTTGCCAGTGCGGATAGTGTTGCTCCAGCACCGAATCCAGGCACTTGCGCAGCCATTCAATTGGCGGGTTGTACACCGGCACGACCACCGATATCAGCGGCTTCTTGGGTAGCTTGTGGATCACCCGCCGAACATGCTCACTCGAGAGCCGGCGACGCCCTTTCAGCCACTTGGTGTAGCTATAGCGCGCGGTGCGCCGCTCGAAGGTGCCATCGTAATGCGCCAGTGCCAGCTCGCGCCAATGCATGCCCGCATCGCCTGCCCGCTGCTTCAGAGTCGGCAATACCTCGGCCTTGGCGATTCCGCGGTACTCGTGGTGCATCCTGGCCAGGCGCTGGGCCAGGCGGTCGTGGGCAAACCAGGGGGTTAGCCAGGCCAGGCGCAGGTGAGTGATGGTGAAGCGCCCCTCATGACCCATGGGATCGAAACGCAGCGCCCGAAGCCTTCGCGGAACATAAAAGAGACGCTTGCTGACCCGCCCACTCTTCAGCGGCAAATAAACGCTTTCTTCCTCGCTGAAGCCCTGGCCCGTATCCAGGTAAAGCTGTACCGCCACGCTGGGCTGGTCGTGCACCATGGCCACTTCCAGCATCTGCCAACCCGGCAGTGGCAGGCAGCGCTTCAGGCGAAACTGGGGATCATCGCCGGTGGCCTGCCATTCATACTCGGTGGCCGACCCATCGTCAGGGAGTAACTGCTGATGGGGTATCAGCCTGGCAGCGGGCTGGCACGCCAGTGGTGTTTCATTCAAGCCACAGACTAACCAGTGAGCGCCCTTGTCGAGGTGTTTGCGATTCCGTGCGTTCATCGTCCATCCGGTTCTGGCACCCGACGCGGCCTCAGGGGAAACCACTGGCCGGTGCTGGCAACACGGCATTGTACCTTATCACCGGTGTTCAGTTTTACCGGCAGATGAAACCCCATGTAACCACCACGCGGTGGCAATAGCCGGCAGAGCCCTGGGCGAAGCTCCACCGCGGTCACGGTATCCTGATGCTTACCGTTGACCCACACTTCGACCGATACCGACTCGTTACTCTCCCCCGCCCACCAGGCCCAGCCGGCGATACGCTGGGGCTTCACCTCCACCAACCGTGCATGCGCCCAGGGCTTACCTTCCAAAAAGAGCCGGTAGCGCTGATCGAATAGCTCGGCCACCTGGTCGTAGAGCCGGATATCGCGCTTGTTCAGGCGCTGGAACTCGGCCTCATCCTCGGCGGATATTTCATGTTTCGCTTCCAGGCGCTGCCGACCGCGGTTGTCCTCGCGCCGGGGGATCTCGATGCCGTAAAGCGCATTAAGTACTTCCAGGCTCTCCGCGTAGCGCTCGGTCAGCCCCACGAAACCGATCGCCTCCACATCCACGCCATGCAGAATCTTGCTCTGGCGATTGTGCATGACCGGCCGCGAAAAAAAGTCGTGAAAGCTGCCCTTATACTCGTAGTGGCGCACAAAGTGGGCATACTCGGAGGCCATGCGCTGCAGGGGGTCCCGCAGAAAAGTTAACGTCTGTCCAACACCGAAGAGAGAGACGAACCGGCCGACGTTAACATGACCGCCTACCATGGCAGTGCGCTGCCGCTCGCAACCCTGGCGAAAGGCCCAAAAATCGCTCGGCTCCGCGTATAGAGTCTGCTGAGTTAGCGAGCTAGTGGCTGGTGATGTCTTGCCGTAATCATAGACAATTCGAGACTTGGTAAACAGCTGCTCAGCACCGAGACGAAAGCTGGTGCCGGCGGTTTTGGGGATATGAACAAAAGATATCAAGGGAAATCACTCTTTCTAGATTGAAAGATCATACACATACACTAATGAGATTTGGCACAACCATCCCCGGCTAATTTTTTAATTATAACATCTTATAAAATTGATCATGCATTTAGTGAAGCAGCTATACCAGCTGTAATGCTGTAATGACCTCCTAGTTTCTGCACACCCTACGTGAATAATGCCTGGCGCGTATCGATCGGCTGTTTGCGTACAGCAACTTTTGGACGATAGTGCATTCCACTCAGGAATTAAACACCTCGTCTATTTTTAAAAATTAAAACCTCATAAAAAACAAAGTCACAAAACACTATGACCACGACTGATTTTTGCAAAAGCAATATCTTCTAAAAGTTTAAATTGATCTTCCCAATCGATATCCATAGCTATGCTTTCAGGTAACTCATGCAAACAGGGCTTGTCACCAACTCTATCGCCCAATTCACGCATTTTCGAAAATGGCATTAAATATGCAGCATGATTGATCTCAAAAAGCGGCTTAATATCTTGACTTCGCGGCCACTTTTCAACACTATTATCATAATTATAGGGACCATCTTCATCCCAAATAAATTTATGCAATTTAGTAACTGTAACAAGACTGTCATGTCCTTGATATTCAGCCACATTCCAAGCAGCTATCAGATCAGAAAAAACTGACGATGTCACAAAAGGGTGAGTAACATGAGTCATTAACATGGTGCCAGACTTTTTCAAAGTAGCAGCATATCGTATAAAATCACTCATAGATGTAGAGGAAAGTCCTAACTCGTCTGGACGCTCAATTACTGAAACCCGACTATCAAATTTTCTCCTAAAATAATTAGAATAATCACTAACCACAGGATCATTAGTGGAAATTATTATATCACTTATATCTTTAACTTTTGAAAGTTGGCGTAACTTTAACTCTAGTAACCCATGCTCAAATCCAGCAAAAGGCCGTGTGTTTTTTTTCTTCACTCGCTCACTACCGGCGCGAGCCGGTATCAATGCCACAACTGGTTCAGTCATATTAAAACCTGTCCAAAATTTATGATTTTCAACATCAAACAACATCTAAAAATATCTAGGAAAATTTATTTAAAAAAGATTTTAAAGACAATTTTTTATATATGGGAATCTATTTAGCAACCCAATATTTATGATGCTCAGACGAATGAACTTCTTTGACTTCACTACCCACTATACGTTCTGCAATACGGATATCTTCGACAATGCGCGCATAATCGCCGTTCACCAAGTCAACGGCCACCTCATCAAAGTGCGACCAGGAAACATCGCCAAATTTGACATGTTTCTCAATCATTTCTGCTCCAGAAGCAATAGCCATCATTGAGCAAAGACTACCTATGTCATGACTTGAAAATCCAGGAATGACATTATGATACTCCCGAGATAAATTATAATAATGTCTAACTACACCTATCTGTGTTGCTTCATTTTCAGCGGGATATGCTGAAGTGCATTGCAGAAGATAAATCTTTCTTACGTCTTTGAACTTATCTAGAAGAAATTTCTCATATCCTGAATCAGTATACCCTGTCGAGATAACAACATCTTTCTTAAAATCACTGGCCACTGCTTCGAGAAAAGCTTTATGTTCAGAAATAGTAGAAGGTAGCTTTATAATATCAGGATCAAACTGCTTCATAAACTGATAGGAGGGATAGTCCAGCACCGAGGCAAACCAGCCAATACCGAGCTCATCACACAACTCATCAACAAAGACAAAGTCTTCATAAGACAATTCAATCCCTTGGCGGTAGTCACGGAAAGTGCTTCCGAAAGGAGACCGATACTCACTCGAGAGCTTTTCTTCAGTATAAAATGTTTCGACATCTCTTTTCTGGAGCTTTATATAATCAGCCCCTGCCCGCTTCGATTCAACAATCATCGACCGGAGACGTTCTCGATCGCCAAAATGATTGGTAGTTATTTCAGCGACAACTTTAACCTTATATTTTCCATTATTGTTTTTTACATGCCTTTCTCGAGAAACCTCTTTATCCATGCCAGCGATTTTTTTAAACGCATCAACGCTAAAAGAGCTATATGGCCTTGAGCCTACATGTTTTATTTTTATATTAAGCCTCTCAGGCTCATAAAGAAGCATTTCCAGAAGATGCTCTTGTGACTTTAATGTTTTTTCAACATACTCCTCCTCGCTTTCATTCATGTGAATCGGCATTTGATCAGTAAAGCCTGTCTTCACAGTAAAATCAAATCCTAGGAGGTAGACATTTTTATACTCATCTAACTCTTTTGCTAAAACATTAGCTATCTTTAACGCCGAGATCAGCACAGAACTTTCTAAATATATTTCATCGGAATAGAAACGGCTTAAAAGAAAATCTGCATTATCAGGGGTATTAGGTATATAAGTCGCAGAAATTTTCGATTCTACACCAGCTATTTTTCTATCGCTGACGTAGACACTCGCCTTCGGCCCCCTTTCCTCGAGCACATCGAGCACCCAGCCATGATGAAAAACGCAAATATCACCAGCTAGCAAAAGCTCAGAATCATTTGTATTGATAATTATGCCATCTCTGATTGCTTCAAGATCAAAATCATCTATTGTTGATCCCTTCCCAATCACATAAATATCTTTTTTTTCTTTTCCCTTTACCGCTTCAATTAATGATTCCATCATGATAAAAGCCCTTCAGAAGATAGCTTTATTTTGTATTTTTGAGTTGGAAATAACAGCTCTCCATTATATGGTTTTGAGTCGACCTCTACGTAACAGCCATGTTCCAGAGCGAGGTTTAGCCCTGGCAAAACATCCCAACAATTGACACCTTTTACATTTTCAAACCTGACATAAGAACCACGTACGGCTGACAGCATATTATACATGGAGCAGCCAATAATTCGATACTCATAATCAGCATCTGGCAGCTCCAACAAATCTTTTTTCTCAAGCGAAGACGATAAACCAATAACTCTGGATCTATATTTTTTCGTATCCATCCCAGTAATCAAATAATCATTGAGTTCGGGAAGATGAATTAATGATGCAGAGTGCACTCCTTGAGTATAAATAGAGACCCCAACGCCCCACTCCTTCAACCCGGATATAAAATTTTCTGTTCCGTCAATAGGATCAATAATGACATAGGAACCTTCGATATTGAATTCAGCGCCATCAAAAGGAGCCATTTCCTCTGAAATTATATCATGTTCAGGTAAATACTTTTTCAACAGTTTTATGATGATATCCTGTACCAACAAGTCTCCTTCGCTAACAAAGCTATTATCTTTTTTTCTAGTAAACTTTTGTCGTAGTGAAGAAATTTGTTTTAAACTCTTATCGACAGAGCTAACAACCTCTTCCAAAACCATCTTGTAGAGCGACATATACTTCCTTAAAATAAAAACAAATATTTAGCTTGGATAATTAATCATAAGTAAAAACATCATCCATGATTTTAAGGGGAAAAGCCCGGTGAAAACGCATGAAAGCTTTCAGTCTACGAAAATGTCAGCAAGGTAGCACTGGTATATTGAGGCTAAACTGGTACTCTCAACTGATCATCGCAACACTGGCAAGCGGGTCAGTCCTTAAGCGAGATCAGCCGACTACTTTGTCAACACCCTGGCTCGGTACACCGTGTCTGCTACCACCGGCGGTATTGCACCACAGTCTCGTGCACGCTCCAGCCGGCACTTGGCGCTTTCTGAGAGGGAGACAATCTCTCGTGGTATTGCCGCTGGCCTGTCCTTTCGGCACATCGCCAAGCAGCTTGACCGTTCTGTTTCTACGGTCAGTCGAGAAGTGGCCCGCCATGGAGGACGAGATCAGTATCGAGCTAGCATTGCTGATAAGGCTGCATGGGAGCGGGCAAAACGCCCCAAGAGATGTCATCTGACAACTGTCCCACAGCTCCGCGAGCTTGTGGCGGAAAAATTCTCACTGCAGTGGTCCCCTGAGCAGGTCTCGGGCTGGCTGAAACTCCGTTTCCCGGAAAACCGGCGTATGCAGGTATCACATGAGACGATCTACCGCAGTCTATATATCCAAACGCGCGGCGTGCTGAAGAAGGAGCTGATGCAACATCTACGCTCTAAGCGCATGATGCGCCGCTCCAAGCACGCTGCGAGCCAACCACGCGGGCAGATCAAGGATGCCGTCTCCATCCGAGAGCGCCCTCCAGAGGCTGAGGATCGAGCCATACCAGGCCGTTGGGATGGTGATTTGATCACCGGTGCCAAAAACTCTCATGTCGCTACGCTGGTCGAGCGACACTCTCGTTTCACCATACTGGTTGAGGTGGACGGTAAAGATACGACCAGTGTTATTGCTGGCTTGGTCAGAGAGGCACAAAAGCTGCCAGATACTCTGAAGGGATCTCTAACATGGGACCGAGGCACAGAGCTGGCGGCACATAAGGACTTCACCGTTGCTACAAATATCCAGGTCTACTTCTGTGACCCGCAGAGCCCATGGCAGCGGGGAACCCACGAGAATACCAACCGCTTGCTGAGACAGTACTACCCAAAGGGAATGGATTTATCCACGCTCACCCAGCAAGACCTTGACCAAGTAGCTCGGCGGCTAAACGAGCGTCCCAGAAAGACTTTGGGCTACAAGACACCCGCCGAAGTGTTATCAACCACTGTTGCATTGACCGATTGAACACAAGGCGGACAGGCGCCGGAAAATCTCGCCAGGGTCCGACATATTGCGCTGAATCATCTGAAAGGAAAGAAATCTTTCAAGGGCGGAATTCGGCGGAAACAGAAGAAAGCAGCACTGGTTGAGACATGCCGAGTCGCTTCGGCGAGCTTTTTGGCGGTCAATTTGGCTGACAGGCTCCGGGAGCCATTACATGGTAAGCCAAACATCCTGAGTTATTTTCAATAACGGATGGTTAATCACACGGGATCCGGCACCTAATACCTTAATGAGGCATCTACTACTGATGGGTAAGATCACTCTTCATAACTTCGATATTTTTAGACAACACCTCTGTAGCAGAGGGACTGTAGCAAGACAAAATATCACAAATATCATAAAAAAGTGGCAACGCACTCTTTGCAACACCATGCTTTTCCAATACCTTCTGTAGTGAACTATTTGTTTCAACCTCGCAACTCAAAAAACCTCTAAGCCTAAGCTGAAGAATGGCTTGCATGATTTTTTCATGCGGGATTTTATAATCAACAAATCCACGTCCTTTTTCTTTCTTTTTATTATCAAAAAAATCTTCTCCCTCGACTAAAAGCACCTTGCCTCCATAATCGTCAGGAAAAGCAAATAAAGACTCATTTTTATGAACAACACCAGGTTTTTTGCACACTCTTAATGGTATAAACGCACCAGTCCCTGAATAGGAAACAAAGAAATCCACTTCTTTGCAAGTCTCTATTTTAGTCACATAGTCATGACCAATCAATGAAATGATTTTAACATTTTTAACACTGGAAAGCTCTGATTGGATGAACGAAAAGACATCGAAATCTCCATTCTTATCGTTAAACTCTCCTTGCGGTGAAGTATGCCCATCTACAAGCAAAACAACGGAAGAGTTTTCATTCAGCAATGCCTTGACAAGAAACACACATGACTCTACCTGCTGAAACCATTTCCTCTTTCCATTAGAAACACCGAACCATATTGCAATACTGCCTCTATTAACATCATTCCTAACTTCATTTACAAGCGATTTTGAATCAGGATAACTGGGAGTGTGGAAATTTATTAAAAACTTTTCCATTTTAAAAACTTGGCTCATGAATTTTTGGCTTTTGCCAAACATTCTCATGCCATTAATAATAGCTGGATATGCATAACTCTCATCCTCTTTAGCACGTCCTGCATAACTTTTATCAAATATTTTATCTACTCCTATAAAGTCACCCTCCCTTCCACTATAAAAAAAAGCACCATCAACATTTTCATCTATTTCTATTGCATTCACAAGCGCATCATAGAAAAAATGATATGGGCGCTTCTGATCAACGAGAAAACCACCAAACTTCTTTACAACAACATCTTCTTTCTTAAAGAAATCCCACAAATAGCCATTTGATTTATTAAAGAGACTCTCAATTATATTGACTGGCGATGCCATAAAAACAAAACAGTTATCATCAATCACAACCGCATTAATGAAACTGGTGATTTGCACTATTGCCCACTTATGCGCACCAGCCTCATCCATGAAGTACATTATATTGGTGAGCTCTATCTTCTTTGACTGTACACAATATCCTACTACATCTGGAATCAATGGATGAGGAAGCTCGAGCTCTTCTTTCCCGAACAACGGAATTAAAAGCTCAAGCGCCCCCTTCTGATCAGCTTCTCTAATAAAGTTTTTATATTTTTCATAAAAATCGGTTAGTGTAAATTTTTTTAAAATTTCCATATTTTTAATAACTCCATTATCACGAAAAATTTAATTTTTCGATAATTTTTAAATAAAAATCCCGATCAAAATCATTATAAAAATCAACTACTACATGATGATTATCAGGGGTGACAGTATCGAAAAGCTCTTCGCCACCACAATAGTTTTTCGCTAGTTTATTATTGCTTCCATGAAAACGATTAACCAATCTAGACGAATATTCTTGGCTTAAAAAACATTCTTTTTTATTTGAAGCACTTTTATTTTTTTTTGACATTTCCTCTTGGATTTTCTTAATAAAAAGATTTCTATCCCCTTGAGAAACACCATCTATGGCATTCAGCCTTGAAAGGTATATCAATGAGCTCGCAGGTATGCTCTCGTTAGACTTTTTACCAAATTCAATAGTTTCGATAAAATTATAAGAAACTCCCAAAAAACTGAAAAAAGAGTCGACAAGAGAACTATCTCTAACAACTTTATCATAAGAAAAAACATGAAACCGACTAATAAACTCTTGCTTTCTCCAGCTCTCCATTAAGGCCATATAATTAAACCTGCGATGGAAATCGTAGTACATGTAAAACATGAATATGTCATATTTAAATTTTGTGCTTATCATTTTTACATGCTGATTATACTCTGATTCCAGATAATTATCTTGACGCCTAAAGTAGCAAACCAACTCCACTTCATGCCCTTTCAGCAATGTTTTCAACAAACCAATATTTTTTATAAACTCAAATTCTTCGGAACTAAAGACAATACAACTGCAACCCGATGCTTTATATAGAGCATCTTCCAAGTATTTCTTTGCACTAACACTATCATTTTTCATGACAGCCCATGCTAGTTCATGATGCCCTGCCTGTGAGTAACCATCTACGGGGTAGTAAACACCATTATTTTTTAAAGCATCGTGAGATTTTTTTAAAATCTCTTGAATGAAAGTACTCCCCGTTTTGTGAGTACCTATATGAAGAAAAATTTTCATAAAACCCCTAGGAATAGTAATTAATTAATTCATGGCATTCATGCCCAACAAAAGAGAATTTTCTCGGACTTTCACATATTTTAAAAAATGAATTAACAATACTATCAAACGAAGATTCGATGTCCACCAGAAGGTCTTCGTTTCTCGTCCTTTCTGAAAAGGCCCCAATATCAAAAGCAACAACTTTAACTTTATTTCTAAAAGCTTCGCTCAACGTATAACTAAACGTTTCGGGCCAAACACTCAAAAGTGCTGCGATCTGACATCCCGTCTTTTCAATCAAATCCGGCAGCTCATTCCTTTCATACGTGCCATGCACAGTAACGTTATTGAACTCTTCAAGAGCCTCATCATCTACCGTATAGCCGATCACATGAAAATGAATAGGCAGCTCAAATTTTTGCGCATGCCTCGCGCAGCCGACAAGGTAGTCGTATCCCTTGTGATAACCAATAGCTCCAATGAAGGCGACGTTGATGGTTTCACCTTCCTTGATGGGCTTAGTGATGACCTCAACCGGTTCTTCAGGATGTGGCCATACAATTGGTTTCAACGAAGAAAAATGGCGAGAGAGTCTATCTGCCGTATCCTTGCTTGGGGTGAAGACTTTTCTTGCCTTATTCAGCACACCTTCGTGGAAGGCCTTCCAGTCCGCTACGGTATCGCCGAACTCTTCAACCCCGAATCTTAATCCTTCATGGGGACCATTCTTCTTAATGCAGCGTTCACAAGCAGCAATAGGCGGTTCACCGCAGAAGCGCCGGGTCTCATCCACCATATTGACACGGGGACAGATGGTGAAATAGTCATGAATCGTCACATCATACTGCACACCCAGCGCCTTGGGCAGCTCCCAGATCTCCTTCGGGAACTCGATGGTGTGGTGATAATGCACATGCCACACGTCCAATGCCTTGAGGTCTTTGACCAGTTGGTCCTTCTCTTCCGGCCAGGCGTAATCGATATGGGCGTTGGTGATGTGGCTGGAGAGCTTCCACACGCCTTTCTTGGGTGAGGTCAGCATCAATACGCACTGCCCTTCTTCCTTGAGCAGCTCGGCCAGGTCGTCAGTCGCTACCTGGGTGCCGCCTCCGAAGGTCAGAGAGACGAAGAGCATCGTCTTGCCCTTGGCCGGTGATTGAACCTTGGCCGTGGTCACTTCCTGCTTGAGTTGCTCGAGGGCTACAGAATTTCGGTAGGGCCGCACAGGATCCTTCTTGACGAAGGCAGAGACATTTTCTGCATAGTCAGGATAGAGGCCATTCAATACTTCAAGATTATTAGCGATGAACTGATCGGCATTTTCAGCGAAGGAGACAGAGCCGAGGTGCTGAACAAAGGTATCGAGCGCCATCACGTTGCGCCAACCATGCTGTTCGACGCGTAATGAGAAATCGTTTTCCTCACCGTAACCTTTGCCCCACTTCTCATCATCGAAGATTCCGACCTCCTGCAAGGCAGCTCGCTTGATGAACATGCAGAAGCCGTGGGCCGTGGGCAGGTCAATAGTTTTTCCGGCGTTGACCTTTCCGAACACCCGGTTCATGTCGTTGACGGTGGCACCGTCGGGTAGTTTGTTGTCCTGACAGAAGTTTGGGTAGCTGCAAATAGTGGCGTTGTTGGAGAATGGCGTAACCGTCGCGTTCAGCGGGTCAGAGTATGCCGCGGCTACTATGGTATCCAGCCAGCCGTCCGGCACCAGTGTGTCAGAATTCAGGAGTACCACGTCGGCGTCGTCATGCAAGCGCATGCCGCGGTTCACGGTGCCAACAAAGCCGAGATTGTGCTTATTCTCGAGCAGCGTATAGCCGTGCTGACTTGCATGAGTGCGCAGCGCCTTGGTCAATTTCTCATTAGGTGACTTATCATTGATCACGACAAGACGGTGCTGGGTCTTGACCTTAGCCTTCAGAGCACTATCGATACAAGCCAGCGTTTCTTCATAGCCCTCATATACGGGGACCACAACATCAACTATGCCGGCCGGCTTATCACCTAAACAGATGTGTCGCCCCGTATAACCATTGGAAAGTGACGTTCCTCGGGTTCTGCGGGCATCTTCAATCATCCGGGGTAAAAGATCGCGAAGCAGCCATTCATGCCGGCTGTCCGGTGTCTGACCGGCGAGTTCTCGAATGACCTTGGATAGATCCGTCAATGCCGAGATCTTTGCACCTAGCGGTTCGACAATCAACGGCTTGGAGAATACGAGAATATCCGTATCGGCGATGGTAGCCGTGATGAGGCCAAACTGGGCAGGATCCAAATAGTCGGTGTGGGGAAAGTAGAAACCACAGCGAGACTTAGGATGACCGGCCGCTACCAGGTCATGACGCTCCTGGTCAATCTCGAGGCGGGCGACCCACTGACTATCGATGTACATATCCAGAGCAAGGTCTAACTTCAAATAGCTGGCATCATACATCCAGCCATGAACACCACTTGCATCTATCCTGTCGACATGATAACGAATATCGGGCGGAGGGAGTTTCACCGGTGACTTGGAGAGCTCAGCGCCCGTTTCTTCGAAGCGCACACTGAGCTTGCTTTCCGTGTCTGCTTTGGCGATCAGATAGGGATAAACATTAACTTTTTCGGTAAAGCCGCAATTATTACGCTCTGAAAACCCGGTGGGGGCCAGATCCTTGCGGGATTCATTAGTATGGATTGTGGTGACTACCTTGCCATCGATCAACACCTCGAGCTTGGTAGCGCCGGAACGTGATGGCTTGCCGGCCCAGCCACCCACAATACCCTGCTCGAAGCAATCGAGATGGCCGCGCAACGACTCAGGACCATTCTTTGCTGCTTTTTTCCTTGAAAACAAGGATTTGATCATAGTAATCACATTCGTTCAGTTGAAAAGGTAGCCCACTGCTACGTGTAATAACGCGTTGGCAAATGCACCGCACTACATTACGCAAACGTCGCCGCATCCACGAAGGAATCACCCTTCCCATCCTTCTCCGACACCCGTGGTGCCTTGCCATTCACCAGCGGCCAATCGATGGCAAGTGTGGGGTCGTCCCAGCGGAGACAGTACTCATCGCCGGGGTTGTAATAGTCGGTGCACTTGTACTGGAACTCCGCCTCGTCGCTTACGACGTAGAAGGCGTGGGCGAAGCCCGGCGGCACCCATAACAGCTGCTTGTTCTCGGCGCTGAGGGTGGCACTCACCCACTGGCCGAAGGTGGGGCTGCTGGCGCGCATATCCACCGCCACATCGAACACTTCCCCGCGAGTCACCCGCACCAGCTTGCCCTGGGGCTTTTCCAGCTGGTAGTGCAGGCCACGCAGGATGCCGTGGGCCGACATGCTGTGGTTATCCTGCACGAAGGTGACATTGCCGCAGTGCGCTTCGAATTCGCTCTGACGGAAGGTCTCCATAAAGAAGCCCCGCTCGTCGCCGAATACCTTGGGAGTGAGCAGGACGACATCGGGGATGGCGAGTTTTTCGTAGATCATGAAAGTACCTTTTTGGGCCACGGATACTCACGGAAAACACGGAACAAAACCAAAAAATGACGATTTAAAAGGGGTTGTCCGTGGGAGTCCGTGTCGTCCGTGTCGTCCGTGGCCGAAAATTTATAATGAAGCATCCAGCAATTGCTGGGCATCCGCGATCAGGGCGTCGAGATGGGCGTCGCCCTGGAGGCTTTCGGCGTAGAGCTTGTAGAGCGCTTCGGTGCCGCTGGGGCGGGCGGCGAACCAGCCGTTGGCGGTGGTGACCTTGAGCCCGCCGATGGCGGCGTCGTTACCCGGGGCCTGGGTCATCACCTGCGCGATGGGGTCGCCGGCCAGAGTGGTGGCGCCTACGCTTTCCGCGGTTAACTGCTTGAAGGCGGCCTTCTGCTCGGCGCTGCAGGGGCTGTCGATGCGCCGGTAATGCGGTGCGCCGTGCCGCGCGGTCAGTTCCGCGTAGCGCTCGCCGGGGGACTGGCCGGTCACGGCCATGATCTCGGCGGCCAGCAGGCACAGGGCGATGCCGTCCTTGTCGGTGGACCAGGCCCTGCCATCCCGGGTCAGCAGGCTGGCCCCGGCGCTCTCTTCACCGCCGAAGGCCAGCCAGCCCTGGTGAAGCCCGTCCACGAACCACTTGAAGCCCACCGGCACCTCGTAAAGCACGCGTTCGTGTTCGGCCACTACCCGGTCGATCAGCGAGGAAGAAACCAGCGTCTTGCCGATCTTGAGCTCACGGGCCCACTGGGGCCGATGGCCCAGCAGGTAATCGATGGCCACGGCCAGGTAGTGATTGGGGTTCATCAGCCCGCCGGCATCCACGATGCCATGGCGGTCGGCGTCCGGGTCGTTGCCGAAGGCCAGGTCGAAGCGTTCACGGATCGCCAGCAGGTTGGCCATGGCCGCAGGGCTGGAGCAGTCCATGCGGATCTTGCCGTCGTGGTCCGGCGGCATAAAGGCGAAGCTCGCATCCACCCGTGTGTTCACCACCTCGAGGTTCAGCCCGTAGTGCTCGGCCACGCGTTGCCAGATGGGCAGTGCCGTGCCGCCCATGGGGTCGGCCCCCAGGCGCAGGCCGCTCGCCTGGATGGCGGCCATGTCTACCACCTCGCCCAGGGTCGCTACATAGTGGCCGATCAGGTCCTGCTCGCGAACCCGGCGGCGCGCCTCGGCCAGCGGCAGGCGGGCAATGGCCGCCGCTTCGCCCTGGCCCTTCGCCAGGGCCTCGAGATAGCGATTGGCCTGGGCCTCCAGCCAGCCGGTGATCTCGGCCCCGGCCGGCCCGCCGTGGGGCGGGTTGTACTTGATCCCACCGTCTTCCGGCGGATTATGGGAAGGCGTGATGATCAGGCCATCGGCGGGGGCCGCCTGCTCGTCGGCATTATGGCGCAGGATGGCATGGCTGATCACCGGGGTGGCCAGCACCTCATCGTCGGTGGCGATCACCACCTCCACGCCATTGCCGACCAGCACCTCGAGGGTGGTTTCCCAGGCCGGGAGAGAAAGCGCATGGGTATCGCGCCCCAGAAACAGCGGCCCCGTGATCCCGGCATCGCGGCGATAATCCACCACCGCCTGCACGATGGCCGCGATATGCGCCTCATTGAAGCTGCCGGCCGTCGAGGTACCGCGGTGGCCCGAGGTACCGAAGCTGACGCGTTGGGCGGGGTCGTTGGGGTCGGGGTGCTGCGTGTAGGCGTTGAGCATATTGGGTACGTGGTGGAGGGTGAGTGGTAAAGCGCTCACTTGGCAACTTGCAGCAGATATTCACCGTAACCGGTCTTCTTCAGGGCGGTGCCGCAGGCAACCAGGTGCTCGGTGGTGATCCAGCCGTTATGCCAGGCGATTTCCTCCAGGCAGGCGATCTTGAGCCCCTGACGATGCTCGATGGTCTGCACATACTGGGAGGCCTCCAGCAGGCTATCGTGGGTGCCGGTATCCAGCCAGGCAAAGCCGCGGCCCAGGCGCTCCACCCGCAGGTCGCCGCGCTCCAGGTAGGCGTTGTTGATGCTGGTGATCTCCAGCTCGCCGCGCTCGCTGGGCTCGACCCGCTTGGCGATCTCCACCACGTCGCTGTCGTAGAAGTAGAGCCCGGTGACCGCGTAGGGCGATTTCGGCTGGCTGGGCTTTTCCTCGATGGAGACCGCCTTGCCCTGCGCGTCGAATTCCACCACGCCGAAGCGCTCGGGGTCTTTCACCAGGTAGCCAAACACCGTGGCGCCACTCTCCTGCTCGGCGGCGCGAATAAGCTGCTCGCTGAAGTGCTGGCCGTGGAAGATGTTATCGCCGAGTACCAGGCATACCGGGTCATCGCCGATAAATTCCTCGCCGATGATAAACGCCTGGGCCAGGCCATCGGGCGTCGGCTGCACGGCGTATTCGAAGCGCACGCCGAAGTCGTCCCCGTTACCCAGCAGGTTTTCGTACTGAGGCAGGTCTTCCGGGGTCGAGATGATCAGGATCTCGCGGATGCCGGCCAGCATCAGCACCGAGACGGGATAGTAGATCATCGGCTTGTCGTAGACCGGCAGCAACTGCTTGGAAACGCCGCGGGTGATGGGATGTAAACGAGTGCCGGAACCGCCGGCGAGAATGATGCCTTTCCTTTGCATAAGTGACTCCTGGGGTGATCGATATGATTTGCCACGGACCCTCACGGAAATCACGGAAAAACAAAAAACCTTTAAGATATAAGGTCTTTTCCGTGCAAGTCCGTGTCTTCCGTGGCAATTACGCCTTTGTCAGATGCTCTGAAAGCGTCAGCGCCAGCTGTTCCTGCCAGCCGGGGAGCTGGATGCCCAGGGCCTGCTCCAGCTTGTCGAGCGATAGCCGCGAGTTAAGCGGCCGTTGGGCCGGTGTGGGGTATTCCGCCGTGGGAATGGGGGCGACATTGTCCGGCGTAATGACCAGCGCCTCGCCATATTCCGCGGCCTGGCGGAAGATCTCGCTGGCGAAACCGTGCCAGCTGGTCTTGCCGCGTGGGGCGAGATGATAGATGCCGGCCGGGGCGTGAGGCGTGAGGGGTGAGCGCTGCGCTTGTGAGGAGTGAATCGTTTCCCCCTGGTGCAGTGCTAGTGCGGTTACCTGGGCGATCAGGCGCGCGGGGGTGGGGGCGCCGATCTGGTCGCCGACCACCTTCAAGGCCTCACGCTCGCGCCCCAGCCGCAGCATGGTCTTCATGAAGTTGTTGCCGCGGGCGCTGTATACCCAGCTGGTGCGAAAGATCAGATGCTCGCAACCGCTGGCCTGCACCGCTTCGTCGCCGGCCAGCTTGGTCTGGCCATACACGCCGAGCGGCCCGGTCGTGCTGCCCTCTTCCCAGAGCGCCTCGCCGCTGCCGGGATACACATAGTCGCTTGAATAGTGCACCAGCCACTGGCCGTGCGCCGCGCTATATTCGGCCAGCTGGGCGGGCAGCTCGGCATTCAGGCGCCTGGCAAGTTCAGGCTCTTCCTCGGCCTTGTCTACCCCGGTATAGGCCGCGGCATTGACGATCAGCGTGGGCCGGTTTGCCTCCAGCCAACGATCGACCGCCGCCGCATCGGCCAGATCCAGCTCGGCACGCTCAGGTGCCAGCACCTCACCCAGCAAACAAAGCTGACGCTTAAGCTCGAAGCCGACCTGGCCGTTGCTTCCGGTGACAAGGATTGTGAAGGGTGAGTGTTTCCCTTGTGAGGAGTGAGGGGTGAAGGGTGAGGAGTGATGAGTCATGGTGCTACCTTCAAATGTTTGATCAAACCGCCTAGCTGATTGAAAACGGAATCAATCTGAGCGGAGATAATCGATAAATCGTGGAGGTACCCCAGCCGCTGGGCGATCTGGAGCTGAGTTTCCAGCTCACTGAGTGAGCCCCTAGCAATGTAGAGAAATCTAAGGAAGTCGGCCTTGCTCCCGCGAGCCGCTCCCTCAGCGATATTACTGGGTACGGAGACAGCGGCACGCTGCATCTGACTGACCAAGCCATAGCGCTCGGATACTGGGAAGCTGGAAGTTATTGCATAAACTGCTACCACCAGCTTCATGGCTTCTTGCCAAACACGAAGCTGCTGATGCTTTCTCATATGCCCTCTCCTCCTCACCAGCGCGAAGCGCGCTTACTCCTCACTCCTCACATCACACCCAGCCGCTCACCCTGATAGCTGCCGTCCAGCACCCGCTGCCACCACGCCTGATTATTCAGATACCACTCCACCGTCTTGCGCAGACCGGTCTCGAAGGTTTCTTCGGGCACCCAGCCCAGCTCACGCTCGATCTTGCCGGCATCGATGGCGTAGCGCAGATCGTGACCGGGGCGGTCGGCGACGAAGGTAATCAGTTCCTTGTGGGAATGGTGAATAGTGAGTGGTGAATGGTTACGATTTTCCATTTTCCATTCACTATTCACCCCAACCACCTCATCCAGAATCTCGCAGAGGGTTTCCACCACCTCGAGGTTGGTCTTCTCGTTATGGCCGCCGATGTTGTAGGTCTCGCCGATTTCTCCTTGGGTGGCGACCTTGATCAGTGCCCGGGCGTGGTCGTCCACGTAGAGCCAGTCGCGGATCTGCTGGCCGTCGCCGTAGACCGGCAGCGCCTTGCCGGCCAGGGCGTTGAGGATCATCAGCGGGATCAGCTTCTCGGGGAAATGATAGGGCCCGTAGTTGTTGGAGCAGTTGGTGATCAGCGTGGGCAGGCCGAAGGTGCGCTGCCAGGCGCGTACCAGGTGATCCGAGCCGGCCTTGCTGGCGGAGTACGGAGAGCTGGGGGCATAGGGAGTGGTTTCGGTAAATAATGGCTTCGCTACGCTCGCCGGTGAGGAGTGAGGGGTAAGCGCTTCGCTGGTGAGGGGTTTCTCCTCACTCCTCACTCCTAACCCTTCACTTTCTCCCAGATCGCCATAGACCTCATCCGTGGAAATATGATGGAAGCGGAAGGCCTCGGCCTTGGCGGGGGCGCTCTCCTGCAATTCCTTCCAGTACACACGGGCCGCCTCCAGCAGCACCGCGGTGCCCACCATATTGGTCTGCACGAACTCGGCGGGGCCATCGATGGAGCGGTCCACATGGCTCTCGGCGGCAAGGTGCATCACCACATCGGGCTGCTGCTCGGCGAAGACGCGCTGCATGGCCGGCGCATCGCAGATGTCGGCCTGAATAAAGCTGTAGCGCGGGCTATCGGCAACGCTCTCCAGCGACTCCAGGTTGCCGGCATAGGTCAGCTTGTCGACATTGACCACGCGATGGTCGGTGTTGGCGATAAGCTCGCGCACCACGGCGGAGCCGATAAAGCCGGCGCCGCCGGTAATCAGGAAGGTCTTGGACATGGAGGAAAAGCCGTAAGTGGTGAATGGTGAATGGTGAATGGTGATCGAAAGCTGGAAGAGCGTCGCTTCGCTCCTGGAAGCTGGAAGTGGCCCTAACCCTGAGGGCTGTAAATCGTGCGTCGTGAGCGGCGAATAGGCACGCTACCGCCGACCAAAGCGTCAATGAGCTTCGGCATAGAAGGGGGCTATATTAACCTAGGCACCCAAGGGCGCGCGAACCGCCCTATGGGGATCTGCAGCAGGCAAAGCCTGCATCAGATGGCGATGCATAGTGCTCGGGGCCGCGCAGCAGAGCCTATGGCGCAGACACCACAAGGCCAGGCGAATGGCCTGGCCTTGTGGTGTTAATGCGACTTATACCGTGGGCGGTGCCGCCGCCGGCCTTCTGGAAGCCGTGAGTGTCCAGCTGGCTTCTCATACGCCCGCTTGCCACTTCTCCCAGGCCCAGGCATGGCGGATGATGGTCTCGAGTTCGGCATACTGCGGCTTCCAGCCCAGCTCCTTCCGAGCCAGGGCCGCATCGGCAACCAGCGTTGCCGGGTCGCCGGGCCGTCGCTCGCCCTCTTCCACCGTCAGCGTGTGACCGTCCTCGGCCACCACACGTTGCACCCCCTCAATGACCTGCTGCACCGAGTAGCCCTGGCCGTTACCCAGGTTATAGGCCAGCGCGCCCTGCTTCTCGTCCTGAACCAACGTCTCCAATGCCAGGGCATGGGCGCTGCAGAGATCCTCGATATGGATATAGTCGCGGATGCAGGTGCCATCCTCGGTGGCATAATCGCGGCCAAACACGGTGATGGATTCGCGCCGCCCCGATGCCGCCTGAAGGATCAGCGGGATCAGGTGAGTCTCCGGGTCGTGACACTCACCGAGCTCGCCCTCCGGATCCGCCCCACAGGCATTGAAGTAGCGCAGGCATACCGAGTTGAGACCATGAGCAGCGTAAAAATCCTGCAGCATGCGCTCCACCATCAGCTTGCTCGCCCCGTAGGGGTTGATGGGCCGCTGGGGATGCGCCTCATCGATGGGCACGTATTCCGGCTCACCGAAGGTCGCCGCCGTGGAGGAGAAGATAAAATGCTTCACCTCGTGGCGCACCATCACCTCCAACAGATTCAACGTATTGGCCACGTTGTTGCGATAGTACTTGCCCGGGTCCTGCATGGACTCACCCACCAGGCTCGCCGCGGCGAAATGCATCACCCCATCGAAGCGATGCTCGCGGAACAGCCGCTCCAGCAGCGCCGTATCCGCCAGATCCCCCACCACCAGCTCGCCATGACAGGCTAACTCGCGAAAGCCGGTAGAAAGATTATCCAGCACCACCACCGAGTGTCCGGCGCGGGAAAGCTGCTTGACCATATGGGAGCCGATATAGCCGGCACCACCGACAACTATTATCTTCATGAAAGGATTGACTCAATTCGCGGAAGCATTACCCCCCCATGGGGTCAGACCCCGGGGGTTGGGGGTCTGACCCCATGGGGGGCGGGGTCAGACCCCGGGGGTGGGGTCTGACCCCTTCGGCGCGGCCCGACGGCCTTCCTTCTCGCCATGCAGCAGGTAGTGCACCAGCGGATTCACCTTGCCCGCCGCCACATCCGGATACTGCGCCAGATAGAAGGCCGATTGGAACGTGGAACAGGGATTACGACCCTCGAACCCGCCATACATCAGGTAATGTTCATGCGGCGCCTGGGAATACTTCTTGTCACTCTTCACATCCGGGTAGGTCGCCAGATACCACTCGGCATCGAACAGCTTGCTCTTCTGGAGGAGTTCGCTGTGCTTTAGCTGGGCAAGGCGCTGTTCGTGAGTCAGCTCCAGCGGCCGGCCGGATGCTGCAGCGCCAGCAGCCGGAGACTGGCCAGCCACCTTTTCAACCGGCTTACTCTCTTCTTTGTCGCTGGCCGGGGCGGCCTGAGCCGGTTTCTGCAACGCCTCCTGTAGCTGGAGCCGCAGGGCATTGCGCTGTGCGCGCTGTTCTTCCAACTTGCGGCCGAGGCGGGCCATCTCTTCCAGCGTCTTCTCCAGCGCCTGCTCCGTTTCCTTCAGCCGCTGCTGAACATCATGCGCCTGGGCACCTGCATCCAATCTTGCCATTTTTCTTCCCTTAGTCTTATTTAAGGTTCATCGCAGACTGGCGTGATATATCAGCTTTCTTCCCGCCCCCCGTAGGGCCGGTAAGCGCCAGCGCACCGGGCGTGGTGATGGCGTCCTCAGCATGCCAGATGCGCCTTCGGCTTATCTGGCCTACATGGGAACCGGGTCGCTTTCACGCCAAATTGCGATGATCTTTATTTAATCAATAATCGAAGGCGGTATTGCCCTGACTCGGGCGGCCCGCCCCTCACAAAAATGTAGATTGTACGTTATTGGCGAATTGCTGTTTATGACCTGCCACGGACCGTTTGCGGCACAGCCGGGCATACCTCACGATAGACGTCCAGGTAGCGCTCGGCCATCCAGCGGCAGCTCTCCTCACGGCCGGCGCCTGCCTGCCAGCGCTGTACCGCGGCGTGGGCCATGCGCCAGCCGGCAGGCTCGGCGGCATGCGCCAGCGTCTGTACCACGGAATCCAGGGTGGGCGCCGGCACTCGCCAGCCGGCCCCGCTCGCGGCCAGGCGCTCCCCCACCGCGCCCATGTCGATGCCCACGACCGGCACCCCGCAGGCCCACAGCTCGGTCAGCGTATGGCAGTGGGTCTCCGGCCAGATGGAGAGCACGGCCCCCACATGGGGGCGAATGCTCGCCAACAGTTCGGGGAGACGCTCGCGCTGGTAGTGCCCGTGCACCACCACGCTATCCGGCAGGGTGAAGGCGTGATCCACGCTGCCCACCACATGAAGCTCCAGGTTCAGGGCCTGTGCCCGGGCCGCCAGGCCCTGCAATAAGGCTGCGCCCTTGGCCAGGGAAATAAAGCCCGGCAGCACGACTCGCAGCGGCTCGCCCGGCTGCGGGGGTTCCGCCAGCACCTGCATCCGGCCGAAGTCCCGCCCGTGGGGAATCACGCGGAAGCGGGCGTCGTCCAACGACGGGTAGATGCCGGTAATGATCTCGCGGGCCCGCGACGAGGTGGTGATCAGCGCATCGGCTGCGGGTAGCACGCCGGCGAAGGCCCGCTGCCACTCATGGATGGCCTGATGCTTGAGTGGGGGCATCTGTTCGGCGGGCCACAGCTCCTGGCGGCACTCCCCGGCCGACGCGGTGCAGCGCCCCGCGCAGAAGCGTTGCCGTTCGTCCAGCAACTTTACCGACGGGCACACCGCATAGTAATCATGGAAGGAGAACACCGTGGGAATGCCGTGGCGCTTGGACACCTCCAACAGCCCCAGGCCATGCCAGGCGATATGGCGGATATGCACCAGGCGAATGCGATAGCGCATCAACCACTCGGCCACGACCCGGTCATACTCCGCGCTGCGATGCGGCAGCGGCGCCGGCACTTCGCCAAGCACGTGGCGTGCCAGCGGCAGGTAGCGCCCCTTGGAGTAAAGCATCAGCAGCATCACCGGGCCGCGGCAGCGCAGCACCAGGCATTCCACCTCGCCATGCAAGGCCTTCATCAGGTCTTCGTTGGTCTGTGGCGTGCCGCCGGTGCGCACCGACAGCACATAGAGGATCCGCAGCGCGCCGTCGTCGGGCGGCATGCTCCGTTCATGCCTGCCATCTTCATACCAACCGGGGGCCTGCGTCGTCTGCGGCCAGGGGGCGAGCCCCTGGGCCTTGCCCACGGTGAGGTAGTGCAGCAACGGCGCCTTGCCGTCGGGCAGTGGCGCCTGCTCCAGAGGCAGCTGGCTCATGTAATGGCGCGTATCGAACCAGGGGCCCGGGTCACGGCCCTCCGCCGCTCCATGCAGGAGATAATGACGCACCGGGTCCAGCCCCACGCCCGCGATATCCGGATACTCCGCCTGATACCATTGGGCATCGAACAGCTCGCTTGCCGCCAGGCACGCTCGCTCGCTTTCCACCTGCGCCTCTGACCGGCCCTCACCGTCTCCCCGTGGGGCGGCCGGCACCAGTCGTCGCCCTTCCGCCTGGCCATACTGCAGGTAGTGCATCAGCGGCAGCACTGCGGCATCCCCGACATCGGGGTTGGCCTCGAGGTAACGCCGAGGGTCGAAGCCCGGCCCCGGCTGGCGCCCCATCAGGGCACCATAGCGAATAAAATGCTCCCAGGCCGCAAGCCCGCTGGCCGCGACATCGGGGTACTGCCGGGAATACCACTCGGCATCGAACAGCTTCAACGCCATGAGGCGCTGTTGCAGGTCACCCGCCAACATTACTCGTCACGCACTCGACGCTGTTCCTGCTGCCCATGACGCAGATAATGCACCAGCGGGTTGGCTCCCTTGTCGCGCACATCGGCATAACGTTGCAGATAGAAATGCGAATCGAAGTCCGGCCCCGGGTCGCGGCCTTCGAAGCCGCCGTACATCAGGTAGTGCGCCAGGGGTTCCCGGGAGAAACGCTTATGCTGGGCGATATCCGGATAACGCTCGAGATACCAGCCGGCATCGAATAACTTACTCTGCTCCAGCAGTTCGATATCCTGCTCGAGACGCCGCAGGTCCTCATCCGGGGCTTCCTCCGGGTGGTGTTCGTCCAGATCGTCCTCTCGCTCGTCACCCTCGGCGCCGAGCGCTTCCCCTTCAGGCGCTTCCGGCTCCTCGACCTCATTAACCTCATCAATCTGAGAGGCACGAACCTCGGGCACTCCCGGCGCACCAGTCGCCTGTTCGCCTTCCTCCAGCATTTCGGTCAGCGTCGCCAATTCGGCGAAGCGCTGTTCCAGGGATTCCTTGGCCTCGGCTAGCTGGCCGCGCAGCGCGGCCAGCTCTTCCTCGTGTTGGGACTGGGCTTGAGATTCCAACTGGCGGGCGCGATTGGCGTCCTCGAGCTCTGCCTTGAGCCGCTTAAGCTCGGCGTGGGCCGTCTCGCGCTCCTGCTGGGCCTGGGCAAGCTGCTGGCGGGCCGCCTCGCATTCTTCCCGCGCCGTGTCACGCTCTGCCTGGGCTTGCTCGCCCTGGGTGCGTTGCTCCTCCAGCATCCGCGTTAGCTGTGCCAGCTCGCTGAAGCGCGCCTCCAGCGAGCCTTGGGCATCGTCACGCTCCTGTTGTGCCGCCTGAAGTTCCTGCTGCGCTGCCTGAAGCTGCTCCGCTTCCGCCGAGGTGCCGTCGTTATCGCCCGCCGTATCGCGTGCCAGCAGCTCGCGCAGCTCGATACGCAGTTCATCGCGGATCTCTTCCAGCATCTCCACCCGGGCTTCCTTCTGGCCCAGCTGGCGTGCGTGGTCCTTGCCCTGCTCGCTTAGCTGGTGGCGCAGGCCGCCCAGCTCCTCGGCACGGCGCTCATGGGCCTGCTCCAGCTGCTCGACCTCGCGCGCCAGCTGCTCGGCGCGCTGGCGAGCCTGCTGGCTTTCCACCGCATCCGCGCAGCTGCGTCCCAGGCGCTGGAACACATCCCGCAGCACCTGCCGCGAGCCCGTCGTCTCCCCGGCCTCGAGCATGCTGTTCAGGGTCTGGGAAGGCGCTTCGCCCACGGCCACGACGCCCATGCCATCGCCGTGCACGAAGGCGAATGCCGGATACTGCTCGGCCAGCCGCTCGAAGACCCTGTGCAGCCGCGCCCCCGGTTCCCGGCGCTCGATGCCCGGCAGCACCAGCACACCCCGCTTGGAGAGCCGCGACACCGCCAGTTCCACCAGGGAGGCGATGCTTGAGGTCTCCGCCGGCAGGTTGAACACCACCAGGTCCAGGCTGTTCGGGGCAAACTGCTCCAGGGCGGCTTCGGGCGTAACATCCATCAGCCGGGAAACACCGCTGTAGTGGCGGGCATGGTAATCGCGTACCGCCTGGAAATCGGCCGCCGCCGCGTCACTCAATTCCGCATGGGGCTGCACGCCATAGCAGCGCGCATCCAGGCGCAGCCGGCTCACCGCCTGGCAAACCGCAAAGTGGGCCGCCCCCTGATGCACCCCCAGCGTCAGGCACTGGCTGGGCTGTACCGCCTCCACCAGCCAGAACAGTGCCGGCAGGTGTTCCAGCCAGGCCGAGGGCTGCGGGTAGTCGGGCTGCCAGAACATCGAGCCCTGGGCCAGCTGACCAATCGATGAGGGAGCCGTCACTGCTTGGCTACCTCGCTGGGCAACCTCTTGGGAATGGTGATTCACGTCAGGACTCCTGCTCAAGCGTAGTGAAAGGCAATAGATGGAAAGGCGATAGATGGAAAAGCAATAGATGGAAAGACAATAGATGGAAAGACAATAGATAGAAGGCTATGCATAGGTCGCTATCGGCGTAAATAGGTGTCGGCGCGCGTCATGATAGACAAGGCGAAAAAAGGAGAATGATACGCAAAAATGCCGCCTATGGCAGCATGGCGGCCGGCGCCACGAAGGGTCGGCGGTCGGGTTCGGCGGGAAGGTAGAGCCGCTGCGGGTCGCCGGCGGCCTCGCGATGCCAGCCCAGTGCCGCCTGCTGGTAGTCGTGGCGCAGGCCGGCGAACTGGGTCACCAGGTGCGTCGGCCCCACCGTGGTCAGCGAGCCACTCGTCACCCTGCCAAAGGCCAGCGGCACCCCCGGCAACACCTCCCCCAGGGCCTGGCCACCAAAGGCCGCGCGAATACGATGGTAATACTCGGTATCGGCATCCACCCGTACCCGATCCCAGTAGCCCAGGACCTCGAAGACCCGGCGGCGAAACATCAAGGCCGAAGTATTGCGATACACCCAGCCCTGCATCAACCGCCAATGCCCAAACACCAGCGACGGCGTACAGCGCACCCAATGCGAGTTGCACGCCATCCATTCGGGATGCGCCTCGAGCCCCCGCACCTGCACCGCCAGCTTGTCGGGATGCGACCAGTCATCGCTGTCGTGCACGGTGATAAACTCGCCCCGCGCCTCCGCGAGGCCCCGGTTGCGCGCCGCATAGGCCCCCTGGTTAAACGCCTGGCGAATCACCCGAAAGCGCGCATCGCGCTCGGCGAAGGCCTCGGCCACCGCCGCCGTCGCATCCGGCGAGGCATCATCCACCACGATCACCTCGAGACGCACCCCACGCTGCGCCGCCAGGCTCGCCAACGCCGTGGGCAGGCTCTGCGCGGCGTGATAGGCCGGCACGATAACGGTGATAAGGGGTGAGGGGTGAGGGGTGAATCGTGAAGGGTTAGGGGTCAGAGGTGAATGGTTAACGGTGAATGGTGAATGGTTAGGGGTCAGAGGTGAATGGTGAATGGTGAAGGGTGAATGGTTAGGCGTGAGGCGTGAGGGGTGAAGGGTTAGGCGTGAAGGGTTAGGCGTGAGGGGTGAGGGGCTAGGCGTGCGCTGTGAGGCGTGAAACGCCAGGTTATCCAGGGAGAGCGGTGCCGCCGGGTCTGCCGGTTCGACTTCCGCCAACCCCTGGCGGCGCCATACGCCATTGATCAATGCCAGGCGCTCGGCGTCGAAACGCCCGGGCTCCCCCGCCGCCTGGGCGCGTGCCGCCAGCAGGTTGGCGCGGGCCAGGGCCGCATCATGGTAATCCGGCGCCACGGCCTCCAGCGCCGCCAGGCGCTGCGCGGCCGGCTCGAAGCGCGCCAGGCGCATCAGCGCTTCCACCTCCAGCAGCCGCGGCGCGAAATCCCGGGGCAAGGCCTGCGCCGCCCCGTGGTCACGCTCGGCCAGCAGCCCCGCCACCCGAGTCCATTCCTCCTGCCAGGCGTACCAGCGCGCCAGGGCCCAGGCGGCATAGCTCGCCTCGCGCCCCGCCACATCCAACAACTCATGTAGCGCGTCGCGGCTCGGGGCCGGGTCTGCGGCGTGCCGGCGCCACAGCTCCTGCTCGAGTGCCAGCGCCTCGAGGCGTTGTGGCAGCCGCCCCTCCGCCTCGCCGTGGCGCAGAAAGTGCATCAGCGGGCTGATGCCGGCGCTGGCCACATCCGGGTATTCGGCGAGATACCAGGCCGGGTCGAACCCCGGGCCGGGCCGCCGCCCCAGCCGTTCGCCCACGCGCAGGTAATGCACCGCCGGCTCGAGCCCGGCAAGCGCCACATCGGGGTACCGAGCCGAGTACCAGTCGGCATCGAACCAGGGGCTGTGTTCGAGGAGATCCGCTTCTGCTCGCACACTCATGGGGTCAGACCCCATGGGGGGCGGGGTCTGACCCCGGGGTGGGGTCTGACCCCAAGGGCAGCAGGGCGGCGGCTTCGCTATCCATCACGATCGTGACGTTGGGGTGGCGCTTCAGTGCCGAGGCGGGCAGGGCTTCATCCGCGTCGCTGCGGTAGAGCTCGGCCATGATGCCGGCCTTGCCGGGGCCGGTGGCCACCAGCAGGACCTCCCTGGCCTCCAGGATGTCCTGGATGCCCAGGGTCAGCGCATGGGTGGGCACCTCGTCCGGGTCGTTGAAGAAGCGGCCGTTGTCGCGGCGCGTCTGCTCGGAAAGCGCGATGGCGTGGGTGCGACAGCTAAAGCGGGTATGGGGCTCGTTAAAGCCGATATGCCCGTTCGAACCGATGCCCAGCAGCTGCAGGTCGAGCCCGCCCGCGGCCTGAATGGCCGCGGAGTAGGCCCGGCAGGCCCCGTCGATATCCTCGGCCAGGCCGTCGGGCAGGTGCACCCTCTCCGGCGTCAGGCTCAGCTTGTCGAACAGGTGCCGGCCCATGAAGTAGCGGTAGCTCTGCGGGTGCGAGGCCGCCAGGCCGATATACTCGTCCAGGTTGAAGGTCGTCAGCCGGGAGAGGTCCCCGGGGGAGGTCTGCAGCATCTCCACCAGCCGGGCATACATCGGCTCCATGGTGCCGCCGGTGGCCAGGCCCAGCACCGCCTCGGGCTTGGCCAGGATGATGTCTCTCAGTCGCTGGGCGGTGTAGCGAGACACCTCGTCGACCGTGTCGAATATCTTGTACATGGGCCCTGGGCCTCATTGGGTGATCGAATTGGATGATCGAATTGGATAATCGAAAGAGCGGGAAGCCCCCTGCCTCAGTTCAGCGCGCCGGCGATGTCTTCGGCGCAGCGGCTGGCCTGGCCGGCGTCCTTGGCCTCCACCATCACACGCACCAGCGGCTCGGTGCCCGACTTGCGCAGCAGCACCCTGCCGGTGTCGCCCAGCTGGCTTTCGGCCCGGCTCACCGCCGCCTTCACGCCAGGCGCCTCGAGCGGGTCATCCCCCGCCTTCGCCACATAGGCCACGTTGATCAGCGTCTGGGGCAGCTTCTGCATGCCCTGCTTGGCCCTGTGCAGCACCGCGTCCTGCTGCTGCAGCGCCGCCAGCACGCGCACCGAGGCGATGATCGCATCGCCGGTGGCGGCGTGATCCAGACTGAGCAGGTGCCCCGAACTCTCGCCGCCGATGCGCCAGCCGGTGGCACTCAGCTGCTCCATCACATAGCGGTCGCCGACCTTGGCGCGCTTGAACGGTATGCCCAGTTCCCCCAGCGCCAGCTCGAGGCCCAGGTTGCTCATCAGGGTGCCCACCACCCCGCCGGTGTAGCCTTCCGTTTGTGCCACCCGGGCCATCATGTACAGCAGCTCATCCCCATCCACGACCGCCCCGGTGTGGTCCACCATCATCAGGCGGTCGGCGTCGCCGTCCACGGCAATGCCCAGGTCGGCCTTGTTCTCGATCACCGCCGCCTGCAGGCTTGCCAGGTGCGTGGCGCCGCACTCCTCGTTGATGTTCACGCCGGTGGGCCGGTCGTGCAGGCTGATCACCTCCGCCCCCAGCTCACGATAGACCGTCGGCCCCACCCGGTACGCCGCGCCATTGGCGCTATCGATCACGATCTTCAAGCCACCCAGGCTCTGCCGGCCCGGAAAGTGCGACTTGCAGTACTCCACGTAGCGCCCGCCGGCGTCGTCAATGCGCCTGACCTTGCCGAGCCGATCCGACGACACACAGGTCATGCCCGTGGTCAGCGCCTGCTCCAGCCAGCCCTCGATCTCCACCTCCTGGGCGTCGGTCAGCTTGCGGCCGGACGCGGCGAACAGCTTGATGCCGTTATCATAGAAGGGATTATGCGAGGCGCTGATGACCACCCCGGCACTCGCCCGGAAGGTAGTGGCCAGATAGGCGATGGCCGGCGTCGGCAGCGGCCCCACCAGGGCGATGTTCACCCCCGCCGCCGAGAACCCCGCCTCCAGCGCCGATTCCAGCATATAGCCGCTGGCCCGGGTATCCTTGCCGATCACCACCTCGCCACTGCCCTCCGCGCCCAGCACCTTGCCCGCGGCCCAGCCCAGCTTCATCGCGAAATCCGGCGTCATGGGAAACTCCCCCACCCGGCCCCGCACCCCATCGGTACCAAAATACTTCCGCATACGCGCTACCCTCTGTTGATTCAAATTGTGTTGGCAGTCAGCAACCGGCCAACCCACCAACTGGGGTCAGACCCCGTCGATTGGGGTCAGACCCCGGGGGTTGGGGGTCTGACCCCCAGTTGCCCCCCAGCTGGCCCCCGGCTGCCGATCGTCGATTGGGGTCAGACCCCAGGGGTTAGGGGTCTGACCCCAGTTGGCCCCCAGTTGCCGATCGTCGATTGGGGTCAGACCCCGTCGATTGGGGTCTGACCCCGGGGGTTGGGGGTCTGACCCCAGTTGGCCGGTTGCCGATGTATCGAGCGGTGCCACTCTCAAGCTACCGCCCTATTTGCTATATTAGCGCCATTCATTAACGGCATTTTCCTTTGTATGGGGCCAGCATGGCAACCGAAACACCCGCTTCTCAGCTCGATACCGCCCAACCCAGGACCCTTGAAGAGCCGCCCAAGGAGCCGCCCGCCAAGCGGATCCGCCGCGCCCTGGCCGAGGGCGACCCCGCCCTGGCCGAGCGCCTCGCCGAGCAGGCCCTGAGCGAGGCCGCCGGCTCCCCCATACTCCGCCGTCTATGGATTCAGGCCACCAACGCCCAGGGCAAGCGGGAGGCTGCCCTCGAGCGTGCCCGAGAAGCGATTGAACGGCATCCCGCGGACCCGGCGCTGCACCAGCTCCATGCCCAGCTGCTGGCCAATGCCGGCGAGACCGAACAAGCGCTGGCGTATCTCGCGCAGGCCCTGACGGTAAAACCCGACCATATCGGGCTGCAGCTATTGCAGATCAAACTGCTGCCGAAAGCGGGCCAGCTTGGCCAGTCGCTGGATGGCCTGCGCCGGCTGCGCCACCAGCAATTCGACAACCTTACCGTGCTGCTGGCCGCCGCCCGCTTCTACCAGGGCCGCGGGCGCACCCAGGCCGCACTGGCGGTGGTCGAGCGCATGCTAAGTATCGAACCCGGGCATCAAAAGGCGCTGCCACTCAAGCGCCAACTGACCCAAAGCATGGCCATCAAGCGAGTGCGCCGCGCCCAGGCCGAAGGCGACTCCGCCCTGGCCGAGCGCCTCGCCGAGCAGGCCCTGGCCGATGGCGTCACTTCGCCGATCCTCCAGCGCCTGTGGATTCAGGCCACGAACCAACAGGGCAAGCTGGAAACCGCGCTTGAGCGCGCTCGCGAGGCGGTGCAACGCCATCCACCCCACGCACACCCCAACAACCCTTCGCTGCACCAGCAATACGCCCAACTGCTGAGTAATGCCGGCGAGACCTCTCAGGCCTTGGCATGCCTCGAGCAGGCCCTGGCGGCAACGCCCGAGCGGCTGGGGCTACTGCTCCTGCTCTTTAAACTACAGCAGCAAAGCGGCCAGACTCGCCAGGCGCTGGACAGCCTGCGCCGGCTCCGCCGGCATCACGCCGATAACCCCGACGTGTTACTGGCTGTCGCCCGCTTCTATCAGGGCCACGGGCGCATGCGGGCCGCGCTGGCAGTAGCCGAGCGCCTGCTGGCCCTTGATCCCGACCACCGCCAGGCGCGCCTGTTGCGCTTAAGCCTGCTTCAGGAGGCCGCCGTTGAACGGGGCGACGCCTCACCGCTGCCGGCACTGCTGGACGCGGCCCGGGTTAAGCCAGCGCTTTCCGACGTTGAGGCCGCCGAGCTGCTGCAGGCCGTCAAGCTGACCACCGCCGCCGCCCTCGCCCCGGCCTGCCGGGAAGCGCTGGCCTATTTGCAACCGCTGACCGAGCGGCTCAGCGAAGGCGAGCAGTTGGGGCTGTTGATGCAGGCCGACCGGCTCGACCAGCATGAGACCGCTCGCCGCGCTTTGAACGCCATATTGGCCCAGGGCCCAAAACATCCAACGGTGGCCCGCGGGCTCTTCAACAAGGCCATGGAGAGCCTGGATATTGCACAGGCGCCGGCGCTTGCCGAGCGCCTGCTACGCCATATCCCCGTGCACCAGCAGGCCGCCCTCCAGGCGCAGTTTATCCAACACGCCGAAGGCGCCGAGGCCGCGCTGGATTTTCATCTCGCCACCCCCAGGCAGCGGCGCACCCTGCCCCAGGCCCGGGAACTCGCCGGCCTGCTTAGAAACGCCAGACACTATCGCCTGGGGCTGCGTTACCTGCGCCTGTGCCGCCGACGCTGGCCCGACGATGCCGGGCTGCCGGTACTGCACGCCAGGCTGGCCATGGATGCCGGCTATCCCGAGATGGCGCTGGCCATCCTCGATACCCCCCTGCCGGTGGCCCAACGCCTCCAGGGGCTGCGCCTGCGCATCGAGGTACTGCTGGAAACCGGCGACCTCGACGAGACCCGGGCCGCGCTGGAGACCGTCCACGGCCGGCTGCATGGCAACGGCCTGCTCGACACCTATCTGCGCGTGCTGATGCTGCAGGGCCAGGAGGACGCCGCGGCCGAGCTGCTCCAGGAGGCCCAGCGCCGCGGCCAGCATAAACGCCTCGCCTCCGGCCACCTGACCCCCACCGTGGTCGGCAACCTGATGGCCGACCTCTCGCTGCTGGGGCGAGAGCGCCGCGCCCTGCCCACGGGCCACCATGACGCCGCCCTGGCCATGCGCTACATCAATGCGGCAAGCCCGGTAATTCGCCGGCATGTTCAGCATCGCCCGGCGCTGGATGGCGCCTCGCCGATACCCCGCCATATCTTTCAGTACTGGGATGCCCCCACGCCGCCACAGGCCGTCACGGAGATCATGGCCAGCTGGTGCGACCTGCCCGGCTTCGGCTACCGGCGCTTCAACAAGGCCGAAGCCAGCGCCTTCCTTCACGAACACTTCGGTGCCGACTTCGCCCGGGCCTTTCGCCTGGCCGGCAACGTGGCCGAATCGGCCGACCTGCTGCGGCTATGCTACCTGCGCCACCATGGCGGGCTCTATGTGGACGCCGACGACCGCCTCTCCGGCCGGCTGGAAGCGCTGCTGCCCCACGACGCCGACCTGGTCTGCTTCCGTGAACCCTTCGATATCCTGGGTAACAACGTGATTGCCTGCGTGCCCGGCCACCCGGCCATTACCCTGGCCTCGGAGCTGGCGGTAGAGGCGATACTCGGCCGCGACAGCGAAACCACCTGGAGCAAGACCGGGCCCGGCCTGCTCACCCGCGCCGTGGCCCATCATCTGCTTCGCGGCGACGTAAGCGCCCCGGGCCAGCGGGTCGCCATCCTGCCCGCCTACCTGCTGCGCCGGGAGATCCAGATCCACATCCCCCTGCCCCACAAGAAAACCCGCGGCTACTGGAACGCCACCGGCCCCACCGGGCAATTCGATATGGCCGCGCTGATCAACGCCAACCCCTAGGCCCCACCAACCACCGCGCACACGCCCGATGTATCGGTGGTCCGACATTTCGGCGATTTCGCGCTTCGGCGCCGGTCGCCCGATTTATGGTGGGAGCCCGATTTATCGGGCGATTATATGTCACCCCTCGCCCACCTCTACCTCCGGGCCATACAGGCTGATCTTGTGCCCCTGCTCATCCTTCACGAAGCAGCGCACCTTGTAGCGCCCGGGCCCGGGCAGCGTCAGGCGATGACGCGGCTCAGGCCGGTAGCGATGTTTTTCAATCACCTTGCCATTGCGATACAGGTACCAGGCAAAGCTCAAACCCTCCAGCGGCTCACACTGGTGCTCCAGCGCCAGGGTGTAGGGTTCCGGCCGGTGTTGCGTCAAGCCGCGCAGGCGCAGCTCCAGGAACTCGCTGGCCGGTACGGGCGCCCTGGGTTGAGTCTGATAGGCGGCCACCACCAGGTGATAAAAGCCCAGCAGCCGCCGATGCATCTGGCCGGCATCGAAGAACTGCCGAACCAGCTGCCGGCCGAAGTGCCCCAGCCGGCGGCGCTGGGCCTTGGAGGCCATCATGCGGCTGAAATCCTGCGCGAGGGCGCCTTCAAGCTGATCCTGCTGCTTGCCTCCCATTTCACCGAAGTTGGTATATACGGCTTCCTGCCAGGTATCGCCATTGACCAGGCCGACATAACCATTGGCCCCCAGGGCAACCACCGCCGTGCCACAGCTCAGCGCCTCCAGCGCACAGCGGCCCGCCGCCATGGCCATATCGCTACGGCAATAGGCATCGCGCAGCGCCTCGCCCTGCAGCCAGCCGGTATAGCTCACGCTGTTCTCGCCGCGCAATGCCTCCACCCGCTCGGCAAACGCCTCCTGCAGCGTGCCCTGCCCCACTACCTGCCAGTGAATCCGGCCCGAGTAGTGCTCGGCCGCATGGGCCACGGCCTGGTAGAACGTCTCGAGGATAAACGCCTTGTCCTTGTCCAGGCGTGTTACCAGCGACACCACCACACGCCCCTCTGCCTCGACCGGCGGCGCCGCTTTGACTGACTTGAAGAGCTTGGCATCCGGCGTATTGGGCACCATATGCAGCTTTTCCGGTGCCTCGATGCCGCCTTCCGTCAGCAGGTAGTGGCGAATGCCCTCGGAGACGGTAAACACCGCATCCAGCCGGTCGATGGTAGCGGGTAGCGCATCCACGTACTTGCGATGCATGGTGACCACGCAGGGTAGCCCCAACACCTGGGCCACGATCATCCCCAGCCGACGCGCGGCAAAGGGATGAGCATGCACCAGGTCGATGGAGTGCTGCTCGTGCAGCGCTTCAATTTCTTCCAGCGCAGCGGCGAACGAGCCTTCCGCATAGTCGGTCTCGATTACCCCCGCCCCCTGCTCGCGCAGCTGTTCGGCGAAGGGCCCGGGGCGACACACCACGCTGACCCGGTGCCGGCGCGAGAGCATAAACAGCGCCGTGGCCCGCACGTTCTCGTGGACTCCCCCGAAGGAGGCGTTGAAAAATACCGGAATCAGCAGGTGCATGGCATTTCCTTAACGTTAGGTTTCGCGCCCGCCGGGGTTGAGGGCGATGCGCTGCACCAGCTTGCCATTCTTGGGATGCTCCACTTGGCGCACCACAAAGGTCCCCATCTCCTTCAGGCGAACCCGGCGCTCGGGCACCTCATCCAGCTCATTGCGCAGGGCACGCAGGGTTGCCGCCACGAGCTTGGCCGCCCGGGTGTCTCCGATGCGCTTAAGCGAATCGGGATCTTCCGCCTTGATGCGCTCGACCAATACCGCCATCTCCAGCTCGTCGAGGCTAAGCTCGGCTACCGGCGTGGGCTTCTTGGGCTGATCGGTCGGTGTTGTGCTATCCGTCATTGCTTAACTCCTATTGCATTCAATTCGTCGCTCGGTGCTGCCGCCAGGGACAGTGAAAAATGCTTATCCAGCCCCGCTAATGCCACAGGCTCGCCCTCAGCGAACCGCTGTTCAACGCTATTGGCCAGTTGCTTGGGATTCTTCGCAACCGAGAGCACATCATTATCCTGATGGAAGGTGCGCAGGTACATGGGCCCTGCCGGCAGGGTGAGCAAGGGCGAGCGGCGGTCGACCTGGTTATGGCCGCCGGCCTGGAAAACATGCTGGACCTTGTCCCGGCGGTGACCCACATAGGCCAGGCCCAGGGCAATCTTGGGCTGCCAATGCTCGGCGACCCGGGTGTAGCGATCCTCGGCATGGTCGAACCAGGCCTTGTAGCCGAAAGGAAACGAAATGGCGTGGCCACGGAAGGTCTCACTCCCGTAGGACTGGAGATGCTCCAGATACCGCTTGCCCAACGCATCATCGTCATCGATGCGAAAGGTGATAAACAGATCATCCTCTTCCACAAACGCCTTCAGTGCCTGATTTACCGCCTTGCCCAGCGCGCCGCGCTCGGCGCTGACCGGCACCACCTGGCACCAGGGGTACCCAGCAACAACGTCCATCAAGGCTGCCTGGGCCTGGCTTGGCAGCTGGTCTGATACCAACAGGCAGAGCCGAAACCAGTCGGGGGCCGGCGGCAGAGTTTGCCCGGCGATCGACGGCAGCAGCATGTGCTGAAGAAAATACAGCCTCTTGGCGAGGCGCTCTGGGTCGAGCACCGTGGCCCGGTAATCATCCCATGGCTGGTTCTTGCCGACCTTCCACGCACCGCCATCGTGGGTAATCACGGAATAGCGGCAAAATCCCAGTATTTTTGTCTGCATGCCCGACTCCCTGGCATCAATAAAATAACATCAAGAAAACAGCTCTCGGATACGGCAGGATACGCACCGTTGCGCGTATTGCCCTGGACTCAGGTAGCTGAATTCAGGGCGCTCAAGACTCATGGTGTGCCGGCACACAGCTCTTGACCCGGTCCAGCAGCTCAGGCGATGGCATCGGTACCGGGTGGGTGGACAGGCGGGCTATCGACGCTTCGAAGAGCGTATCGCGCTCGGGAAAGTAGCGTTGGCGTAGCTGGGCCAGGTCATCGGCGCGACTGTCCAGGAATGCCTGCCGGGTAGGCGTATCCGGCCATAGGCTATACGGCGGGGTCGGATAGGCAGTGCGCAATATGTCCTGCATCCTGGGGGTGCGAAGTCCGCGAATGAATGCATCGCTCTCGGCACGGCTGGCCAGTTGGCCGTTAAACGCATTCTTGAGCAGCGTTTCTTCCGGGCTCAGGCTGACGCGCACATTGGAGGTCGGCGTGTGCCCGCTGAGGGAATAGCCCAGGGCGGCATAGAATGCCTCGCCCAGTGATCCTGGCGAGGCCGTCAGGTCTTCATAGAGCAATACCCTGAGCGAGCCGAAGACGGATTCCACCAGTTCGGCATTGGCCGAGTAATGAACACCCGGCGGCGGCTTGGCAACGTAATCGGCGAATGCCGGCATCTGACGCGGCTTGGAGAGGTTCGCTACGGCTTCCTGATACAGGCTACGCAGATAGTCATCCGGGCGACGAAATACCACCACCGGAATCACCTCGAAGTCTGCCAGCGCAGTCCTGAGCGCTTCCAGATAGTAACGGCGACGCTCCCAGAAACTACCGCTACCCAGCACATGACGATAGATGGCCTCGGCACTCACCACCAGCGTGACCCGATGCTCACAAGCCTGACGATACCAGTGGCCAATAATCGCCGTTGCCTGCTCCGGCGTGACCTCCTTGGGCTGGGCGGAAAACGCATGGGCCAAGGCGTGATGACCGTCTCTTGGGCCTTGCGCCACCGGCGCAAAAGTAGGATAGCAGCACCCCTGCTGCCATAGCGCATCGCGGTTTGCCACGGAAAACGACTGCAGTGCCGTCGTACCGGTTTTGTGAGTGCCCAGGTGCAAATATAAACGTGGTTTGGTGGTTGTCACGATGCCTCGATTCTTCTTATGCCCTTGATAGATATGCCCTAGCTGCCTTTTGCCATTGTCGGCATGTCGGCTACCTTCTTCTCCCACGTCCAGGCGTGCCGGATGATGGTCTCAAGCTCGGCATACTGCGGCTGCCAGCCAAGTTCCCTATATGTCGTCGTGGAGGTCATATCCTGGCCCAGCTCAGGGGGCGAATTCCACACTCAACGACGAAGAGGCTCCTGGCATCCGAGGATTAATTATCGAAAAATGAAGTACCGCCCCCAATTTATACCCGATTTTATTTATATATATCATTTTTATTTTCCAGACTAGCGCGAAAACTGGAATAGCTGATCGAAACTTTTCCCGTAAAACGTATAAGCTGCTACCATGATATTTAGAGGAGAATTTTCCTGTCCCTCGTTTACCTCAGGAACGGCGATCATTTCCCCACCCCTGCTCAATACCGGCTTGGCAGCAACTCGAGTCCCGACAAAATTGAAGGACAATGATGGAAGCACTACACAGGAATACCTTTTCCATTCTGTTGTGTAATAACTCGGCCCCAGATTAACTATACTACCTAAGCCTTCCGGCATTTTTGGCTCCTCATCTGATATCCACAGAACACTCTCTCGGTGAGCTAACTGATTACGTGCTTCACGGACATACAGAAGCAGAGGATCATCTCGGTCGCGCATCTTTTTCACGCGATCAATCAAATCCTGCCCTGGAGCAGAGGTACATTTCGAAGCACGAAATGCCCCTACCGCCAACTCCCACGCTTGATTAATATAAAAAATAAAGGAATTGAAGAAAAACTCGTATGCCCACGCAGGCAACTCTTCACGCTGAATTTCATCAAGGCAAACTTCGCAATGAGCGAAAGCCTTAGCCGCATCGTGAAAAGGGGTTATCTTCTTCATTATTAAGAGGCTAAAAGGCTCTGAATCGAATGTGCTTGAGCTAGCCGCAGATCACTCACCCACTTTTCCCAGTTTGCCACCTCGCTCCACCCACTCATAAACACGAAGTCCAGGCTTGCCGCACTGGCCGCCTGATGGTCGTACTTACTGTCACCCAGAAACAGAGCCGGCTGCTGGATGTTGCCGGTCGTCAGCTCACGCGCTAGGATTTCGTCTTTGGTGTCGGGGCTGCCGAAGATGCCACCGTCGAACCACTCGGCGATACTACGCTGGGCAAACACATCACGCAGCTCGGCCTGGTCACCGCCGGAAACAATCAGCCAGCGGGCATTGGGTGTCTGTCGGCGCAATGTTTCCAGTCCTGGGGCCACGTCACAGCTCAGCAGCCCTTCGCGAACATGGCCGGCATAGGTCTGCAGCAGGGCTTCCAGGTCAGAATCTTGCTGTTCCGCATAACTAGGGGCAATCTGCTCCAGAAAGTAAGCGAATTTCTTGTAACGCGACACACCACCGTAGGCGACATGGTACTCCACCATGGCTTTAGCGGCGGCCTCGCCATAAGGCAAGGTGGCCTGATAGAAAGCATCTGTTTTGACCTTGTTAGAGTCGAGAACGACACCATCGCAGTCGAAGACCAGGGTGGTGTAGTCGGTCAGTTGACACTTCATACCGGCACCTGCCCCGCTTCTCGTAGAGCCACTTCCACCTTGGCCACATCCTCTGGCACATCTACCGCCAGGCTACCCGGCTGGGTTTCCACCATGCGGATCGTCTTGCCAAGCTCCAGGAAACGCAGAATCTCGATGTCCTCAGAATACTCCAGCTCGCTCTTACGGCCAAAGCCTCGAAAAGCGGCCAGCTCGTCGCGGGTAAAGGCGTAGATACAGACCTGCTTCTTGTAGCGTCGAGGTGCGCACTGGGTATCTTTGAAACCCGGTAGGGCGACTCGCGACATATACACCAATTCATCGCTCTCGTTAGTGATCACTTTGGGAATATTGACACTATGCGGATCCTCATTCTTCCCCACCCAGCTGTAGCCATTGATAATGTCTGCCATATGAATCAATTTCGCATCGCGGATCTTGAGAATATCCGCCGGGTCCACAAGGGTTTCATCCCCCTGCACGTTAATAACAATATCCGTGTCGATCTGCTCCGCAGCCTGGGCCAGGCGATCGGTGCCGGTCAATGCATCATCACTGGTCATCACCGCCTGAAATCCGGCTTCCTCGACGACATCGGCAATGCGACGATCTTCGGTGGCGATATAAACGTTCTCGGCGCCAACAGCATTAGCCGAAAGTTCGGCGACCCTCAAGATCATTGGCTTGCCCAACAGAGGAACTAATGGCTTACCTGGATAGCGGCTAGACTTATAACGGGCGGGGATCATAACTACACTGCGCATAGCGGCCTCATGGTTGAATGTGAATCGAAGATAGAGGGGGAAAACTAAAGTGCGTAGACCGATTCGCTGCGCAGCCTATAACGAGCCGGCGTGATGGCGGTCATAGGCAGCGCCCCTTCGGCGGCTTGGTACTGCTCCAACAGCTGATGCATCTCTTGGCTGCGCGGATCATCGGCACCGTAGCCGTCAAAGCCGGCAAGTAGAACACGACTTGCATCGCCGCTGGTTGCCACCGCCAATGCATAGGCAACGACAAGTGAAGTCGGTGCGGTGCAGTGCATCTCTGCGAACTCGAAGTTTCCTGCCTGAACGTTCAAACCATAATCCAGTACGTCCTTCTCCCCCAGTGAGTCGCGCACGTCCGCCGGGAGCATGGAGTACGGCGTGATCAGTGGCTGAGGCAGACGCGTATGCGCTTCACAGTCGGCCAGCAGACGCACCGGATGACAGGCCACGCGCAGGTCAATCAACTCGGCATCGATAGCACACTGAGTATTAAGGGCCAGTACCAACGGCTGGTGGTCGCGGATATAACGTTCCAGTGCTTCACGGTGGCGGGCTACACCGGGACCGGTACCTAATAGCAGCACATCGCGCTCGGCAAAGCGCTCCTTGGGTGACCACTGTCCCATGGGCTCGCCGCGGTAGAAATGGCGGGCCGCATCCAAGGTATTGAGACTGAACTTCTTGCCGCCCTCCACCCGCAGATGCTCAATCACCGCCAGTACGTCTTCTTCACTGTAGCGAGAATCACTGAGCATCTCCTGAATGTAGGTGGGATGGATCCCGTACTTGCCCGCCAGGTAATAGTAGGGGTTGGTGCCCCAGCCGTAGTGGGCCTGCATGGACTTGAAGTGCTCACGCAGCAGCACCATCAGCGGTACCATATTGGTCGGCTTGCCACGCCGATCGGCGATCTCGATAGCCAGCTCCTCGGTGCGGGCATTGCCCGGCCCGCGGCCCATGCCGGTGACGGTGGCATCCACCCAGGTTACGCCTTCATCCAGCGCTCGCAGGGTGTTGGAGAGCGCCAGACCCAGGTTGTCATGGGTATGAATGCCCATGGGCCCCGTCCACTCGCTGCGAAACCACTGGATGATCTGCGCGGCCTGATCGGGGCTCATGCTGCCCATGCTATCGGCAAAATAGAGCGCATCCATCGGGTAGGCCTTGGCCTGACGAGCGAGCGCCTTCACTTCCTCTTCGGTACGACCCGCCACCTGCATCAGGTTGAAGCCGACCTGATAGCCGCGCTCTTTTAGCCAGTTGACCGCCGGCAGCGCCTTCTCGAACTCATGCACGTGACAGGCGATGCGCACCAGGTCCACGGGTGACTCCGCTGCCGCGTTGGGGAACAACCGCTCCAGCGCCTCCTCTTGAGGTACCTCCCCCACCAGCTCATTGCCGTTGACCATCACGCCAATGGTCAGCCCATCCGGAACCGTCAGGCTGCGGATAAACTCGTCGGTGGTGAAGGCGCAGGGGCCCTGAAAGCCCTGGTTCTTCAGCGTGCGAAAGCCCAGCTCCACCACATCCACCCCAGCGGCCTGCATGGCGTCAAGGTATTGGTGAATCAACTCCGAAGAGAAATCCCAGGCGTTGTAGTAGCCGCCATCCCTAAGTGTGCAATCTAAAAAAGTCATAACTTATCTCTTAAAAAATAATCCATTTTTTCAACAAAGTTCCTTGGCGCCTCAAGGGAGAACTCCAACCCAGCCATGGAAGTCCTGTAAAAGTAATCAGCATCCAAATAGAAGGATTCATTAGAGTACTCCCCACCTGTAACTGAAAAACCACTACCCTCGTTAAGAAACCAGGTGTTAATATGGATATGCTCTTTTAAAACAAGATCAATTCTATCCCCACTCCAACAGATACCAGGAACCTTAAAAAACCTAGCACACCACATAGAGTCAGTTAATGCACTGGAGAGAAAGAGGGTTGTTTTACTAGCAAACATGATTTTTTCTGATGCCTCTTTGCCAATCATTGACTTCCACTTCACTCCCTTCAAGCCTGTCAAAATCGAGTCCCTCAAACTGACCTCGTCTTGACACTTTTCAATGATAAAGCTCTCTTCACCCACCTCAACTGGACGAGTTAATCCATCAAATAAAAAAACTACTGATGGATAGCGAACAGAAACTTCTACTATAAATTTCCGTATCGCCTCTTCAAAACCAGCCACATGCCTTTTCTCTTGGCAAAGGCCTATCCAAACATAAAGCTCATCAGCAGACTCACAGTCTCTTTTCAGCTTTTCTACTATCCATTTATCAAACTCACCGCACAATTTTTTCTTTTCTTTCCTGCCTCTTTTTAACGGATGCCCGGGAACAATGCAAAGATAAGGAGCATGATCATTTATATCACTCAGCGACGGCACATTAAAAACCTCGCTAGCACCTAAAGAATCGCCACTAAGAAAGGCAGCTCCACCAACATCCAACACTTTAGATGCGCCATGCTCCAAGTACCTATGAAGATTGACAACCCTATCATAAAAGTAGTGATAAGGGCGTCCATACCCATTAACCAACCCTAAATACTTGGCACCTTCTTCTAAAGAGGTACTTAGAAAGGCAGAACACGCCTCCTGAAAATCCTTTACAAGGTTTTTTCTCTTACTCTCTCTTTTCTCATTCGTCACCACCAATTCTTTAATTGGCAAAAAAATAGCATAAACAAATGAGTGCGACTGAGCGACAAAAAAGCATTCAGGTCCGTCAGCAAAAGCTAAAATATTATGCCTTCCATAATGACTTAGCTTGCAATCAGCAACTCCCTCTTCATTTAGCAAAGATGGAGCAGAAAAAAAACCTTTAAGTTCCGCTGACTCTATCGCCTCAACTATCGCTGCCTCATCGGAAAAGAACCTTATAAATCTATTTAAATAAAGATTTTCGCCATCCGCGTCACTACAATAAATATCAAAGAAATTTTTAAAATTCACTATTCCTCCGTCACCCCAAATTTAATAATTTTAATACGGCATGCCATGTGATAGTTTCTATAGCGCCTTTTCTACCTTCTGAACCAGACCATTCATCACTTTCATAAAGTTCAAAAAAAGCTGGAGGAACACAACTAAAATCCAAAGAATCTCGTGCTAAACGAGATTCTTTATCTATTTTATCTGCCAAGTTCCTTAACCCATCAAATTCAAAGGACTCGGGAGGAGATGATAGACTCGCACCAAGATCACTGGCATAAACCGAATATTCTATTTCCGGATCTTTCCAAAGAGATGAACCTGAAAAATTCAAGAAAGATGACTTATCAACAAAATCGTCATCAAATCTTTTCCCCTCCTCATCGTAAGGATGCACTATCAACTGCCTCCCTCCCCCAGCCAGCATGATATCCCTATACATTTCCAGCCCATTTTCTCTTGATGAAAAGTCGTTTATATCAACCAAAACTGGATCAGTGAGAGGGGTTACCATGTTAAATTTTAATTTTTCAAACGAGTTTCGACCACCAATAATCCTTGACCTTAACTTCCTGTAATGAACCATCATTCCATTTGGGTCATCAGGATCTATACCAAACTCGCCATAAGAGCGATAGAGCAGATCGGAAACATCTTCCTCATAAACTTCTAGATGCCTTGGCAATCCTTTCTTTATTTTTTTAAGCCAATCCGCTCCCGATCCATTGTAAAAACTCCTAAGATTTTCACCTCCCACACCGTTTACCTTAAAAATATTAGAGCAAGAATAGTGTAATGGTGGAGTTACGGGTAGATTATAGAACCCCATATTACCCCTACAATAGGCGTCATACTGAAACTCAATGGGGAGGGCTTTCCAGTTGGGTGGTGAAAAATTCAGTGTGCAGTCGAACTTTTCGCACAATGATTTTGCCACAGCAAGATCCTTAGGCTTATGTGGCTGGCTAAAAAACTCAAACCTCTCTTTAGCTGAAGAAGAAGCCACTAACCCAAATAGCATCCTTGAGTCGACTCCGCCACTTAAATCAACGGATATCTTATCATTTGAATTAATAGCCAAAGAAAACAGAACTGAACGCCACTTGATAAACCACTCAGTCAAGGACTCTTCGTAATCAATATTCTTGGTTACCGAAACCGGAAGATCTTTCTCCGAAACTATGCTCTCATTTAAATTGCAGCTTATGTACTTTTCTGGAGGAACGAGGTTTATTTGAGCTACGGGTGTTTGTGATGACAACAATTGCCTACCAATTGACCCAGAAACAAACATTGAGGCCAAAACACCATGGTCTATAACAAGCGGCCAGCCAAGACTTTTACAATATTTTATTAATTCATAAAAAGAATTACTGAATGCCCATTCACCTCTATTCCTATATAAAAAAATTGCATCCGCACCAAAGCTATCCACTCGTGCAACAAGCTCACCACCGAAAGATTTTACTACAAAAAATCGCCCATCTCTTATTTCCAGCAGATCATTTTTGCTCAATGCTGAGCTAGCTTCAAAACTATCCCACCCTCCTTGATCTATGATTATTGATCTGTCCGTGATCAGCATCCCTGACAGTATGCTTTTATGGCGTAAACTGTCACCTTCTGCACTGCTTACAACATAAAAGCCACTCATCACACATCTCCTATAACATTTCTTGCATAGCCGAAAGCCTCAAAGTCATCAGCATACCTGTTCTTTACACGCTGCACGGTTCCATGATCCACATAGTACTCGTATAGCAACTTACTCGACCCTGTCTTCATTGGAGAAGCATCAGCCTTAGTGCTTTCAAGGAACCATTCAAGCCCGGCCTTTCCATGTAGTAATTCAACCAGTTCTGGCAAGTCACCATTAATGCTTTCAAGTTTGCCAACAAAATCATAGCTAATATCAGCTACGCAAAGGTCCTCTGCCTGACAGCGCCAGTGAGCTTCTTGATTAACAGCGCTCTGAGAGCAGATCAACTCCACAAATTCGTCGAAAGTTACATCCTCACCACCTCTGCCGCCAGTTAATCGCTTCACTGCAGCATTGGTTGCAGATCTCGGCTTCGCAACAACCCGATGAAGGTAGCAGGATAGAATCCTTGTATATGGGCTTCGTACAAACGTGGCTCGCTTATATTCTTCCGAAAAAAACACATCATCAAGCTGTTTTTCTGGAACTTGATAAGGGCTTATATGCGGAGAAAAAAACTTATTATTAACATCAATCACATTCCACGGAGTTCTCTGAAATTCAAGTGACTGCAACGCCCACTTTACACTACTACTAGCAGCCTTACTTACTTGAACAAACACATAGCGATTAGGTAGAGAGATGTGTGAGCTTATCTCAAAATCTTTTTTGGGCTTATTTTCTAAAAAAATATTTTCCGCACGGGCACCCATCAACCTTCTCCTACTTTATTAATAGCCAAGCCAACTTTCAATTTTTCCCTACTACTGCCAATAGCAAGTCGTTGTGCCGTCAAGAAATCCGCATAACTTTCAGATATAATTGCACTGCTTGAAATGTCAGCGCCATCCCAGCCTCTAAACAACTTCACAGGCTCATTCTCAGGAGCATCTATCTTCAATGAAAACCCAGGATAGAAAACTTCCATGTCATCCACATTAAAATAGGCTTTTTTATTATTTAAAAACCAGTTAGAAGACAGCAAGCTCTTATCGCAATTATCCTCCACCACCAACTTACCATTAGATATTTCCGAATAATCGACGACTCTTGTTACCTTAACCCCAAACCCTTTGCTAACACCTTTGATAAGACAAGATTTTTTTTCTAACCTCATAACTGGGGGAGCTTGGAGTTTGCCTTTATCTCTAATAAAGGCCCTGTTTAAAATGGGTACTGAGTGTGAGAAAATAGACCTTAGGTATTTTCTTCTCGGATCAGACTCTTGATGAGAACCCAATCCTCCATCACCCAGCACGACTTCCCCATCAACATAAAGGAAAATCATTAAATCATCATCATGCCGATGGTAGTTTGATTCATGCGTATTTTTAAACAACAGAAAAAATTCCAACCCGCTATCCATCTTTCCTCGAACAATCACATATCCCGACGCCGAGAAATCAAGCATATCGACCTTCTCTTTCTGCTGGTAGGGCAGCCCTTCGTCCCCTCCTCGAGTATCTCCAATCATCGGCAAGTAGCCGTTGGGCAAGGTAATAGCGCGCAAGAAGGCTTCCGCCTTCTCGATATAGCGCTCGCCCATCTGTGAGATCTCTTGCTCACCAAGCAGAGCCAAGGTTCTCAGCTGTTTGAGTCTACCCAGCATCATCTTCTGGTAACCAGGGCTATTTTCCTTGTGAACCCCTTCATCGGTGAAGGCAAAAGTTACTTCATCCTTCAAACGCTCACGGTTACGCAGCCGATAGGTCTCAAAGTCATCGCTGACAAACATCAACGCGATGGTCAGGGCGATCATCGCCTGATCAAAGCCATGATTAGTGTGCTTTGAGTAGTGCTTGTCTTCCTGCAGCCAATCAAGATGCTCAATTATCAGGCTGGCTAGAAGCTCCGCACAGGGCTCTTCACCTAGTGGAAGGTCACTAGAATGGCAGAAAGCCAGCCAATTGGTCAGATTCCGAACACGAAATGCTGCAGCGTGGTCATGCCAGACAAGTGGTGATGCTTTGTTCTGTTTGGCTTGGTTGACCCAGTTGTGAACCGCATCCAGGCACAGCGAAAGATAATGGCTTTTCTCTTCGTCGCTTTGCAACGCCAAGCTATTGGCATACCAGTTAAGAAATGGCAGCGCCTGTAGCTGCCACCACCAGTTGCGATCGCGATCCAGGCTTTGCCAGTCAAACGTCAGAATATCAAGTTCGGTATCATCAAAACTTTTTGCCTCAAAACGCTGCTCATCGAACAGCTTTTTTAACTTCTGATAATCCGCCTTGTTTTTTGAATTAACAGCCTTCTGGATATACTCAATGGCGCCAGGCGTTACGCAGGCCAACAATTCTTGCGTGGTCATAGGGGTTGGTTAACTCTCTTGAATCACTTGTTGCCAGTGTTGGCAGATATCCTGCGACGACATGGCACTCATAAGCTCGGCTGCCAGCTCTTTGGTCGGCTCGCCGTTGAGCACGGCTTGCTTGGCGCCCTGGAGTGAGCGGATCACGTATTTATCCCCCCAAATCTCCGCAGCCCCATCCCAATCCCAGATGATCGGCGTGGCACCGGTCAGCATTCCTTCGCCGATGGCCATATGGAAGGATTCGAAGTCTGACGGCGAGAGAATAAAGCCTACCATGGTGAACCATTCGTTGACGTCGTCACCAGGAGGATCAAACATCACTTTATGCCGTAGCTTGGGATTGCTGTTGATGCGCTCGAAGACATTGCGGTAGTAAGCCAATTCATCTTCGCGCTTGAGTAACCAGCCGTAGTCGAGCGGATGTTTGCCCTTCACCCGCAAGCAGTAGCGATCATCCTCTTCCAGCAGGGCTTCCAGTAGGTCGACAGCACGATCCAGCCGCTTACTCTTGGGTGCGACGCCAACGATGCCCAGCGTAAACCGAGCCTCTCCGGTCTTCTTCTTGGGCGTGAATTTGGTGTCATCCAGATAGTTGGGAATCACTGAAGTCTTGTCGAACGGGAAGCCCCTGAATACTTCCAGCGCCTGTCGGCGGGTATGCTCACTGACGAAACTGATATGGTCGATATTGTCCCAGTTGGCCTCACCCATATAGGGAGTCCGGGCTTCCTGGGCGTGAAAGCGCGCCACCAGCCGCTGACCGGGCTTCTTATGCTGCGAGTACCACTTGAGGTTACCCAGGCACCACTCGCAGAAGATCACATCGGCCTGCTCCAGCAGGGCAAGGCTCTTGGCTTCGTCGTGCTTATTGTGACCCTGCCACTGGTCAGTCAGGAACTCGAACTGGCCTGTGGCCTCCAGCTTCTTCTGGAGCAGGGTGAAGAACTTGAGATCGTGACCGGCGACCAGCACCTTGGTTTTGATTATCGGCTTAGGCGCCTCGGGGGCTTCTCCCAGCCACTGGCGTATTTCTTCCACCCGGGTGGAGAAGGTATGCCGTTCGGCCAGTCGTTTCAGGGCATCGGCGGCCTGCTGGGTAACCTGCGGCTCACTCAATGCCCGGGTCAGCTGGCTGGCGAACTCCGCCGTGCTGTTAGCATACAGCGGGTAGTCCTCGCCCAGTAGCTCCTCATGGAGCGGATTACGATTAAGAATGGCGGCACAGCCGGCCCCGCCGTACTCGAGGATCTTGGTAGAGTACTCTACGGTGTCGTTCATGCTCTCATCACGCCAGGAGAGCCCCACCCGGGCCTGGCGTAACTGCTGCTGCACAGCCTCGCGTGGCTGGGCACCCAACCAACGTAAACCGGCGGTGCTTTCCAGCGCCTGCTGCATCTCTTGCTTATAGCCTGCCCTTTCTTCCGGCACATCGTGGATCTTGTCGCCGATCATCACCAGTTCGCTGCTCGGCAGTTCACCATGAACGGCAGGCCAACACTGGGTCATCTCCAGCGTCATCCAGTCGCTCTTGAACTTGCCGGCATAAACGGCCCGTTGAGGACGCTGATGCAGCAGCGGTAATGCCTCGGGAAGATCCGGAATCACCGGGGTATAGAGCCGTACCTTGGTCGTATCCAGGTCGGCCACCAGAGCCTGCCACAGCGCCTTGAAGCCTTGCGTCTGACACAGCAGACGCTGACAGCCATGGGCAATACGCTGCATGTTCAGGCGCTGGTCGGGCGCATAATCGGCTACCGCCTGGGGAATATCGGTGAGATACATCCAGCAGCGAGCCAGTACGTCCGGGGCCTCCAGCAGCTGAGTGGCGATCTCCAGGCCACGCACGATGATCACGTCGTAGGGCTGAGCACGATCCAGGCGAATGGCCAGCTCCCCCAGCATCACCGGGGTAACGCGGGCAAAGCCTTTACCCTTCCAGTGTTGACGGTCGCTGCCATCAATAATGGTGAGGTTAGCGGCGGCCTTTAAGGGGCCATAGAGCTCGTCGCGCTGCGGTGTACTACGCGCCAGAAAATCCACTTGAGCGCCGGCTGCCGATGTCGCCAGGGCAATGGTTTGCGCCCAGATGGAGGAACCATCGATATAGTTGGGGTCGGGGTTACCGCAAATGAGTACACGCTGCGTCATGCTGTTACTCCCACCGTTTGCTGCTGAGCCACCGTATCGGTCTTGAATTGGTCACTGTCGGCCAGATAAAGAGCCGGGTGGGTCAGGGTTTTATCCGGCCCGGCCTGGAAAGGCTGTTCAAGAAATGCCTGAATCTTCCACAGCGCCCCGGCCAGACACGCCTGCTCACCATAGCTAAAGACATCCTGGTCGAGCCCCTTGGCCCAGCCACTGGCATCGGGCTCGTAGAGGCTGGCGTTGGTCAGGTCACGCAGATAATGCTCGCCGTAATGGCTACGCGGTGACAGCCAACCCGCAACGGGGCATTGTGCTTGCTGCTCGGCCAGCCAGGCGGCCTTTTGGCCCGGTTCTAACAGGGTGATATTGTCGGAGAGCGAGCCAGCCAACTGCGCCAATCCCGGCGGGCAGGCAACCCCCAGCTGGAAATGACGGTAACTTTGGCGCCTGGCGACCCTATCCAACGCTTCCAGCTCTTCCTTGCTACGCGCCTCCGCCACCAGGGCCACCGCCGGGTCAATAGGCAAACGCGTTTCGATACCCAAATGATCGAAAATGTCATTCAGGCGGTGAGCGTAGGTGTGCTTGGCGAACACCTCGCGAATGCCGGCCAGGCTACGACGGCGCCACTCAGCATCGTCGATCATCAGGGTGTGCAGGGCCTCATCGGCCTCGTCTTCACTGTTGACCAGCCACACCGCATCAGAGTTGAACAGGTTATCGATGCCCTTGGCGTAGGTGCTGACCACCGGCGTACCGCAGGCCATCAGTTCGAAGACCCGACGCGAGAACATCGTGGGTGAATCGGTCACCGAGTTGACATTAAGGAACACGCGATAGCGGCTGTATTCATCGCACAGCGCCTTGTAGGGTAGGCTCCCCCTGATACCCGCCTGGTATTCATCGGGAAAGGGAAAGATACCGGTACCATGATTGCGGTCAAAGATATCCAGGCCATGACGGTTGGCCGCCTGCAGCAGCCAGCGCATGGCTTCGCCGCGCTCGGCATGACGGTTGCCATACCAGCTGCCGGCAAAGCAAGCGCGCGGCTTGCGCCCGGCTAATGGCGCCGGTTTATGCAGCACCGGCTGAGCGGCAAAGGGTAAGGCATGCACGTTGGGGTTGCCGGTCTTCGCCTGGTAGGAGTTCTTCATATTGGCGTCGGTGGTGAAGATATGATCCACCAGCTTGGCGCTGCACATGAATTTCTGGTGATGAACCGGATCTTCCTTGTTCCAGAACAGCGTGGGAATCCCCTTCTCGCGCGCGTACTGGCAAATATGCGCCACTTCCTGGCCCGGCTTGTTGGCGTAATCCGCTACCCGGTACTGCCAGCTGCCGTAGTTGCCCTTCCAAGCACTCTCAATAAAGAAGAACTCAGGCTGGTACTTCTCCGCCAGGGCATACCAGTTATCCGGCCGGGCCTGGATCAGGTTGACGTCCTGTTCGAAACAACCGGTGGTGAACTCATCCATGATGCCGATCACATAGGGCTTACCGTTGGGCGGCTGTTCCGGCCAGCCAAGGATACTGATCTCGGCGGCCTGAGCGCTGGGCGGCACGAACTGGGTAGGTTGAGACTTGTCCGGCTTGGGCTTGACGCTGAGCTCGCGCAGCATCACCTGCTCGTCGTCTTTCTTGTTGAAACCACACATTCCCACCCGGATCTCGCTGATGCCATCGGGAACGGTGAAGGTATGCAGCTCCTGAATCTGATTCTGGGTACAGGGCAGATATTTGAAGTAGGCCTTGAGGTGGCCGGATTTGGCCATCTTGCCGCAGGGCGTATCCACGCGATTGCCGTCGGCATCGTAGCCATTGATCAGCAACACCGCCTTGCGGTTCTGCGCGCCCTTGACGTTACGATATTCGGCGGCGGCTTCGATGATCAGTGCCTGGCCGGGCTTCACAGAAACGCTGTACCAGATAGGGTCCTTCTGGGGCAGCTCGATGATTTCCGGTCGGCTGAGGACCCCGAGGCGGGGCTGGGATGATGACGATGTGGCAGAGGTGGCGTCAGAGGAAGATTCTGCCGGTGCCTCCCTAGCAGGCAGCGGAGATGAGAGCGCTTCCGCGCTAAGCATCGCCAAGCGTTCACTCCTGACACGCTCAACTCCCTCGGCATACTTCAACGCCACCTTATCCCAGGTACGTTCCTGTTCAATCCAGGCTCGAGCCGCCTGCCCCAGCCGCTGTCGCTCTTCAGGATTATCAATCAGCGCTTGAAGTGCGTCACTCAGAGACTCGGCGCTGTCCTTGGTAAAGAGTCTGGCACGCTCACCATTGACGCCAGCCATTACGCCGTGGGGCGATACATCCGAGAGCACTACGGCCTTGCCCATGGCCATGGCTTCCAGTGGCTTGAGCGCGGAAACCATTTCGGTAACCGCTGATGACAGGCGCGGGATGGGCAGGATATCCATGCACGAGAGGTAACGTGGCACCTGCTCGAAGGGAACTCGGCCCGTAAAACGGCACTCGCCTTCAATTCCCAGTTCCTTGGCCTTGGCCTTGACGGTGTCGATTATCTTACCATCGCCCACCAGCACAAAGGTAAAGGCCTGACCGCTCTGCTTGAGCTTGGCCATGGCCTCCACCAGGAGTTCCAAGCCCTCATAAGCCACTGCACTACCCGCATAGCCGATCACCGGCACGCCTGCCTGCAGGTTGAGCTCCTTGGCAATAGCAGCATCAGGCGCCATAGGCTGAAAGCGCTCGGCGTTTACTGCGTTGGGGACCACTTCTATACGCTCGCGGGACACTCCCCAACTGACTAGCTCGTCGGCGAGTTCGTCGGTCAGCGCGATCACCCAGTCCGCCTCACGGGCAGTCTGCTGCTCCAGTTGGCGCATCAGCTGATAATGCTCAGATTCGGCCCATGCCGGCTGATTGGAGGCTTGGGTCACTTCCCACAGCCCGCGTACTTCGTACACAAAGGGAAGCCCCAGCCGTCGAGCCGCTATCAACGCAGGTAGCGCAGTAATGTGGTTGGATGCCGCAGCAATTACCTCGGCGCTACAGGCTCTGGCCTGGCTCTCGAAGTGCTCGGCGGCTTCCTCCAGGTAGTGATCCAGCGGGGTCTTGGCCAGATTTGAACCCTCTACCGCCAGATAGGTGATGCCTTCCACCTCTACCGAGTGCTGAGGCGTGTTCAAGTCGGTGGCACCGGCATCCCACGGGAAGCCGGGACGTGTTGTTGCACTGATGTTAAAACCGGCCTGGCGAAGCCCCGTAGCAATACCGTGGGAGCGCGTGGCGTACCCATTGGTGGCGTGCGGCACGGACTGATGCAGGCAGTAGAGCACTTGATGAGCAGTACTGGCCAGGGCCGGGTGAGCGGCGCGTGGCGGCAGCTTCAGTGATCCCTGAGGAGCCAGCCTACAGACACTCTCAGCCGTGGCTGTCTCTGGTTTATCAGGCTCTACAAAATCTAGCTTCGGTTTTACGCTCAGCTTCTTGAGCAGAATTTGCTCTTTTGGCAAAGTGTTAAATTGTGCCAGGCCCAAGCGAATCTCACTGACGCCTTCAGGTACGCTGAACACATGCAGCTCACGCATCTGACCTTGAGTATCGAGAAGATACTTGAAATGAGTCTCAAAAACGCTAGATCTCGGGATGCTCCCACAGGGGCTATTCAGTTCCTTGCCCTGGTCATCAAAGCTCTTGAACAGCAGCACTGCCTTGCGCTTGCCGGCTACTTTGATATTACGATGTTCGGTAGCTGCCCTGATGACTAGCCTCTGGCCCGGCAGAACCGAGATGCTGTGCCATTGCGGTGATTCTTTTTTGGGTAGCGCCAGGGTGGAATTCAGGCTCAGCACACCGGGGGGCCTAGGTGGCTCCTCCTTATCCAGGCTGGCAGATTGGGTGCTCTTTTCACTCAGCTCCGCCTTGAGCGCAGTCAGTTCTTCCTGCAGGCCGGTGTTGGCTTTCTCGAGACGGCTGTGTTCGGCCCGGAGCGCCTTGATGGTCTTTTCGCCCTCAAGGGCCTGCTCCTTGCGGGCTCTGAAGAAACCATGAGTTTTCTGGAATTTCTCCTGCGCTTTCCCAAGCGCCTGCTGCTGCGTCTTATACTCCTGCTCTAGCGCCTTCTTCGCTGCCTGCTGCTCGGCCAGTTGCTTCTTAAGGCCGTCGTGCTCCTGTTGGGCCTTGGTCTGCTCGCTTTCCCGGGCCTGCTGCTGCTTCTCGTACTCCTGCTCTAGCGTCTTCTTCGCTGCTTGCTGCTCAGCCAGTTGCTTCTTAAGGCCGTCGTGTTCCTGCTGAGCCTTGGCCTGCTCGCTTTCCCGGGCCTGCTGCTGTGTCTTGTACTCCTGCTCTAGCGCCTTCTTGGCTGCCTGCTGCTCGGCCAGTTGCTTCTTAAGGCCCTCGTGCTCCTGCCGGGCCTTGGCCTGCTCGCTTTCCCGGGCCTGCTGCTGTGTCTTGTACTCCTGCTCTAGCGTCTTCTTGGCTGCCTGCTGCTCGGCCAGTTGCTGTTCCAGCTGGCGCGAATACTGCCCGGCCTGCGCTTTCTCCTGCTCAGCCTGGCTAAGCCGATGCTGAAGCTTCTTGAGCTCGACCTTCAACGGATTACGCTGCAACACCCAGTGCGGCCAATCGGGGTCCTGGTCATCATGGCTCACCACATCGAAGCCGTAGTCACGCAGGGCTTCCAGGGTCTGCTCAGAGGCCACGCTGCCCTGATAGCAGGGGACTACCGTCATGCTGATGCTCAGCTCGGCGAAGCGATCCAGAAGGTCGTTTTCCATCAAGGGCTGCAGGATGGCATGGGCTTCCCCTGGAGCCTCGATCACCAGGCTGGCGGAGGCATTCTCTGCCGGGCCGTATTCCGCCATCATCTGGTCGGGGGTAATGGCCTGCACCGGGTAATCGTTGATGTGCTTCAACCCCGGGAAGAGCCGCTTGAGTGCCGTGGGCGCGCGCAGGCTGTTGGCCTCCGGCAGGTTGTACTCTTGCAGCGTGCGAGCCCCCGCTTCAGCGGCAATGGCCCGCGGCACCACGCTGACACTGGGCTTCCCTTTCCAGGCGCGGGTCAGCCGCTTGGCAAGCCCCGGGTGAGGTTCGAAGAGCACGATTCGCTGGGCCCCGCTGGCTAACCACTCTTCCAGCTGCCCGCCCTGGCCAGCCCCGATGTGCAGGATTACATCCATGAATGTCTCCGCTCTCCTACTACGACATAGGCGTTAGTTAAATAAATTGGCTTGAAAACTACTGCGGCTCACCAACGGCCACCGCCTCACGGCCTTCCGCACGGCCATGCAGCAGATAGTGAACCAGTGGGTTCGCACCGGTTTTCGCCACATCCGGATAGCGCTGCAGATAGGCATCGGTCAGGAAGTGTGGGCTGGGGTTGCGCCCCAGGCGGGCGCCATAGAGCAGATAGTGCTCCGCCGGGTCGGCGTCACTCGCGCGCACATCCGGATACTCCTGCCGGTACCACTCCGGGTCGAACCACTCGGATTCGCGCAGGCAGCGCAGCTCCTCGCGGTGGGAAGGGCTGGCCACCGGGGGCTCGTCGTTCACGGGTCGAGCCGGCAGCGCGGTGGCCTGCTGGAGGCGCTTGCGCAGTTGGCCATGCTCCTGCTGCAGCTGCTTGAGGGCCGTTTGCAGGCGGGCAACCTCTTGACGACTCGCCTGGGCCTGCTCGCTGTAGCGCTGCACGTCTTGGTGGCGAGTCTCGGTCTGCTGCCGATAATGCTGCGCCCGCTGCTGGTGTATATCGGCCTGCTGCTGATGTTCCTCATTTTCCGTTTCCAGCGTCTTCACACGCTGGCGAAGCTGCTGCAGCTGACTGTCGGCACGCTCGGTGGCCTCCTCCAGCGCCTGCTCGACCCGCGCCTGATCGTCCTGCAGGGCCTGCAACGTGGCCTGCTGCTGCGTGACCACCTGGGCTTTCTCTGCCGCTGTTTCCTCGGCTTGGCCAAGCCGAGCCTGCAATGTTTCCTGCTCGCTCTGGGCTTGTTCCAGCGCCTCGCGCAGAACCGGTAACTCGGCCGCGGCCTTGAGGCCTTCTCGCTGTTCCTGCCAGGCCAGTGCCGGATCCAGTACGGCGTCGTCAGCCGTCGCCTCGCCCAACGGTAGAGAGAGCGCCTCCAGCAGCGCCACCGCCCCCTGCAGTGCCGGACGCTGCTGAACCAGGGTCTCCGCCAGCAGCTGGTAGAAGGGCGTCACCGGCACCGTCACCGATTCGCACGCCTTGGGCAGGGTCAATGTCAGCCCCTTGGCCTCGGCCGCCTCGCCCAGCGCCTCCGGATCGGCCAGGGCCGCCTCCAGAGAAACCAGCAAGGAAGACGCCCTGCGCCGACGGTAGCGATTCATCAACGCCTCTATCGCCTCGCTCCAGGCATCAACCGCGGCTTCCAGCAGCACCTCCCGCTCCATCGCCAGCTGCAGAGTCAGGGCCAGGGAGGCATGCATCAATAGCGGTGCTCCCCCGCGGTCAGGATGAGCATCATCCGCCGCGTTTTGGGTATCCGGCTGGCTGAGCCCAAGCGCCTCGAGATAGGTAGCAAGCGGCGCCTCATCGCACCAGGGGGTCGTCTCTATCCGCATCGTTTACCCGCACCCTCATAGAAAAAGAAGAAACCACCATGCAAGGTGGTGAATACCTTATTATGCCCCGCCATCACCGCGTATACATCGCCTACCCCCCGCAACGGCGACAGCAAGCCCTTGATAGCCAGGCGATGTTGTACGGGAGAGATTTTTCTGCTGAACGTAGAGAAGTTTCCGGCGTGGATGATTTACTTTTCGCGCCCAGCCGGGCCGAGTCCGATGCGCTGCACCAGTTTGCCATCCTTGGGGCGCTCCACCTGGCGCACCACAAAGGTGCCCATCTCCTTCAGGCGAACCCGGCGCTCGGGCACCTCATCCAGCTCATTGCGCAGGGCACGCAGGGTTGCCGCCACGAGCTTGGCCGCCCGGGTATCCCCGATGCGCTTAAGCGAATCGGGATCTTCCGCCTTGATGCGCTCTACCAATACCGCCATCTCCAGCTCATCGAGGCTAAGCTCGGCTACCGGCGTGGGCTTCTTGGGCTGATCGGTCGGTGTTGTGTTATCCGTCATTGCTTAACTCCAGGTATTGAACTCAACTCTTCGCTCGGTGCTGCCGCCAGGGCCAGCGAGAAATGCTTATCCAGCCCCGCTAATGCCACAGGCTCGCCCTCAGCGAACCGCTGTTCAACGCTATTGGCTAGTTGCTTGGGGTTCTTCGCAACCGAGAGCACGTCATTATCCTGATGGAAGGTGCGCAGGTACATGGGCCCTGCCGGCAGGGTGAGCAAGGGCGAGCGGCGATCGACCTGGTTATGGCCGCCGGCCTGGAAAACATGCTGGACCTTGTCCCGGCGGTGACCCACATAGGCCAGGCCCAGGGCAATCTTGTAATGACCCCCTGGTTTCTGCACACCCTACGCGGCTAAGGCTGGGTGTGCTCGGGGTGCCACATAGTCCAGAGACTGATGTGGCCGCTCTTCGTTGTAGTACCGGATCCAGCGATCAATCACGACCCTGGCTTGGCCCAGCGACTCGAAGCGATGGAGCCAGATGCACTCTTCCTTCAAGGAACGGAAGAAACGCACGCCAGCCGGCGATAGCCATAGGTGGGGAAACGCTCCAGGGCCAGCTTCACCCGTACCGCCAGATCGTCGTTGATGACACGCTGCCGCGGCTTGGGCCGGTAATACAGGCTTCGCCGGGGGAACCCAAGCCATCGGCAGAGCTTAACGAGCGATACCACATGACCTTCCTCGGCCATTTCCGCCTGCAGCGACCTTACGAGTTCTCGTCCTCGTCGAGCAGGCGGCGCCACTTTTTTAGTGCGTAGATTTGCAGATGGGCCTCGCCCAGTGCCTCCTTGGTTTCTCGGAGCTCGGACTCGTACTGCTCACGGATATCCTTGGGACGGGCCTTGAACCCGTTTTCCATGCTGCGCTGGGCCTCATCGATCCAGCCCTCCACCTCGGAGACGGTGAGATCGTGTTGGCGGGCCAACTCGGCGGCCGTAGTCTTGCCCTTGAAGATATCCATGACCACGGCGGCTTTGCGCTTAGCAGTCCAGCGTTTGACGGTGGGTTCGTTGCTCATCTCATCCTCCTGATTGCTGCACTATAGCCTGTGCAGCTGTGGAGGGGGTCACTTCAAGACTCCGACAGCGTGGTGAATTTCCCGACATTATCAGCGGCAAGTAAAACCGTGACGAAATCGATATTAATTTTTAACGATCTGTCCGAATCAGGTTGACAGATTCCGGGGTGTCCACTGTTGGTGGGCAAGATCAAACCCTATCCTCTACTAATTTTACTTAGGGAAAAGAGAGGAGATATAATCATACATTATATTTGATACAATATTTTGCCCCTCTGAGTTTAGGTGAAGCTGGTCATAGAAAGCATACGGCTTATCTTGCATCAAGAAATCCAAATCCAGCAAAGGAACATTGATTTCTTTTGCTGCTTTAGATGCTTGATCACAAATATTTCTGCGACGCTCCTGCGACTTATTAAAAACCTTCACATCACCTTTATAATAATCTGCAACCCAACCTTCCTTGGCAAAATCCACCCTTTTGTAAGGAGATACTACAATAGCGAAATTAACCGAAATGCAATCTAAGAAAGATTTAAGCGATTTCAATAGTGCTTCAAGGGCATTACCAGAATAATCATGAACTGCCTTATCATACAAGTTATTTATTGGCGTGAAAGTTTTATTATTATTCCAATAACCACCATGATGCTGAAAAGCATTAGCATCTGACTGCGGGACAAAAAAAACAATCCAATCCCCAGGCTTCATGAAATACGGCAACTTAGAAATGATCATTAAAAAGGCTTGCAGCGATGTAGTACCCGAGTACCCTGAGTTAAAAACATTCAAATCTTTACATCTATTAGCCACCTGGGCTACAAACCTACTGGAAGTTCCACTTAAGCTCGACTCAACAAAAGAGTCACCAGTAAAATACAAAGTCTTTTTATTTCTATCAAATGAAGCTCCCGTTTCTATAAAGCCTTTGCTATCTGAACACAACTCGTATTCAATATTCTCAAGTGATCCATCAGAATATCTCAGCGTGCTTTCAACAGGATACATTAACTTTCTAGCCATCCTCCTATGTTCTTTTAACCTTACATTTCTTCTGGGATGATCTTTATAAACAAAACCAGCTGATTTATTCTTCAACTTATTGAAGGCGAGTTTATATTTTTGCGTCACCCCCTTATATGAAAGCCCTCTATCTGCATAAAACAAGCATTCTTTATATTTATTTTTTTTAAAAGCGGCTCTAGCTCTGTTTAAATCTGAATAGAAACTATTTTTAGTTTGATCAACATTCAAGCCATCACTACAATCCATAACTATACAATCTATCAAATACTCTAACTGTCCAGTATAATTCAAGTGAAACAAAGTTTCGTGACCGGCAAAATTCACTTCGATTAACTTCGCATCTGGATATGAACTCAATAAAATCTGATTGATAAAATCTGAATCAATACCTACGCCAGGATCAAAAAAACAATATACTTTATTACTAGTGAGCTTGTTATCATTAAACTCCAAATGCCGAAACGGATAAGATTTGTAATCTACAGCACTGGCATAATTTTCTATCAAATAGGGGTGAGCTGAATTTCTTGGTGCAGAGGCTATCACTGTCCCATTAACTGCCCCAGCATAATAAACTGCGCAATACCCGCCTAACGAGCTCCCATATAGAAATACTTTTTTATTATTTACCACAGGGTTAACTATTTCTTTATACTCATCGAATGATAAACTTTGATATTGATTATCTTCATGTGAGGTAGAGACAACATTATATCCTTTTTTTATAAGAAAATCCACCCCGAAAGGCTTTGACTTTAAACTTGTTTTCGCGCCATTAAAAACACAAAACGTTATAGGGGAACCAAGATCGTAATAATCAACCCTATGGCTCACACTATCGAAAAGAACAGTTTTTTCATAATAAATCAAGTTTAGTTCAGATGTTATCAAAAACAACAACTTATGTTGAAACCTAACCCCATCTATCTGATAAAAAAAATAAGCATGATAACTTCCTTTAGAAAAAGGAACATTAAACCTCATGCTATCTTTTTCCTGATAAAACTTCTTTTCAATGCCAGCAGGATGATTTAAATAAAAAGCATATTCTGCACCTTCCAAACCTTGAGTTTCCAATGACACGAAGCCATCTTTATTAAAAACACATCTCTTAAGCTGAGCAATTTTTTCTGAAATATATTGATTCATAAACATGTACTTTTTAAAAATTATAAAAATCCCGATCACTCACCGATAAACTTATAAAAAACAACTTTAAAACTATTTTTTCTATTCATCCGGAATCCAACTTCGCGACTTCCATAAATCAATAACACGAACACGCCACAGGAACTTAATATAATCTTTCTTACTTACCCCACTAGGGACGTGGAAAACAGTTGACCCCACATTCTGAACCACTGACTCTCTTATGTCACTGCGCATCAAAGGCAGCATATCCTTCAGGCCGCCATCATGTTTCAAACCGTTAATTAACTCACTGCCTATTTTTTCAGAGTACTCATCTCCACCTTGGTGAGCTTCTGTCATTAATCCGTACTCACTCTCATATCTGGGCAACGGAGCATATCTTTCTTTGAAGTAAGGGCCAGAGAGCTTTGGGTCTGGACCATTAATCTCAAAATTCCATACCGACTTATCTAGTGGCACTGCCATAACCTCAGGCCATATACGCTCCATTGCACCGAATAGCGTTTTTTGAGAAAGTTTTTCGGCCATAGTTAACACATCAGACACTGCGGTAACTTGATGGTCACCAATGGGATAGGCAATCATTGCATCACGACCGTAATGAGCAATATGAGCCTGCATATAAGAAGCAGATCTAAATTGACGAGTAAACAAATACTGCTTTTCCAATTCATTAGAAGCTGGAACCTGTTCTACCCACTCATTCAGCCAATCAATTAATCTATCCTTAACTCCACACTCTATAAACGGTGAAACCTGGCTCAAAACACGCTTGCGACTAGCTTCCAATGTGTTGCTTTTCATTCTACGAGCTAATCCACCCTTGAAAAGCGGATACTGTCCTAGCATGATAGATTCGCCATGACATAGAACATCAGCTCCGCGGTATCGGATAGTGTGTGCCTCAGACAGAGGCATACCGCCTGACTCAAATAGCGTACGAATTATGCGTTCGGACTCATCGCCGGCATCCACGGCATTCGGCTGACGAACTTCATGGGGAATACCAGCCATACCAACCATCCGTCGAGCAAGCCTAACATCCATATCCTTTTCATTACCGAAAGTTACTGCTCGTGCATCTACTTTACGGCCACGGAGCAAACCAAGTAGAAGACGACTATCTTTACCACCACTCATACGTAATTGTAATGGGCGATTACCAATCTGGTCCTGCACACGATCCATTGAGCTCTTTAGCGCCTCTGTAAGCGCATCAACTCCCTCCTCTAGAGTGTGATCCTCATCAAGGGATGACTCTAAACCAGGAGGGATCTGCTTTAAGTGAGCTTTGCCACACTGAACAACTAGTGAATAATCGACTGGAATTGTAGCGACACCTTCAAAAGGTGTTTGACCAGTTACGTTGTAGCCAACTGCAAGATACTCGATAGCATAGTCATCAGACAGTCGCACTTTTGCACGTCTACCCCCAGTCAACCCTAGCGCAACTAAAAGTGGACGATTTGATAGATAGATATACGACGAGTCCTCTCCCCAATGGATAGTCTCAAGTGCGGGCACGGTGTTCCATGCGGTAACTCGGTCGTTCCAACGCTCGCCAAACACGGCCGCATATTGCCCCCAAACAGGCTTCTTATATGAAAGCTGACCATTACGGACTCTAAGAGTACTATTAAGTTCTTTTTGTACATCTTGCCCAGCTGTAACGATCCACCTGTCGCCCCTAACGTTCTCGAAGCCTTTTTTTCCATACCGGCGGAACGCAAGAACTGACTCTGTCCCTCTACTTGAAGTTGTTACAATTTGAGGCTTAGGATCGTAATCAAGACCAAGAAAAATTTTATAATTTTTTGCTACATTAGCTAGCAAGCCAGACTGCTGCTCAGCCTCTTTACGCGCATTAAATTTTTGACGAGATGACTTAGATATAACAACTAAAAATTGTGCCAATTTATCGCCTCTCACCTATAAGAAAATTATTTATCTTACCGTAAACATTTGAGCAACCGTATCGAGAAACAATAAACTCTCTGTTAGCCTGAAAATTTTGCTTCTCTTCACTCAAAAGTTCTAATTCAATAATTTTTGATTTAGCTTGCTCTACGCTCGACACACACCAACTTTTAGAATATATGCGAGTAGACTCTTCCCAAGGCCAAATCAAAGGATGGCAACCAGAAAGTACCCCATCCGCCACTGCGTAGTGAAATGACTCAAAATCACTAGGTGACAGTATGTAGTCTACATATTCATACCAGAGTGGCATATCGTTACCCCAAGGTACAAAGCTCACTCTACCTTTTATAAGTGGTTCACTATGTATTTTATCATAACAAGCATTGTAGTAATCCAGTTCTGAGGAGCGGCTTGCCGAATGCATAAAATCATATTCTTCAGGCCGTGGCCCTTTGATGACCAACTCTGTATCATACCCTTTTTTTCTCAGTGCCAGCAGAAGGTCAACAGCTCGATCAAACCGCTTCCTTTGCGGGACAACACCAACCATCCCGAGTACTATTTTCTCTTTTTTACCTACAAATCTTTTTTCCGAAATCGTAAATTCGTCATCAAAAACAAAATTTGGTATATGGATTGATTTATTGTTATCCCAACCAAACATTTTTTCAGCTTCTTGCCTCACACGCTCGCTTACGACAACAAACTTAGTGACATTGGCTTTCGCAATTCTATTGCCGAACTTTTTTGCTCGAGGGTTAATTTCTTGAAGATGAATCCTAACGAAAAGGGGCTTCGATTCAGTGTTGTGGTTAGAATACCAAACTGCGTTTGCCAGGCCCCACTCACAAAAAACTTTATCAGCCCAACTCAAGAATTGCTTGCTTCTTTTTTCATTCCCAGGGTTCCCCCACTCCCACTCATCGAACCTGACTTGCGCTCCTTTCGACTTTAAGTAGCTGTAGTAAGCATCAATAAATTTCCTATCATGCCCTGCAAAAACTATTTTTTGCTCGCCGAAGTCTGTACCACTATTAATGACTTTCTTGATTTCTCCAACAGCAGTTGTCATTGAGTGATCTTTGATAACTTTTTCGGCAACGACTGAGGTATCAAAAGAGTCTATAGCTTGTGCGTTAACTATCAGCGTCTCCATATCTTCGAAAGATGACACGAAAAATGGATAATCTTTACCTAACAGGTTCTCATGTATATTACTAGGATAGTTAATCGCACGAGCACCACAGGCTACAGCTTCAACTAACTTAGTAGAAAGCTCAAGTACAGACTCTTCTAGCTCCTTGGGCCGATAGCACCAGACGAAATCTGCTGTGGCGAGGTGTTCCAGCACTTCTTCTCTTGGCAATCCAGGTATATGATAAACACCCAGCCCTTTAAACCTCTTATTTATTAAACCTCTAAACTCTTTTCCTTGAGCACCTGGAGCTGATATTTTATTAGCAATCACAGTAAGCTTTACATTATGCCCTTTGCGCCTGAGCTTTTCAGTCCAATCGAGAAGTTCCACAACTCCCCATGCCGGCGTTATTTTTCCAGCATAGACAATATTTATCACTTCTCTTTCAATGGTTTTGGGTCGCCTAAAACCAATCTTTGGCAGCGGAGGCGGAACAAGAGTTGTATCAATATCAAACCCAGAAATTTCTTTAAGCTTCTTCTCAATCTCAGGAGTCTGAACAAAGAATCTATGAACTTGTCTAGAAATTTGCTTAACAGATATCTCTTGCTCACTTGTTATCTTCAACAAACCGTTTTCGTAACTATAAAAATCAGTTAAGTAGATGAAAGAACGGTACTTAAACTGCCTCGTCCTATGCAACTCTACCGCTGCTGACAGCCCTCTAATTACAACGTTTTTTATAGATGGCAAATAGTTATCTATAACACGCAATCCCTGGATTGACTGCATGACATCCAGAGTAATAGCTCCTTCACCTAAAAAGTCAGAAGGCTGAATAATAACCAGATTGCCAAAAGACTTCAAAGAGTCAAATATTTGAAAATTTCGGACATCCTCTTTCAACACCAAAATGGTTTTCTGTTGTGACGCTAAAATTTTTGCCATTGATGATAGCCATATAGAAGATCCGTCAATGACATTGAGTGTAATATCAGCATAAAGTAGGTTTTCCACATCCATTAAAGATGGATGACTAAGCAGAAATCGCTGCAGCGATTCTTCGATACTACTGGATGTGGTTTTCTCTACCTTCTTATTTTTTATAAATATTTTTTCTCCATCTCTGCAGCCAAACTTAATCAAAGAAGTTGAAATCTTTATCTCACCATCATCACTTTTTAACTCAAAAAACTTTCCATTAGTCTCGTTGGGGTATAAATATTTAAACCAATGATTGAAACTTCCGGACCATAAGTACCCATATGTTGCAAGATCGAGCTCCTCACCTGTAGTGCTTTTAGCCTCAACCAAAAGAACTGTTTTCCTTCCTTTAACACCTTCACCTACCAACTCGCCAGAAAGAGACAGCACCTCCCCCTCACTTAGATAAAAACTTTCCCAGATAATCTTTTCGCCAAGTTCTTCAATATTATTTTTTTCAGATTTAGGTAAAAATTCGGGTTTTTGAGAGTCTACTGCAGCAGGCAGAATAGCGATACCTTTCGTAGCCGCTGCCTTGGGTTTTACCCTAAGCTCACGCAACGTAACTTTCTCGCCTTCCTGCTTGTGGAACCCACAGACGCCTACACGAATTTCACTGACGTCATCCGGAACAGTAAATCCATGTAGCTCTTGTATCTGGTTCTGGGTACAGGGCAGATACTTGAAGTAAGCCTTGAGGTGGCCAGACTTAGCCATTCTTCCTAAAGGCTTGTCTACTCGGTTGCCTTCTGCATCAAGTCCATTGAGCAGCAAAACTGCTTTGCGGTTCTTCGCCCCCTTGACGTTGTGATATTCCGAAGCGGCCTCGATGATCAGATCTTGACCAGCCTGTACCGACACACTATGCCAAATTGGATCTTTCTGGCGGAGTTCAATGGTTTCCGGATGGTTCAAAACGCCGAGATGGGGCTGAAAATTTTCCGCCTTTTTGGGTGACTCTGCCGGCACTGGCTTGGCTACCGCCTCACTCTCTCCACCCTTCTTCTGTTCTTCCCCCTTCAAAGCCCTGGTCAACGGCTCGGCATGCGCCGAGAACAGCAGCTCGGCACTCGGCTTGGGCGCAGGCAGCTTCAGTGACTGCTGAAGGACTTCGGCCAGGCTCTCCGGGCTCTCAGGAGTAAATGTCGTCACGCCGTCGTGCTTGTCGGCGTATTCCTTGAGCGGCGCAATGTTTGATACCACCAGTCGCTTGCCATAGGCCAGCGCTTCGGCGGCCTTTAGCGGAGGCACCAGTTCACACACCGGCAGGGATTTGCGCGGGATGACCACGGCGTCCAGCAAGGCGTAGTAGTCGGCCACCTGTTCGTGGGGCACTCGCCCTACCTGGGTTAGCCAGGGCGTATCAGCAAGCGCTTTATTGGTGCCAGCCGCCTGGGTGACCGGCTGGTCGTCACCCACCAGCAGCAGCTTGAGTTTTTCGCCCTGTTGCACCAGCTCGGCGCAGGCTTGGAGCAGTACATCCAGGCCCTCATAGGCGCTGAAGCTGCCCACGTAACCCACCACCTTGTCGCCCGGCTGAATGCCCAGCTTCTGCTTGAGCGCGGGGTCTGCCGATTTGGCCGGGGGCAGTTCGTCGATACCATTGGGCACCAGCTCGATGCTCTCTGCTGCCACGCCCCGCTTTACCAGCTCTGCCTTCATGGGCTGGTTCAGGGTCACTACTTTGCGGGCCTGCTTCGCCACAAAGATGTCGCGCTCACGCTCGGCCTGGTACGCCGGGGTATTGGCGTAACCGGGCTCTCGGGCCTCTCGCGAGAGCTCCCAGAAGCCACGCACCTCGTTATAGAACGGCAGGCCTAACCGCTTGGCCGCCACCCAGGCGGGCAGGCCCACGATCCAGTTGCTACCCGCCAGCACCGCCGCAGGGCGATACACCCGAAACAGCTGGATAAAGCGCTCCACGCTGGCTTCCAGGTGCTCACGCTCACTGCCGGGCGTCTTCCCGCTTGCCCAGGGGCTATGAAGATAACGCACCCCCGCCACCTCGGTTTCCGGCCCCACACTGCCGGGTGCCACACCCAGCTCCCACGGGCGCCCGGGGCGCACGAAGCAGAGGGTGTCCAGGCCATGCTGGTTCAGGGCCTTGGCAATCCCCTGGGTACGAATGGCATAGCCATTGCTGGCATAGCTCTGGCCATGGCTGACCACATACGCAACACGCCCCTGAACGGGGGCGAACAGGGGCGTGGTGGATTGATCGGCGAGCTGGGTAGCGAGGTGGAGAAGATCGTCCATGGGTGTCCAATGAGTAATATTAAAGCTGGAAGAGCGTCGCTTCGCTCTTGGAAGCTGGAAGTAACCCCAACCCCTCCCAAGCGAAGCGCGCTCTCTATTCACTATTCACGATTAACAATTCACAAACGAAGCGCTTACCCCAGCAGACCAACGGCGTCGATAACGCTTGCCTTGGCGCGTACGGCGTCGGTTTGTTCGATAAAGGGCTTGTGCTTGACCAGTATGCAGATCACGTCGGCCTGGGTGAGGGCTTCGTCGAGGCTGGTGAGTTCGACATTGCCTTGCTGCAGGCTTGTCGGCAGCTCGTCGATATTGGGCTCTACCACCTGCAGGCGGCAGCCGAGACCGGCGATCTTGTGGGCGATGCCCAGGGCGGGGCTTTCGCGCAGGTCGTCGATATCCGGCTTGAAGGCAATGCCGAGGCAGGCCACGGTCAGGTCGCTGCGCCGCGCCTGGGGGTATTCACGGTGATAGTGCTCAAGCGCACCATTCACCCGCTGCAGTACCCACTCGGGCTTGTCGTCGTTCACCTCGCGAGCGGCGCGGATGAGCTTGGCCTGCTCCGGGCAGGCGCCGACGATAAACCAGGGATCCACGGCGATGCAGTGGCCGCCCACGCCGGCACCCGGGCTCAGGATATTGACCCGCGGGTGGCGGTTGGCCAGGGCGATCAGCTCCCACACATTGATATCCAGCTCATGGGCAATGGTGGAAAGCTCATTGGCGAAGGCGATGTTCACGTCGCGAAAGCTGTTCTCGGTGAGCTTGGCCATCTCGGCGGTGCGGGCGGTGGTGGGCACGCACTCCCCTTCGACCACGAGCTTGTAAAGCTCGCAGGCTACCTCGGCGCAGCGCGGGGTCATGCCGCCGATCACGCGATCATTCTCTACCAGTTCGCGGATCACATGGCCGGGCAGCACCCGCTCGGGGCAGTGGGCGATGCGGATGTCCGAGGCCTCGCCGTGGGTCTGGGGGAAGGTGAGGTCCGGCCGGGCCTCGGCCAGCCATTCCGCCATCTGCTCGGTGGCCCCCACCGGGCTGGTGGATTCCAGCACCACCAGGTTGCCGGGCTCGAGCACCGGCGCGATATTGCGCGCCGCGGCCTGGATATAGCTCAGGTCGGCCTGGTGGTGCTGGCCGTTCTCATCGGTATGAAAAGGCGTGGGCACCGCCACCATAAAGGCATCGGCGGGCTCCGGCGTGGTGGTGGCGCGCAGATAGCCTTCGCTAACGGCGGCATGTACCACCATATCCAGCTCGGGCTCGACGATATGGATCTCGCCGCGGTTGATGGTTTCCACGGCGCTGGGGTTAACATCGACCCCGATCACGTTGTGCTTGCGAGAGGCGAAAACGGCGGCGGTAGGCAGGCCGATGTAGCCCAGGCCGATCATGGAGATGGTGTTGAATTGCATGGTGTTTCCGATGAGTAGGTGACTAAAGCTGGAAGAGCGTCGCTACGCTCCTGGAAGCTGGAAGCTGGAAGTAACCCCAAACCCAGCCCGGCTGCGCCGGGAGGTGTGAGGAGTGAGGGGTAACCCCTACCCCCTCACCAGCCGCAAAGCGGCGCTTACTCCTCACCACGCGAAGCGAGGGCGTCGCGTATCCGCTGGCAGGCCTTGCCGTCGCCGTAGGGGTTGTGGGCGTAGCTCATGGCATCGTAGGCGGCCTGGTCGGTGAGCAGGCGGGTGAGTTCGCCGGTCATGGTGCCAACGTCGGTGCCGACAAGCTTGACGGTGCCGGCTTCCACGGCTTCGGGACGTTCGGTGGTGTCGCGCATGACCAGTACCGGCTTGCCGAGGCTGGGGGCTTCTTCCTGAATGCCACCGGAGTCGGTGAGGATGATATGCGCGCGGTTCATCAGGTAGACGAACGGCAGGTAGTCCTGGGGCTCGATCAGGTGAACGTTCTCGATATCGGCCAGCAGGCGGTTGACCGGCTCACGCACGTTGGGGTTGAGGTGCATCGGGTAGAGGATCTGGGTATCCGGATGCGCCTTGGCGGTCGCGGCCAGCGCCTGGCAGATGCGCTCGAAGCCGCCGCCGAAGCTTTCGCGGCGGTGGCCGGTGACCAGAATCAGCCGCCTGCCCTCCTCCAGCATGGGGAAATTCGCGCCCAGCTCGGCGGAAAGCGCGCTGTTGGTGTTCAGCTTGGCGGTCACGTCCAGCAGGGCGTCGACCACGGTATTGCCGGTCACGTGCACCGTGGCCGGGGCCACGCCCTCTTCCAGCAAGTTGTTGCGAGAGGTCTCGGTGGGCGCAAAATGCACGGCGGCCAGCGCCCCGGTCAGCTTGCGGTTGCCTTCTTCCGGCCACGGCGAGTAAAGATTACCGGTGCGTAGCCCCGCCTCCACATGGCCCACGGGGATCTGCTGATAGTAGGCGGCCAGGGTGGAAGCGAAGGTGGTGGCGGTGTCGCCATGTACCAGCACGATATCCGGCTGAAAGTCGCTTAACACGCCCTTGAGGCCCTGCAGGATGCCGGTGGTGACGTCGTTGAGATCCTGGCCGGGCGTCATCAGGTCGAGGTCATAATCCGGGGTCAGCTCGAACAGGCCCAGTACCTGGTCGAGCATCTCGCGGTGCTGGGCGGTAACGCAGACGCGGGCATCGAAGCGCTCGTCATCGGCCAGTTGCAGGGCGAGGGGCGCCATCTTGATGGCCTCGGGGCGGGTACCGAAAACGGTAAGGACTTTCATAGGTTTTCCTGTCGTGATCAAGGGGTGCAAGTGGCGCATCATAGGCCTTGCAGGCGGAACTCCAGTTCTCGGCTGCGATGGTAATAGTGTTCCAACAGCTGTTGAGTGTGGGCGAGCTGGCGCTCGGTCCGCTGCGCGGGATCGCTGGGCAGCGCCTCGGCGGGGGGCTCCTGGGGCATATCCGCGGGCAGCGGTGCCGCCACCGGCACGCTGGCCTGGCCCACCGGCTGGGCCTTGCGCCCTTCCGTCTGGCCATGGTTCAGATAGTGCAGCACGGGGTTGATCCCCGCCTTGCGGATATCCGGATACTGCTCGAGGTAGGCCGGCGTGGAAAAGCCAGGCCCGGGGCTGCGGTTCATCCGCCAGCCGTATTTCAGGAAATGCTGTGCCGGCGTCAAGCTCAGCGCCCTTACATCGGGATAGCGCTCGAGATACCACTCGGCATCGAACAGCTCCGAGGATTCGAGAAGTTCTAGGTTGGTCATGGCATCTGTGGTGAATGGTGAATAAATGAAAGCTGGAAGTCACCCAAGCTGGAAGCTTGAAGCTTGAAGCTGGAAGAAAACCCTTAAACCGATGATGGTGTTGGGGTTACTTCCAGCTTCCGGCTTCCGGCTTCCGGCTTCCGGCTTCCAGGAGCGAAGCGACGCTCTTCCAGCTTGGGCCGGGCGAAGCCCGTATCAGTCGCGGTGGTCGCGAATAATCAGCACCATCATGCTGGCGATGAGCGACAGGAACAGCACGACGATGGCGAAGATCGTGGCGTTGTAGAGCCGTTCCGGGCGGGTGGCGTATTCCGGGAATAGCGGGCTCTGCAGTACGCTGACCTGCTTGAGCTTGCGGGCGGCTTCCAGGCGGGTGTTCTCCAGGGCGGCCAGGGCGCTGGAGTAGGTTTCCTGGGCGAACTTGGCCTTGAGCTCGAGGGTCTCGTACTGCGAGGAGATGCGGTTGAGCGATTCGCCGGTGGCCTGGGCCAGGCGGTCGCGCTGCTGTTCGATCTGCTCGCGCAGGGCGTCAACCTGGGACTGCACCCGGCGCATGTCGGCCGACTGTGAGCTCTGGTAGCTGGAGAGCGCCTGGCGCTGGGCCTGCACGCTGGCAAGCTCCCCTTCCAGGGTGGCGACCACCTGGTTGATGCTCTCCACGGTGCTGGTGGGCGAGACCAGCCCTTCCCGGTTCTGGAACTCCAGCAGTTCGGCGCGGGCCTCGTCGAGGCGGTCTTCCAGGCGGTGCAGTTGCTCCTCCAGGAATTCCACCTGCTCGAAGGCGAGGCGCTGCCCCATGTCATTCATATGGGCCTCGCCCGCCTCCAGCAGCAGCTGCACCATCTGGTGGGCAAACTCCGGCGTATAGCCCTGCACCTCGACGTTGAGCACCCCGGCATAGTCATCCATCTCCACGGTCACCCGGCGCAGATAGTACTTGTGCAGGTCCTCGATGGGCGCCTCGGCGTTGTGCAGGCGGGCGAAGATATCGCCGTTCTCGCTGTAGTGCTGGCGGAAGTCCAGCTCCTCCTGCACGCGCTTGAGCATATCCACCGAGAGCAGATATTCCCGCAGCAGCAGCAGGTCCTTGTCTCCCGAGGCCCCGGTCAACAGGGAAGAGAAGCTGATGTCCGGCTGGGCGATCTGGGGGCTCTCCAACACCACGGTGGCACGGGAGAGGTAGCGATCCTCGGCCCAGACAAACCAGTAGAAGCAGACCAGGATGATGGCGAGCAGGGCCGCGGCCCAGTGAGGCTGGGATTTGATGAAGTGTTTCATTTTATGTATTAGCGCTTCGCTGGTGGGAGGTGACTAAAGCTGGAAGAGCGTCGCTTCGCTCCTGGAAGCTGGAAGCTGGAAGTAACCCCAACTTCAGCCCAATTTATCGGGCGATACGGTGCTAAAGCTGGAAGAGCGTCGCTTCGCGGCTGGTGAGGGGTGAGCGTCGCTTCGCGCTTGTAAGGAGCGAGCGCTCAATCGTCCTGCGGCGGCTGCAGCGCCTGCACCCTACGCCGTGCTGCGTGCAGTCGTTCCCGGGCGGCGCGGAATTCGTCGCCGTAGACGATGCGCTCGCGGGGGATGAGGTCGTCGGCCTGGGCTTGCTCGAAGGCGGCCTTGGCGGTGTCGAACTCGGCCTTGCGCTGACGTAGCTGCTTTTTGGCTTCTGGCAGGGTGAGTTCGTCGGGGATGTCGACCTCGGCGGGAGCGGGCTTGGCGCCCTCTTCCTTCGCCGCCGGCTTGGCTCCCGATGGCTTGGGGGCGGGCTTGGCGACGGGTTTAGGTGCCGTGCCGCTGGCTTCCCGGGCGGCGTCGGTCTCGTCATGGTAGGCGGCGATGGCGTCGTTGATATCGTCGTACCAGGTGGCGCGGCCGCCTTGCAGGTAGATGCCGGCCTGGCAGAGATCCTTCAGGATGCCCTCGCCGTGGCTGACCATGATCAGGCTGGCCTGGCCCACCTTCTCCTTGAAGGCCTCGGTGGCCTTGGCCTTGAAGGCGCGATCGCCCACTGAGGTGGCCTCGTCGGAGAGGTAGACGTCGAAATCGAACGCCAGGGAGAGGCCGAAATTCAGGCGGGCCCGCATGCCGCTGGAGTAGGTCTTGATCGGCTCATCGAAGGCATCGCCAATCTCGGCGAAGGCCTCGACCTTGTCGATGATATCCCGAACGTTATAGCGCCCGCCGTGCACCCGGGCCACGAACTTGACGTTCTGGCGCCCGGTCATGCTGCCCTGGAAGCCACCCGCCAGGCCAATGGGCCAGGAGACACGGCATTCACGGCGGATCTCCCCGCGGTCGGGGGTATCCATGCCGGCGATGAGCTTGAGCAGCGTCGACTTGCCCGCCCCGTTGCGGCCCAGCAGCCCCACGCTTACGCCCTTGGGGATGGTGAGATTGATATCCTCCAGCACCCAGTCGTAAACCCGCTGCTGGCGGTGGTAGCGTTTGTAGAGACCGTTAATTTGGATCATTGGCGGAGGTCTGGGAGGTGAATGGTGAGCCCGGCTTCACCGAGCGCTGTAAGCCATATGCTTTACGCTGTACGTAACCCCGGCCCGGCGTAGTCGGGGCTGTAAGCCATACGCTTTACGCTGTACGAAAAACCCTTGCCGAGAGTTTAGGTGGCAGTAAGCCTGGCTTACGGCTTACGGCTTACGGCTTACGGCTTACGGCTTACGGCTTAAAGCGTACAGCAGCGGACGAAGTCCGCTTACTTGGCCTTGAGCTTTTCCTTGAACCGCACGTGCATCACCAGGCCGATGGCGATGGTGATCAGGGTGAATCGCCAGAAGTAGGAGGCGCTGGTGCCGTGTACTACCTGGTAGCCCTCGAAGAAGGCGGCGCGCAGTAGCTCCAGGCCGTGCACGATGGGGTTGTACATCAGGTACTCGAGCAGGAAGTGCGGCAGCTGGTTCAGCGGGAAGATGACCCCGGAGAGGATCAGCAGCGGCATATTCACCATCTTGATGACCGTTGCCACCTCGGGCACCAGGGTGCCGGCCACGGAGGTGATCAGCCCCAGGCCGAGGCCCAGGCTCCACAGGCTTAGCCACCAGCCCATGGCGCGAATGCCATTATCGGGCAGGATATCCGTGCCCAGCAGTAGGGCCCCGAGGACAAACAGCATGAAGATGAAGGTACGCAGCAGGCCTTCCAGCACGTTGCGCACCAGCACCGGGTCCACGGGTTGCACCTGGCGATAGGCGAACAGCGCGCTGTTGGCATCTACCGCGCCCAGGCCCTTCATCATGCCCTCGCGGATCAGGAAAAAGCCCATCATGCCGACGATCATCCAGGGGATAAACTCGGCGTTGACGATAAAGCGATCACCGCGGATAAAGCCGCGTATTCCCACCATGATCAGGGTGAAGGCCAGCGGTTCCGCGATCATCCAGAACCAGCCCATGCGGTTGGACATGGTCCGTGAGATCGCCTCGCGCATGAACATGGCGTACCACACGCTGCGCGTGACCTGCCAGGGGGTGCGGGAGGAGCTTTCGGAGGATTGGGACATTGGTCTCTGGTCGATAGTGAACGGTTGGGACAAGCTGGAAGAGCGTCGCTTCGCTCCTGGAAGCCGGAAGCTGGAAGTAACCCAACCCCAACATCGGTTTAAGGGTTTTTCTTCCAGCTTCCAGCTTAAGCCTGCGAAGCAGGCGTTCTTCCAGCTTCGGGCGCAGCCCGGTCAGAGGTCGAGTGCGACCTTGGTGGCGACGGCGATCTGGTAGAGCATCTGGGTGATCGATTTGCCGAGGGCGATGTTGCTGGTCGGGGCGCGGGGGAGGACGAGGATCTCGTCGCCGGCGCGCAGGTGTGCGTCGTCGGCGTTAACCACGGCGCCGTTGCGGTGGGCGACCAGTACGCCGTCTTCGTTGGCGCGGTCGGTGAAGCCGCCCGCCTGCTCGATGTAGTCTTCCACCGACATGCCGGGGGTGTAGACCGCGGCCTGGGGCATCACGATTTCACCGCTGAGCAGGATGGCGTCGTTGGTCTCGGGGATGGTGATCACATCGCCGTCCTGCAGGCGCACATCGACGATGCCGCGGCCGGCGCGGGCGACCACCAGGCGGCCGGTGGGTTCGACCTCGGCGGCCTTGTCCACGAAGCGCTCGATCAGCTCGGCCTGGCGAATCTGGATCTCGCCCTCCTCCGGGGTGCGGGCGGGGAAGCCCAGGTAGGTGGTCTCCAGGCGGCGCAGGCTCTTGTCCAGGGCCTCCTTCTGCTGCTCGGCCACGCCGATGCGGCTGATCGAGATGTCCTGCAGGCTGGTCATGTCCTCGGGCACGGCGACGGCGTCGAGCAGTTCGCCGAGGCGCGCATTGCGGGGCAGTGCATAGCGCGACGGGCCATAGAAGCTGCCTTCCACTTCCACCACGATGGTCTCGTCGCGCTGGTCGGCGCTGAACAGCACCTCGTCGCCGCTGTAGACCGAGCGGGTATAGAACTCATCCAGGGCCATGTATTCGGCCACCGGGCCCTCGGGACGGTCACCGCGCAGCAGCACATGGGAGACGCCGCTCTGCTGACGCGCCAGGCGGCCGACCTCGGCGCCATTGAGCTGGTGGCCGGTGAGTTCGTAGCGGTATTCGCGCTTGACGTCGCCCACCACGGCGATGGCCGGGCCGCGCTCTTCCACCACGATGGTATCGCCATCGCGGAACTGGGGGCGTGATATGCGGCCGTCGAGCAGGAAGTCGTAGAGATCGACCCGGGCCACGGTCTGGTTGCCTCGCATCACGCGGATATCGCGGTAGCTGCCCAGCTCGTTGTCGATGCCGCCGGCCTGGTCCAGGAAGAACAGCAGCGAATCGCTGGGCGTGCCGGCATAGCGCCCCGGGCTCTCCACATAACCGGTGACGAACACCCCCACCGGCTGAACGCCCTGCAGGTTGGTATAGACCTGGACATCATCGGGGTACACCGAGCGGATGGCGCCGCGCACCTTGGCATCCAGCTGCCCGCCGCTCAGGCCCTGCACGCTCAGCGGGCCGATGGTGGGAACGAAGATATTGCCCTGGGCATCGACCGAGACCTGCTGGTCGAGCTCCACCGCCCCCCAGACCCGCAGGGTGACCTGGTCGCCGGGCTTGATGGTGTAATCGGGGTTGAGCCCGTCGGCCATGGTGCCGCGAAAGCCGCCTTCGAAGAGGTTGGCACCGAAGGGGGGCAGCGAGTCCATATCCGCCTTGGGCGGCTCCTGCCGGGGGCCGGCACCATAGTTGGCGCTGCCCCAGTCGGCGCGGGGGGCGTCATCGATCTGTGGCTGCGCCTGGCCCTGGCCCTGGCGCTGCTGCCCCGCGGTGGTGCCGCTGGACAGCATATCGGCCTGGGCGCTGGCCATCAGCGGCATGCCCAGCAGGGCGAGACCCGCCAGCAGGGCCCGGGAATTCGTCGTGATCGGCATTAGCGGGTTCCTCCGGTGCGTACCTCGGTGACCAGGCGCTTGGCCTCCCAGCCCTGGGCGCCCTCACAGGCGATCTGGGGGGAAACCGGCCCGCGGGCGGTTTCGACCCGCACGTGCCGGCATACGCGGCCGCTGGCGGCGAAGTAAGGCGCCTCGGCCGAGACCACCACATTGGGGCCCCAGGGGCTGGTGGGAAGATCGGTGACGGCCCCGGGGGGCGCCTGTTCGAGGAAGCCGCTCAAGTTGGCATCGAGGGGCGTGCCCGGCTGGCCCTGGCTGATCACCACCCCGGAACTAGGCCCCTGCTGGGCGTTGGGCAAGACACAGCCGCTGAGCGCGGCCAGCAGGCTCCCGGCGACCAGCCATCGTGCCAGGCCGCCGGTAGGAAAGAGTGCTGGTGTTGACATAAAGAGTCCTTGTGATCTGGTGGCCAGCTGCCCATGGGGCTTCTGCCGGTGGGGTCAGACCCCCCAACCCCCTGGGGTCTGACCCCGGGGGGCTCCTGCCGATGGGGTCAGACCCCCAACCCCCTGGGGTCTGACCCCTGAGGGCTCCCTGCCGGTGGGGTCAGACCCCCAACCCCTGGGGTCTGACCCCATGGGGGTGAGGGGGTGGGCTGGGCGCTAGGCACGCTACCGCCCGGGGATTGTGTCCGGGCATTTCCCTTGCCCTGTTGCGTATATCTCTGTCTGTCCGAGGCGCCATTCCGTGGCCTCGGCATATAAAAAAGCCATGGTTAACGCCGTGCATTCTACGTCGTAGCATCATCATCGGCCACACCCCGCTGGAGACTCGACGGTTTTCAACAACGAGACGACGACGAGAAAGGGAGTCGAGCACTAGCAATCATGAACACTGTTTCTTATAATATACTCAGCATGACAAAGGGATTTATTCGCCCTCCCCTTATTTATTGACCCAGGGCCACCCATCAGGAGGTTCCATGCGCAAGACTACGATGATGCTCGCTATCGCCGCTTCTACCGCTTTCGCCAGCCAGGCGGCCTTGGCCTACCAGGCGGGTGATGTCTACGTTCGCGGCAGCTTCGAGAAAGCCGACGTCACTACCGACAACGTCTCCGACGAGAACGCCTTCTACCTCTCCGGCGGCTACCTGTTCCACGACAAGATGGGCGTCGAGCTGGGTGTCGGCGAGAGCGTCGAGCACGACTTCGGCCTGGCCGGTAACAACCTCGGCACCATGGATCGCATGCCGGTCAACCTGCTGGTCAACTACTACCCGCTGGGCGGCATCGAGGAAGCTCGCGTGCAGCCGTTCGCTGGCCTGGGTGTCAACTACACTCGTTACTCCAGCATCGATGAGGCCAACGCCGGGGATAACATCGATATCGATGACGACTACGGCGTCGTCGGCCAGGTCGGCGTTGACCTGACGCTGACCAGCAACCTGAGCGCCACCGGCTATGCCCGCTGGTCCGACGTGGATGCCGAGGTCGACAACAACGGCAATGGCATCGGCAAGGTCAAGGTGGACCCGGTCACCGTCGGCGCCGGCCTGACCTACCGCTTCTAAGGGTCGCGTTCTGACCCGCGAACCGCGTTCGTCGATAGGTTGATCGATATAGTGCCGGGCCCCGTGATGGGGCCCGGCATTTTTCTTGGATGAGTGACACCATGACCACCACGACTCCCCCCGCCCGCGAGGCCCGCCAGGGCGTTATGTTCGGGCTGGCCGCCTACAGCATGTGGGGCTGTTTCCCGCTGTTCTTCGCCCTGTTTCAGGGGGTGCCCGCCTACGAGGTCCTGATCCACCGGGTGCTGTGGTCGTGCCTGTTTCTGGTCGGCCTGGTCACGCTGCTGGGGCGCTGGGCGCCGATTCGCCAGGCGCTCGGTCAACCCCGGCGGCTGGGGCGCGTGCTGGGCTGTGCCCTGCTGATCGCGCTCAACTGGGGGCTCTATATCTACTCGGTGGAGACCCGCCATGTGCTCCAGGCGAGTTTGGGCTACTTCATGACGCCGCTGGTCAATGTGGCACTGGGCATGCTGGTGCTGCGCGAGACCATGCACCGGCTCCAGGCGGTGGCCGTGGGGCTTGCCGGGGTCGCGATCCTGACCCAGCTGGTGATACTCGGCGAGCTGCCGTGGATCAGCCTGGCACTGGCCTTCTCCTTCGGCACCTATGGGCTGCTGCGCAAGCAGGTGCGCCTGGATGGCCTCTCAGGACTGTTCGTGGAGACCCTGCTGCTGCTGCCCTTGGGGCTGTTGGCCCTGGGCTGGCTGACCCAGGCCGAGCTCTCGCATTTCCTGGGCGATACGCGCACCACCCTGCTGCTGATCGCCAGTGGGGTCATCACCGCCCTGCCCCTGCTCGCCTTCGCCGGGGCCGCCCGGCGCCTGCGCCTCGCCACCCTGGGGTTTCTGTTGTACCTCAACCCCACCATCCAGTTCTTCATCGCCCTGGTGGTGTTCGGCGAACCGCTAGGCGGCGCCCAGCTCGCCACCTTCGTGATGATCTGGACGAGCCTCGCGCTCTATACCTGGTCCGCCTGGCATAGCCGACCGCGGGAGGCATAGCCCCTGGGGTCAGACCCCCAACCCCTGGGGTCAGACCCCCAACCCCTGGGGTCTGACCCCATGGGGGGCGGGGTAGCCGGTGGGGTCTGACCCCGTGAGCCCGGGGTGGCACCATTGGGGTCAGACCCCCAACCCCTGGGGTCTGACCCCAGGGGGGGCGGGGTAGCCGGTGGGGTCTGACCCCAATGGGGGGCGGGGTAGCCGGTGGGGTCTGACCCCAGGGGGGGGATGGGGCTGATCAGGCTTGGCTGGCCGCGAGGGCCTGGTCGAGGTCGGCGATGATGTCGTCGACGTGTTCGATGCCGATGGAGAGCCGTACCATGTCCGCGGTGACGCCGGCCTTGGCGAGTTCCTCGTCGTTGAGCTGGCGGTGGGTGGTCGCGGCGGGGATCGAGGAGCAGGTCTTGGCGTCGCCGATGTTGACCAGGCGCAGCACCAGGTTCAGGGCGTCGTAGAAGCGGGCGCCCGCTTCGCGACCACCCTGGATGCCGAAGCTGAGGATGCCCGAGGCGTGGCCGTCCATGTATTTCCTGGCCAGGGCGTGGTCCGGGTGGTTCTCCAGGCCGGCGTATTGCACCCAGGTCACGGCGTCGTGGCCCTGCAGGTATTCGGCGATACGCTGGGCGTTGTCGCAGATACGCTCGATGCGCAGCCCCAGGGTCTCGAGGCCCTGCATCAGCTGCCAGGCCGCCTGGGCGGAGAGCGCCGCGCCCATGTTGCGCAGCGGCACCACCCGGGCACGCCCGATGAAGGCGGCCGGCCCCAGGTCACGGGTGTAGCAGACGCCGTGGTAGGAGACATCGGGTTCGTTGAGCAGCGGGAAGCGCTCGGCGTTGTCGGCCCAGGGGAACTTGCCCGAATCGACGATCACCCCGCCCACGGTGGTGCCATGCCCGCCGATATACTTGGTGGCCGAGTGGATCACGATATCCGCGCCATGCTCGATGGGGCGCCACAGGAAGGGCGTGGCCACGGTGTTGTCGACGATCACCGGCACGCCGTGGCGATGAGCCACCTCGGCCAGGGCCGCCATGTCCACCACGCCGCCGGAGGGGTTGCCCACGCTCTCGCAGAACACCGCCTTGGTGCGCGCATCGATCAGCGCCTCGAGGCCGGCGAGGTCGCCCTTGTCGGCGAAGCGCACCTCGATGCCCTGGCGCGGCAGGGTGTGGGCGAAGAGGTTATAGGTGCCGCCGTAGAGCTCGCTGATCGAGACGATGTTGTCGCCCGCCTCGGCGATGGTCTGGATGGCTGCGGTGATGGCCGCCATGCCGGACGCCATCGCCAGCCCGGCGATGCCGCCTTCCAGGGCCGCCACGCGCTGCTCGAGCACGCCGCAGGTGGGGTTCATGATCCGCGAGTAGATATTGCCCTCGACCTTGAGGTCGAAGAGGTCGGCGGCATGCTCGGCACTATCGAAGGAAAACGAGGTGGTCTGGTGGATGGGCACCGCCACCGCGTGCTGGTCGTCGGGGGCGTAGGCGTGGTGAAGGGCAATGGTCTCGCGCTGCATGGTATGTCCTTGTCAGTGATGAGTCTGGCGCCCGGCGGCGCCGGGAGCTATACGCTGTAAGCTGTACGCCTTACGTAGTAAACCCGGCGGTGCCGGGAGCTGTGCGCTAATAAGCTGTACGCTTTACGTAGTAAACCCGGCGGTGCCGGGAGTCGTACGCTGTAAGCTGTACGCTTTACGTGATAAGCCCCGCGGCGCCGGGAGTTAATGAGTGATGTGATTCTAGCAGGCCGTCGGGCGACCCCCATAGCTTGCCAGAAAGCGGCCATAAGCGGGCCCTGGTGAAAGCAACGCCTCATATCGTTTAGGCTAGGGCTTATTCCACTCTTCCCAGCTTCCGCTCTCCGGATTTCCACCTTCCAGATACGAGACACATGCTTAAGCGCTATCTACCGGTATTGACCTGGCTGCCCCACTATAACCGGCGCCAGCTGGGGGCCGACCTGCTGGCTGGCACCATCGTCACCGTGATGGTGATTCCCCAGTCGCTGGCCTATGCCCTGCTCGCCGGCCTGCCGGCGGTGGTGGGGCTCTATGCCAGCCTGCTGCCGGCGGTGCTCTATGCCCTGCTGGGTACCAGCCGCACCCTGGCGGTGGGCCCGGTGGCGATCATCGCGCTGATGACCGGCGCGGCGCTGTCCAATGTGGCCACGCCGGGCAGCGCCGCCTATCTCCAGGCGGCGCTGGTGTTGTCGCTGCTCTCCGGGGCCATGCTGGTCGCCATGGGGCTTTTGCGCCTGGGGTTTTTCGCCAACTTCCTGAGCCACCCGGTGATCGCCGGCTTCCTCTCCTCCTCGGCGGTGCTGATCGCCATCGGCCAGTTCGCTCATATGGCGGGGATCTCCGCCGGCGGCTATAACGCCCTGGAGCTGTTAACCGGCATCGTCGGCGGGCTACCCCATCTGCACTGGCCCACCCTTGCCATCGGCCTGGGCACCCTGCTCTTTCTGGTCACAAGCCGCCGCCAGGCGCGCCCGCTGCTGACGCGCCTGGGGCTGGCCCCCGCCACCGCCGGCCTGGTGGCACGCAGCGGCCCGGTGCTGGCGGTGGTGGCCACCACCCTGCTGAGCTGGCAGCTGGGGCTCGCCGAGCGCGGCGTGGCCGTGGTCGGCGCCGTGCCCGGCGGGCTGCCGCCGCTGACCCTGCCTGGCTTCGATCTCACACTCTGGCGCGCCCTGCTGATCCCGGCGCTGTTGATCAGCGTGGTGGGCTTCGTGGAATCGATCTCCATGGCCCAGATGCTCGCCGCCAAGCGCCGCCAGCGCATCTCCCCCAATCAGGAGCTGGTCGGGCTGGGCGGCGCCAACCTCGCGGCGGCCTTCACCGCCGGCATGCCGGTGACCGGCGGGCTCTCGCGCACCGTGATCAACGATGAATCCGGGGCCCAGACGCCCTTCGCCGGGCTCTTCGCCGCCCTGGGCATCGGCCTGGTCACCCTGCTGCTCACCCCGCTGCTGCATCACCTGCCCATCGCCACCCTGGCCGCCACCATCACCGTGGCGATTCTGACGCTGGTGGATATCCCCCTGATCCGCCAGACCTGGCGCTACTCGCGCAGCGACTTCTCGGCCATGGCCGCCACCATCCTGCTGACCCTGATGGAGGGCGTGGAGGCGGGCATCATCACCGGCGTGGCGCTCTCCATCGGGCTCTTCCTCTATCGCACCAGCCGCCCCCATAGCGCGGTGGTGGGACGCCTGCCCGACTCCGAGCACTTTCGCAGCATCCAGCGCCACGAGACCGAGACCCTGAGCCATGTGTCCTTCCTGCGCATCGACGAAAGCCTCTACTTCGCCAACGCGCGCTACCTGGAGGATACGGTGCTGCAGATCGTCGCCCACCACCCCGGCCTGGAGCACATGGTGCTGATCTGCTCGGCGGTCAACCTCATCGACGCCTCGGCGCTGGAGAGCCTGGAGGCCATCAATGAGCGCCTCAACGAAGCGGGGGTCACGCTGCACCTGGCCGAGGTCAAGGGACCGGTGATGGATCGCCTGAAGCGCAGCGACTTCCTGGACGGCCTCAGGGGGCGGGTATTTCTCAGCCCCTTCGCCGCCTGGGAAGCCTTCAAGCCCGGCGCGGTGGAAAATCAGCGGGCGTGATATCGCCGACGGGGTCGCCGATGGGGTCAGACCCCTGGGAGTTGATGGGGTCAGACCCCGGGGGTTGGGGGTCTGACCCCATTGGACTGGGGGTCTGACCCCAACTAAGCCCCCAACTACTACTGGTTGGTCAGGCGGGTGCGAAAGTCTTCGCTGGCGAAGGCGTGACCTCGTCGCGTCTGGTGGCGAATGTCGTCCAACATGGCGGGGGGGAGCGGGGACTCGAAGAGCTGCCGATATTGACGCTGGCGAGCGCTGGGGTCCTGGCCGACTGCCAAGTAGGCGGCATGGGGCGCGATCAGAGGGTCCTCCACCCCGAGGGCATTGGCATGATAGCTTGACCAACGATATTTGCCAGGCTCGTCCGTTAATCCCGCTCGTACCGGGTTCATCTCGATATAGCGATAGCAGGCGAACAGGTACTCCTCCTCGCCGATCAGGCAGGCGTGGTAGCGCCCCTCGAATAATCCGCCCGTTCGGTGATGGTGCTTGTTGAAGTATTGGGCATATCGCTGCCCGAGGACCTTCATCATCTGACTGATGCCTTCGGGGTCTCTTCGTGGCGAAGCCAGTAGATGGATATGGTTATTCATCAGCACATAGGCGTGGATATCTATCTTATGCAGCTGGCGTGCCTCGTCGAGAAATTCCAGGTAGCGACGAGCATCGCCAAGATACTCGAAGCAGGTACTCCGATTATTACCGCGCTGCACCAGGTGTACCGGCGTCTCCGGCAAAAAAACGCGAGTTGAGCGTGCCATTCCACTCCACCCCCATTATTTTCTGGCCCATTGGCTTTTAGTGTAGGTCATCGCCTTCCCTTGGGGTCAGACCCCCACCCTTTGGGGTCAGACCCCCAACCCCTTGGGGTCAGACCCCCAACCCCTGGGGTCTGACCCCATCGACCAGGCAGCCATTCCGGGCTGGTTATCGCGTCTGGCTTTTACCCTATTCTCTACTAATCTAAGCAAGGCGACTCCTACAACAACTCGAATCTCGAGGACGCCATGACCGACACGCTGATTCATATCGATCTGGGCAAGCCCGCCGTAGAGCACGACAACATCCACAACCGCTGGCATCCGGACATCCCGATGGTGGCCACGGTGAAGCCCGGCGACGACTTTATCGTCGAGTGCATGGACTGGACCGGCGGCCAGGTGGGCAACAACGATGGCGCCGAGGACATCCGCGATGCCGACCTGACGCGGGTGCATTATTTGAGTGGCCCCATCGGCGTCAAGGGCGCCGAGCCTGGGGATCTGCTGGTGGTGGACATCCTCGATATCGGCCCCTTTTCCGAGCAGACCTGGGGCTTCAACGGTATCTTCGCTCGCGAGAACGGCGGTGGCTTCTTGACCGAGCACTTTCCCGAGGCGCGCAAGTCGATCTGGGACTTCCACGGCATCACGACGCGCTCTCGCCATCTGCCCGGCGTCGAGTTCGCCGGCCTGATGCACCCCGGCTTGATCGGCTGCCTACCCTCCCGCGAGTTGCTGGATGAGTGGAACCGGCGCGAGCAGGAGCTGATCGACACCGACCCCCAGCGCGTCCCGCCATTGGCCAACCCGCCCCATGCCGATACGGCCCATATGGGACGCATGGACAGCGCCAGCGTGGCCGGTGCCGCCGCCGAGGGGGCCCGCACCGTGCCGCCGAGAGAACACGGCGGCAACTGCGATATCAAGGACCTGACCCAGGGGTCACGGGTCTTCTTCCCGGTCTACGTCAAGGAGGGCGGTCTATCGGTGGGCGACCTGCACTTCTCCCAGGGCGATGGTGAAATCACCTTCTGCGGCGCCATCGAGATGGCCGGCTGGGTTCACCTACGTGTCAACCTGGTCAAGGATGGCATGCGTCTCTATTCGGTGAAAAACCCCATCTTCCAGCCGAGTGTCATGCAGCCTAGGTATCAGAATCACCTGATCTTCCAGGGCATTTCGGTAGACGAGAGCGGCAAGCAGCACTATCTCGACACCAATGTGGCTTACCGCCAGGCCTGCCTCAATGCCATCGAGTATCTCAAGAACTTCGGTTACAGCGGGGCGCAGGCCTACTCGATCCTGGGTACGGCGCCGGTGCAGGGGCATATCAACGGCATCGTCGATATTCCCAACGTCTGCGCGACCCTGTGGCTACCCACCGAAATCTTCGACTTCGATATTCAGCCCCAGGCCTCGGGTCCCCGGAAAAGCATCAAGGCCGGGGATTTGCCCAAGGCCGTCTGGAAGGGATAGCCCATGCCGATCTATGAATTCCACTGCTGTCGGTGCGGGTGCTTCGACGCGCTGGTCTCCATGAGCCAACGCGAAGCCCCCAGGGCCTGCCCCGGCTGTGGCGAGACGGCCACGCGGCGCCTGAGCGCGCCGCGTCTGGCCCTGATGCCGACGGCTCTGCGCCAGGCCCACACCATTAACGAACGCAGCGCCCATGAGCCCAAGAGCCAGCATGGTTGCCGTCACGATCATGCCACCGCCTCCACGGGGCGAGACACCCGGCCACGGGCAGGACGCGGGCGCCCCTGGATGCTTGGCCACTAGACCGCGGCCTTTGAGGGACCGATGGGGTGGCCGATGGGGTCAGACCCCCAACCCCTGGGGTCTGACCCCATCAACCGGGCGGCCATCCTCCACCCCCTTGGGGTCAGACCCCCAACCCCGGGGTCTGACCCCACCAACTCCACCCCCCGGGGTCTGACCCCACCAACTCCAACCCCTGGGGTCTGACCCCATCAACCGGGCGGCCATCCTCCACCCCCTTGGGGTCTGACCCCATCATCTCCCCCCCTGGGGTCTGACCCCATCAACTCAATATTCGGGTACCATATCGTCACATCGGCAGATTGACGACATTATGGACTCTTCGACTTTCGCCTCTTCGGGGGCCCGCGAAAATCTCGGCGTCAGCGCTTATCATCGCCTGAAGCAGGACATCATTCGCAATGTCTTCAGACCCGGTGAGAAGCTGCTGATGAGCCGCTTGAAGGAGCGTTATGACCTGGGGGTCGGTCCCCTGCGCGAGGCGCTGTCGCATCTGGTCGCCGAGCGTTTGGTGGTGGCGATCAGCCAGCGTGGCTACCGGGTGGCCTCCATGTCGCTGGCCGAGCTGGCCGATATCTATGACGCCCGGGCGCATGTCGAGGGCCTGCTGCTGAAGCTCGCCATCGAGCGCGGCGATGACGCCTGGGAGGCCGAGATCCTGGCCCGGGCCCATACCCTCTCCAAGGTGGCACGGGTGGATTCCTCGGAGGAGCTGCTCGAGGTCTGGGATACCCGCCACCAGGCGTTTCATAGCGCCATCGTCGACGGCTGTCGCTCCCCGCATCTGCTGCAGATCCGCGAGAGCCTGTTCGACCAGGTGGAGCGCTATCGCCATCTATGGCTCCGCGAGACGGTGCTCTCCGAGGCGGCGCTGGCCCGCAAGCAGGAGGAGCATGCCGCCCTGGTCGAGGCGATCCTGGCCCGGGACAGCCGGCGCGCCACCGCCATGATGCACGACCACCTGATGACCCCGGTGCCGATCATCACCGAGGCCATGCGCCAACAGGGCCTGTCATGAGGCCTACGCTAATGCGCGCTGGTCTCTACCATTCTCCAGAAAATCTGTCATGGTAAGGACATAAAGGCCTGCCAGGATGGCCAGTGTCGTATGACGCGGCAAGCCTCTCACCATGGAGAACGTGACATGCCCCATCATCTGCTGCGGTTTTCGCGTGAACTGGATCGACGCCTCGAGTCTCTCGCCCAGGCCACGGGCCTGAGCAGGTCGGAAGTCATCGAGTGCTGCCTCGAGGGCGGTGTCGCCGACCTCGAGGCCGAGCTGATGATGGAGGGTGCGGGGCCAGCGCGGGCGCGCACCAGCATCGACCAGCTTCTACGCGAGAGCGGCCTGGGGGCTTAGCAGCCCGCTACCGCTCCAGAGAGCGACGAAGCCGGCGGTAGTCGCCCAGCGCTCGTTCGCCGGTGGTGGCCGCCAGCCGCACCTCCTGGCCCGGCAGGCACTGGGCCAGGCGTGACGCCGCCAGCGGCGTCAAGGCGCCCAGCCGGGGATAGCCGCCGATGGTCTGGCGGTCGTTGAGCAGCGCGATGGGCTGGCCGTCCGGCGGCACCTGTACGGCGCCCAGCCCGATGCCTTCCGAGACCAGCGAGCCGATGCGACACGCCAGCCGCGGCCCGCTCAGGCGTACCCCCATGCGATCGGCGCGGTCATCCACCTTCCAGGGGCGGTTAAAGGCGGCGAACAGGCTATCGCCTGTGAAGTCCGCCACCTGGGCCCCGGGCAGCAGCGCCAACATGGCCAGGCGGGTGTAGTCCGGCGGTGCCGGCACCGGGGCCACGCCGGCCTCGAGGCGCCTGCCGGCGTCTGGCGAGACCGCCAGGCGATCCCCTTCGGCGAGCGTGGCGCCATGGCCATCGAAGCCGCCGAGCCCCTCGCGCACCACGCAGCTAACGCTGCCCAGCACCGGCTCGGCCCGAAAGCCGCCGGCCACGGCCAGATAGGCCCGCAGGCCGTTGCGCGGCGTGGCGAAGACCAGGGTCTGCCCTTCCCGCACGCGCACCGGCTGCCATAGCGCCAAGGGCTTGCCCTCCAGGGTGGCGGCGAGGTCGGCCCCGGCCACGGCGATGCTCAGGTCGCGCTCGGCCACCAGCGCCAGGCCGCCGAAGGTGATCTCCAGCGCCGGCGTGCCCCAGGCATTCCCCGCCAGGCGGTTGGCCCAGGCCCAGCCGTGCAGGTCCGCCGGCCCGCCCTGGGTGACGCCCAGCCGGCGCACCCCGAATCGCCCCCCATCCTGGAGCAGGGCCAGGGGCCCGGCGCGTTCGACGCGCAGGCCGATAACGGTATCTTCTGGCGTCATGAGTGCTCCTCCACCGGCGTCATATCCCCGCCATGGCGTTCGAAGGTGGCGCGGTCCACCGGCACGAAGCGCACGCTATCCCCTACCTTGAGCAGGCTGAAGCCGTCGCGTTCGCGGTCGAACAGCCGGGCCGTGGTGCGCCCCAGCAGGCGCCAGCCGCCGGGGGTCACCGTCGGATAGGCGGCGGTCTGGCGGCCGGCGATGGCCACGCTGTTCACCGGCACCCGGCGACGCGGCGTCGATAAGCGCGGCACCTCGAGGCGCTCGTCCAGCAGCCCCATGAAGGCGAACCCCGGGGCGAAGCCCAGGGCGAAGACGCGGTACTCCCGGCCGGCGTGGCAATCGATGACCTCCGCCACGCTCATTCCCAGGTGCCCGGCCACGCCCTCGAGGTCCGGCCCCACCCGGGGGGCATACCAGGTGGGCAGCTCATGCACCTGGCCGGTGCCGGCCGCGGGGTCCGGCGTCAGGTCGGCGAGCAGCGCCTCCAGCCGGGCCCGGGCCGTCTCCGGCGCCAGCCGCAGCGGGTCGAAGGTGACCAGCAGGGTGGTATAGGACGGCACCAGATCCACCAGGGCCTCGCCCAGGGCCGTCTCGCAGCGCCGCGCCAGGGCCCCCAGCCAGGCCAGGTTGTCCTCGTCGATGCCCTCGAAGAGGCGCACCAGCCAGCCATCGAGGCCGGCGGATTCGATCCGCGGCAGCCGGGCCCCGCGCCTCCCACCGCGTTCCGTCCCCGACTGTATGCCTCGGCTCATGCCCCGGCCCCCGACGCGCCCAGGGCCTGGCGGATCGCCTTGACCGCGGCGATGGACTCGGGGTTGTCGCCGTGCACGCAGAGGGTATCGGCGGCCAGTATCAGCGAGCTGCCGTCGCTGGCCGTCAGGGCCTGGCCGCCGGCGATGCGCACCGCCTGGTCGACGATCACCTCGGCGTCGTGATGCACCGCCCCCGGCTCGCGGCGCGAGACCAGCCGCCCGTCGCCGTCGTAGGCGCGGTCGGCGAAGGCCTCGAACCACAGCGTCACGCCCTGCTCGGCGGCCAGCTCACGGGCCGTGGTGGTGTCCCGGGTGGCCAGGGTCATCAGGGGCAGGGCCGGGTCGAAGGCCCGCACCGCCTTGAGCACCGCCCTCATGGTCTCGGGCTGTCGGGCCATGTCGTTGTAGAGGGCGCCGTGGGGCTTGATATAGCTCACCGTGAGGCCCTCGGCGCGGCACAGCCCGTACAGGGCGCCCAGCTGATAGAGCACCAGGTTCTCGACCTCCTCCGGCGAACACGCCAGGGAGCGGCGGCCGAAGCCCACCATGTCCGGATAGCCGGGATGAGCGCCGACCCGGACGCCATGCCGGGCCGCCAGGCGCAGCGTCTTGCGGATCACGTCCGGGTCCGAGGCATGAAAGCCACAGGCGATATTGGCCAGGTCCACATGGGGCATGACGGCGTGGTCCATGCCCATGGCCCAGGGCCCGAAGCTCTCCCCCATATCGGCATTGAGCAGCAAGGGACGTTGTGGCATCTCGGCCTCCCGATCAGAAAGTTCGCGAAGAATTTATCAGTGTTTTATCGGTAAAACATCGTCATTTAGTCTAGTGATCGTTGACGTGGCCAACTCATTCCACCTAACCTCGCCTTCCTTTAGCGCCTACACTCATAGCCTAGCCGTTGGCATGGGCCTCATGTCAGACGCACATGTCAGACACAACAACACTCACGAGGATGTCTCGATGTCTGTTAGCCAATCCCGACTCCCCCTTCTGGCCACCGCCCTCGGCGTCGGCCTGGCCACCCTGAGCACCGGCGCCCAGGCGGCCACCGAGTGGGATATGCCCACCCCCTACGGTGATCGCACCTTCCATACCGTCAATATTCGTGAGTTCACCGAGGACGTGCGCGAGGCCACCGAGGGCGAGCTGGATATCACCGTGCATTCCAACGGCTCGCTGATCGGCCATGCCGAGATCAAGAACTCCGTGCGCCGGGGCATCGTGCCCATGGGTGAGGTGATCATGTCGCGCCTGGCCAACGAGAATGCCATCTTCGAGGTGGACTCCGTGCCCTTCCTGGCCGCCAGCTACGCGGACGCCTGGACGCTGTGGGAGGCCTCCCGGGAGATCATCGCCGAGGAGCTCGAGAAACAGGGCCTGCGCCTGCTGTTCGCCGTGCCGTGGCCGCCCCAGGGCATCTACACCAACCAGGCCCTGGACACCGGCGATGACCTCAAGAACCTGAGCATGCGGGCCTATAACACCGCCAGCGAGCGCATCGCCCAGCTCGTCGGCGCCGTCCCCACCCAGGTCGAGGTGCCCGATATTCCCACCGCCTTCAGCACCGGCCGCGTCGAGGCCATGATCACCTCGCCGGCCACCGGTGCCGACACCAAGGCCTGGGACTACCTCGACCACTTCAACCATGCCCAGCTGTGGCTGCCCAAGAACATGATCATCGTCAGCGACAAGGCCTTCTCGCGCCTCTCCGACGATACCCGCCAGGCGCTCCTCGAGGCCGCCGCCGAGGCCGAGACCCGGGGCTGGGAGATGAGCCGCCAGGAGACCGACGACGCCATCGCCGTGCTCAAGGACAACGGCATTACCGTCACCGAGCCCAGCGAGGCCCTGGCCACCAAGCTCCAGGAAGTCGGCGATACCATGACCGAGGAGTGGGTCGAACGGGCCGGCGAGCAAGGGCAGGCGATCCTGGATGCCTACTCGAGCGCGCGGGACTGACTCCGGCACGCCCCGACACGACACGCCCCGGCCGGCCTGGCCGGGGCGTGCCAAGACCCTTCGCGGAACCTCCCCCATGACCTATCGACTACGCCCCCTCTATAACCTGGGTGGCTATCTTTCGGCCGCCTGCCTGACCCTGATCTGCCTGCTGATTACCGCCCAGATTGTGGGCCGCATCATCGACCGCCTCGCCACCGCCATCGGCGGCGAACGCATCGGCCTGGCCATTCCCGGGCTCTCCGATATCTCCGGCTTCCTGCTGGTGGGCGCCAGCTTCCTGGGGCTCGCCTACACCTTCGTGCATGGCGGTCATATTCGCGTCACCCTGCTGACCGGGCGCCTGGCACCGGCGGTGCGCGCCTGGGTCGAGGTCTTCTGCCTCGGCATTGCCCTGACCCTGTGTGGCTACCTGGCCTGGAACCTGTACTGGCTGATTGCCGACAGCATCGCGTTCAACGAGACCTCCTATGGCCTGGTCCGCATTCCCCTGTGGATCCCCCAGAGCGCCATGATCGTCGGCGTCATCCTGTTCTGCCTGGTGCTGGTCGAGACCCTGGCGCAGACCCTGAACACCGCCATTCGCCGCCCCCATCACTTCACCATCGACGACAGCGGCCACGAATAGGCCCGGAGCCCCCCATGCTATTGATGATGATCGTTCTCTTCGGGGCCCTGTTCCTGCTGCTCGGCAGCGGCGTCTGGGTCGGTTTCTCGCTGCTCGCCCTGGGCTGGATCGGCCTCTCCCAGTTCACCTCGATCCCCACCGGAGATGTCATGGCGTCGGACATCTGGGGGGCCAGCTACAGCTGGGAGCTGACCGCCCTGCCGATGTTCATCTGGATGGGCGAGATCCTGTTCCGCTCACGCCTGGCCGACGACATGTTCACCGGCCTGTCGCCGTGGATGCAGCGCATCCCCGGGCGCTTGCTGCACACCAACGTGGTGGGCTGCGGGCTATTCGCCGCCGTCTCCGGCTCCTCGGCGGCCACCTGCGCCACCATGGGCAAGATGACCATTCCCGAGCTGACCCGCCGCGGCTACGATGAGAGCGTCGTGATCGGCACCCTGGCGGGCTCCGCCACCCTGGGCTTGCTGATTCCCCCCTCGATCATTCTGATCGTCTACGGGGTCGCCACCGACCAGTCCATCTCGCGCCTGTTCATGGCGGGCATCTTGCCGGGCCTGATGCTGATCTCGCTGTTCGCCCTCTACCTGATGGTCTGGGCGTGGCGCTATCCGGACCGGGTGCCTCCCGGCGAGGCGCGCCTGCCGCTGGCCGAGAAGCTGCGTCGGGCGCGGCGCCTGATTCCCCTGCTGGGGCTGATCGTCGGCGTCATCGGCTCGATCTATGCCGGCCTCGCCTCACCCACCGAGGCCGCCGCGGTAGGCGTGGTGCTCTCGCTGCTGCTGGCGCGCGTTCAGGGCAGCATGGACCGCTGGGTGTTTCGCGACGCCCTGCTGGGCGCCGTGCGCACCTCCACCATGATCGCCTTCATCCTCGCCGGCGCCTCCTTCCTGACCGCGGCCATGGGCTTCACCGGCCTGCCCCGGGACCTCGCCGCCTGGATCGGCACCATGGGCCTGTCGCCCTGGGTGCTGCTGGCGGCGCTGACGCTGCTGTTTATCCTGCTGGGCTGCTTCCTCGACGGCATCTCGGTCGTGGTGCTGACCACCTCCATCATGCTGCCCATGGTGGAAGCCGCGGGGATCGATCTGATCTGGTTCGGCATCTTCCTGGTGATCGTGGTGGAAATGTCCCAGATCACGCCGCCGGTGGGGTTCAACCTCTTCGTGCTCCAGGGCATGACCGGGCGCAATATCCTCTCCATCGCCTGGGCGGCCCTGCCGTTCTTCTTCCTGATGATGCTGGGCGTGCTGCTGATCGTCCTGTTCCCGGGGATCGTCACCTTCCTGCCCACCGTGATGAACCAGTAGGCCACCATGACAGAAACCACCACCACATACGCCAGGGGCCGCATCAGCGGCCCCATCGTCTCGTCGGAACACCTCTCCCACCGCGCCCAGGAGCAGTCGGAGCTGGAGTTCGGCTTGATTATCGCGTCCCACGCCTTCACCCGCTGGATGGTGCGCTGCATGGCCGCCGTCGGCTATCCCGAGCTCGGCTCGCTGGACACCCTGGTCCTGCATAGCGTCAACCACCGCGAGCGGGCCAAGCGCCTCGCGGATATCTGCCTGGTGCTCAATGTCGAGGACAGCCACACCGTGACCTATGCGCTCAAGAAGCTGGCCAAGCTCGAGCTGGTCCACGGCGAGAAGCATGGCAAGGAGACCTTCTTCCAGACCACCGAACTCGGCCGCGACACCTGCCAGCGCTACGCCGAGACCCGCGAAGACTGCCTGATCGACTCCCTCTCCTCGCTGGGCATCGAGCCCGAGGAAACCCGCCGCCTGGCCAGCATGCTGCGGGCCATGTCGGGGATCTACGACCAGGCCGCCCGAGCCGCCGCCTCGCTATAGCCGCCCATCTCACCCCAACCCCCTCACCCCTTGGGGTCAGACCCCAAGGGGCGGGGTCTGACCCCAGGGGTTGGGGGTCTGACCCCAGGGGGGTGGGGTCTGACCCCAGGGGGGGTGGGGTCTGACCCCAGGGGGGGTGGGGTCTGACCCCAGAGGGGTTGCGGGGTCTGACCCCATGGGGTGGGGTCTGACCCCAGGGGGCGGGGTCAGACCCCCAGGGGGGCTACCCCTCACCCAGGGGTAATCTGGCGCGGGTTGCGGGGATAGAAGCGTTCCGGCTGGCATTCCACATGGGGGAACAGGCGGGTGTCCTTGTAGGGCATCTTCATGAAGCCCGAGACGCCGAGGCCTTCGATGAGCCCCACGGCGTCGAGGATCGCCTCCAGGCGCCGGCGGAACTCGTCCTCCCGGGAGGGGTCCAGCAGGCGGTAGTAGCTATGGATCTTGAGGTGGTTGGGCAGCGCCTCGAAGATGATCATGCCGGTGTGGTGGATCTCGTTGAGCGCCTCCAGGGAGATGATGATCGTCTCGGGCAGCACCAGGAATTCTTCCGGGTCGGGGCCGTCCTCGAAGTAGCTGTGCAGGCGGGTATGGTCCTCCAGCTCCGGCACCGCGCTCACCTCGTAGTGCAGCTGCATGCCGGGCTCGGGCACGAAGGGCCGGTCGGCCCCCTCACGTTCCAGGTGCAGGGTGTCCCGGGCGTTGAACAAACAGCTCTTGAAGATCCCCTGGCGGTAGATGGCCCGGGCCAGGTTGACCATGTTGTTCACCGCGGCGACGAAGGCCGGCTTCAGCGTCGGGTCGTGCAGGTTCAGGGTGGTGTCGATATAGACCCCGTCGCTCTCCCAGCGCACCGCCAGGCCGCCCACCACCGGGTAGCGGCCGAGGCGGCTCACCGCGGCGAGAAACGCCTTCTCGGTCTCGCCCATGCCCTGCATGAAGTTCTTGTAGTAGCGGTCGAGCTGCACATCGTTGACGTCGTTGAGGGTCTCGGCGACGCCCTCCTCGCGCAGGAAGGACTTGCGGGAGCTGTAGACCACGGTGTCGATCTCGCGCCCCGAGGGGCGGGTCCACACCGGCACCAGCGGCGCCTCGGTGGGCTCGGGCAGGTCGATCATCACCGTGCGTGCCAGGCGCGGCATCTCGCGGATGAAGTGATCCCCGGCGCGCCGGCGCTGGCGTGGGTCGGGGTCCAGCATGCCGTCGAGCATGCGGGCGAATTCCACCGGCAGCCCCAGGGAGCTGGCCGGAATGGCCTGATGGCCGAAGCGGCAGGACTGGGCCGAGGCCAGCGCATAGAGCGTGCCGGCGACGCCCTGCTCGTCGAAGCGCGGCGAGGAGAGCGCGCCGTTGAGCTGCTCCTCGCCGATAAAGTAGACGTCGCCCAGCCGGGCGTTGGTCTGCTGCAGGTTATCCGACATCAGCTCCATGACATTGGTCGCCACGAACTGCTGGTTGGCATCCAGCTGGGCGAACACCGAGGAGCCCCAGTCGATCAGGGCGGCGGTCTCGTTTTGGGAGTCGAACACCAGATTGGAGGGCTTGATATCGCCATGCACGATGGGCTTGCCCGCCGGCCCCCGCTCCTGGCGCAGCGCCGCCAGGATATCCGCCAGCTGGCCGGCAATGCGCACGATCAAGCGCGGCGAGAGGCGCCCCTCGCGCAGGGAGACCTCCTCGAGGTTCAACCCCGGCGCGCGCTCCATCACCAGGATCGACTGGTGGCGCACCCGCTGATAGGCGACCAGCCGCGGCACCCGGGGATGCTCGACCTGCTCCAGCATGAAGGCCTCCTCCTCGAGGCGGTCCTGGAGGTGCTGGGGCAGATTGACCCGGGTGAACTTGAAGACATACTCATCGCCGATCCCCGTGATCCCGGCGAACACGAAGCCATAGGCCCCCTTGCCCACCAGCTCGATATCCCGGTAACCCAGCTGCTCGAGCTGCTCCTGGCACAACGCCACCCACGCCCTAAGCTTGCGGGCATCATCCTGGCTCAGGAGATAAACCGACTGCTCCTCGGGGATATAGAACTGCTGCAGCGGCGCCTGGGTCATGGTGTATCCTCAAAAGAGGGGTCAGACCCCATTGAGAAAGGGGTCAGACCCCCAACCCCCGGGGTCTGACCCCAGGGGGTTGGGGGGCTTCGGGGGTCTGACCCCAGGGGGTTGGGGTCTGACCCCAGGGGGTGGGCTAGCCGAGGTGGAGCAGCATGGTCTCGGGGGCTTCCAGGTAGCCCTTCCAGGCGTTGCAGAAGCGGGCGATGGTGCCGCCGTCGATGATGCGGTGGTCGCCGGCCCAGGTCACGGTCATGATGGCGCGCTTGACGACGCGGTCGTCGGCGTCGAAGCGTGGCAGCCATTGGGTCTTGCCGATGGCGACGATGGCGAGCTCCGGGGCGTTGATGATCGGGGCGGCGTAGGTGCCGCCCAGGGCGCCGATATTGGAGATGCTGATGGTGCCATCGCGAAGGTCTGCCTGGGCCACCTTGCCCGAGCGCGCCGCCTCGGTCAGGCGCTGTACCTCCCCCGCCACGTCGAGCAGGCTGCGCCGCTCCACGCCCTTGACGTTGGGCACCAGCAGCCCGGCACGGCTATCCACCGCCATGCCGATATTGACCGAGGGCAGGTAGTGGATCTCGCTGACGTCGTCATTGAGCCGGGCATTGAGGATCGGCGCCTCGCGCATCGCCAGGGCCATCGCCTTCATGAAGAAGGGCATCAGGGTCACGCGGACCCCCTCGGCCTCGGCCAGCGGCTTGAGGCGTTCGCGCAGCGCCAGCAGCTCGGTGACGTCGATCTCCTCGCCATACTGGAAGTGGGGAATGGTGCTGGCCGATTCCACCATGCGCCGCGCCATGACCGCGCGCACCCCGCGCAGCGGCTCCACCCGCACCTCGCCTTCGGGGGAAGCCGTCAAGGCGGATTCCCGCGCCTCGCCAGGCGCTCCCTGAGACGGCGCCGCCTGAGACGATGCTTCCTGAGACGGCGCGCCTTCAGACGCCGCCGCTTGTCCCCCTTCGAGGTGGTGCAGCACGTCTTCCTTGAGCACCCGCCCCTGCTTGCCGCTGCCGGGCACCGCTTCCAGGGCCAGGCCGTGTTCGCGCAGCAGACGCCGCACCGCGGGGGCCGCGGGGATGCGCCCATAGGGCCCCTGGCCCTGCACGCTCTCCTGCCCGGCTGATTCCTGCCCAGCTGACTCCTGCCCGGCTGATTTCTTCCGAGGCGCCCCGGCGCTCGCGGCGGTGGGTGCCGAGGGTGCCGGGGCCGCCTCCGCCACGGCCGGTGAGTGGGTGTCCGCATCGTCGCCGGCGCCCTGCTCCAGCGTATAGGCGTAGAGCGGGGCGTGGACCCGGGCGACCTCGCCCTGGGCCACATGCAGCCGGGTCATGGTGCCCGCCTCGGTCGCGGTGATCTCGACCAGCGCCTTGTCGGTCATCACATCGACCACCGGCTGGTCTTCCTCGATGGCGTCGCCCTCGGCCACCCGCCACTCGACCACCTCGCACTCGACGATGCCCTCGCCGATATCGGGCAGGATAAAGTCCTTGGCGGCCGGGGCCCGGGGGGCGGCGGTCTGCCGGGGCGCCTGCTCGGCCTTTTGCCGGGACGCCTCGCCGCTAGCGCCCTCTACATCTTTCTCTACACCCCTCTCTACATTCTTCTCTCTATCCCTCTCTATATCCCTTTCTACATCCCCCTCGCCTTCGCCTTCCGCCTCGCCTTCGGCGGTGTAGGCAAACAGCGGGGCGTGGACCTTGGCGATCTCGCCCTTGGCCACATGCAGCCGGGTGACCGTGCCGGCCTGGGGGGCGGTGATCTCGACCAGGGCCTTGTCGGTCATCACCTCGACCACCGGCTGGTCTTCCTCGATGGCGTCGCCCTCGGCCACGCGCCACTCGACTACCTCGCACTCCACGATACCCTCACCGATATCGGGCAGCATAAACTCGCTCATCTCGTCGTCTCCTCGACTGGTTGCGTCCGATATCGGCCTTAGAAGGCCACGCTGGCCTTGATCGCCTCATATACCTTGAGGTGGTCCGCCAGGTATTCCTTCTCCAGGGTCAGCGGGAAGGGCGTATCCATGCCGGTCACCCGGGCGATGGGCGCCTCCAGATAGAGGAAACAACGCTCCTGGACGGCCGCGGCGATTTCCCCGGCGAAGCCGCCGGTCAGCGGCGCCTCGTGGGTGATCACCAGCCGCCCGGTCTTGAGCACCGATTCCACCACGCTGTCCTGGTCCCAGGGCAGGATGGAGCGCAGATCGATCACCTCGCAGGAGATATTCTCCGCCTCGGCAAGCTCCACGGCGCGGTCGATGACCTCCATCTGCGCCCCCCAGCCGAGCACGGTGACGTCGGTACCCTCCCGCGTCACTTCCGCCTCGCCGATGGGCAGCTGATAGTCCTCCTCGGGCACCTCGCCGGTGGAGGCGCGATAGAGCCGCTTGGGCTCGAAGAACAGCACTGGGTCGGGATCGCGTATGGCGCCCAGCAACAGCCCCTTGGCCTGATAGGGATTGCGCGGCACGACGACCTTGAGACCCGGGGTATGGGCGAAGTAGGCCTCCGGCGACTGGGAGTGATAGAGCCCGCCGGAGATGCCGCCGCCATAGGGCGCACGAATGGTCAGGCCACCCACGTTGAATAGATCACCGGAGCGATAACGGAACTTGGCCGTCTCGTTGACGATCTGGTCGAAGGCCGGAAAGATGTAGTCGGCGAACTGGATCTCCGCCACCGGCACCGAGCCCTGGGCCGCCAGGCCATTGGCGAAGCCGATGATGCCCTGCTCCACCAGCGGCGTGTTGAAGCAGCGCGAGCGGCCGTACTTCTCCTGGAGATGGCTGGTGGCACGGAAGACGCCACCGAAGATGCCGACGTCCTCGCCGAAGCAGAGCACCTTGTCATCCTCGGCCATGGCGATATCCAGGGCGTTGTTGATCGCCTGCAGCATGTTCATGGTGGGCATATCATTTCCCTCCCTGGTCGGCGTTATGGTCGGCGGCGTCATGACCCGCCGCGACATCCGGGTCCAGGGAGCGCACCCCCTTGGGATAGGCGTCGGGGTACTGGCGGACATGGCGCTTGAGTTGGTCGAGCTGCTGTTGCAGCGCCGGGGTGACATCGGCGTAGACGTCGCTGACCAGGCTCTCCAGCGGCGGCGGCGGCCGCTTCTCGGCACGCTTCATGGTCTCCAGCACCTCCCGGCGCAGCGACTCCTGCAGGGCCTTCTCCTCGTCGTCGTTCCACCAGCCCTGGTCGATCAGCCAGTGCTGCATGCGCAGGATCGGGTCCTTCTCGCGCCAGGCCTCCTCTTCCTTCCTGGAGCGATAGCCCGAGGGGTCATCCGACGAGGAGTGGGCCGCCAGGCGATAGCTCATGGCCTCGATCAGCACCGGCTTGTTCTGCTCCACGGCGATGCGCCGCGCCTCGCGGGTGGCGGCGAGCACCGCCAGGATGTCGTTGCCGTCGACGCGAATCACGTGCATGCGATAGCCGAAGGCCCGCGGGGCCACGCCGTCGGCGGCGAACTGCTCGATGGAGGGGGTGGAGATCGCGTAGCCGTTGTTGCGACAGAAGAAGATCACCGGCGCCTCATGCACCGCCGCCATGTTGAGGGCGGCATGAAAGTCCCCTTCCGATGCCGCGCCCTCGCCGAAGAAGCACAGGGTGCACAGCGCCTCGTCGGCGAGCTTCTGGCCATAGGCATAGCCGGCGGCCTGGGGGATCTGGGTGGCCAGCGGCGAGGAGATGGTCATGTAGTGCAGCTTGCGCGACCCGTAGTGGATGGGCATCTGCCGGCCCTTGCCGTAGTCGAGCTCGTTGCCGAACAGCTGGTTCATGAACTCGTCGTAGCTGAAGCCACGATAGACCAGGGCGCCCTGCTCGCGGTACTGGGCCATGATCATGTCGGCATCGTCGAGTGCCGCCGTGGCGCCGATCACCGCCGCTTCCTCGCCGATACACTGCATATAGAACGAGAGCCGGCCCTGGCGCTGGGCCGCCAGCATGCGCTCATCGAGCACCCGGGTCGCCACCATGCTGTGGTAGATCCTGAGCGCCAGCTCCCGGGGGAGCTCCGGGGCCTGGGCTCCCTCGTACAGGGAGCCGTCCTGCTTGAGCAGGCGGAAGGTGGGAATCGAAAACTCGTCGCCGCGGAGGAACTCGGGCGAATGAATATCTTGTGTCTTTGTCATCGTGGCATCCTCTACCCCTTTTGGGGGTAGTGTTGTCGCTTGTCTCGCCCCTCGCCAGGAGGATCACTCCCGGGGGATCAACGCAACCCAAAGTTGACGTTAACGTAACCTGACGAGATTCGACAGCCAAAGCGCATGCCCCTTTGGTCGAAGACCGGTGTTCCGGGGCTTGCCTCCCGGTTAGCCCCGCCAGTTCAAGCGGGCGAAGAGGCTATCCACCGTTAGCGCCAGCAGGCCGATCAATACCGCCCCCTGGAGGATATAGGCGGTATTGCCGTTGATGATGCCGGCGATGATCGGCGCCCCGAGGTTGCTCGCCCCCACGGTGGCGCCCAGCGCCGCCGTGGCGATATTCACGGTCACCGAGGTGCGGATGCCGGCCAGGATCACCGGCGCCGCCAGCGGCAGCTCCACCCGCCATAGCCGCTGGGCGGCCCCCATGCCCATGCCCCGGGCGGCCTCCTCCACCCCGGGGTCGAGGCCCTCCAGGCCCGCCAGGGTATTGCGCACGATCGGCAACAGCCCGTAGAGCAGCAACGCCACGATGATCGGCCAGGTACCGAAGCCCAGCACCGGCACCGCCAGGGCCAGCACCGCCACCGGCGGAAACGTCTGGCCCATGGACGCCGCCTGGGCCACCAGAGGCAGGAAGTCGCGCCCCCCGGGGCGAGTCACCAGGATCGCCGCCCCCACTCCCAGCACCACGGCCAGGCCAGAGGCGATGGCTACCACCCAGAGGTGACGCAGCAACAGCGTCAGCAGGTCGGCCTGGGGATAGAGCACCCGGCGGGCCTCGGGGTCGCTCCAGCGCAAGAGTGATTCGAACCACTCGCCCCCCGTGGCCAGCACCAGCAACAGGGCACACCAGGCCAGCGGCGCCCGCCAGCGCTTGAAGGCGCTCCGACTCATGGCTCGCCGCCCCCCTCGCGCCCGGCGCCGACGATGCGGCGCAGCGAGATCTCGCCCACCGGCCGCTCGTCGCCATCCATCACCGCCAGACGCTCGACGTGCTCGCGAAACATCACCGCCAGGGCCTGGTGCAGGGTGGCCTCGCGAGGCACCCGCGCCGAGGGCACCGGACGCGTCGCCAGGGGCAGCATCCGCTCGCCGACCCGGGTGATGGCGGCGGCCTTGAGGCCCCGGTCATCGCCGCCCAGCAGCGACGCCACGAAGTCGTCCGCCGGCGCGCGAAGCAGTTCCAGGGGCCCGCCCTGCTGGACGATGCGCCCGGCGTTCATCACCACCAGCCGGTCGGCCAGGGCCAGGGCCTCGTCCATGTCGTGGGTCACGAAGACGATGGTCTTCTGCAGGCGCGCCTGGAGGTCACGCAGCTCGGCCTGCAGTCCCTGCCGGGTGATGGGGTCCAGGGCGCCGAAGGGCTCATCCATGAGCAGGATATCCGGGTCCGCCGCCAGCGCCCTGGCCACCCCGACCCGCTGGGCCTGGCCCCCGGAGAGCTGGGCCGGGTACTTGTCGGCGAAGGCCTCGACCGGCAGGCCCAGCATCACCATCAGCTCCTCGACGCGCTCGGCGACCCGGGCGGCCGGCCACTTGAGCAGCCCCGGCACCAGACCGATATTGCGGGCCACCGTCCAGTGCGGGAAGAGCCCGGTGCTCTGGATGGCATAGCCGATGCGCCGGCGCAGCAGGCGCCCGTCGAACTCCCGGATGGGGCGGCCCTCGATATGGATCTCGCCGCCGTCGTGCTCGATGAGGCGGTTGATCATGCGCAGGGTGGTGGACTTGCCGCAGCCCGAGGTGCCCACCAGGGCACACAGCTCGCCGCGCTCCACCGTCAGGGAGATGGCGTCCACCGCCGTCTCGTCACCGAAGCGCTTGGTGACGCTCTTGAGTTCGATCATGGGGTGGCTCCCGTGGTCCGGCCGGTGTGGCGATTCAGGCGGCGAGCCAGCGCGCCCAGCAGCGCGTCGGCCACCAGGGCCATGGCCAGGATCGGCAAGGCGCCGAGCAGCACCAGGTCCATGGCCGCCTGGCCCAGGCCCTGGAAGATAAAGGTGCCCAGGCCCCCGGCCCCGATCAGGGCGGCGACGGCGGTCAGGCCGATCGCCTGGACGGTGGTGATGCGCACGCCCTCGAGCACCACCGGCAGCGCCAGGGGCAGGCGCACCCGGCGCAGCACCTGGCCGCGGCCCATGCCCATGCCCCGGGCCGCCTCCAGTACGCCGGGGTCCACCTCGGAGAGGGCGACGAAGGTGTTGCGCACCATGGGCAGCAGGCTGTAGCCCAGCAGCGCCAGGAAGGCCGGCGCCCAGCCGATGCCGCTGACGCCCAGCGCCGCAAGCCAGTCGACCCGGGCCGACAGCCAGGCCAGCGGCGCCAGCAGCAGGCCGAACAGCGCCAGGCTGGGGATGGTCTGCAGGAAGTTGAGCAGCGCGAAGCCGAGCCGCTCGACGCCGGGGTTCTGGCGCATGGCCAGGGCGATGGCCGCCCCCAGCACCAGGCTGGTTCCCACGGCGCCGCCCACCAGCAGCAGATGCTGGAGCAGTGCCTCGGCGAAGGCCTCGCCCCGCCCCGCCAGCTCCTGCCAGAGGGCCAGCGACGCGAGCCCGGGGGCCGTCAGCCACCAGGCACCCAGCACCGGCACCAGGCCAAGCCCCAACTGCCAGCCGGCCAGAGCCAGGCGCGTGCGCAGCTCGACCAGCAGCAGCGAGAGCCAGAACAGCATTAGCCATCCGGCCGCCCCGATGCCGACCCGCGCCTGGGGCAGTGCGGGGTCGAGGTGGCGCTGCGCCATCAGCGCCAGCCACAGCGGCAGGGCCATCAACAGCAACAGCGTCAGGGCCAGGGCCGCGTAATACGCCGGCCGGCGGGGCCGCCAGGCCATGACTGCCAGGCCCAGCAGCGGCAGACAGCTGGCCACCGTCAGCGGCCAGCCCAGGGCCTCAGGCAGCGAATAGGCCGTGCCCAGCACGATCCGATTGGGGGCGATGCTGCCCAGCGGCAGCCACAGCCAACAGGCCAGCGCCGCCAGTGACAGCGCCAGCACCACACGATTGAGGGGCGCCTCCCTGCGCGACACGCGGTTACTCCTTCAGGCTGGACAGGAAATCGGCGGCCACCTCGGCGGGGGGACGGCCGTTGACCGCCACGTCGCCATTGAGGCGCTGCAGGGTATCGAGATCCAGCGCCTCGAAGACCGGTGTCAGCAGCGCCTCGATCTCCGGCCAGGCCGCCAGCACCTCGTCACGCACCACCGGGGCCGGCTGGTAGACCGGCTGTACGCCCCGGGTATCCTCCAGCACCACCAGGTCCAGCGCCTTGAGGCCGCCATCGGTGCCGTAGCTCATGGCCGCATTGACCCCGCTGGTCTGCTGGGCGGCGGCGCGCATGGTGGAAGCGGTATTGCCCCCGGAGAGCACCAGCAGCTGGGCGTCGTCGAGGGTGAAACCATAGGCCTCCTGGAAGGCGGGCAGGGCCTGCTCGGATTCGACGAATTCGGCGCTGGCGGCCAGCTTGAAGGCCTCGCCCCCCTCCAGGTAGGACGCCAGGTCCTCCAGGGTGGCCAGCCGATGCTCCCGGGCCAGCTCGCCGCGCACGCTGATCGCCCAGGTGTTGTTGGCCGGGGCGGGCGTCAGCCATGTCAGGCCGTTCTCGGCGTCCCGCTCGCGCACCGTCTCATAGGCGGCCCGGGCGTCATGCCAGGCGTCGTTGTCGGTCATGTCGAAGAAGAAGGCCCCGTTGCCGGTGTACTCGGGATAGAGGTCGATCTCGCCGGCCAGCAGCGCCTCGCGCACGATGCTGGTGGCGCCCAGCTGCAGTCGCTCCTCCACCTCGACGCCGCCCGCCTCGAGGCGCTGAATGATCAGCTCGCCCAGCACCGAGCCTTCGGTATCGATCTTGGAGGACACCGTGACCGGCTCCTGGGCCTGCAGCGGCGTGGCGCCGAGCGACACGGCGGCGGCGATGGCGGCGAGGGAAAACAGGGGACGTTGCATGGTGGAATATCACCTGACGAGTCATGGATGTACCCTGAGTATAAGAAAACCTGAGACTAGCTGCAGCAACGCCACCGCCAACGCACCGTTACCGGACCAAGGGGCGCTGGGGCTTATCGCCAGATCAGCCCCGAGCTATCGAGCTATCGAGCTATCGAACCATCAAGCTATCGGCGATCGTCCTTCGCCAACGCACAGGATACGCGCATGCCCACCGATGCACTGCCCCTGCTGGATCGCTGCCACCACCCCCTGGTGCGTGACCTGGCGTGGCTGCTACTGGCTCCCGACCTGATCGCCATGCCCTGGCCCGGCCGCCCGAGCCGAGAGGCCCTGGGCCTGGCCGATGACGACCGGGCCGCCGACTGGCTGGCGGAACTGGAGGCCTGGCCCCAGGCGCTCGAGGGCCATGTGGGCGACACCCTGCAGGGCCGCATGGGGCTCTACCACGAGCGGCTCTGGCAGTTTCTGCTCGCCATGGCCCCCGGCACCGAGCTGCTGGCCCATAACCTGCGCGTCATGGACGGCAAGCTCACCCTCGGCGAGCTCGACCTGCTCTACCGGCGCCGCGGCGAGGCCGCCATCACTCACCTCGAGGTGGCCATCAAGTACTACCTCGGGCTGGCCGAGGGCCCCGGCGAGGTCGACAGCCAGGCTCGCTGGATCGGGCCCGGCGGCGCCGACAGCCTGGCCGGCAAGCGCGAGCACCTGCATCGCCACCAGCTGCGGATGACCGAGCGTGACGCGACCCGGAACGCCATCGGCGATGCGCTGCCCCCCGGCGGCACCCGCCCGGAGGCGCTACCCGCGCCGGATAGCCGGGTCGCCATGCCCGGCGTGCTCTTCAGCCCCTGGCATCACCCCCTGCCGCCCCCGCGAGAGGCCACCCCCGAGCACCTGCGGGGCCGCTGGCTGCATTGGCGAGACTGGCACCGCTACCGCGACGGCCTGCCCCGGGGAACCCACGGCTCTCGAATCGCCAAGCCCCACTGGCTCGCCCTGCCCCGGCCCGAGCACCTGCTGGCCCTGCGCGAGCTGGACGCCCAGCTTAGCGAGCACTTCCACCGCCACACGGCCCCGCTACAGCTCGCCCTGTGGCACCCGAATGCCGGCTGGCGGCGCGTCTTCGTGGTCGCCGACGCCTGGCCCCGGCAGATCCCGCTGCCGCCGAGGGCATCAGCCGACGGGGGCTAAGAAATGCCTAGCGATAGCTCTCCTCTATAACTATCCCTTAAAGCGGATAACGTGTGATTATCCGCCATTAAGGATAAACCTTTTCTTATCCGCTACTGAGGATAAAATGAAGATCACGTCACCGGACATGCTTTCACAAGCCGTGAAGAACGCGAGGCGAGAGCAAAAACTGACACAGAACGCCACCGCGGAGCTGGCCGGGATCAAGCAGGCGACCGTCTCCGGGTTCGAGAACCATCCGGAGCGGAGCCAGATCGAAACACTCTTGAACCCTCCAACGATTCATTCCGTGAATAGAATTCGCGGATTCTGACCACTCTCACGCGCGCTGATACCAGAGCGTGGAGAGCGTCACCGGGGTTCTCGGTGTGCCGGTCGACGTCGGCGAGTCGGCACAGGGCGCTGCCTTGCGGCGGTGCCCCTGGAAAACGACATGGCCGCGAGCGGCGATGTTATAGGCGGCATTCAGATCGGCATGGTAGCGTTTGCCGCTGGCGAAGGTGCAGCGACTATAGCTGGCGCGATCACGCCTCACCGACCCCGAACCGTCGAAGGCCTGACTGGAGGTGCCTCGGGCATAGACAGCCACGCAACGCAGGCCGGCTTCGACGGCCTTGCTGTCGATTCGCGTTACGAGTTGACGATGAAACCAGCGGTGAAACCGGGCCTTCATGGGCGTGCGTTTGCCTCCCCCTTTGGGGCGCCAGCCCGTCAGGTTCTCGACCACCACTGCCTGACAGCCGTGATCCAACGCCAGATTCACCAGCCGCCGACTGATCTGGTGTGCCTCGTTGTCGGCCAGGCGGGTCAGCCGAGCATGGTCCCGGCCACAGAAGCCCGGCGGTAGACGGCTGCCGTGGCGGGTGTGCTGGCGCGCCTTACGACGGATGCGCTGCATGAGTCGATGTTCCCGGTCTTTATCCGAGCGGTGGCGAAAACCACGCGCATGAACAGTGCCTTGAGCATCGACAACCGCCCAGGTGGCTGCCGTATTGATGCCGACATCCACCGCCAGAACCCGGTCCGGGGCGCCATTAGCGGGGCTGGGGGGATGAAATTGCTCAGGGAGCGAGAGTCGCCACTGTCTCCCGTTGAAGGTCAGCAAGGGCGATTTCGCCTTGCCCTTGCCGCGAAAGCGGCATTGGCCCTTGAGCCGGAAGCCCATCCAGAGCCAGTCGTTGCGTTGCCGCACCTTGATGAAGGCATGAGTGGCATCGGCGTTGACCTTGGCGCACTGGCCGCCATAGAGGCTAGGAAAGGTACGGGTGCTGGCGGTCAGCCGAGGTGGCCGTGCCGTCCGGGTCTTGTGTTCTCCGCGCCGCCAGGCATCGAAGCGGGTGACAAAGGAGCGCACCTGCCCGACCGCATCCATGATCGCCACCCGGCGCAGGTAGGAAGGAAACTTGTAGTAGCGGCGAGAGAAGTAGGGATACCGCACCGTGGGCCGGTGACGGGTGGGGTGAATCAGGCTCTCCAGCACCTTGACCGCCTCATTGCCCTCACAGACACCGACAACCGGCCAGTGGGTAAAGGTCACCGTCATCAGGTCACGCACCAACCGACGATACAGGTCCAGCGTTTCGGTTAGCGCCGCCTGCTGCTCGGCGCTGGTGACCTGGAGAGTGAGGGTGTCCGAGCGAATGATGGCCATAAGAAAAACTATATATCTACCCAGCTATTCCAGCAAGGCGATCGTCTTGCACCGCCTTGACTGCCGATTCATTCAAGGAGTTGAATCGCAGAATGCGGCGGATCTTTGTTCAATACCGGCCGGAATGGCTTAAGCGCCCCGGCGCCCGGGCCATTTCCTTATCGCAGCCACTTACCACGGCACCGTACCGAGGCGAGGCCGTCTACAATTTCTTCGACAATCTGCTTCCGGACTCGGAGGCGATACGTGCCCGCATGCAGGCACAGTTTCAGGTCCCAACCCGGCATCCGTTCGACCTGCTGGCCAGCATTGGTCGCGACTGTGTCGGCGCCATCCAACTCTATCCGTGTAACATGACGATGCCAAGCGGGGTTCTCCATTGATCGAGCCACCGCAGCGATTCAAGATATTGTCGAGCGAGCAGGCAGGATCATCTCTGATATCGATGGCCTTCTGCCTGATGACTTTCCTGCGAGCACTAGCGTCCCCATTTTCGAAGGTATTCTCCAGCAGGCTGCAAGGCTTGAGGACTTTCTCGCTTAGCGAGCACTTCCACCGCCACACGGCCCCGCTACAGCTCGCCCTGTGGCACCCGGAGGCCGGCTGGCGGCGCGTCTTCGTGGTCGCCGACGCCTGGCCCCGGCAGATCCCCCTGCCGCCAAGGCCATGAGACTGGCACCCCCTGGGCGTGCCTGCCCCATCAAAGCGAGCCGTAATAGGCCGCCAGGTCGGCGATGTCCTGGTCGCTCAGGTTGGCCGCCTGGGGCGTCATCACCGCGGCCATGCCGCCGGCGCGCTGGCCCTCGCGGTAGGCCTTGAGGGCGCTCTCCAGATAGGCGACGGACTGCCCCGCCAGGTTGGGGTAGATACCGGCGCTCCCCTGGCCCTCGGCATCATGGCAGGCCACGCAGGCAGCGATCTTCTCGGCCCCGGCCTCGGGGTCGCCAGCCGCGGTGGCCTGGGTCGAGAATGCCAGCATGGCCCCTAGCAGTACCGCTGCCGAGCCTGTAACGCTCTTGTCGATCATCACACTTCTCCTCATCCGGTCGGATCATGGCGAACCTTGCCATGAGGCCACTACCTAATGCCAAGGCTTATTGTATACAAGGCGTGCCCCCTTCACCGTTACAGTTTATTGATGCATATCAACCAGGCTCCAGTTCACTCTGTGTGATGCCGGCTTTGTACTGGCTCATCGATATATGACCGCTATAATTCAGGGCTAACCGCTTGGCTTAGCCAAGGTGGCCGAAACGCCAGCCATTTTCCCTGACAGCCGCACGCTCCTGGCGCGATATTCGCTCCTGTGCCGGTGTAGCGCGGTAACCGGCCCCCCGGTTTGTTCGATGTCAGTTCTTGATTGGTAAACGTTATAAAAAGCCGTGATATGCGTTTCATCGTCGCTGTGGTTCCACGGACGGCGATGGCCCTTGATGAGGAGAGAACCATGGGGATGTGGAAGCTTAAGCGTCGCGATTTCCTGAAGGGGCTGGGCATTACCGGCACCGGCGCCATGCTCAGCGGCAATGTCTGGGCGCTCAACCGCCTGGAGCCCATCAACGACACCCTGGCTACCGAGTACCCCTACCGCGGCTGGGAAGACCTCTACCGCAACGAGTGGACCTGGGACAGCGTCGGCCATGCGGCCCACTGTATCAACTGCATGGGCAACTGCGCCTGGAACGTCTACGTGAAGGACGGCATCGTCATTCGCGAGGAGCAGATCGCCAAGTACCCCCAGGTCAACCCCAACATTCCCGACGCCAACCCGCGGGGCTGCCAGAAAGGTGCCATCCACTCCACCGCCATGTATGAGGCCGACCGCCTGCGCTATCCGTTGAAGCGCGCCGGCGAGCGTGGCGAGGGCAAGTGGCAGCGCATCTCCTGGGACCAGGCCACCGAGGAGATCGCCGACAAGATCATCGACATCTTCGAGACGCATGGCCCCGGCAAGCTCAAGACCCACCAGGGCTCCGGCAACCAGACCATGGTGCGCCAGTCCGGGCCCGCCCGCTTCGCCGCCCTGGTGGGTGGCATCCAGCTCGACGGTTTCACCGTGGTGGGTGACCTGCTGACCGGCGCACACCTGGCCTACGGCAATCCGCTGGAGAGCTTCACCTCGGACGCCTGGTTCGATGCCGACTATATCATGCTCGGCATGATCAACCCCAACGCCACCCGCATCCCCGACGCCCATTATATCTGGGAGGCCAAGTACAACGGCGCCCGCATCACCAGCACGGCACCGGACTACAATCCCAGCGCCATTCACACCGACCTGTGGATGCCGATCAACCAGGGCACCGACCCGTTCCTGGCCATGGCGTTTGTGAACGTCATCATCGAGGAGCAGCTCTACAAGCCGGCCTTCATGAAGGAGCAGACCGACCTGCCGATGCTGGTGCGCCTCGACGACGGCCAGCTGCTGCGTGAAAAGGACCTGGTGGAGGGCGGTTCCGACGAGGTGTTCTACCACTGGAACCTGAACAGCGGCCAGGCGGTAAGGGCCAAGGGCTCCATGGGGGATGCTGACAAGACCCTGACGCTGGGGGGTGTGGACCCGGCCATCGAGGGCGAGTTCGAGGTCGACGGCATCGCGGTCACCCCGGTATTCGAGCAGGTCAAGCGCGAGGCGGCCAAGTTCACCCCCGAGTCGACCTTCGAGACCACCAATATCCACCCCGATGTGGTTCGCCAGGAGGCCCGCCATCTGGCCAAGGCCCACAAGGCGATCATCATGCTCGGCTATATCACGTCGAGCTACTCCAACTGCCTCTACACCTGCTGGGGCTATGCGCTGACGCTGGCGCTGACCGGCCATGGCGGTCGCACCGGCGGCCTCGATACCTCCTGGGTGGTGTGGAACCACCCGCGCTGGACCGAGCTTGCCGGCTTCGAAGGCAAGAAATCGGCCCGCCTGGAACCCGGTGGCCTGGGCGAGTTCCTGCGTGGCGGCATGATGGAGGGCGCGCGCAATCACTTCGATAACGCCAAACTCAAGGAGCGCGTCGGCTTCGATCTCGATGAGATGGAAGAGATGATGAACGAGTCCATCGAGAAGGGCTGGATGCCCTACCATGGCGAAATCAAGGGCATGATCTCCATTGCGGACAACACCTTCCGGCGCAACAAGATGTCAGAGAAGTACCGCGAGGAGCACCTGCGTCAGGCAGAAGAGCTCTACGTGAACATCAACGTGCGCATGGACTCCACCGCCGAGTGGGCCGACTATGTGCTGCCGGCGGCCAGCCACTATGAGGCGTGGGATATCCGCACCCAGGGCTACCACCGCTTCGCCAACGTCTTTACCCAATCGGTTCCGCCGGTGGGTGAGTCAAAGCCGGATTGGGACATCATGGCGCTGCTCACCAGGAAGATTCAGGAGCGTGCCATCGCGCGTGGCATCGGCCCGATCCAGGATGGTGACGTGACCCGCGACCTGCACACCATTCACGACGACTTTACCCGCCAGGGCACGCTGAACACGGATTACGATGTGCTCAAGCATATCATCGAGGACTCCCCCGAATTCGGTGGCGTGAGCCTGGAAGAGGCCGCCGAGCGGGGCTTTATCGTGATGAACGAACATGCGGGGCTGAATCAGCCGCTCGAGGCGGACAGGGCCTACGACCCCTTCACCGCCCAGACCGAAGGCAAGAAACCCTACGATACCCTGACCGGACGCATCACCTTCTACTGCGACCATCCATGGTTCAAGAAGCTGGAGTCCACCGTCCCCACGGCGCGCCTGTTCGCGGGACCCGAGGCTTCCAACTATCCGCTGAAGTTCTACTCGCCGCACTCCCGCTGGGCGATTCACTCCAACTGGCGCAGCAACAAGTATCTGCTGCGTCTGCAGCGTGGCGAACCCAATATCTATATCAACCCCAGGCTGGCCGAGCAGAAAGGGATCAAGGACGGTGACACGGTGCGGCTGTTCAACGGCAACGGTGACTTCTTTGCCCAGGCCAAGTTCTACCCGAGCCTTCCGCCAGATTCGATCATGATGGAGCACGGCTGGGAGCCGCATCAGTATATTCATCGCCGCAACATGAACGTCTCCCACGCCGTGTTCCTGCAGCCGCTGGAGCTGGCGGGTGGCTGGGGACACCTGAAGTTCATCTATGCCATGTGGAATGCCAACCAGCATATCCATGAGTCCAGCTACGACATCGAGCTGGCCAAGGCCGAAGATATCGCTGACCCGCGGGCCGTTTAAGAGGAGATTGTCATGGCTGTCAAACGCCAACTCAGCATGGTGCTGGACCTGAACAAGTGCATCGGCTGCCACACCTGCTCCGCGGCCTGCAAGCTGATGTGGACCAACCGCAACGGTCGCGAGTTCATGTACTGGAACAACGTCGAGACTCAGCCGGGAGAGGGCTATCCCCGCGACTACCAGAACATGGGCGGCGGCTTCGACAAGGAGGGTGCCCTGCGCCTGGGCCGCCAGCCGAGTCAGGAGGACTACGGGATTCCCTGGGAGTACAACTACCAGGAAGCGCTGATGACCGGCACCGACCCCTGGCTGCGCCCCCATGTCAAGCCGACCTGGGGCGCCAACTGGGACGAGGACCGGGGCGAGGGCGACTACCCCAACAGCTACTACTTCTACCTGCCGCGCCTGTGCAACCACTGCGACAATCCGGCCTGTCTGGCGGCCTGCTCGCGCAACGCCATCTACAAGCGTCAGGAGGACGGCATCGTGCTGGTGGACCAGGAGCGCTGCCGCGGCTACCGCTACTGTGTCAACGCCTGCCCCTACAAGAAGATCTACTTCAACGAGCAGATATCCAAGTCCGAGAAGTGCATCTTCTGCTATCCGCGTATCGAGAAGGGGCTGCCGACCGCCTGCGCCCAGCAATGCGTCGGCCGGATCCGCTGGATCGGGTATCGCGACGACGAGGAGGGGCCCATCCATCAGCTGGTCGAGAAGTACAAGGTCGCGCTGCCGCTGCACGCCGAATGGGGCACTCAGCCGAACGTCTTCTACGTGCCGCCCCTCTCCCCCTCCCGCTACGGTGCCGATGGCCAGGAGCTGGATGAGTCACGCATTCCGCTTAGCTACCTGGAGAGCCTGTTCGGCCCGCGGGTGGGCGAGGTACTCGACACCCTGCAGGCGGAGCGCCAGGCCAAGGCCGAGGGACGCGAGAGCGAGCTGATGGATACCTTGATCGGCTACAAGCATGCCGAGATGTTCAAGCTGAGCTGAGACGAGGAGATTCCGTGAGCGCACCATCCCCTATCACACAGGCCGACGAGGCAGCGCAGCGGGTTGCCGCGGAGACGCTCTACCGTCTGGCCGCCGCGCTGTTTGGCTATCCGCTAGCCGAGACCCAGCAGGCGCTCGAGAGCGGGCGCCTGCGCGAGGCGCTGACACCCGCCTGGCAGACCCTGACCGGTGAACCCTGGCCGGAACTGCCGGCAAGCCCGGACCTTGCCGCACTGGAGATCGGCTATATGAGCACCTTCGTGCAGGGGCGGCGCGGCAAGCCACGGGTGCCGCTGGTGGCCAGCGCCTACCATGACCTGCTGGGCGGACAGACACCGGGCAGTTTTCTGCTCAATGTGCAGGCCTTCTATCGCCACTTCGATCTGCAGGCCGCCCAGGGCGACGAAGGGCATGCCGATGAGCCCGACCACCTGGTGGCCATGCTCGAATTCTGTGCCCTGCTCTGCCACCTCGAGCACCAGGCGCTGCTGGCCGGGCGTGATACCGCGCCCTATCAACGCGCACAACGGGACTTTATCGCCCGTTATCTGGAACCGCTGCTGACGACCATTCAGGCGCGCTTCAACGCCGAGCGGGTCAGCGGACTCGACCCAACACTGGCGCACCTGATCGAGGTACTGCCCCGCTGGGCGAGCGACCAGCAGGCGGCGCTGGCATCCCGCGTCGGCCCCTGCCCGCCACCTCGCAGTGCCGAGGAGCGCTCCGAACTCGATTCCGGCCCGATGTGGGGCTGACCAGGTAGCACGCACAAGGGCCTGTTCCCCTTGCGAGGAGATTTGCCATGACAACGCGTTTCACTCTTCACGGCACCATGGCGTGTGCCCTGGCGCTCGGCACGGCCGCTGCCTGGGCCGACCATACAGAGATCAATCCCAATATCACCGAGATCAAGCCGGGGGATAGCGTTCAGGCGGCACGCCTGCCCGACAATATCTATCTGCGCACCGAGGATGATCCGGATGACATCATCTGGGATCGACTGCCGATGTATCGCACCGAGCTGTTCCCGGCGCCGCCGGTCCACCCGTCGGTCAAGCTGCGCTTCGACGAAGGCGCCAACCGCAGCAAGCACCTCTACTTTCAGGTCGCCCGCTCCAGCGAACGCTTCTATGTTCGGCTGCAGTGGAAGGATGACAGCCAGGATACCGACACCACCGTGGACAGCTTCCGCGACGGGGTGGCCATCCAGTACGCCATCGGCGATACCGACACCTCCTACATGATGGGATCGGGTCCGGACAACCCCGTCAATATCTGGTACTGGCGTGCCGACGACACCAACCGGATCGAGAACCTCGCCGCCGGTGGTTACCGCAGCACCACGACCCTCGACGAGCAGCACGTCACGGGAGCAGGCGCCTACTACCCCGATGCCATCGCGCAGGACAGCCTATGGCGGGTGGTGATGTCGCGCCCCCTGAGCACCGACGGCGAGTATGACGTGGACCTCGCACGCGAACAGGTTCCGATCGCCTTCGCCGTCTGGCAGGGTAGTGACAACGAGCGCGACGGCAACAAGCGCGTCACCCACACCTGGATCAATCTGGAGACCGGTCTCGACAGCGATACCGGCAGCTGAGGAGTTACCGTCGATGTCAGTTTCCCACTTTCCTTCCAGCGACCCGCTGGCGCTGGCGCCCGAAGAGTGCGGCCGTGGTCATGCCTGCCAGTTCTGCCCCGATGAGGCGACCTGCCGGCTGGAGAAGGGGCACCATGAGAAGCAGCTGCTCGAGTCGCGCCTGGCGCGGATCGGCCAGATCATCATGGTGATGGCCAACAAGGGGGGCGTGGGGAAGAGCACCGTCTCGGCCAACGTCGCCGCCGGCCTTGCCGCTCGCGGCTACCGCGTGGGGATCGCCGATGCCGATATCCACGGCCCCAACCAGAGCCGCTTCTTCGGCTTCGTGGGCGAGCGTGTGCGAATCGACAAGCGTGGCCTTGGGCCCCGCGCCTTTCACAGCGAGGGCATCGACCACCCCGTCCAGGTCGGCTCCCTGGCCTTCATGATGGAGAGCGACGACACCCCCATCGTGTGGCGAGATGCCTACAAGCATGACTTCATGCACCACCTGATCGGCTCGTTCGACTGGGGACCACTGGACTTTCTGGTGATCGACATGCCGCCGGGCACCGGCAACGAGCTGATCACCCTGGCCGACCTGCTCGAAGGGCATGACGTGGCGGCGCTGCTGGCCACCACGCCCCAGGAGGTGGCGCTGATGGACAGCCTCAAGGCGGTACGCTTCTGCCAGGAGCGCGGCATGCCGCTGCTCGGCGTCGTGGAGAACATGGCGGGGGTCACCTGCCCCCACTGCGGGGGGGAGTTCCACCTCTTCCCGCGGGGGCACCTGGCCGCGGCACTGGCCGAGGTCGGTGTGGACTCCCTGGCGCAGATTCCCCTGTCACCGGCCCTGGCCAGCGGCTCCGATGCCGGGCGCCCCATCGTGCTCGATGCCCCTCGGGGCGCCGAGGCGCGCGCCTTCATGCCGGCGGTGGAGGCGTGTATCGCGCATGCCAGCGAGACCTTCGCCGCCGCCGCCGCCGACTCCCTGCAGGCGCTGAGCCAGCAGCCGTCGATGTCCGATGAGCTGTCGGGGGATCTGGAGGCGGCACTGGCAAGCGTGCCCGACGACCAGCGCGACGCCCTGCGTGCGGAGCTGGGTGCCCTGCTCGGCGCCGGCGGGGCGACACCCTCGGACAACGACGACGCTTCCCGCTAGCTGCTACTGTTTCACCACGTGCTGCGCCACACCACTTAACCGCGAGGACGCTACACCATGACCCAGGCCCGCCATGGCGATACCCCCCAGCCCGATCGCCGCCGCTTCTTCAGCCAGCTGCTCGACGGCGCCCGGTCCCGGACGCCCCAGCGTGCCCCCTGGCGCCGGGTACCCGAGGTCGGCGCGGGTGACGGGGATGTGCTCTGGTCGGGCTGGGCCGGCGACGGCGAGGTGTTCGTGGTCGGTGACGAGGGGATGGTGCTGCGCTACACAGGTGCCCCCGACGCCGCCGGGCAGCAGTGGGAGCGCATGAGCGTGCCCACCAACCTGCCGCTGCACGGCCTCTGGGGACCGAGCCCCGATCGCCTGATCGCGGTCGGCTGGATGGGAACCGTCCTGCATTTCGACGGTACCGAGTGGCACCAGCAGCGCGGTGGCATCGTCGATGACGAGGGCCGATTCGCCCCCTGCAGCGAAAATACCCCGCTCTTCGCCATCGACGGCAACGCCTCGGGCGAGGCCTGGGCGGTGGGCGATGACGGCATGATCCTGCACTACCACGGCGGCGAGTGGCACCAGGAGACGAGCCCGACACGCATCAACCTGCGTGCCGTGGCCTGCGCCCCCAACGGCACCGTCTACGCCGCCGGTGGCGAGGGCACGGTACTCCAGCGCGACCAGGAGGGCGACTGGCGGGCACTCGACTGCCCCCTGAGTTCGGGGTTTCAGGCGATGCTGCTGCTGGGAGACGATGAGCTGCTGCTGGGCGGCGGACGCTACTTCGTCGACCAGGGGGGCTTTCGCGGGGAGCTGGTGCGCTACCGCCACGGCGAGTTCCAGGCGCTGACCTTCGACACGCCGATGCCGCGCCTGCGGGCTCTGAAGGCCTACAAGGAGGGCGTGCTGATCGTCGGCGATCAGGGCCATCTCTACTACTTCAAGGAGCTGCGTCTCGACCGCCTGGAGAGCAACAGTCACCACGACCTGATGGATATCATCACGCTACCGACCGGCGAGGCCCTGGCGGTGGGTGACTTCGGCACCATCATGACCGCCGCCCCCGACTTCACCGCTGCCCTGGCGCCACCCCCGGCGGCGCCGCAGCCGAGCCCCTGGACCGCCATGGCCTCCCCCACCGCCAATCAGCTATGGGGCATCCACGAGGCCGGTGACGGAACCTGCTACGCCTGCGGCGAGGCGGGCACCGTGCTGCGACTCGACGCGGATGGCTGGCGCGCCCTGCCCGCTCCCAGCGAGCTCGCGGTGCACTGCCTCTGGGACGGCGGCAACGGGCTGTTTGCCGCCGGACAGCTCGGGCGCATCTACCGCTTCGATGGCAGTCGCTGGCAGCTGCATTTCGACCTGCATCTCGACCTCACGATCCTCGCCCTGTGGGGCACCGGCCCCGACTCGATCTACGCGGTCGGCGACGAGGGCCTGATTCTTCACTTCGATGGCCTGGGCTGGAAGCGCATGCCGAGCGGTACCCAGTCGGCGCTCTACAGCCTCCACGGCTGGGACGATCGGCACCTGCTGGCGGTCGGCGATTTCGGCCTGGTACTGCGCTACAACGGCAAGGAGTGGGGCGAATTCAACGTCGGCACCGAGAACTTCCTGTATGGCGTCTGGGGACCGACGCTGGAGGATATCTACACCGTGGGTCTCTCCGGCACCCTGGCCCATTTCAACGGCCAGCGCTGGCAGCTTCAGCCGACCCGCCTGCGCGATGACCTGCTGGGAGTGGCCGGCTCCCCGGCCGCTGGCGCCTTTGCGGTAGGCACCCGGGGGCGAATCCTGCGCCTGGAGGAGGGTCAGTGGCTGACCGAACCCAGCGGCAGTGATGTCGGCCTGCGCGCCATCTGTGCCACCCGGGATGGTAGCGTCTATGCCGTGGGCGATCGCGGCACGATCCTGCGCCGCGACGCTTAGCCCTCTGGCCATTGAGATTGCCATTCGGATTGCCATTAGGGACTGTCCCCGGCCGAGCCATCAGGTCAGTGTTTATGCTCGTCGCCAGCATCGGCGTCACTGCCGGGGACAGTCCCTTCTCGCTGGCCGGCGCTGCTCAGATCAGCATTCGGCGTCTCGATACGCTGCCTCTTATCCACGGCCGGCCATCTACAGCAACCATTCGATGGGCAGCCACGACATGACCTTCACAGCGGCACGCCGCAGCCGCCCGGTATTGGGTTCACTGTGGTGGATGACCTCGCCCTCCTGCGTCTGCTCATGCCATACCAGACGGCCATCATCCGCCAGCCTGACCCGGTAGCTCTGCTCGGCGACCCGGTTATCGAAGGCGTCATCCATTGCCGTGGCCAGGGCTGGACTCTCGATCAGGAAACCGATCTCGGTATTGAGGCGCGCCGAGCGGGGGTCCAGGTTGAACGACCCCACAAATGCCCAGTCTCCATCCACGGCGAATGTCTTGGCGTGCAGGCTCGAACCGGAGCTGCCAAAGCGCCCGAAGGGGCTGCTATGGGTGATGGCCTCCCGGGAGCCTCGGCGCTTCAGCTCGAAGAGCTGCACTCCGGCATCGAGCAGGTCCCGGCGGCGCTTTGCATAGCCGGCATGCACCGCGGCCACGTCGGTGGCCTCCAGGGAGTTGGTCAGCACCCTGACCTGCACCCCCTGCTCTGCCAGGCCCGCCAGCCAGCTGGCGCCCTCCTGCATGGGCACGAAGTAGGGGGAGACCAGGTCGAGCCGGCGCGTCGGGGCGCTCACGAGCTCGCCGAGTCGGCCGATCAGGAGCTCCTGCTCTTCGGCCTCCCCCAGGCCCTTGGAGGGGTCATCGCTGACCATCCGGGTCTTCGTCCACTCGAAGCTCAGGTCGCCGCGCACCAGCTCGCTTACCGGGTCGCTCGCCTCCAGCGCCGCCAGGTAGCCTTGCGCCTCCGGCAGGCGGCGCCTCTGCTCGGCTGTGGCGGCCATCCGGGCCAAGCCCTCCCTGCCGGCGCTATCCACAAGCCGGCTGAGCGGATAGGAAGACGGGCTGCTCCAGTAGCGACCGAAGTCCGCGGACACCCTCTGCACGACCGGCCCGATGGCCATCACGTCCAGGTCCGAGAACAACACGCCCCGGGTGGCGCCGAAATACGCGTCGCCGACGTTTCGCCCGCCGATGATGGTGACCTGGTTGTCGATGGTGAACGACTTGTTGTGCATGCGGCGGTTGGCGCGGGAAAAGTCGGTCACATAACCGATGGCCCGGGGCGAGCGCACCACGAAGGGATTGAAGAGACGCACCTCGATGTTCGGGTGGGCGTCCAGGGCCGCCAGGGTGTCGTCCAGCCCCAGGGTGTTGTTGTCGTCCAGCAGCAGCCTGACCCTGACACCCCGGTCGGCGGCGCGTCGCGCGGCGTCGAACAGCAGGCTACCCGAGGTGTCGTTGTGCCAGATGTAGTACTGCAGGTCGAGGGTCTGCTCGGCGGACTCCGCCAGCAGCATTCGGGCGGCAAAGGCCTCGTGGGCATCACTCAGTGGGTGGATGCCGCTGCGCGCGGGATGGCGGTCCACCTTGTCCAATACCAGCCGTCCCAGGGTGGTATCACGGGCCTGCTCAAGGGGTAGCGCCCGGGTCATGCTCCGCCCTTCCAGGGAAGGCAGGGTACAGCCACCCAGCAGCAGTCCAAGCACTACGCTCAGCACCAGCCCCCTGATGACTCGACCCTCAGGCGCCGGCGACTCGCCGAACGCCTCGAGACTGACCGAGCCCCGTGCTGACTCCTTCGACTTCCTGACCATGACAGACCTGCAACAATAAGATGTACAAGGGAGTAGAACATACCTCACCTCGCCATCGAGGTCTTCTGCCCACTCCAGGCTGTTCAATGCCCTCCTCCAGCGCTTCCTTGCTCAAACAAAAAAAGATACTATCATATCTAAAAAGGAACAAATAAAGAAAAATCAGATAGTATAATGTCTAAAAGGACTGTCATGCGACTCACATTACTGACGGCCAGCGATGTCCAGCACGACCTGGCGAGGGCGGTTCGACAGCGTCGCCGAGAGCAGAAACTATCACGCGCCGCTCTCGCCGAGCGCAGCGGTGTGCCGGCCCCCACGATCAAGCGATTCGAGACGACCGGCCAGATTTCGCTGCGTCAGTTTCTGCTGCTATGGCAAAGCGTGGATCGCCTGGAGCCTATAGCGGAGCTGACCGCGCCCAGGCCGGCCATGCCTCGCAGCATCGAGGAGGTACTGCGTGACGAGTGATTTCAGGCCCATCCGGCAGCTGGAGGTGCGCCGCCGCCTCAGCGATGGTCGCCAGGTGTTCGTCGGCCGCCTGGCCCAAAACAGGCAGGGTGTCTTCTTCCAGTACGACGAGGCCTACTGTCGTCAGCAGCACAGCTTGTCGCCGTTTCACCTCCCCTTCGACACACGCCTGCACGCGGCCCCGCCATCCCCCCACAAGGGACTCCACGGCCTGTTTGCCGATTCACTACCAGATGGCTGGGGCCTGATGCTGATGGACCGGCTGTTTCGGCAGCACGGCATTCCACCACATGCCGTGACAGCCATGGACCGGCTGGCTTTCGTCGGGGAGGATGGTATGGGGGCGCTCAGTTACTATCCAGCAGCACCGCTTGTCGATGAGGGCGAAGCCGATCACTGGAGTCGCCTGGGCGAGCTGGGTGAACAGGCTCGACGACTCTTCGAGGGCCAGACAGACACGGTGCTCGCTGCCCTGGCCCAGGCCGGCAGCTCGGGCGGCGCACGCCCCAAGGCCCAGGTCTATCTGTCGCCGGGCGCTACCGATCGGGCCAGCACTCGCCCTCACCCGGAACTGGAGCCGTGGTTGATCAAGTTCACTTCCAACGCCCTGGCGCTGGGACATGAAGAAGGGTTGTGCGAAGCGGCCTACTTGGCCCTGGCCAAACAGGCTGGCATAGAAACACCAGACTGGCAGCTCATCTCTCCTCCCGCGGGCTCTCCGGCAGTGGCCTGGCTGGCATTACGCCGCTTCGACTGCAACCCGCAGGGGCGCTACCACATGAGCAGTGCCTGCGGCCTGCTGGATGCTGACTTCCGCCTGCCATCGCTTGACTACGAAGACCTGATCAAAGCCGGCCAGGTCCTCTGTGGCAGTCCCGCCGTCGGCAGCGCACTGTTTCGACGAGCCATCTTCAACCTCTTCGCCTGCAATCAGGACGATCACAGCAAGAACTGGGCCTTTCTGCTGCAGGATGATGGCCGGTGGCGCCTCTCCCCCGGATATGACCTCACCTTCAGTCCTGGTCCTTATGATGAGCATGCCACCGCCTTTATGGGACACGGCAAGAATCCACCGTTACAGGTCATTCAGTCACTGGCCGACCAGGCCGGGTTCGCTCGCTGGCACGAGGCCAGACAGGTTATCGAGGAAGTGGTAACGGCGATCAACGAATGGAATGAAGTGGCCAAGACACTGGGGGTTAGCACGAGTGTGCGTCGAGAAATAGCGCACCGCCTGGATTCTCTTCAGAAAGCCAACCGCAGCCTCTGGATCGGATAACCTCTCGCTGCCATCTCAGCTACCACAACGTCCGACCCCGGTAAGCGCCGGGGCCGGGCGTTATGGCTTTCCAGTGAGAAGCGTTCGGGGTGCGGCGGACGACCTAGTCCGTGGGCTTCTCGAAGACCCAGCCGGTGCCTTCCCGGGAGTCCTTGAGGATGATGCCCAGGGCGGCGAGTTCATCGCGGATGGCGTCGGCGGCGGCGAAGTCCCTGGCCTTCTTGGCCGCGGCCCGGGCGTCGATCCGCGCCTGGATCTGCGCCTCCGTGAGCGGCAGCTCGCCGGCGCCGGCCTTGAGGAAGGACGCCGGATCCTGCTGCAGCAGGCCCAGGATACCGCCCAGCCGCCGGAGTTCGGCGGCCAGGGCCGGCGCCCGGTCGGGGGCCTCCTTCCTGGCCCGATTCAGCTCCCGGGCCAGGTCGAAGAGCACCGAGAGCGCCCCGGCGGTGTTGAAGTCGTCATCCATGGCCGCGGCGAAGCGCTGGGCGATATCGCTCTGCGCCTCCCCGGCAAGCGTCCCCTCATCGAGAGACGCCGCTTCAGGAGACAGCCCGTCGAGAGACAGCCCTTCCAGAGAATTGTAGAAACGCTCCAGGGACTTGCGGGCGTCCGCCAGGGCCTCCGGGGCATAGTTGATGGCGCTTCGGTAGTGGCTGGCCACCAGCAGGTAGCGCACCACCTCGGGGTCGTGGTGCTCGAGCACCTCGCGAATGGTGAAGAAGTTGCCCAGCGACTTGGACATCTTCTCGTGGTCCACCCGCACCGCCCCGGCGTGCATCCAGGTGTTGACGAAGGGCTTGCCGTTGGCCGCCTCGGACTGGGCGATCTCGTTCTCATGGTGCGGGAAGGTCAGGTCCGGCCCGCCGCCGTGGATGTCGAAGGTCTCGCCCAGGCAGCACTTCGACATGGCCGAGCATTCGATATGCCAGCCGGGGCGCCCCTCGCCCCAGGGCGACGGCCAGCTCGCCTCGCCGGGCTTGGCGGCCTTCCAGAGCACGAAGTCCAGGGGGTCTTCCTTGTGCTCATCGACCTCGATGCGGGCGCCGGAGCGCATCTCATCGAGGTCGCGGTTGTTGAGCTTGCCGTAGCCCTCGAAGCGGCGCACCCGATAGTAGACATCGCCGTTGGGCGCCGCATAGGCGTAGTCCTTGGCGATCAGGGTCTCGATCATGGCGACGATATCATCGATATGCCGGGTCGCCCGGGGCTCCTGGTCCGGCGGCAGCACCCCGAGGCGCGCCTCGTCCTCGTGCATCGCCCCGATCATGCGCTCGGTGAGCGAGGCGATCGACTCGCCGTTCTCATCGGCCCGACGCAGGATCTTGTCGTCGATATCGGTGACGTTGCGCACATAGGTAACGTCATAGCCCCGGTGGCGCAGGTAGCGGGTGATCACGTCGAAGGCCACCATCACCCGGGCATGGCCCAGGTGGCAGTAGTCATAGACGGTCATGCCGCAGACATACATCCGCACCTTGCCCGGGTCGATGGGCGTGAAGGCTTCCTTGCGGCGGGTCAGCGTGTTGTAGATCTGCATATCGGTCATGCTCAGCCCTTCTTCTGCGCGTCTGGCTTCCCGGACTCTGGCTTCCCGGGCTCTGGCTTCCCGGACTCTGACTTCTGCGCCTCCTGCTTCTGCGCCTCTTTCTTCTGTGTCTTGGCCCAGGTGTCCTTGAGGCTCACGGTGCGGTTGAACACCAGCTTGCCATCGCGGCAGGCATGACGGTCGGCGCAGAAGTAGCCCACCCGCTCGAACTGGAAGCGGCTCTCGGGCGTCACCTCGGCCAGGCTGGGCTCGCCGATGGCCTGGCGCACCACCAGCGACTCGGGGTTCAGGTGCTCGAGGAAGTCGGCATCCTTGTCCTTGTCCGGCTGCTCTTCCAGGAAGAGGTTGTCGTAGAGCCGCACCTCCATGGGTACCCCGTGTTCGGCGCTGACCCAGTGGATCACGCCCTTGACCTTGCGCCCCTCGGGGTTCTTGCCCAGGGTGTCGAAGTCCACGGAGCAGCGCAGCTCGCTGACCTCGCCGGCGGCGTCCTTGATTACCTCATCGCAGCGGATCACGTAAGAGTTGCGCAGGCGCACCTCCTTGCCCGGCGCCAGGCGGAAGAACTTCTTGGGCGGCTCCTCCATGAAGTCGTCCTGGTCGATATACAGCTCCCGCCCGAAGGGAATCTGGCGCACGGGCATGTCGTCCCGCGCCGGGTGGCCGGGCACCGCATAGGTCTCTTCATGCCCCTCGGGCACATTGGTCAGCACCACCTTGAGGGGCTTGAGCACGGCCATGGCCCGGGGCGCGTTGTCCTCGAGGTCCGAGCGGATCGCGTGATAGAGCATACCGATCTCGACCAGGCCGCCGTCGGCGCGGGTCACGCCGATCATATCGCAGAACTTGCGAACCGAGGCCGGCGTGTAGCCCCGGCGGCGCATCCCGGAGATGGTCGGCAGGCGGGGGTCGTCCCAGCCATCCACGATCTCCTGGTCCACCAGCAGCTTGAGCTTGCGCTTGGAGGTCAGGGTGTAGTTCAGGTTGAGCCGGGCGAACTCGATCTGACGCGGCGTCGCCGGCACCGGCAGGTTGGCCAGGAACCACTCGTAGAGCGGGCGATGGTCCTCGAACTCCAGGGTGCAGATGGAGTGGGAGATCCCCTCGATGGCGTCGGACTGGCCATGGGTGAAGTCGTAGGAGGGATAGATCTTCCACTTGTCGCCGGTCTGGTGGTGGCTGGCATGGCGAATGCGGTAGAGGATCGGGTCGCGCATATTGATGTTGGGCGAGGCCATGTCGATCCTGGCCCGCAGCACCTTCTCGCCCTCGGCGAACTCGCCGCGGCGCATGCGCTCCAGCAGGTCGAGGTTCTCCTCGGGGGAGCGCTCGCGATAGGGGCTCGGGCGCCCCGGCTGGGTCAGGGTGCCACGGTACTCGCGGATTTCGTCCGGGGAGAGGTCGTCGACATAGGCCTTGCCCTCGCCGATCAGGTGCTGGGCCCAGGCGTAGAGTTGGTCGAAGTAGTCGGAGGCGAAGCGCACCTCGCCGCTCCACTGAAAGCCCAGCCAGTTGACGTCTTCCTTGATGGCGTCGATATACGCCTGCTCTTCCTTCGCCGGGTTGGTGTCATCGAAGCGCAGATGACAGTCACCACCGAATTGCTCGGCCAGGCCGAAGTTGAGGCAGATCGACTTGGCGTGCCCGATGTGCAGGAAGCCGTTGGGCTCCGGCGGGAAGCGGGTCACGATCTTGCCGTCACGGCCGGCCTCGATCTCGTCACGAATCTGGTTGCGAATAAAGTTCGGCGCGCTGGTGGTGTCGGTGGTCATGGTTGGGAAAACAACCTCTGGTTGGAGTGCGGTCCGGGGGCCGTTGACAGTGGCCTTCACTGCTCGGGGCTGTTCCGGCGACGAGCCTGCGAGGAGGCGCTGTGAACCCCTCCCTGGGCGCTACCGATGCCATCCCTGGCATAGGACCTCCTCTTCGGCTCATCCCCGGCGCCCCTCGCCGCAGCGTTCAAGCCGACGTCGGGCTTGTTTCGCGCAGCGAGGCAAAACCGGTATTATAGCGCCACGCCCATGGGCAACGCCAAGGCAGCGCCCCTTTATTGCACAGGACCTTACGCATGATCGTACTGCAGACCACCTTCGGTGACATCCACGTCGAGCTCAACCACGAGAAGGCCCCCAAGACCGCCGCCAACTTCGAACAGTATGTGCGCGACGGCTTCTATGACGGCACCCTCTTCCACCGCGTGATCGAGGGCTTCATGGTCCAGGGCGGCGGCTTCGACGAGGACTTCAACCAGAAGCCGACCCGTGACCCCATCGAGAACGAGGCCGACAACGGCCTGGCCAACGAGGTGGGCACCCTGGCCATGGCCCGCACCCAGGACCCCCACTCCGCCACCGCCCAGTTCTTCATCAACATCGCCGACAACAGCTTCCTCAACCACAGCGGCAAGTCCATCCAGGGCTGGGGCTACTGCGCCTTCGGCCGCGTGGTCGACGGCATGGACGTGGTCGAGAAGATCAAGAACGTCGCCACCACTCGCCGCGGCATGCACGCCGATGTGCCCGCCGAGGACGTGGTCATCAAGAAGGCCTACGTCAAGGAGGACTGAGCCGCCTCCATCCTGCCCCACCTGGCGCCCGCTTCATGCGGGCGTCTTGCCCTCTGCCGCCGAACCGGGAACCCTTCACCATGGCCACCCTGCTGATTTCCGACCTGCACCTGCACCCTGGCGCCCCCGCGATCACCGAGGGCTTTCTGCACTGGCTACAGACGCGAGCCCGCGGCGCGGACGCGCTGTATATCCTCGGCGATTTCTTCGAGGCCTGGATCGGGGATGACCTGCTGGACCTGGTCGGCGTCGACCCCACCGGCAACGCCGACCTGGCGAAGCGAGTCGCGAAGGCGCTGCGCCGCCTGGCCGACGCCGGCACCGCGATCTACCTGATGCACGGCAACCGCGACTTCCTGCTCGGCGAACGCTTCGCCCGGGAGGCCGGCGCCACCCTGCTGCCCGACCCCAGCCTTATCCGGCTGGGCGACACCCCGGTGCTGCTGATGCACGGCGACAGCCTGTGCACGCGCGATACGGCCTACCAGGCCTTCCGCGCCCAGGCCCGGGACCCGCAATGGCAGGCGCAGGTGCTGTCGATGCCGATCCAGGAGCGCATCGCCCTGGCCAGGCAGCTGCGCGAGCAGTCCGGCGAGGCCAACTCCAACAAGGCCGAGGACATCATGGATGTCACCCCCAGGGAAGTCGTCAAGGCCATGGCGGCGCACGGCGTCACCACCCTGATCCACGGCCACACCCACCGCCCGGCGGTGCATGACCTCGAGGTCGACGGACAACCCGCCCGACGCATCGTGCTGGGCGACTGGCAGCCCGGCCAGGGCTGGGAAATCGTCGTCGAAGACGACGGCGAGCCCCGGCTGAAGACATGCTAATAAACACGGGGGTAAACACGGGGGTCAGACCCCGGGGGTATGGGGTCTGACCCCACGCTCCGATGGGGTCTGACCCCAAGGGGGGATAGCCGAAGGCGCATCCGGCAGCGTAGGCATGGGGGTCAGACCCCGGGGGTATGGGGTCTGACCCCACGCTACGATGGGGTCTGACCCCAAGGGGGAGGTTATCTCTCGATCTTGGCTTCGCTGCGCAGGTGTTCGATCAGGCCTTGAATGGCGGCCTGGGCGCGCAGGCGCTGGGACATGCTGGCGACGAAGCCTTCGACTTCTTCGTCGACCTCGCCTTCGCCGACGGCCTCCAGGGCGATGACCACGGCGCGTTCGCCGTCGACGACCTTGCCGTATACGGCGGCGTCGCCTTCGGGGGCCGGTAGCCGGAAGGCCGCGGTGATCACCGCCTGGGACAGCCCGTGGGTGTCCTGGCGGCTGACGCCATCGGCCCGCTGCCAGGCGAGGTCGGCCGAGCCGCCCTCGTTCAATGTCTCGACCAGCTGGTCGGCCCGGGCGCTCAGGGCGTCGCGACGCTGCTGGGCTTCGACCTCGGCCACGACCTCGTCACGCACCTCGGCGAGGGGGAGCGTGGTGGCCTCGCGGTGCTCGTCGGCGCGCAGCACCAACCGGCGGTCGCTGTCCAGCTCGATCACCTCGCTGTTGTAGCCTTCTTCGATCACGTCCTCGCTGAAGGCCTGGGTCATCACGCCCGGCTCGGCGAGCACGCCCTCGGCGCTGTCCCGCGATACCCAGTCGCTGGACTGGAGTTCGAGGCCCACGTCCTCGGCGACGCTGCGCAGGTCGTCGGCGGCGAAGCTCTCGTCGATGAGTTGCTGGACCCGGTCGTTGAACTCCCCGGACACCCGCTCCCTGGCCAGCTGACGGCGCAGGTCGTCGCGCATCGAGGCGAACGACTCGCGCTCCAGGCCGGTCACGGTCAGCAGGTGCAGGCCGTTGTCGGTCTCGACGATGTCGGACACCTCGCCCTCATCCAGCGAGAAGGCGGCCTCGTCGAAGGCCTCGCCGAAGAAGCCGCGGCTGACCACGCCGAGATCGCCCCCCTGCTCGGCGGAGACGGTGTCGTCGGAGACCCGGGCGGCCAGGTCGGCAAACGCTTCGCCGTCGGCGAGGCGCGCCTGCACCGACTCGAGCTCGGCCACCGCTTCCTCGCGGCTGCGCTCGTCGCCGAAGCTCAGCATGATATGGGAGAGGCGGCGATCGGCGTTGGCCGTCTGCTCCTGCCAGGCATCCCGCAGCGCCGGCTCGTCTACCTCGACCTGCTCGGCCATGGCCTGGCGGTCGATGAGGACATAGTTCAGGCGCACCTGCTCGGGCCGGCGGAAGCGGTCCTGGTGCTCGGCGTAATACGCCTCGATGGCGTCATCGGAGGGCGCGATCTCCTGGTCGAGGGAGTCGACGCCCAGGGCGGCATGCCGGAAGCTTCGCGTCTGGCGCTGCAGACTGGCCAGGCGCTGCTGCTCGCTGTCCAGGCTGAAGTCGCTGAAGGCCAGCCCCTGCTGCAGCTGCTGTTGCTTCATGTCGGCGCGCAGCTGGTCGCGAAAGCCCACCGGCGTGTAGCCGGCGCTGGCCAGGCGGTTGCGGAACAGTTCCTGGTCGAAGCGCCCGTCCTGGTCCTGGAACTCGGGGAGCGAGACGATGATCTGGTCGAGCTGGTCCTCGGAGAGGTGCAGCCCGCCTTCCTCGGCATACTGGTTCAACAGCTCGGTGGTGATCAGCTCGTCGAGCATCTGACCACGCAGGGCACGCTCCTGCTCCGCCGGCACCTGGCCGCTGCGGATGGCCCGCTGTACCGATAGCTCGAGATCTTGACGCATGATGGGCTCGCCGTTGACCTCGGCGACCTCGTCGCCGCTATGGCCCAGCAGGCCTACCAGCGAATCCACGCCGAACATCGCCATGGTCACGACCACTGCCCCGATGATGATCTTGGCTCCCCAGCTCTGGGAGCGGTCTCGAATACTTTGCAGCATGCAGGCCTCGAAAATGTTGCCTCAAAATGGGTACGGAAAAACGCTCGCCAATAACGAAGACAGGCGCACCGCCGAGGGCGGTGCGCCTGTATCAATCAACCATCAGCGACAAACCATCAGCGGCGCCTCGGGCGCGCGTCTCCCGGTCGACGCAGAATCAGTTGACGGAATCCTTCAGCGCCTTGCCGGCCTTGAAGCCGGGCACCTTGGCCGCCTTGATCTCGATAGGCTGGCCGGTCTGGGGGTTGCGACCGGTGCGCGCGGCACGCTCCTTCACATGGAAGGTGCCGAAGCCGACGAGGGAAACGCTGTCGCCGTTCTTCAGGCTATCGGTCACGGAATCCACCATGGCATCCAGGGCACGAGCGGCGGAGGCCTTGGGAATATCGGCAGATGCGGCGATAGCTTCGATCAGCTCAGATTTGTTCACACTTCACCCCTTGACTTTTTCGTAAATTGACCCTGATCGAACCGGCATTTTAGCTAACAAGCGCGATCACAGCATGCGGTAATTTATAGCAATGCGGAGAAAGCGCTGTCAAGCAATAATCAGGTTAAAGCCCCACCATATCGGGCTTTGAATCGAATAATGGTGGGGAAATTCGCCTTAATGTGTGCTGATCATTGATGGCACCGGAGAGGCTTCCTCGGAATGAGACTCCGGCTCGGACTCTTCATTCAATTTAACTAAAGCCACCTCAAGCACCTCATCGATCCAGCGTACCGGTCGGATATCCAGGGCCTCCTTGATATTATCCGGTACCTCCTTGAGGTCCCGGCGATTTTCCTCGGGTACCAGCACGGTCTTTATACCACCGCGCCTGGCGGCCAGCAATTTCTCCTTCAGGCCGCCGATCGGCATCACCTCGCCACGCAGATTGACCTCGCCGGTCATGGCCACGTCGCAGCACACGGGGCGACCCGTATAGGCGGAGACCATGGCCGTGACCATGCCGACCCCGGCACTGGGGCCGTCCTTGGGGGTGGCCCCTTCCGGCACGTGGATGTGCAGGTCTTCTTTCTCGAAGCGCTCGGGGTCGATGCCCAGGGCCAGGGCCCGGGCCCGCACCACGGTATGGGCGGCACTCACCGATTCCTTCATCACATCGCCCAGCGAGCCGGTCTTGTTGATGCGCCCCTTGCCGGGGGTCACCACCGACTCGATATTGAGCAGCTCGCCGCCCACGGAGGTCCAGGCCAGGCCGGTCACGCGGCCGACCTGATTCTCCTGGTCGGCCAGCCCGTAGCTGTAACGACGCACGCCAGCATACTCTTCGATATCCCCGGCGGCCAGCAGCATCGGCGCCAGGGCGCCCTCCTTGCCTTCCTTCTCGAGGCGTTCGCGCAGCACCTTGCGACAGACCTTGGCGACCTGACGCTCCAGCTCGCGCACCCCGGCCTCGCGACTATAATAGCGGATCAGTTCGAGCAGGGCCTCGTCGGAGAAGGCCAGCTCATCCGTCTTGTAGCCGTTGGCCGTGAGCTGCTTGGGCACCAGGTAGCGCTTGGCGATGGCCAGCTTCTCGTCCTCGGTGTAGCCGGGCAGGCGGATCACCTCCATGCGGTCCAGCAGCGGCCCCGGGATGTTCATGGAGTTGGCCGTACAGATGAACAGCGTCTCGGAGAGGTCGTAATCCAGCTCGAGATAGTGGTCGCTGAAGGTATCGTTCTGTTCGGGGTCGAGCACCTCGAGCAGCGCCGAGGAAGGATCCCCGCGGTGGTCCATGCCGAGCTTGTCGACTTCATCGAGCAGAAACAGCGGGTTCTTGACCCCGGCGCGGGACATGCGCTGGATGATCTTGCCCGGCAGCGAGCCGATGTAGGTGCGCCGGTGACCGCGGACCTCGGACTCGTCGCGCACCCCGCCCAGCGCCAGACGCGCATACTTGCGGTTGGTGGCCCGGGCGATCGACTTGCCCAGCGACGTCTTGCCGACCCCGGGCGGGCCCACCAGGCACAGCACCGGGCCCTTGAGCTTCTTGACCCGCTTGTGCACCGCCAGGTATTCGAGGATCCGGGCCTTGACCTCGTCCAGGCCGTAGTGGTCCTCGTCGAGCACCTTCTGGGCGTTGGCCAGGTCATGCTTGACCCGGGTGCGCTTCTTCCAGGGCACCGCTACCAGCCAGTCCAGGTAGGAGCGCACCACCGTGGCCTCGGCGGAGTTGGGTGACATCATCTTCAGCTTGCCCAGCTCCTGGACGGCCTTCTCGTGGGCCTCCTTGGGCATGCCGGACTCGTCGATGGCCTGCTCGTACTTCTCGGCCTCGTTGGGCACGTCCTCGAGCTCGCCCATCTCCTTCTGGATGGCCTTCATCTGCTCGTTGAGATAGTACTCGCGCTGGGACTTCTCCATCTGCTCCTTGACCCGGGAGCGGATGCGCTTCTCCACCTGCATCAGGTCGATCTCGGACTCGATCAGCGCCATCAGGTGCTCGATGCGGTCCCGGACCTTGTCCATCTCCAGCAGCTGCTGCTTGTCATCGATCTTCAGGGACAGGTGCGCGCAGATGGTGTCCACCAGGCGGCTCGGGTCTTCGATGCCGGAGAGCGAGTTGAGCACCTCGTTGGGCACCTTCTTCGACATCTTGACGTACTGCTCGAACTGGTTGAGCAGCACGCGCACCAGGGACTCCTGCTCGCGCTCGGACAGCGGCGTACTCTCGCGCAGCAGCGCCTCGGCGCTGGTGTAGGTCTCGCCGGCCTCCAGCTCGCCCACGTCGGCACGGGAGACACCCTCGATCAGCACCTTGACGGTGCCGTCGGGAAGCTTGAGCAGCTGCATGATCTCGGCGACGGTGCCGATGGCGAACAGGTCATCGCGGTCCGGGTCGTCCTTGCTGGCCTCACGCTGGGCCACCAGCAGGACCCGCTTGTCGGCACTCATGGCCGCATCGAGGGCCTGGATCGACTTCTCGCGACCCACAAAGAGGGGAATGACCATCTGCGGGTAGACGACCACGTCCCGCAGCGGCAAAAGGGGCAGACTCAGGGTCTGATCAGCATTCTGCTGCATCGCAGGCGTACCTCAAGAGAAAACGAAGGAATGCCCCGTGGAATGGGGGCGATCGGGTAACTTTGCAAGGCAGGAATCGAGAGGGCAAAAAAAACGGGAGCCGCCGGGCCTCCACCGCCGGCCGGGCCGGCGGTGGAGGCGAGGCGCTCCCGTGGGGTCAGCCCCCGGTCATTCAGCCGTCGGTGCCGTCGCTGGCGGCTTCCTGCCGCTGGGAATAGATCAGCAGCGGCTCGCTTTCGCCCTTGATCACCGAGGCGTCGATCACCACCTTGCTGACACCCTCCAGGGAGGGGATCTCGTACATGGTGTCGAGGAGCACCGACTCGAGAATCGAGCGCAGACCCCGGGCGCCGGTCTTGCGTGCCATGGCCTTGTCGGCCACCGCGCGCAGGGCGTCGTCACGGAATTCCAGCTCCACGCCTTCCATCTCGAACAGCTTGGCATACTGCTTGAGAAGCGAGTTCTTGGGCTCGGTCAGGATCTCGATCAGCGCTTCTTCGGTGAGGTCGGTCAGGGTCGCGATCACCGGCAGACGCCCGACGAACTCGGGGATAAGGCCGAACTTGACCAGATCCTCGGGCTCCACGGTGGCCAGGGTATCCCCCACCGGCTTGCCGTCTTCCTTGCTCTTGACCTCGGCATTGAAGCCGATGCCGCCTTTCTCGACGCGGTCACGGATGACCTTCTCCAGGCCCGCGAAGGCCCCGCCGACGATAAACAGCATATTGGTCGTATCGACCTGCAGGAACTCCTGCTGCGGATGCTTGCGGCCGCCCTGGGGCGGAATCGAGGCCGTGGTGCCCTCGATCAGCTTGAGCAGCGCCTGCTGAACGCCCTCGCCCGACACGTCCCGGGTGATCGAGGGGTTGTCGGATTTGCGCGAGACCTTGTCGATCTCGTCGATGTAGACGATGCCGCGCTCGGCCTTCTCCACGTCGTAGTCGCACTTCTGCAGCAGCTTCTGGATGATGTTCTCGACATCCTCGCCCACGTAGCCGGCCTCGGTCAGCGTGGTGGCATCGGCGATGGTAAACGGCACATTGAGCAGCCGCGCCATGGTCTCGGCCAGCAGCGTCTTGCCGCTGCCGGTGGGGCCGATCAGCAGGATGTTCGACTTGCCCAGTTCCACATCGTCTTTCTTGACGTCGGAACTCAGGCGCTTGTAGTGGTTATAGACGGCAACGGACAGCACCATCTTGGCGCGATCCTGGCCGATCACATAATCATCGAGGGTGTGACGGATCTCACGAGGCGTCGGCAGACGCTCGTCGTCGCTCTCGGCATCGGCATCGAGCACCTCCTCGCGAATGATGTCATTGCAGAGGTCGACACACTCATCACAGATATAGACGGACGGGCCGGCAATAAGCTTGCGTACCTCGTTCTGATTCTTGCCGCAGAACGAGCAGTAGAGCAGCTTGCCACCGTCGTCCTTGCCTTTGCCGTCAGCCATTCGCTTACCTCTTTTCATAGTGGTGGCGCCCGCCAGTGCCGACGCCACCGCGCTCGCAGCGGCGGCATGCACCGCCGGAAACAATCAGCGTATTTTACAAATCACGCTATCAGGATGTGGGCCGCTTATCCAGCATGGCATCGATCAGGCCGTACTCCACCGCCTGGCGACCGTCCATGAAGTTGTCACGGTCGGTATCCCGGGCGATGGTGTCGATATCCTGACCGGTGTGCTGGGCGAGGATATGGTTGAGCCTGTCGCGGATGCCGAGGATCTCACGGGTGTGGATCTCGATGTCCGAGGCCTGGCCCTGATAGCCGCCCAGCGGCTGGTGGATCATCATGCGCGAGTTGGGCAGGCAGAAGCGCTTCTCCGGCGCCCCGCCGGCCAACAGCAGCGCGCCCATGCTGGCCGCCTGGCCGATGCACACGGTGGACACATCGGGCTTGATGAACTGCATGGTATCGTAGATCGACATGCCGGCGGTCACCGACCCACCCGGGGAGTTGATGTACAGATGAATGTCCTTGTCCGGGTTCTCGGACTCCAGGAACAACAGCTGCGCCACCACCAGGTTGGCCATGTAGTCTTCCACCGGACCCACCAGGAAGATCACACGCTCCTTGAGCAGGCGGGAATAGATGTCGTAGGAACGCTCGCCGCGCGCGCTCTGCTCGACCACCATGGGCACCAGGCCACCGGCGTTCTGGATATCGAACTCGTTGCTCATTGCGTGTTGTCCTTGCATCCGATGAATGGAAGCGAAGAGGAACGGCGCCCCGGCAGCGGCCGGGGCGCCGGGCATCGATCAGGCCTGGCTCTGTTCCTCGCTGGCCGCTTCGCTGCTGTCTTCCTCGTCGGCTTCTTCCTGCTGCTGGGCCGCCGCCAGCACGTCCTGGTAGGACATCTCGACGTCCTGGACGCTGGCCTGACCGAGCAGCACGTCCACGGCCTTCTCTTCGAGAATCGCGGACTTGACCTGGGTCTTGAGCTGGTCGTCGCCCATGTAGTGCTCGACCACTTGCTCGGGCTCCTGATACTGCTCGGCGAGCTCCTGGACCTTGGCGCGAATCTCGTCGTCGCTGGCCTCGAGCTCGTTGACCTTGATCACCTCGGCCAGCAGCAGGCCGACCTCGACGCGGCTCCTGGCCTGCTCTTCGAACAGCTCGTTGGGCAGCTGGGAGACATCGAAGTCCTCGCCCAGGCCGAACTGCTGGGCCGCCTGGCGCTTGAGGCCATCGGTCTCCTGCTGGACCAGAGCCTGGGGCACGGCGATCTCGTTGGCCTTCTGCAGCGCGGTGAGCACCTGCTGCTTGACGCGGTTGTCCACCGCCTGGGCGGCCTCGCGGGTCATGTTCTTCTTGACCTCGGTGCGGAAAGCCTCGAGATCGCCGTCCTCGACGCCAAACTTGGCGATGAACTCGGCATCGATCTCGGGCAGGGCCTTGCCCTTCACCGCGTGGACAGTGACCTTGAAGGTCGCTTCCTGGCCGGCCAGGTTCTCGGCCTGGTAGTCCTCCGGGAAGGTGACCTTGATTTCCTTGTCGTCGCCGGCCTTGGCGCCGATCAGCTGCTCCTCGAAGCCGGGGATGAAGCTGTTGGAGCCGATGACCAGGTCATGGCCTTCGGCGCTGCCGCCCTCGAAGGGCTCATCGCCCAGGAAGCCCTGGAAGTCGATGGTCAGCTGGTCGCCATCCTCGGCGGCACGCTCGACGTCTTCCCAATCGGCGTTCTGCTTGCGCAGGGTGTCGATCATCTCGTCGAGATCGGCCTCGGTCACTTCGACCACGGGGCGCTCGACGTCGGTGCCCTCGATGGGCGCCAGCTCGACTTCGGGGTAGGTCTCCAGGGTCGCCACGAACTCCAGATCCTTGCCCGCCTCGTTGACGGTGGCTTCGATCTGGGGCATGCCGGCCGGGTTGAGCTCGTTCTCGGTGATGGCGCGGATGTAACGCTCACGCATCACTTCCCCGACCACCTCGTTGCGTACTTCGCTGCCGTAGCGCTGACGGATCACCGACATCGGCACCCTGCCCCGACGAAACCCGTCCATACGAACGTTCTTGGCGGCATCCTTGAGGCGAGTGTTGACGGCCTCATCGATTTCGGCGGCCGGCACTTGGACCGTGATGCGGCGTTCGATCTGGGAGGTCGTATCGACGGAAACTTGCATGAAATGTCCTCTACCGACTGGGGCACTGTGTTGATTGCGTGAATGAAAAATCAAGGGGATGATTTTATGAATCCCGTGCGGCACTGGCAAGCGCCGAGGGGGAAGAAATGGGGGCAAGGCGAGCGATTACAAGGACCGACGCCGCATCCATGCCAAAAAACGCCGACGCCTGAGCGACCGCGTGCCGTATGCCGCGCCGTACCGATAAAAAACCAGACTGACTGAAAAACTGGCTGACGAGAAAAACTGACCGAAGAAGAAGCCGTTCGAGAGAAACGAGCGAAAAAGAGCAATTCAAAAAAAGCAGTCTGAAAACAACAGAAACGACAGCTTTAAAGGAACAATCTGGAAACGACAACTTGAAAGGAACAATCTGGAAACGACAGCTTGAAAGGAACGGCCTGAAAATGGCGGTCTGAAAATAACGGCCTGAGGCCTGAAAGGAACAGCCTAGAGGGGTCAATCGGGAGGGTCAAGACATGGGGTGGATGATGGGGATCGAACCCACGACCACCGGAGCCACAATCCGGGGCTCTACCACTGAGCTACATCCACCATTGTCTTGCTGATACTGCCTGTGTCGAGGTGGGGTGGATGATGGGGATCGAACCCACGACCACCGGAGCCACAATCCGGGGCTCTACCACTGAGCTACATCCACCACATCGACAACGACTCGAACCACTTCCTGCTACCGCACCGAAGCTGGCGCGCCCAGCAGGACTCGAACCTGCAACCTACGGCTTAGAAGGCCGTTGCTCTATCCGATTGAGCCATGGGCGCATTGTACGTTTCAGCTCGCCTCGCCGCAACCCTGAGTGTCAATAAACCGCAAGACATTCAAGACGTTATGGTCGGAGTGGAGGGATTCGAACCCCCGACATCCTGCTCCCAAAGCAGGCGCGCTACCAGACTGCGCTACACTCCGTTTCGATCAAGCGGGCTGGACGCCGCCACACGGGCCTCGTCGAGCGATGCGTATTCTACGTGACTTTCGCCCTTCGTCAAGTACCGGGATGCAATAAGCGCCTCGAGCGCTTTGTTTCGCCCGCCTGGCGTGCGAAAATCACGCCTTCCTTTTCGACCATCCAGAGGACACTCGATGACCGCGCAACTGATCGATGGCAAAGCCGTAGCCGCCCGCGTTCGCCAGCAGGTAGCCCGCCAGGTGCAGGCACGCCGCGACAGCGGAGGCCGCGCGCCAGGGCTTGCCGTCGTGCTGGTCGGCGAGGACCCCGCCTCCGCCGTCTATGTGCGCAACAAGCACAATGCCTGCGTCGAGGCCGGCATCGAGTCGTTTCGCCACACGCTGCCCGCGGACGCCTCTCAGCAACAGCTCGAGGCGCTGGTCGACCGGCTCAACGACGACCCGGCCGTCGACGGCATCCTGGTCCAGCTGCCGCTCCCCGAACAGCTCGACGCCCGCCCCATTCTCGAGCGCATTCGCCCGGACAAGGACGTCGATGGCTTTCACCCCTATAACCTGGGGCGTCTGGCCCAACGCCTGCCGCTGCTGCGGCCCTGCACGCCCAAGGGCGTGATGACGCTGCTCGAGGAGACCGGCCTGGCGATCCGCGGCCTGGATGCCACCGTGGTGGGGGCCTCCAATATCGTCGGCCGCCCCATGTCCCTGGAGTTGATGATCGCCGGCTGTACCACCACCGTCTGCCACCGCTTTACGCGCAACCTGGAGGAACAGGTCCGACGCGCCGATGTACTGATCGTGGCGGTGGGCAAGCCGGGTCTGGTCAAGGGGGAATGGGTCAAGGAAGGCGCCATCGTCATCGACGTGGGCATCAACCGCCAGGCGGATGGCCGCCTGATCGGCGACGTCGACTTCGACGCCGCCGCCCAGCGCGCCGCCTGGATCACCCCCGTCCCCGGCGGCGTCGGCCCCATGACCGTCGCCACCCTGCTGGAGAACACCCTCCAGGCCGCCGACCTCCACGACGCCGACTAACCCCCACTCGCCCCTCCCCCTGGGGGGCTCGGGGTCTGACCCCAGGGGGCTCGGGGTCTGACCCCAGAGGGTTACCCCAGGCTCGGGGTCTGACCCCAAAGAGACTCACGGGGCAGGGGTCACGGGGCAGGGGTCAGACCCCATGGGGTTCGGGGTCTGACCCCAGGAGGTTACCCCAGAGAGGGGGTCTGACCCCAGGAGGTTACCCCAGAGAGGGGTCTGACCCCAGGGGGTTCGGGGTCAGACCCCAAAGAGACTCGGGGCAGGGGTCTGACCCCAGGGGGTTACCCCAGAGAGACTTACTCCAAAGAGACTTTGCATCAGCATGAGGATTGATTGATGAGCGACAAGATGAACGTCGAGAGCTTCAACCTGGATCACACCAAGGTGAAGGCCCCCTATGTGCGCCTGGCGGATATCAAGACCGGCGAGCATGGCGACACCATCCACAAGTACGACATGCGCATCTGTCAGCCCAATCAGGACCATATGGAGATGCCCGGCCTGCACTCCCTGGAGCACCTGATGGCGGAGCTGTCGCGCAACCACTCCGACAAGGTGGTCGATATCAGCCCCATGGGCTGCCAGACCGGCTTCTACGTGGCGATGATCAACCACGACGACTACGAGGGCGTGCTCGAGCTGCTCGAGAACACCCTCGAGGATGTGCTCGAGGCCAGCGAAGTGCCGGCCTGCAACGAGATGCAGTGCGGCTGGGCCGCCAGCCACAGCCTCGAGGGCGCCAAGCAGATCGCCCGGGGCTTTTTGGCCAAGCGCAACGAATGGACGGAAATCTTCTAATGCAGCGCATCGGCATCATCGGCGCCATGCCCCAGGAAGTGGCGCGCCTCGCCTCCCTGCTCGAGGGGGGCGAGACACACACCCATGTCGGCAGCACCTTCTACAGCGGCAGGCTGCACGGCGTCGAGGTCGTGATCCTCCAATCGGGGATCGGCAAGGTCAACGCCGCCGTCGGCACCACCCTGCTGCTGGACATGTACCAGCCGGACGTGGTCATCAATACCGGTTCCGCCGGCGGCTTCGGCGAGGGACTCGAGATCGGCGATATCGTGGTCTCGAGCGAGGTTCGCCACCACGACGTGGATGCCGTGGTGTTCGGCTACGAGCACGGTCAGGTCCCCAACATGCCGGCGGCCTATATGCCCGACGCGCGGCTGGTGGATCTCGCCCGGGAATGCGTGGAGGCCCTGGGCGAGGTCCGGGTCGTGGAGGGGCTGATCGCCACCGGCGATGTCTTCATGGCCTGCCCCAACCTGGTGGCCCAGACCCGTCAGCGCTTCCCCACCATGCTCGCCGCCGAGATGGAGGCCGCGGCCATCGCCCAGACCTGCCATCTCTATGGCTGCCCCTTCGTGGTGATCCGCGCCCTCTCCGACATTCCCGATGCGGGCGACAACCATCTCTCCTTCGAGGAATTCCTGGAGAAGGCCGCCCTGCACTCGTCCCGCATGATCGAGGCGATGGTCGCCCGCCTGGGCGACCGGCAGCGTGAAACCGTGGCACAGTCCGCCTGACGCCTTCGCCGGCGCCATAGGTGTTATAGACGTCACCGGAGCTCGATGTCTCGAGCGGTAGCGGCCAACGCCTAGCGCTGTGGCTCGACCCGCCATTCCGGCGACAGGCACCGCCAGTGCTCTCGCAAGAGGCACCGGTGGTGTTCTGTCATGGGCAGCGTCGCCAATAGATCCGGCCACCTGGCTTGGGCCATCTCCATGGTCTCATCGAGAACCGTCGAGACAAGCGGCCAACTTACGCCCACATTGTCGGCCCAATGCCGAAAATCCTCTTTGCCCAGCAGATCCCAGCGCTTCTTGCCGTTAAGGTTCAAGGCGGCGCCACGCTCACCGGGCAAATAGCCACACTCAATCCTCCTCGCCAAGCAAGCCCTGCCAGGGGTCCTCATCGAGAGGAGTGCCTGCTTCACCCTCCTCATCAAGCAATGCCTTGACGGCATACCACTTCTCCAAAGGAACCAGCACCAGGCGTGCATTGAGACCGTCGGCTACCAGCTGAAGGGTATCCATGCGTGGATTCCCGCCACGCTCCAGGCGTTGATATTGCTGGCGTGTTATGCCGATTCGCTCGGCGAGTCGGGCCTGCGTAAACCCCAGGCCCCGCCGACGACGCGCCAAATCATCGTAAAGACTCATTAAAATGCACCACATACGTTGCTTTTATTTAACAATAGCAACACATATGATGCATTTCCATGATGATGGCGCCATCACCGGGGCTATACCAACGCCCACTCCAGGGTCTCGCCGGCCATCAGCGGGATGATGCGCGCCCCGCCGGCATAGGGCAGCGATTCGGGGAGCCGCCAGGCGTCGCGCACCAGGGTAATGGTGTCGGCGTTGCGGGGCAGCCCGTAGAAGTCGGGCCCATGGTGGCTGGCGAAGCCTTCCAAGCGATCCAGGGCGCCGGCCTGCTCGAAGGCGGTGGCGTAATACTCGATCGCCGCCGGGGCGGTGTAGGCCCCGGCGCAGCCACAGGCGCTCTCCTTGTCACCCTGGGCGTGGGGGGCGCTGTCGGTCCCCAGGAAGAACTTCGGGCTGCCCGAGGTGGCCGCCGCCAGCAGCGCCTCGCGATGCCGCTCGCGCTTGAGGATGGGCAGGCAGTAGTAGTGCGGGCGAATGCCGCCCACCAGCATATGGTTACGATTGAACAGCAGGTGGTGGGCGGTGATGGTCGCGCCCACATTGGCCGGTGCGGCGGCCACAAACTCGGCCGCCTCGGCCGTGGTGATATGCTCGAAGACCACCTTGAGGGTCGGGTGGCGCTCCAGCAGGGGCTTGAGCACCCGCTCGATAAACACCGCCTCACGATCGAAGATATCGATCTCGGCGTCGGTCACCTCGCCGTGCATCAGCAGCGGGATGCCGAGCCTTGCCATGGCGGCGACCGCGGCATCGCAGTGCGCCAGGTCGGTCACGCCGGAGGCGGAGTTGGTGGTGGCGCCGGCGGGATACAGCTTGACCGCCTGCACCAGGCCGCTGGCATGGGCGCGCTCGATTTCCTCGGCGGGGGTGTTGTCGGTGAGATAGAGCGTCATCAGCGGCTCGAAGCGGCTGCCCGCGGGCAGCGCCGCCAGGATCCGCTCGCGGTAGGCCAGGGCCTGCTCGGTGGTGGTCACCGGCGGCTTGAGATTGGGCATGATGATGGCGCGGCCCATCTGTCGGGCCGAGGCCTCGACTACGGCGGACAACACCGCGTCGTCGCGCAGGTGGAGGTGCCAGTCGTCGGGGCGAGTCAGAGTCAAGGTAGTCACGGCGGTTCCTGTCGTGGCGGTTCGGTCGATGTGGCGCCAGTATACCGAATGCCACCCGCCTGAGCAGAGCCCGGCGACCCGATGTCACGGCACCCCAGGCCACATCGTCTGCTAACATGCCAACCTTGCCCTTGCACCGAAGGACCCCTTGTGATGCCCGATTCGCTGGAACGCAGCCCGCTGCGCGCCGACCTGCTGCTGCTCACCGTCACCCTGCTCGCCGCCGTCGGCTGGATCTTCTCCAAGGAGGCCCTCAACGGCCTGCCGCCGCTGTTGTTTATCGGCACACGCTTTTTGCTCGCCGGGCTGATCCTGGTGCTGTTCGCCCTGCCCGCCCTGCGCCGGCTAGGCTGGCGGGACCTGGCCGCCGGCGCCGGCGTGGGGGTGCTGTTCAGTGCGGCCCTGGGCTTCTGGGCCACCGGGCTCTATTACTCGGACCACCTCGGCGAGAGCGCCTTTATCAATAGCCTGGGCATCTTGCTGGTGCCGGTCGTGGCCCGCCTGCTGTTCGGCGACCGCCCGCCGCGCACCACCTGGATCGCGCTGCCCATCGCGCTGTTCGGCTTCGCGCTGCTGTCACTCAATGCCGGCCTGCGCCTGGAGCCCAGCCAGTGGCTGATCGCCACCTCGGCATTGCTCTTCTCGCTGCTGATCAACGCCAACACCCGGGTGGTGCGCCACCTGCCGGCCCTGCCCCTCTCCGCCATCCAGCTCACCATGGTGGGCATTCTGCTCAGCCTGGTCTCGGCGCTGGTCGAGCCCTGGCCGGAACGGGTCGGCGGCGACATACTCGGTTGGCTGGCGGCCAGCATCCTGCTCTCCAGCACCCTGCGCTTCTTCCTGCAGATCCACGCCCAGGGCCTCACCACCCCGAGCCATGCCGCCGTCATCCTGATGCTCGAGGCGGTCTGGACGGCGCTGCTGGCCGCCGTCTGGTACGGCGAGACCATGACACTGCTGCAGCTGGCCGGCTGCTCATTGATCTTCGCCGCCCTGCTGATCAACCGCTGGTACTGGGTCCGCCAGCTGGTCCTGCGCTTCGCCAGATAGCGCGAGCTCGCCAGGCGGCTAGAAAATCCCGTATCATGCGGCCAGTTTCCACGGGGGAGAGAGAATGCCCAAGGTTCGCCACTACGCCGATCTGGCCGCCACCCTGGCCGGCCTGATGTGGCTGGTCGTGTACTGGTCCATCAGCCTGTCGGCCCAGCTGGGCAATCTACAGCCGACCATGGCCGCCCTGCTGCTGCTGGGCACCACCGTGCTGGTCACCTTCGTGCACCGGCCAACCCGGGTGCTGCTGCGCCGCTACCACGTCAGAAAGCGGCGCACCGAGATGTGGATGCACATCCTGGCGCTGCCGCTGTTTCTCGCCTTCCTGCTCGGGATTACCTTCGAGCTGATCGTCACGCCCCTCAACGGGGTTCAGAAGCTGCTGCTGTTCAATGTGATGGCCACCGCCGGCTGGCTGGTCTTCATCATCACCCTGGGGGTCAAGCTCGCCACCCACCAGATCAAGCAGCGCCGCAAGGCCCAGCCCTAGCCCCGGAGAGGGCCCCCGCTTCGATCAGAAGCGCGTGGCGCTGAATGGCGCCATATCCACCTCGGGGGTCTCGCCGGCCATCATCTGGCTCAGCAGCAGCCCGGTCACCGGCCCCAGGGTAAAGCCCTGGTGGCCATGGCCGATGGCCAGCCACATTCCCTCCTGGCCCGGCGCCGGCCCGATGATCGGCTTCATGTCCGGCAGGCAGGGGCGCGCGCCCTTCCAGGGCTCCGGGTCGCGGCGCTCACCCAGCGGATAGATCTTGCCGGCCGCCCGCTCTGCCGCCTTGAGCTGCTTGAACGCCGGCGGCGCATCCAGGTCGGCGAGCTCGGCACCGGTGGTCAGGCGGATGCCCGCCCGCATCGGCTCGAGCAGGAAGCCGGTTTCGGCATCCATCAGCCAGTGATTGAGATGGGCGTTCTCATCGGCGCTGGCGTAGTGCATGTGATAGCCACGCTTGACGAACAGCGGCAACGAGATCCCCTGGCGCGAGAGCAGCTTGTCGCTCCAGGGCCCCAGCGCCACCACCAGCTGGTCGGCCTCCAGCGGCTCGCGGTCGGTCGTCACCTTCCAGCCCTTGCCGCCCTTCTCGACCTCCTGGACCTCGGCCTTCAGGAAGCGACCGCCCAGCTGCTGGAAATGCTCGGCATAGGCCTGCACCAACGCGCCGGGGTCGGCCACGGTCCAGGGCTGGGTCCAGTGGATGGCGCCCACCAGCCCCTTCTTGAGATGGGGTTCCTTGGCATAGAGGCCGGCGGCGTCGAGCACCTCGAATTCGACCCCGTACCGATCATGATTCTCGTGGGCCTCGGCGATACGCTCATCGAAGGCCTTCTGGGTGTGATAGAGCTCCAGCCAGCCGTCGCGGCGCACCAGATGATCGGCGCCGGCGGCCTCGATCATCGGGGCATGGGTATCCAGGCAGCGCATGATCAGCGAGGCATACTGCGGCACGATCTTCGCGTAGCGGGACTTGCCGGAGTTGATCCAGTACTGGAGCAGCGGGCTCGCCGCGCTGAACATGCCCGCGGGGCGGTAGCGAATGTCGACCTCGCGGTTGGGAATCACCCGCAGCAGCGTGCCGAGGTCCCGGGGGAAGGCGTAGGGGCGCACCGACTCACGCTGGATGATGCCGGCATTGCCGAAGGAGGTCTCGCGCCCCGGCTCACGACGATCCACCAGGGTCACCGAATGCCCCTGGCGCACCAGGTGCCAGGCCACCGATACGCCGACCATGCCGGCCCCTAGAACCACGATTTCACGAGACATCACCACCCCTCCCAGAAAAGAACGCAGGCCTCGCCACACGACGAGGCCTGACGCAACGATAGCCGCTCAAGCACCGCCGGGTCGACTCTCGGCCCGGCGACCGAATACTCAGGGCATCATAACGCCCCATCCTCAGATAATGATGCCGAAAAGGCTCTCATCAGCATGGTTTATTTCTTAATTAACCTCCGAATCCAGGGTAATATTCCAAGCAAGGAACATTTCTCAGAACGCCGGGCGATGCATGGCGAACCCTCTGGAACATTCGGCCTCTCACGACGCCTGAACCTGCAGCTTGGCGCGAATAAAATCGGCGTGGCTCACATGGAGCAGGTCGGCCAGCTGACGGATGCGATGCTCCTCCAGGTGATGACGCTCGCCATCGGCCAGTGCCAGGGCCCACATCATGCGCACCAGCTCACACCGCCGGCCATAGTCGTAATGCTCCTTGACCAGGCTGACAAACTGGTAGTGGTCCACGGCGGCGTCCACCTCCTGCTGGGCCAGGGTCATCAGCTCGTCGATGGCCTCGTCACTCACGCTCAGGTGGCTGCGCAGCTGGCCACGCAGCGTGTTGAGCTCATCCGGGGTGACCGCGTAATCGGCGCGCATCACCTCGCAGAGCAACGCCGCCGCGGCGAGCTCCAGGCTCGGCGCCTGGCGCCCGCCCCCGTCGCCACTCTCCTCGAGCATCTCCTGAAAGAACCGCTGAATATTGGCTAGCACATGACACTCCTTCGATGGCTTTCTGGGTGAGACTCACTCGGCTCCGGCGGGTTCATCATCATTGGGGTCAGACCCCGCATCACTGGGGTCAGACCCCAGGGGGTATTGGGGTCAGACCCCGTGGGGGTGGGGTCTGACCCCAAGGGCTAGTCTCGGCAGCGCCAGCGGGCCAGCAGGGCGAGCACTGCCAGGCCGCCGAGTATCGCCGCCGCCCAGCCCAGCCCCGTGACCGCCTGGCCAAAGGAGGCCGGCACTTGTGCCGGGCGATGCTGCAGCCCGAACCCCACCAGGCGCCCCAGGGCGTAAAGCATCAGGGCCAGGCTGGTGAGGGGAAGAAAGGTACGGTTCGCCGCCAGCCAGCGAGTCAGGGCCCAGGGTTCGCTGGCGGACTTGGCCGCCGGCTCGCGGGCGGGTGCCCGGCGCGGCGCCTCGGCCTTGGCGGCGGGTGCCTTGCTCGCAGAAGCCTTGCTCGCGGGCTTCCTGGACTGAGGCTTCTTGGGCTGAGATTGCTTGGGCTGAGGCTTGCGGGCGCGCGGCTTGACCTTCGTGGCACCCGAGGGGGAGGCGCCGCCCACCCAGCCCAGGGCCACTCGAACAAGACGCCACAGCGCCCAGCCCAGGGTAAAGCTAACCGAGAGGGCGAGGCCGCCCATCACCAGCACATACGCCATTGGCGATCCTTGTCGATTCACGAACCGGATATTGTGCCACAAGGCACGCCATGACTATCGCCGTTTGCGCCAGGTGATTGCGCCAGGCGATTGCGCCAGGCGATTGCGCCAGGTGATAGCGAAAGACGCCGGGGTCAGGTCGTAGAGGGGGGGGCCCTCATAGGCCTGTCGCCGGAACAGCCTTGAGCGGTGCTGCTATCGCGATAGTCCTGGAGCCAACGCCGGGCCGCCTACCTCCTCGGGGAGATGGCCAAACCGGCGCATCGGGGTAGAATTATCGACGACCATTCTCGCCAACGGAGGGCGTCATGACCGCGATCCTGCTGCTCCTGCACCTGCTGGGTGCCACCATCTGGACCGGCGGCCATCTGGTGCTCGCCGTTACCATCCTGCCCCGCGTGCTCAAGGGCCGCGACGTCGCGTCCCTGCACTGGTTCGAGCAGGGCTACGAGCGGCTCGGCATGCCCGCGCTGCTGGTGCAGATCATCACCGGGCTATGGCTGGCCTGGCAGAAGCTGCCCTCGCTTGCGCTCTGGTTCGACCCAGGCGCTGGGCCCATCGCCGAGCTTGTTCGCCTCAAGTTGGCGCTGTTGCTGCTGACCATCCTGGTGGCCGCCCACGCCCGCTTTCGGGTCATTCCCCGGCTCTCTCCCGCCACCCTGCCGCTGATGGGCTGGCATATCGTCGCGATGACGCTGATCTCGGTGGCCTTCGTGGCCACCGGGCTATCGTTTCGGGTCAGCTGGGGGATCTAGGCCCACGGCGCCGCCATGCTGGACACCGAGTACGAGCCGGCAAGATCTTCGATGCTGCCAGCCGTCTGACCAGGAGTGATAGACTCATGGGTCCATCGGACAGTGATCGCCGTTTCGACACACAAGGAGGCCCAGCATGGCCCTGATCATCGGCCTGACCGGCGGGATCGCCTCGGGGAAGTCCACCGTGGCCCGGGCCTTCGCGGCGCTGGGCGCGCCCTGGGTCGACGCCGACGACGTCGCCCGCGAGGTGGTGATGCCCGGAGAGCCGGCCCTGGCCGAGATCGCCGAGCGCCATGGCGACCGGGTGCTCAACGCCGACGCCACCCTGAACCGCCGCGCCCTGCGCGACATCGTCTTCGCCGACGAGGCCGAGCGGCGCTGGCTGGAGTCGGTCACCCATCCGCGCATCCGGGATCGCCTGGTCGAGCATCTGACGCGCATCCAGGCCTCCGGCGCGCCCTATGGCCTGCTGGTCTCGCCGCTGCTGTTCGAATCCGGGCAGAGCGCGATGGTCGACCGGGCACTGGTGATCGACGTGCCCGAGGCCCTGCAGGTCGCGCGCACCGCCGCCCGCGATACCGTGGATGAGGCCCAGGCCCGCGCCATCGTCGCCGCCCAGATGCCCCGCCACGAACGCCTGGCCCGCGCCGACGACGTGCTGGATAATGGCGGCAGCGAAGCCGCGATGCGCCGCCGGGTCGCCGAGCTCGACCGGCAGTATCGCGGCCTAACCCCTGGGGTCAGACCCCAAACGGACGGGGTCTGACCCCAATATCCACCAGATTTTTCCGGAGTCCCATGAGCCAGTCACACCGCCCCCTGGAAGTCGCCTGCCCCCAGTGCTGCAAGAAGGTCGAGTGGCGCGAGGACAACCCCTACCGCCCCTTCTGCAGCAAGCGCTGCCGGCTGATCGATCTCGGCGCCTGGGCCGACGGTACCCATCGCATCGCCGGCGAGCCGGCCATGGATGAGACCGCCATCGACGAGATGGTCATGCGGGCCGAACGCGGCCTCCTAGACGAATGACCACGCCGCACGCCCAGCGCCCCGAGTATCGGCTGCTGGCCGAGCTGGAGGCCGCCTTCGATGTCCTGATCGAGGCCACCGCCGCGGTGGCCGAGGCCTATGCCCGCGCCCCGGGCCCCTGCTGGATCTTCGGCGAGCCCGAACCGGTGGATCAGGCGCGGGCCGAGGCATGGCTGCGCCATGCGCTCCAGGATGTCTGGTATCAGGACGGCCAGGATGGCCGCGCCACCCGCGCCTATATCGGCCTGGTGGCGGCCAGTGAGGCGGTGATGGAGGCCGTGGCGGCGGCCAATACGGCCAAGGCGGCGTTCGCTGCCCTGACCGCCAGGATTCGCGACCAGGCCCCGGCGCTGATCCCCGAGGCCAAGGCGGTGCTGCCCTTCCGCCACCCGGCCCTGCACGACCACCTGCGCGGCGAGGGCCTGGCGAGGGTGCACCTCAAGCAATGCTGGCGCGCCATTCCGACCAGCGAGGCCCCGCTGGCGCGGGTGCGCCTGGCCTGGTACTCGAGCGGCCGGTCGATCAAGAAGTTGACGGTGCAGGAGGCCGAGCAGAAGCTGCTGGCCCTGGACAGCGAGGCGGCGCATGTCCGCATTCAGCTGCGCAAGCTCGCCGGCCTGCCCGGCGGCGAGCCCCTGGCCCAGGTGCAGCGTCAGGCGCCGCTGATGCGCGCCAACCTCTTCTATCGGGAACCGCTGGAAGACGGGCGCACCCGCCGCGCCATGAACGTCGCCCTGCCGCTGTTCATCCCCACACCCGATGGCCGGCTACCCGACCACAACCTGCCGCCGTTGCAGCCGCCCGAGACCCGCACCCGCGCCCGCCGCCGGGACGAAAGACTCGAGGACGCGCCCTTCCTGCCCAGCCTGAGGGTCTATCGTTATCGATAGGGACACCGCCTCGACGCGCCGGATGTTCACAGCCGCTGCTCCACCCGCTCCAGGATCTGGCGGCTCACCCGATTGACCAGCGGCGTGGCGGCCTTGTTGACGGCCTTCTCCAGCAGCTTGCTCCCCAGCCGGTAGGTCAGGGTGAGGCTGACCTCGGTGCCGGCGTCCACCGGGCGCAGGTGATAGCGGCCCTGATTCTCCACGCCGTCCAGCGATTCCCAGGCCAGGGCCTCGGGGGCTTGTCGCTCGGTGATCGCCACATCGAAGTGCCAGTCGCGCCCCACCGCATGGACGTGCCAGCGGAAGCGCTCATCTCCCAGCGACTCGATGCTGTGGATCAGGTCGGAGTAGTCGGCAAAGTCCTCCACCCGCTCCAGCAGGGCGAAGACCCGTTCCGGCGACGCGGCGAGAATCGCGCTGTGTTCGATGATGGCCATGGCTTGCTCCCTGCAACACGGTTCACGAAGGCCTCGATTATCGCAGCTACCTCAAGCGTTGGGGAAATCCGCCCCCAGGGTGACGTCCATTCCCTGCCCCTTCTCCGCCGCCCAGGCCAGCAGCGTCTCCCGCAGCGCCTGCTGGGCGTGGCGCTCGCCGTGGACGAGCCGGACATGGCGCGGGGGATGGCGCATGCGGCGCACGAAGTTCAACAGATCATGGGCATCGGCGTGGGCCGAATAGCCCGAGACGGTCTCGACCCGGGCGCGAATATCGATGCGCTCGCCGTCCAGCGCCACCCAGCCGCCCCGGGGCCCGTAGCGCTGGATATCGCGCCCCGGCGTGCCGGCGCCCTGGTAGCCGGTAAACAACACGCCGTGGCGGGGGTCGCCGAGCATGCGCTTGAGGTAGTTGACCACCCGTCCGCCACTGACCATGCCGCTGGCCGCCACCACCACCGCCGGGCGATGGCTCTCGGCCAGATAGGCCACCGTGCGCTCATGCTCCTCATGCGAGCTAACGGTATACAGGTTCGCGAAGCTCAGCGGATGCCGGCCGCCACGTAACCGCGCGTGGGCCTCGGCGTCCCACCAGGGCTTGAGTTCGCGGTATACCGCGGTAAAGCGGGCCGCCAGGGGGGAGTCCACGATGATCTCGAGATCGCGCCAGCGCCGGTCCGTGGCTCGGTGGATCAGCGTCTCCAGCTCGTAGAGCAGCTCCTGGGTACGGCCGATGCTGAAGGCCGGGATCACCACCGTGCCGCCGTTGGCAAGCGCCCGGTCGATGGCCGCCTCGAGCCTGGCGCGGCGGTGGCGGCGAGCCTCGTGGCGGCGATCGCCGTAGGTGCTTTCCAGCACCAGGGTATCGCACCCCCAGGGCGCCCGGGGCGCCGACAGCAGTGGCGCATAGGGTGCCCCCAAATCGCCGGAGAAGATCGTGCGCCCCGAGGCGCCGCCGTCACGGGCCAGCACATCCACCTCCACATAGCAGGAGCCCAGGATATGCCCCGCCCGCTGCAGCTTGACCCGCACCCGGTGGCGCGAATCGTCTACCAGGGTATGCCAGGCGCGGTAAGGCAGCGCCACCAGCCGCCCCGCCACCTCGGCCAGGAATCGCTCGATCAGCCCCCGGTCGCGGGTAAAGCCGATCTTCAGCGCGTCCTCGATGACCAGCGGCAACAGCCGCGCCGTGGGCAGCGAGCAGAGAATCGGCCCCGCATACCCCGCCGCCAGCAGGTAGGGCAGCCGGCCGATATGGTCGATATGCACGTGTGTGACCACGAGCGCCAGCACATCCTCGACGGGGAATGTCACCCTGAGCTGCCCGAAGCCGTCGGCATGATCGGCGTCCTGGCCCTGGAACAGGCCGCAGTCGACCAGCAGGGCCCGGTCTTCACTGAGCCGCAGGCGATGGCAGCTGCCGGTCACGCCGGCGGCGCCGCCATGGTGGGAAATCTGGGGATACTCGCGCATGGCCGGGGCCCCCTGCCGAGATGGTAACGACAGTGTAGGCGGCCACACACAATGCAGCAGGCCGCCGATAAGCTGTCTACGCTATGTTAAAAAATGTGAAGAACAAGAAATGTGACGCCGGAGGCGATAGATGCACCCAATCCTACGTGCGGTGTTGGCCGGCCTGCTGCTAATGCCAGCGGTCGACGCCTCATGGGCCGCGGAGGGTGTCCTGGTCAGCGGGGCGACACAAGGCCAGGGCACGCTGCGTGCCCGTAGCGGTGAATGCTTCGCCATTACGCCGCAACACGTGGTGGGACTGGGCGGTGTAGGGCTCTCCGTGACCAACGCCGAGCGCGCCCAGGCGCCGGCGCAGCACCTGACCGACTACGGTGACGATATCGCCGTGATCCGCGTCGATGCCGCCGGGCGCATGACCTGCGGTTCGAGCTGGCGGCGTCGCGAGCCCCTGGACGAGCGCCTGGAGGAGGCGGTGCGCCTGGGCCGTCAGGGCACGCTGCTGAGAGTGCGCCCCACCGGCGGCATCGAATCCTATGCGGTACGCTTCAGCGCCCTCGATTCGCGGCATGTCGAAGTCACGATGCTCACCCCCAGTGGCGAGGCCTTCGAAGGCATCAGCGGCTCGCGACTGATGCTGGATGGCCGCCCGGTCGGCATGGTGCTGACCACCTTCCAGGGCACGATTCGCGCCTACCGACAAGATGCCTTGAACCGCCGTATCCAGGATTTCTTCTCGGGGGACGAGGGGCGTATTCCCTCCACGGACCTCCCGCTTGAAGCGCGCCACGGGCGAGTGGTGATAACGACCCCGACGGTGGTACACGAAACCCCCACCCCCTTCTCCAGGACCGTTCGCCGGCTGAGTGTCGGGCAGCGCATCGAGTTGCGGGGCAAGATCAAGGGGCGCCCCTGGTGGCAGACCCATGATGGCTATGTGCGGGTCGGCCACACCTCGGGCCCCTAGCGGCGCCGAAACACAATAACAACACAATAACAACGTCACGACCGTAACCAGGAGATGCCCATGCTTCCCAAGCCATTTGCCGCCCTCTTGCCGACACTCCCTCTCGCCCTGGCGCTGACGCTTAACGCCACTTCCGCCCCGGCCTTCGACCAGAATCGCTTCGAGGCCGCTCAGGAACGCGCCGCATTGCTCGACCAGGTACGCAACCTGCTTGCCGACGAGAGCGCCTCGGTGCGCCTCGCCGTCATGGAAGAAGTCATGAAGGATGACGATCCCGTATTGCGCAGCATGGCGCTGGAAGCCGCCTTCAGCGGCGACGACGAACGCCTGCATACCGCCGGCCTTCGCCAGCTGCTCAAGGAGCGGGATTTCCTGGCCGTGGAACTGATCGAACCCATGGACCCCAGTCAGCCCCAGGCCTATACCTACAATGTATGGCGCGAATTGATGCTGACGGACCTCGCCATCGACACCGACACGGATCAGGTAAGCGGGCACTTCAACAGCGCCAATATGAATGGCTCCATCATGGGGCAATTGACGCGTGGCGGCTGGCGCCTGCAGCTGAAAAGGGGACACTACAACTGCCACCTGACGCTGACCGAACTTGGCGGCGTCGACCTGATGGGGTCACTGAACTGCGCCATCACCGGACGCACCGCCAATGATGACTATGCGGGCGGCAATCGCGCCGCTCTTCCCTTCAGGATTCGTCTGTCATGACCGGCCTGGCCGCGGGACGCGCCTCGAGGCTCGGTGGCATGCTGCTGGGCGGATTAACGCTGCTCAGCCATGCCGACGCCCAGCCGGCCGCATCGCCGGAGAGCGTAGTGCTGGCCGCCACCATCCTCAATGAAGGGTATGAGCCGGCGGTCGATGTCTCCGGCAACACGCTCAAGGGAGTGATGGCACGGCCCAGCGGCGACCCCGACGGCCAGGACGACAGCCAGCATCTCTACATCTGGATGCCCGAGCGGCTGGATATACAGGGCAAGCGCCTGTGCATCTCACTCAACTCCCGCGATGGTCAATACGTCAGCCAGCTGGAGGTGCCGCTGGAAGGCGACCCACGGCTAGCCTCGCCTCTCGAGGCCGATACGGTGCTGCGCGCCGACTTCACGACGAGCGAGCCCGACTACTACACCCGGTATGCCGAGACACCGCCGCCTTATCGCCTGGCGGTGCTCGCCGAGCTCAAGGTCGACTGCCGCCCCGCCACGCCACGAGAGGCCGTGCTGGTTGCCGGCTGGCAATCCTACGCGGCGCCGCCCCAGTCCGTCAGCGTGCTGGTAAACGCCAGCCGGCTGGAGGCGCTGCTGGCGGTGTGGCTGGAAAACAACCGCGGCAATCGCCAGCAGCAAGGTATCCGCTGTGCGCCTCTCGAGGTGTCGCCGCGCATCGCCTATGACACCGCCTGCGAGCTCAACCGCGATGGCCTGGCCAAGTATGGCGCCCTGGTTCTCGACGACGCCGTCAAGTCACCCTCCATTATCCTGCGGCGCGGCGGTAATGTGGCGGCGGCGGTGCCGGTGGAAATCCGACTGTGAGCGTCGCGCCCACACCACGCGGCGGACGCGGCCTGCCGGCCGTCCTGCTGGGCAGTCAACTGGCCGACAGGCCCATCGGCCAGATTTTGCTGGCCCTGGCCGCTACCCTGGCCGCCTTGCCGTTGATCCTGCAGCTACTCACCGGATCCCTGGAGCGCCCCTATGCCTTCTATATCAACGCCAACAGCGAAGTCCTGCGGCTGACTACTCAGGAAAATGCCGCGGCCAGCTGGTTTATCGAGAATGCGACCCTTGTGAGGCGAGCCGAAACGCTGCCCGACCCCGACATGCCGGTGATTCTCATGACAGCGGAGACGACCACGGACGCCCCCGGGCCGATGCCTGCCCCCTTCAGCGGCTGCCTGGAAATCGGCCCCCATGCCGAGGTGACCCTGCGTCGCCAGGGTGTCGGGACCCTCTGGATCACCGTCGATGGACTCGATATCTCTCAACGCGATACCACGCCTGCGGTGGTGCTTCGCCCGCTGACGGCGCTCGAGGACGGTAGCCTGGGCACCCAGTGTGCTTCCTCCCAGGGAGTACAGGCGCTGCAGCGGCTCACCCTGGAAGCCACCATCGGGGATCTACCGATCAACGGCAGCCTGCAGGGACGCGGAAAAGTCGGCGGTGACCCCTATTTCAGCGACATTGCCCAGTCACCGCCGCTGCTGCGTGGCGGCGAAGTCAGGGTAATGGGGCGCCGGCTGCTCTTCGAACGCGCCTATACGCTGATGCAGACGCCGCTGCACCTCGGCGATACGCTGAAGGTCCTCGGTTCGATGAATCAGGACCCTGAACCGGCACTGCTGACCTGTCTGTTCTCCATCGAGGGGCGCGTCATGAATGGTCACGGCATGGAGCTCTCCTGCCATGCCAATGGACGCGCCCTGTCCATCACCCGTTACGGTGATCGCAGCCGCGATCGCATGGCTCCCCGCCCCTGGGACGTGCTGATCAACGAACCCAGCATCCAGGTCCTTCTTCCCCTGGCGATCACCGGCCTGTTCGTGTTCATGCTGCGGTTGCTGGACGGCGGCTACCCCTGGCTCTGCCGGCGATTAGGACGCGCCGACAGGCAGGCGGCGACGGTACCGGATAACGACGCCGATACGCCGGCGACCGGGAAATCCGGCGATTAACACGACAGCAGGCCGCCGATACGCTATCGGCGGCCTGCTTTTCGCGCCCCTGGCGGCGGCGCGAAAGACGCGGGTCGAGCTTACTTGCCGCCCTTGGCGGAGGCGTCCTTGCCGGCCTTGCTGGTAGCGGAAGCCGCTGCCTTCTCGGCGCTTTCCTGGGCCTGCTTGACGCTGCCCTCGGTCAGCTTCTGGCTCTGCTGCACGAACTCCTGCTGCAGGGCCACCGCCTTCTCGGCGTCGCCCTTCAGGCGCTCGGTCAGCTGCTTGGCGACGTCCTGCTGGCCTTCGAAGTAGCCCTTGAGGCCTTCGACGTCCTTGACCTCGGTCAGGCGACGCAGCTGCGCCAGATTGACGTCGGCGTAGGCCTGGGTGGCTTCGAGCTGGGCGTTGACCAGCTTCTCGGTGTAGTCCAGGGACAGGGCGGCGAAGGCCCGGGCCGGGGCAAAGAACAGCGAATCGACCTGGGCGGTATCGAACTGCTTGGTGTCGAATGCGAATGCGTTGGTCATCTTGGAACCTCCTGGTTCAGTTGCTGTGAACGGTGTCTCCCGCCTGGAAGACCCGCTCCGCTGCCATGAACGGGGTCTCTCGTCTGGAGGTCCCGCTCTGTTGCATTGCACAATAGCAGGCATTTTTGTGCAATGCAACATACTACCTTCGTATGGGCGCGATGATCGCCTCGCTTCGCGCGCTCTTCCGTCCCGCGTTAGACGAGATAATTCGACTATCAAGCACCATACTCAAGCCCAGCATGTCGCCATCGTCAGGAGATTCGTATCATGACCGACGCGCCCCGCGACAGCGGCCATGACCGCTACCAGCAGCTGATGCAAAGCCGCGCCAAGTCGCTGTTCCTGCATCACCCCCATGCCATCTTCGAGCTCGACCCCCAGGGGCGCTTCCGCCACGCCAACCCGGCCGCCGGCCGCTTCGCCAACCTGAATGAAAATGAGGGCCAGGGGCTGCACTTCTCCCGCTTCCTGGAAGCCGACGACGCCGCCCAGGTGGAGCGCCATTTCCAGCAGGCGGTCGCCGGCCGGCCCGGCCGGTGCGAGGTCATCATCAACACCCTGGACGGCCAGCGCCAGCAGGCCCGCCTCCATCTGCTGCCGGTGGCCTATGACCGTCATGTGACCGGCGTCTACGTGATACTCGAACAGCCCGACGCACCGCCGAAAAACGCCATCTCACCGGCCACCCGCCGCCTGGTGGAGGCCATGCCGGTCGGGGTCGCGCTGCTCGACACGACCCGGCGAGACTACCCGATACGCCTCTGCAACCCGGCGCTGTGTCGGCTGCTGGAGGCTCCTCGGGACGCCCTCGAGGGCCACCCCCTGCCCGTGCTGCGCGGCCGAAAGAACCAGGCGGTGCGTGAATTGCAGACGGCACTGACCGCTCGCCGGGCGGCCAGCCAGCGTCTGGCGCTGACCCGGCACGGCAAGCCGTTCGGCGTACGGCTGCATCTGCAGCCAATGGTCGGCGCAAGCGAGGAGAACGGCGAACGCGAGGCGGGCCTCCCGATGCTGATGCTGGCGGTGGCGATTCCTCTCGAGACGCCCTAGCAGGCCCGTGGCCGGCGTTTCACGTCACTCGCTAACCCCGATGGCAACGCTGGTCTGTTCGGGCTCGTCTGACGCAGGGGTAAATTCGACGGTATCCCCTCCCGTCCCAATCGCCAGCTTACAAGGCTCGGCGGTGTAGTCAGCACCGAAGACGGTTTTCAGGTCGGGCGTCCCGCCTCCGGCGGCGCGTTCTGCGGCAATGGCAGAGGCATAGGAGCGGGCATCCGCCAAACAGGCCGTATCCTGCGACCGGTCGATGTAATCCTGATACTGCGGGATGGCGATGGCCGCCAGGATGCCGATGATCGCCACCACGATCAGCAACTCGATCAGGGTAAAGCCATGCTGTGCGCTTGTCATATTCATCGTGAATTACCTCTCCAGTCACCGTTCTCGGGTGTGCTGCAGCCGGTCCTGGTCGCAGCACGTTGCCGAGCCAAGGCCCTCCAGGCTCCCCTACCGAAACATACACCAGGCCCTCGGCCGCTGTAGGGTGAAATTCGCCGTCCTCCTCTGAAACTAAACGTCATACCTGACGGGCCCATGGCCGGGAAAACCCGGCTAGAATGTCGGTATCCGACGGCTATCGAGGTATGAGGCTCGATGGATGAATTATTGCCCGACTCACCGGCCAGGCGCCTGGGGGGCCTGACGCATCGGCTCGTGGAAGACGGCCTGATGACCGCCGCCGATGCCCGGCGTGCCGAGCAGGAGGCGCATGATGTGCAGATCTCGCTGATGCAGCACGTGGTGGAAAGCGGGCTCGTACCCCCGCGCCAGGCGTGCGTCTCGGCGGCCTGGGAATACGGCATTCCGGCCCTGGATCTGGAGGCCTGGCGCCAGGACGCCCTGCCCCCGGCGGATGCCTTTCCCGGGGAACTGCTGCGCCGGCTGCAGGTGCTGCCGCTGAAACAGGCGGCCAATCGCCTGCTGGTGGCGGTGCCCTACCCCGCCACCCTGGTCGGGCTGGATGAATTGCAGTTCGCCACCGGGCTGACGCCGGAAGGCTTCCTGGCCCCCCAGGACCAGCTACAGGCGTTGCTGGAGCAGTATCTGCTGCACAAGAGCCGCAGCCGCCTGCTGGAGGAGCTCGAGGGCGCCGACGAGGCGCTGGGCCAGTTGGAACATGAGGAGAGCGAAGGCGGCGAGGTCAACCTGCAGGGCGAGATGGCGGCGACCCGCGAAGAGGGCCCCATCATCAAGTTCGTCAACAAGATCCTGATGGATGCCATCGAGCGTGGCGCCTCGGATATCCATCTCGAGCCCTACGAGACCCGCTTTCGGGTGCGCCTGCGCATCGATGGCATCCTCCATGATGTGGCCACCCCGCCCTTCAGCATGCGCAGCCGCATCCTGGCGCGGATCAAGGTGATGGCACAGCTGGATATCTCCGAGCGTCGCCTCCCCCAGGACGGCGCCATCAAGCTGCGCACCTCCAGCACCCATTCCACCGACTTTCGCGTCAACTCGCTGCCTACCGTCTATGGGGAAAAGATCGTGCTGCGCCTCCTGGACCCCGCCTCGGCCACGCTGGGCATCGAGAGGCTCGGCTTCACCGCCCAGCAGCGCACCCTGTTCGAGCAGGCCCTGTACCGCCCCCAGGGCATGATCCTGGTCACCGGGCCCACCGGCAGCGGCAAGACGGTCACCCTCTACACCGGCATCACCATGCTCAACCAGGAGGAGCGCAACATCTGCACCGCCGAGGACCCGGTAGAGATCAAGGTGCCCGGGGTCAATCAGGTCAATATCATGCCCAAGGTGGGGCTCGATTTTCCCAGTGCCCTGCGGGCCTTCCTGCGCCAGGACCCCGACACCGTGATGGTGGGCGAGATTCGCGACCTGGAGACCGCCGAAATCGCGGTCAAGGCCTCCCAGACCGGCCACCTGGTGCTCTCCACCGTCCACACCAACTCGGCCGCCGAGACCCTGACCCGCCTGGCCAACATGGGGCTGGCGCCCTTCAATATCGCCAGCTCACTCAGCCTGGTGATTGCCCAGCGCCTGGCCCGCCGCCTGTGTTCGCACTGCAAGCAGCCGACCCGGCTGCCGCCCGAGACGCTGCGCGAAGAAGGTTTTGGCGAAGCGCAGCTCGATGAGCTGACGCTCTATGCGCCGGAGGGATGTCGGCGCTGTACCAAGGGCTTCGCGGGGCGCATCGGCATCTACGAGGTCGTACCGATCAGCCCCGCCATGGTCGAGCTGATTCTGCGCAATGGCAGCGCCCTGGATTTCGACCAGCAGGCGCGCCGGGAGGGGTATCCCGACCTGCGCCACAGCGGCCTCGCGTGCGTGGGTGCCGGGCTGACCAGCCTGGCCGAGATCAATCGCGTCATCATGGTCTAGCCCAGGGAGGGGGAAAGAGGAGAGAGCATGGCCGGCCCCAAGCGCTATCCGAGGAGACCCGTCACCCAGTCACGCTGGGGCTGGGTCGGCAAGAATCCCCAGGGCCAGCGCATCAGAGGCAACCTGGTGGCCGGCTCGCGCCAGGACGTCGAAACCCTGCTACACAGCCAGCGCATCACGGTAAGCAGCATTCGGCGCCGGGGCCGTGTCGGGCGCGGCATGGGGCGCATCACGCCGCGGGATATCATGCTGTTCGCCCGCCAGATGGCCACCCTGATGCGTGCCGGCGTGCCCATCCTGCAGGCCTTCCAGGTGGTGGCGGAGAGCATGAAGAAGCCCGCCATGAACGCCCTGGTGCAGGAGCTGATCAACGACGTCGGCGCCGGTGCCAGTGTCTCCGAGGCCCTGCGTCGCCACCCTCAGCACTTCGATGGCCTGTTCTGCAACCTGGTGGCGGCCGGGGAGCAATCCGGTTCGCTGGACCAGATGCTCGACCGCGTGGCCACCTATAAAGAAAAGGTCGAATCGCTCAAGGCCCGGGTCAAGAAGGCGCTATGGTACCCCGCCGCCGTGGTGGTCGTGGGCCTCGGCGTCACCGCCCTGCTGCTGATCAAGGTGGTGCCACAGTTCGAGAGCCTGTTCCAGGGGTTCGGCGCCGAGCTGCCGGCGATGACCCGCCTGACCCTCACCCTCTCGGCGTTCGCCCAACAATACTGGTGGTGGGGCCTGCTGGGCATGGTCGCCCTGGGGCTGTGTATCCGCCTGGGCCTCAAGGGGACGGGGCGCTTCGCCTACCGCCTGCACGCCGTATCGTTGAAACTCCCGGTGGTCGGCCAGATCCTGGACAAGGCCGCCGTGGCGCGCTACTCACGCACGCTGGCCACTACCTTCGCCGCCGGTGTGCCTCTGATAGAGGCGCTGGACACCGCCGCCGGCGCCACCGGCAACCGGGTCTACGAGCGCGCCGTGGGGGAAGTCCGCGAGAACGTGGCCACCGGCCAGCAGCTCCACTTCGCCATGCGCATGACCGAGCGCTTCCCACCCCTGGCGGTGCAGATGGTCGGCATCGGCGAGGAGGCCGGCTCGCTCGACGCCATGCTCAACCGCGTGGCCGACTACTACGAGGAAGAGGTCGACAATCGGGTCGACACCCTGACCTCGCTGCTCGAGCCCTTTATCATGGTGGTCCTCGGCGTACTCGTCGGCGGCCTGGTCATCTCCATGTACCTGCCGATCTTCGAACTCGGCTCGGTCCTCTAGGAAGACGGACAAGCGGCCACCGTCCCCATGGGGTCAGACCCCGTCGGTTTAGCCCATGGGGTCAGACCCCGGGGGGTTGGGGTCTGACCCCATGGGTAAACCCGTCGGTTACCCCGCCAGTTAATAATCCACTCAAGCAACAAGGGCTCATCCAGTGCTCGACCTTCCCTCTTCCCTGCTCTATCCCCTGGCGGCCGTGGTCGGCCTGTGCCTGGGCAGCTTTCTCAACGTGGTGATCACCCGCCTTCCGGTCATGCTGATGCTTGGCTGGCGGGCCGAGGCCCGGGAGGCCCTGGAGCTTGCCGAGGAGCCGCGGGACACCTTCAACCTGCTGACGCCGCCTTCACTATGCCCGCGGTGCGAGGCCCCCATCGCCTGGCGGGATAATATCCCGGTGCTCGGCTGGCTCAGGCGCCGGGGGCGCTGTGCCAGCTGCGCCGGGCACATCAGCCCCCAGTATCCCTTGATCGAGCTCGCCGGCGGCGTGCTGGCCGTCGCCGTGGTGGCACTGTTCGGCGCCACCTGGCAGGGGCTCTTCGTGCTCGGAGCCTGCCTTTCACTGCTCGCCATGGCGGTGATCGACCTGCGCACCCAGCTGCTCCCCGATGTGCTGACCCTGCCACTGCTGTGGGCAGGCCTGCTCTACCAGCTGCTGTTCCAGCCGCTGATGCTGCCCAGTGCGGTGATCGGCGCCCTGACGGGTTACCTGGTACTATGGAGCGTCTACTGGGTCTTCAAGCTCGTGACCGGCAGGGAGGGCATGGGCCATGGCGATTTCAAGCTGCTCGCCGCCCTGGGCGCCTGGGTGGGCTGGCAATACCTGCCGCTGCTGCTGATCCTCTCCGCCGGTAGCGGCGCACTGCTGGGCATCCTGATTCAGCTCGCCGTGCCCAGGCTACGCGGCGCGCCGCTGCCCTTCGGGCCCTACCTGGCACTGGCCGGCTGGATCGCCCTGCTCGGCGGCGAACCGTTGATGGCACTGTATGGCCAGTTCTTTCTGATGTAAGCCCAATAAAAATACAGGGGCAAGAAGCGACGGGAGGCCTTGGGGTCTGACCCCGGAGGGGTTGGGGTCTGACCCCGGGGTTGGGGGTCTGACCCCGGGGTTGGGGTCTGACCCCGGGGGTTGGGGTCTGACCCCGGGGGTTGGGGTCTGACCCCGGGGGTTGGGGTCTGACCCCTCCGGCTAATGGGAGGCGCCGCCGAACCATTCACGCCGGCTTTGACATGCCCATGGCTCGCAAACAGCCCCACAGCACCGCCAGCAGGAAGGCGAACATCATGGTGCCGCTATTGTGGGCAAGAAACGCCTGGGATAGACCAAAATCGATATAGGCCACCGGCAGCAACACCCCGGCGATCGCCAGGCTTCGTCGCTCGAGATCAGGCACCGCCATCTGCCGGCCAAACAGACGCATGGGTACCAGGTAGAGGGCCAGCAATGCCACCAGGCCGATCACGCCCCGCTTGGCCAGCTCGTTGAGAAACTCGTTGTGGGGATGACCGTATTTCTTCGCCACCCTGGGGTGTACGACACCCGCGTCCCCCAGGGCTCGCATGCCTTGGCGATAACCGTTATCGCCCCAGCCTTTCAGCGGCTTGTCCATGATCAGATGCGTGGCGCCCTTCCACATCTCGAATCGCGCGCCGAGCGAGCTGGTGCGGCCTTCCCCGGCAGCATAGCGCTCGATATCATCGAACGCCTTGAGGACCCGCGGCTGCACCCCGGTTTGTGGCAGGGCGTACATCACCGCGCCTGCGACGATCACGGCGGCCAGGGCGATCATCCTGAGCCCCAGCGAGAGATGGCGCCCATAGCCCCGGTAGAGCACCAGCAGGACGAAGGGAATACCCACCCAACCGCCACGGCTACCGGAAAATAGCGAGCCCAGGACACCGAGCAGCGTTCCCGCCGCCATCAACCCCAGCCAGGCATGACGCCGACGCTGCACATAGGCCCAGCCAAGCCCCGCCAGGCAGAGGATGCCCATGAGCATGCTCAGATTGCCGAACTGGATCACGTAGGTATAGCCCGTCGCACGCTCCACGCCGACCACCAGCTTCTGCCAGCCGGCCCAGCTGCCGGCCCCGATCGCGCCGATGGCCAGGCCACCCCAGAACCAGCTGAGACGTGGCGGATAGGCCATGACCAGCAGCATGGCCGGAATCGCCAGCATGAAGCGAGAGGGCTTGTCGACACCCGGCCAGCCCTGCCCATCCCACCATGCCGCGGCGATGCGTATCACCGCATAGAGGGTCAGCGCCGTCATGATGGCGAGATCACGGCGATCCAGGCCCAGCGTCGGCCGCTTGATCAAAAGCACTGTACTGCCCAGCAACAACATCACGGCACCCAGCGAGTAGCCACTGGGTACCACCAGGGCGATGGCCCCCAGCAGGAAGACGGCGAGGCCGGTGTAGCGCTGGAGCGGCAAGGAACGGTGAATCGGCGCTGATGAAACAGGCGAGGCGGAGTCGGTAGGCTGGGTCATGGAAAAGCCGGGCTCGAGCAGTCAATCATTCAGTGGGCCAGAAACGAAAATGGCCGGCGTAAGGCCGGCCATTCTATCACACGCCATTCACTCGCCTGGGCCCCACGACATGGCCCCGCGAACTGGCGGGTCACCGGCGCCGAGCGAAATCATGGCGTTCGATAAGGATTCAGTCGCTGCCAAACAGATCCCGGGTATAGACCTTCTCGGCCACATCGGCGAGCTCCTCGGCCAGGCGGTTGGAGAGGATCACGTCGGCCTCGGCCTTGAAGGCCTCGACATCGCGCAGCACCCGGGAGCCGTAGAAGGTCGCTTCCTCAAGCACGGGTTCGTAAACGATGACCTCGATGCCCTTGGCCTTGAGGCGCTTCATCACGCCCTGCATGGCGCTGGCGCGGAAGTTGTCGGAGCCGGACTTCATGATCAACCGGTAGACCCCCACCACGCCTGGCTTGCGCGCCAGCACCTGCTCGGCGATAAAGTCCTTGCGGGTGTGGTTGGCATCCACCACCGCCTGGATCATGTTGCTGGGCACGTTGGCATAGTTGGCCAGCAGCTGCTTGGTATCCTTGGGCAGGCAGTAGCCGCCATAACCGAAGCTGGGGTTGTTGTAGTGACTGCCGATGCGCGGGTCGAGGCCTACCCCCTCGATGATCTGGCGAGTATCCAGCCCATGGGTCTCGGCATAGGTATCCAGCTCGTTGAAGTAGGCCACCCGCATGGCAAGATAGGTGTTGGCGAAGAGCTTGATTGCCTCGGCCTCGGTGCTGTTGGTGAAGAGCACCGGAATATCGTCCTTCACCGCCCCCTGGATGAGCAGCCCGGCGAAGGCCTCCGCCCGGGCCGAACGCTCCCCCACGATGATCCGCGACGGGTGCAGGTTGTCGTAAAGCGCCCTGCCCTCGCGCAGAAATTCCGGCGAGAAAAGCAGGTTGTCTGTGCCGAAGCGTCGACACGCCTCGACGGTGAAGCCCACCGGCACCGTCGACTTGATCACCATCATCGCCGCGGGGTTGATCGCCATGACATCCAGGATCACCGCCTCCACGCTCGAGGTATCGAAGTGGTTGGTTACCGGGTCATAGTCCGTGGGGGTGGCGACCACCACGACGTCCGCCTCGCGATAGGCGGCATCCTTATCCAGGGTCGCCGTGAACGACAAGGCCCGGTTGGTCAGAAACTCGCTGATCTCGCCGTCCTCGATGGGCGAGATGCCCGCATTCAGCGCCTCGACCTTCGCCGGGATCACATCCAGCGCCACCACCTCGTTGTGCTGGGCCAGCAACATGGCGTTGGAGAGTCCTACATAACCGGTACCGGCGATGGCGATCTTCATGGTGATTCCTTTCGATGTCCGGGAAATTCTGGGCCAATACCAATGTTAATGGCTGGATGCCTATGGCGCCATTGGCATCAGCCTTGATCGACGCCGTGTAAGCTAAAGCTTACATGGACCGTAGCCGCTGGCGATTGCTGGTTATTATCATGTCACATAGAGTTACTTGGCACGCCAGTGGCTCAACCAAGCCCCTGACATGCTTTTCATGCCAACCGGACGGCATGCAGGAAAGCAACATTGCCGCCACCTTCGAAAGGGCGATGGCGGTGGCATAATTCATCAGTAGCTTTCGCGGCAAAGCGATCAGCCAACAGAAGCTGGCCTGCCGCTTTTCAAGGGGCATTCAATGAAAATTATCAAACCTACTCTGATTGCCGCCGCCGTGGCGATCGCAGGTACGGCCCAGGCTCAACAAGCGACTCAATCGCTGGATATGGCCGTGGTAATCGATGAATCCGGCTCCATGGCCGGTGAGCACAACCAGTTTATCGGCACCTATGTCGATAACCTGGATAGCTTCCTTAATAATCAAGGCGTTACCCTGAATCAATATGGTCTGGTAGGGTTCGGTGCCGGCGCCTACGAATCACGCGCTACTAATGAGGCCGGCCGCGAGGAAGGCAGGGCTCTATATCGTCACTTCTGGCTGAAGCGCGGCCCGGATGATATCTGGGGAAGCGCACAGGACTTCGACAACACGACGCCGGAGCTGACCACCAGCGGGGGTACCGAAGATGGCTACCGTGCCATCGATTACACCTTTCGCCACTTCGCGTTTCGCTCATCGTCCAGCAAGGCGATCATGCTGATCACCGACGAGGACCGCGATAACGACACCACCAACCTCCAGGCCAACCTTCCCCAGGGCATGACCGAGCTGGAGAAGTCCTTTATCCAGAGCGAGCTAAAGCGCACCGGCACCACCGTGCATGCCGTCGTCAATCAGCGCTTTACGGATCTAGACGGTAACTCGGCCATCGCCGTGGTAGGCGCCCCCAAGACCGGCACCGCCTATGTCCAGCAGGCCGATGGCAGCATTGTCGAAAAAACAGGGTTCCAGTTCGTTCAAAGCTACGACACTACCCAGACTGATTACTCAGAGATAGCACTGGCCAGCGGCGGCACCGTGATGGATATCGATGCCCTGCGTGATGTCTATACCGACACTACCGCCCTTAACGCCCTCTCGGGTGCTCTTGCCAAGCTGGTCGGCGATATCACCGTTCAGGGAGGCTCTTTGATCGGCATCAACTGTTCGGCTGCCTCCGGGGCGGCGGCCCAGGTCTGCGCGGCCATCAATGCCGCCAGCAGCCAGAACCCCGGCAACACCCAGTTGCAAGAAATTCAGCAGCATGCACAGCAGTCTGGCCAACTCCGTCAGCTGACCCAGTATCAGGTCGGCCAGATGCTGCAGAGCGCGCTGAGCAATGGCCGCACGGTGATGCGCACCCTGCGCAAGCGCATGGCGTCCCTGCGCCAGGCAGGCACCAATGTCGCCGAAGTTCAGGTCATGGACTACTACGACGGCAATGTCGCCCTGACCAATCGCCAGATCGAGTCGGCTCAGCAGATGCGCGGCGGTGCGGCATCGGGGGACCGGGACGGCTTCGGCTATTTCCTGCGCGGCCACTACACCGAGGGTGACTTCGACGGCAACGACAGCACCAGCGGCTACGACAGCGACACCTACACCCTGGTAGGCGGCGTCGACAAGTACTTCAACGACCAGACCCAGGCCGGTGTGGCGCTGCATTATGCCAACAGCGATGCGGATTACGATCTCGGCACCGGCGGCACCGACAGCGACAGCTACGGCCTCAACCTCTACGGCAGCCACGAACTGGGGCCCAACCTCTACCTGGAGGCAAGCCTCGGCTACAGTCGCATGGAGATTGACGCCGACCGGGATACCGGCATGGGCATGGTCAGCGGCAGCACCGATGCCGACATCTCGTCTGCATCCTTCGGCATGCTGCGTGATATCCCGGTCACCTCTAAGTTCGCCGTTCAGCCGTTCGTCTACCTGAACTACCAGAACGTCGACCTGGACGGTTTCACCGAGTCCGGTGGTGCCGCCGCCCTGCGCGTTGACGAGAGTCGCCTCGAGTCGCTGAACTGGGAAATGGGCCTGGGGGCGGCCTACCAGGTCGGTACCGGCACCACCGCCACCGCTTCGGTTGCCTGGGAGCATGAGTTCAAGGACGACTCCACGGCGGTTACCTCGGCGTTCGCCGCTTCTCCCAACAACGTCTTCACCGTGGATGTGCCGCGCCAGGACGACAACTACGGGCGCGTCAGCCTCGGCCTGATGCAGGAGATCGATGGCAACCGCAGCGTCGCGGTCAACGCCGATACCATCTTCGGGCACAGCGATTACGACGAGTACGGCGTGATGCTGCAGTTCCGCCAGCAGTTCTGATTCGATGTCAGGCAATGGGCAATACCAGGGGCGTGCCGGTTGGCACGCCCCTGCTTGTTTACACTCTTCCTGTCGCCCCATATGGCGGCGCCCCGGCCGACTCCGCCAATGGGTGCCGTTGACGCTCCTCTTTCTGCTGGCGGGGTGTGCCGGCCTTCATGGAAGCCTGTCGAATCGTCTGCCGGAAGATACCCCGGCCAGGATACTGACACTCGAGGCACAAGGCTTCACACTGGCCGCCGCAGAACACTCAGATGCGCATACGCCCAAGACAGAAAATGGGCGTGTGACGATCTTTATCGAGGGCGATGGGCGCCCCTGGGTCGCCGGAGGCAGGCGCATCTCCGATAACCCCACGCCACGCCATACGCCGATGCTGGAGGCCTTTCTCGACACTCCCCCGCCGGCTCTCTATCTGGGCAGGCCCTGCTATTTCGGCATGGGGCCCGCCGAGCAATGCAGTGCCGCGCTATGGACGTTTTCGCGCTACTCCCATCGCATCGTCGATGCCATGGCCGAGGCTGCCAGGCGCTGGCTGGCCAGCCAACCACCCGACACCGGGGTCACCCTGATGGGCCATTCGGGTGGTGGCGTACTCGCCCTGTTGATCGGCGAACGGTTACGAGCGGTCGATCGCGTCATCACCTACGCCGCCCCGGTGGATATCCGCCGCTGGAGTGAGCTACACGGCTTCACCCCGCTGTTCGATTCCATCAATCCGGCAGATATCAACACTTGGCGCTCGGATGTGTCTCGCCTGCTGATCTTCGGCGAGCAGGACGCAGAAGTCCCCCCCGACGTTTTTACTCCCGCCGCCGACAGGATTCCTGGCGCACGCCTTGTCATCGTGCCGGAAGCGGACCACCTCCCCCCGGCGGACCTCAGCGCCCTCGAGGCCGCGACTCAATAAAGGCACCCAACCAAGGGGTCAACCAAGGGGTCAGACCCCTCAACCAAGGGGTCAACCAAGGGGTCAGACCCCTAACCCAGGGGTCAGACCCCTAACCCCCGGGGTCTGACCCCAGCACAAGTTACAGGGCGGTATCCACGGCGCGGGGCTGGGTGCGGTCGAGCTGGCTGTGCCAGCGGGTGAGGATGGGAGCGTCGCTGTAGCTGACCCCATCAGGAAGGGGTCAGACCCCTAACCCCCGGGGTCTGACCCCAGTACAAGTTACAGGGCGGTATCCACGGCGCGGGGCTGGGTGCGGTCGAGTTGGCTGTGCCAGCGGGTGAGAATCGGGGCGTCGCTGTAGCTGACCTCGGCGAGCAGCCGGCGGAATTCCTGGCGGGCGGCGGCGTCGGCGGGGTCGACCAGGGTCAGCCAGGCCTCCAGGGCGCTGATCTGCAGGTGCAGGTTGCCGTCTTCCCGGGCGTCGGTCAGGGCCAGCTCGATCAGGGCGATGATCTCCTCACGCGGATGGCCGAGACGGTGCCTGACCCGCGCCAGCTTCACGGCGAGTTCCGGCACGAACAGCGTGGAGCGCTCCCGGGCGAGCACCAGGGCCTGGTCCAGGTAAGCCTCGGCCTGGGCGAACTCTTCCAGGGCCATGCAGGCATCCACATACCACAGCGAGGGCCGGGCGTAATGGTCGCGGCCGGTCAGCTCGGTGAGTTCCTCGAGGATGGCGTCGATCTGGCTCAGGCCATCGCGGTCGCCGGCCATGGCACGCTGCCAGCCGAGCACGCAGCGCGACGCCATCTGCCATAGATGCAGGTCCGGCGTGCCGGTCAGCCGATGGGCGCGCTCGGCACGATCGGCGGCCAGGTGCACATGGCCCAGCTGACGATAGAGCGCAGCCGCGTACATCAGCGCCATGGCCAGGCTGCCCGGGTGGGCGATGCGCTCGGCGAGGCGAATGGCCGACTCCACCTGGGCCTCGGCGCGGCGGTAGTCACCGCGCAGGCAGAGCGCCCAGCCCTGGAAGCAGGCGGCGGCGACCTGGGGGTGGTCGGAGAACGGCAGCCACTCGATCATCATCTCGGCGTCCAGCGGGTTGATCTCGTCGAGATGGTCGTAGGCCAGCGGGATGCGCCCGGCCCAGTATTCGCAGCTGGCCTGGGCATACTCGGCGAGGCGCGCATAACGCGGGTCGTCGAGCTGACGGGCCAGGTCGGCCAGGTTGGCGGCCAGGCGGAAGGCATCGGCATGGGCGTGGCGCTGGCTGCAGCCCACCCAGAGCCCCCACTTGACCAGGAAGGCCTGTTCCAGATCGACGCTCTCGCCCTCCTCGGCCAGCGCCTCGATCAGCCGGCGGCCGCGCACGAAGCTCTCGTGGGCGGTCGGCGAACCATGGCCTTCCAGGGCGAAGGCGGCCTGGCCACGCACCGTCAGCAGGCTGATCTGGCGCTCCGTCTGGCCCACCGCCTGGCGCAGGCTGGCCAGGCCGAGGTCGGCCATCTTCAGCGCCGTGCGGTTGGCGCTGACCTTGAGGGCCTCCCGGGCCGCCAGCTCGTAGTAGCGCGCGCCCCGCGCATAGTGCCCGCTGCGCCGCAGGTGCGTGGCGAAGTCCCCCGGGTGGCGGCTGATCCACATCGGGAAGCGCTCTTCGATCAGTTCCACCACCTGGCGATGGATGGCGGTGCGCACATCCCGGGGGCAGGACAGATAGGCGGCCTCCTGGAGGAGCTGATGGGTGAACTGGAACTCGCGGCCGGCCTCGTCGCCCTCGACGGGCTCGATGATCTCCAGGCGCCGCATCTGCTCCAGGGCCTGGGTCAGGCGGGGGCCATCGAATTCGCTGCACTCGGCCAGGAAGTCATAGCGGAAACGACGCCCCAGCACCGCCGCGATATGCGCCACCTCGCGGTCGCTGTCGAGCGGGTCGATGCGGCCGGCCAGCAGGCCGAGCAGGCCGTGGGGCAGTTCGTCGAGCTGCACGCTGCGGCCCTCGCGGCGGTCCATGTCGACCCGGCGCACGATCTCCTGCAGATACAGGGGGACACCATCGCAGCGCTCGATGATCTGGCCGCGTAGCCGCGGGCTGATATGGATGCGATAGCGCCGCGCCAACTGGGTCAGCAGGCGTGAGGCCTGCATGGCGTCCAGCTTGCCCAGGCCGATCTGCTGATCCCAGTGCAGCTTGGCGGGTAGCCCCTCGCGGCCGTGGTGGCTGGCTACCAGCATGAAGCCGCAATTGATGGGCAGGCGCGCCTGCAGGCCGGTCAGCACCTTGAGGCTGGGCTCATCGAGCCACTGCAGGTCGTCGATCATCAGCACCAGGGTGCGCTCGGCGGCGATCCGCACGATCAGCCGCTGTATCAGGCTTACCACCAGCTCCACCGCCTCGCCGCTCTGGGTGAGCTCGGCCAGGACCTGGGCCTCCCGGACCCCCAGCGCCGTCTCGAGAAGCTCATGGCGCGCCTCATCGAGCTCGGGCAGGGCCAGCTGCCGACACAGTTCGGCCAGGCTCGCGGCATCCGGGGCATGGCCCAGGTGCCAGCGCAGCAGCTTGCGCGCCGCGCCATAGGGCTCCTGCACCGAGAGGCGCGTGGTGGGCTGCCAGCAGATGGCGGCGTCGCGGGTCTGCTCAAGCTGGCGAAAGCCGACCAACAGCGCCGACTTGCCCATGCCCGAGGGGCCCCGTACCAGAACGCTCTGACGCAGGCCGATGCCGGCTCGCGCCAGGGCATCGCGCAGGGTACGCAACTGGGTCTCGCGGCCCACCAGGCTCGGCGGCAGCGCCTCGCGGCCGCCCTCATCGGCCCCCAGCACCAGCGCCCGCAGGCGCACCCGGCCGTCGCTTGCCACCAGGCGCGAGCTCAACCGCGGCTGCAGGTCCAGCGCCGGCGGCATATGCTGGCTGGCGTCCTGGGAGATCACCAGCTCGCTGCCCTCGGCGGCGCTCATCAGGTCCAAGGAGCCCTGGGTGACCTGTCCCAGGGGGTCGACCAGGCGCCGCTCGGGCAGATAGATCACGCGGCCGCTATTGAGCCCCGCGGCAAACTCGACCCGGGGCGGCTCGCCCTCCTCGGCCCAGTGCCGCGCCAGCTCCTCGGGCAGCACGCGCCGGCAGTGCTCATAGAGCGCCACCAGTTCGGCCAGCTGATGCGCCGGGCCGTGGGTGCCGAAACAGGCAAGCCCCAGCCCCCCCGTGGCGCCGGGCAGCCAGAATCCCCCCAGGTGATGACACTGCTCTTCCAGCCAACGCATCAGCTCGAACTGCAGCATCAGGCAGGCCCGGCTGGACGAGCGCTCCGAAAGGTCGGCCTTGAGGCGCAGGCGAATGGCCATCACCGAGAGCTGACGCTGTTCGATCTCGTCCTCACGCAGCGGTGAGCTATCCGCGGCGAAGGTGCGCGAGAACCCGAGGGTGCCGGCCCCCGCCGCATCCGGCTGGGCGTCGGACCAGTAGCGGGCCAGCTGCAGAAAGCCGGCCTCGGGCTGCTGCCCGGAGAGCGCCAGCAACTGCAGGTAGGCGTTGTACTGCTCATGCGCGGCGGCCTGCTGGCCCTGCTCGGCCAGCTGACGCACCAGCCGCTCGTGAAAGGGCCCATAGCCGGAGAAGCGATAGACCAGCGATTCGAGCAGCGCATCGGGCACGCTCTCGTGACGCTCGATCGCCGCCTCGGCGAAGCGGATCACGCGCTGGCGCCAGTCGTTGCGCATCTGCACCAGCCAGCGCTGATAATCGGGACACTGGGAGACCTGCAGCTCCTCCACCAGATCCCCCTGGTAGTGCTCGAGCAGGGTATCCAGGACCGACAGGTCACGCTCGCCCTCGAGCAGACGCTGGATATCGTGTAGATCCAGGCGCCAGTGAGGAGGAAGTTGAAACGCGATGGTCTGGCGGGAAACCACCAGCACCTCGTCGGCATGCTCGCCCAGCGACTGGCGCAGGCAATGCAGCGCATGGCGCAGGTTGGTGCGCCCCGACGAGAGCCCCTGGTCGGGCCAGAGCAACTCGGCCAGGGTCGCGCGGCTCACCGGCTGATGATGCAACAGCAGGTAGACCAGCAGCGCCTTGACCTTGTCATAGCTGAACTGGGTAAGGCTGTCCTCGCCGACAGAGAGCGAGAAGTGGCCGAAGAGTGTCAGCCGCACCGAAGTGGGGGTCTCGGCGGCGTCGGAAGCATCCCGCATCGTGTTATTCCTGCGTCCTGGACGGTGGGCCGGGATCAGGCCGGCACACCGCTGTGAAAACGAAAGGCCGTATCCGGCTCTTGTATTAGCTCGGCTTCACGGTCGGTGAAGAAGGCTATGCGTGGCTCGATCGACGCCTCGCTCAGGTGTCGAGCCAGCATCAGATAATCCTCGTAATGGCGACCCTCAGACTTAACCAGAGTGCGGTAGAACTTGGCAAGCTCGGCATCGAGGTGGGGAATCAATCGCGCAAAGCGCTCGCAGCTGCGCGCCTCGATCAGCGCGCCGATAATCAGGATATCGGTCAACCGCTCGGGGTCGTTGGGGCGCACATGGCGACGCAGCCCCTCGGCATAGCGCGAGGCACTCAGGTGGCGGTAGACGATGCCACGCGCCTCCATCAGCTTGACCACCTGCTCGAAGTGCAGCAGCTCTTCCCGCGCCAGCTGGCTCATCTTGGTCAGCAGCAGCGGCTGATGAACATAGCGGTAGAGCAGGTTCATGGCCGTGGAGGCCGCCTTCTTCTCGCACTGGGCATGGTCGATCAGCAGCAGCTCGGGGTTCTCCAGCGCCCATCCCACCCAGGCATCGGGGGTTGGGCAGCCGAGAAACGCGATCAGCTCATCGGAAAGCAGGGCTTCGGCATCGGCCGACAGGGCGGCAGGCTCGGACAGGGTCTCGGACATGGTCGGTTCGCGTCTCACCGGGTGAAGAAAACGTTAAAACCTCATGGTAGCGCGAACCGCGGCCGGATAGGAGTGCGTTCGACCTTGGTGGGAAGCTCGAGGCCGGGATGCATGGGGTCTGACCCCGGGGTTGGGGGTCTGACCCCGGGGGTTGGGGGTCTGACCCCGGGGGTTGGGGGTCTGACCCCAAGGTTATTCCCCCTCGCGGTAGAGCTTCTGGATGCTGGAGAAGTCGAGGCGGCCGTTGCCCTGGGCGCTGTGCAGGGCGAAGAGGTTGCGGGCCTGGGAGCCCATGGGCACGGTTGATTTGGAGCCCAGCGCCAACTCCCAGGCGAGGCCGAGGTCTTTCGCCATCAGATCGGTGAGGAAGCCACCCTCATAGTCGCGACCGGCGGCGGCGCCTTCCATCACCCCGGGCCAGGGGTTGTAGCCGTTGAGCGCCCAGTTGCCGCCGCTGCTCTGCTTCATGATCTCGGAGAGCACGGCCGGGTCCATGCCGTTCTTGACGCCCAGCGCCAGCGCCTCGGCGGTCCCGCTCATCAGGATGCCCAGCAGCATGTTGTTGCAGATCTTGGCCACCTGGCCGGCGCCGTTGTCGCCGGCGTGGAAGACGTTCTTGCCCATGGCATCGAGCACCGGCTTGGCCTGCTCGAAACCCTCCGCGCTGCCGCCGACGATAAAGGTCAGAGCCCCCGCCTTGGCGCCGCCCACGCCGCCGGACACCGGGGCGTCGAGCCAGGTAAAGCCGCGCTCGGCGGCGGCGGCAGCCACCGTACGCGCATCTTCCGGCGAGATGGTGGAGGCGTCGATGATCAGCGGCCTGGTGTTGGGAGTATTGGGCGTGCTGGGAGTGCTGGCGTCAAGCGTCTCGAGCAGGCCCGGGGCATCGTCACGCCCCAGATAGAGGCCCTTGACGTGCACGCCGGCAGGCAGCATGGAGATGACCACGTCGGCACCCTGGGTCGCCGCCTCGGCGGAATCGGCGCGGCCGGCGCCCTCGCTCTCCAGGGCCTGCATGGCGCTCTCGACCAGGTCGAAGACGGTAACGCGATGGCCGGCCTTGACCAGGTTGCTGGCCATGGGCGAGCCCATGTTGCCGAGGCCGATAAAGGCGATATTCATGATTGGCTCCTTGTGATTATTGGATCGCATTCGGGGGCGCCCCGGGGGTCAGACCCCAACATCGGGGTCTGACCCCAAAGCGGCCACTCGATGGCCGTCACCCAGGTCACGCAGGGGGTGTTCCTCGCTGGACCAGGGGGGCTGGAACATGGCGTCGATCAGACTGGCGGGGACGCTGGCGACGTCGGCGTGGGTCCACCGGGGATTCTTGTCCTTGTCGATCAGCAGTGCCCGGACGCCCTCGGTGAAATCGCCGAGGCGGCCGCACTGCACCGAGACCACCAGCTCCTCGCGGAAGGCATCGGCGAGGCCGGTATGGGCGTGGCGTTCGAGCATGCGCCATACCAGATGGGCGCTGATCGGGCAGCCATTCGCCAGGCGCTTGCGGTTGGCGGCGAGCCAGTCGTCGTCGCTGGCGTCGGCCAGGATACGCGACACGGCGGTCTCGACATCGACGTTGCCCACCAGCGCCTGGATAGCATCCTGGCGGGGCCGCACCTGCCCCGCCGGGGCCTGGTCACGGGCCTCGAAACGCTCGAGCGTGGCCTGGACGGCGGCGCGCCGGGCCGGAGCGCTGCGGTCGCCGAAGTCGGCCTGGCCCAGCGCCTCGAGCAGCGCCGCCCGATGCTCGCGGGGAATGAAGTGATCACCCAGCCCGAGGTCCAGGGCATCGCGGGCATTGAGCTGGGCGCCGGTGAGGCCCAGGTAGGCGCCGACGCCCGGCGGCATGCGGTTGAGGAACCAGCTGGCGCCGATATCCGGATAGAGCCCGATGGTGATCTCGGGCATGGCGATCAGCGTGGTCTCGGTGACGAGGCGGTGAGACGCCCCGGCCGTCAGGCCCAGGCCGCCCCCCATGACGATGCCGTCGGCCCACACCATCACCGGCTTGGGATAGGTATGGATGCGGTAATCGAGGCGATACTCCAGGCCGAAGTAGATGGTCGCAGGATCGCCGTCGCCGGCATTTTCAGCGTTATCCCCCTCCTCGCTGAAGGCACGATAGAGCGCGACCACATCCCCGCCGGCGCAGAAGGCCTTCTCGCCGCTGCCCTCGATCCATACCGCGACGATGCCGGGGTCCACGGCCCAGGCCTCGAGCCTGGCGTCGAGGTGTTGTGCCATCTCGAGTGACAGCGAATTGAGCGCGCGCGGGGCGTTGAGGGTGGCGACACCGATGCGCCCACCGTCGGCGGTGGGCCGCTCATCGAAGAGCACGGGAAGCTCCGACATCCTGGTCTCCTACTAGTTGTTAAGAGCAAGTTGTGAAACGCAAGCTGTTAAAAGAACGCTGTTAACGGCGAACGGGAAAACGACCTATTGAAGCGACTCGATCACGCCGTCGGCGAGCAGGCGCCGGGCGACGATCAGGCGCATGATCTCGTTGGTCCCTTCGAGAATCTGGTGGACGCGGGTATCGCGCACCAGCCGCTCCAGGGGGTATTCACGGATATAACCATAACCGCCGTGGAGCTGCAGGGCCTCGTTGCAGACGTTGAAGCCCATGTCGGTGGCGAAGCGCTTGGCCATGGCACAGTGCGCCGTGGCCTCGGGGTCCTGATGATCCAGGCGCCAGGCGGCGTGACGCACCATCAGGCGCGCGGCGGTGAGCTCACTGGCCATGTCGGCGAGCTTGAACTGCAACGCCTGGAACTGGCTGAGCTCGCGCCCGAACTGCTTGCGCTCGGCCAGGTAGTCCCGGGCCAGGGTCAGTGCCTGCTGGGCGGCACCCAGCGAGCAGCTGGCGATATTCAGGCGGCCCCCGTCGAGGCCCTTCATGGCGAACTTGAAGCCCTCGCCCTCCTGGCCCAGGCGATTGGTCACCGGTACGCGCACGCCGTCGAAGCTGATCAGGCGGGTCGGCTGGCTCTTCCAGCCCATTTTTTCCTCGTTCTTGCCATACTCGACGCCCGCGGCATCGGCCGGCACCACGATGGCGGAAACGCCGCCCGCCCCGCTGTCGGGCGCGCCGGTACGCGCCATCACCACCAGCACTTCGGTGGCGCCGGCGCCGGAGATGAACATCTTCGAGCCGCTGATCACATACTCATCGCCCTCGCGCACGGCCTTGGTGCGCAGGCTGGCGGCATCCGAGCCGGCGCCGGGTTCGGTGAGGCAATAGGACCCCAGCGCCTCGCCGGCCACCATGGCAGAGACCCAGGTCTCACGCAGGGCGTCATCGCCCCAGTTGGCGATCATCCAGGTCACCATGTTGTGGATGGTAAGATAGGCGGTCGTCGAGACGCAGCCCTGGGCGAGCTGTTCGAAGATCAGCGAGGCCTCGAGCCGCGAGAGCCCCAGGCCACCGTGTTCCTCCGGGGTATAGATACCCAGGAAGCCGGCCTCCCCCGCGCGGCGAATCACGTCGACCGGGAAGTGGGCGTCGGCGTCCCAGTCGGCGGCGTGGTCGGCGAGCTCGGCACTGGCGAAATCGGCGGCGGCCTGGGCCAGCGCCTTCTGGTCGTCGGTCAAGGAGAAGTCCATGGCGGGTTCCTCGTCTCGATATGATGAAAAGTGTATTCACGATGGTCGGCGATGCCACCAACCTAGCACTTGCTAGGTTTATCCCATATCAACCCATGGTCGAACAAGCACTTTACGTTAACGTCAAGCTAGACTAGTGTTCACTGCAGGCAACCGAGCAATGCTCCGCTTGCCAATAACAAACGGAAGACGCTCATGACTCAAGCCCCCTCCACGCCACCCTCTGCCGACACCCAGGATGGCCCGCTGCCTCGTCAGCGGCGCACCTATAGCATCGGCGAATTGGCCAGGATGTTCGAGGTAACCACGCGCACCATCCGCTTCTACGAGCAGGAGGGCCTGCTGGCCCCGGAGCGGCGCGGTCAGACGCGCATCTACGACGAGAAGGATCGCGTGCGCCTCAAGCTCACCCTGCGTGGCAAGCGCCTGGGCTTCTCGCTGGCCGAGATCCGCGAGGTGGTCATGATGTATGACGCCATGCCCGACGGAAACCGGCGTCAACTCCAGCGTCTTTTGGAGATCCTGGCCAACAAGCGTCGCAACATGGAGCGCCAGCTGGAAGATATCCGCCTGATGCAGCTCGAGATCGACGACGTCGAGCGCCGCGCCCGGGACGTGCTGGACGGCCTCCACGACTGACCCGAGCCGGCCAACCGCCAGGATCATGACAGTGATGTCCCAACGCCCAACAATTCAGCAACAATCGCGAGACACGCTCATGACACGCCATTCCAATTCCATCAGCTATGTCAGCGGCACCGGCGACACCCCGCTCAAGGGCCAGACCATCGGTGATTGCTTCGATGCGACCGTCGCCCGCTTTGCCCATGGCGACGCCCTGATCAGCCGCCACCAGGGCCTGCGCTACACCTGGCAGGAGCTCCGGGTCGCCGTGGATCAGGCCGCCCGCGCCATGCTCGCCATTGGCGTGACGAAGGGGGATCGCGTGGGCATCTGGGCGCCCAACTGCGCCGAATGGACCATCACCCAGTTCGCCACCGCGAAGATCGGCGCCATCCTGGTCAATATCAATCCCAGTTATCGCACCCACGAACTGGAATACGCCCTCAAGCAGTCCGGCGCCTCGACGCTCGTCCTCCAGGGCATGTTCAAGACCTCGGATTATGTGGCGACGCTGGCAGAGCTGGCCCCGGAGCTCCATGAAGAGCCGGCACCGGAGCCCCATAAAGAGCCGGCCCCGGCGCAGCGAGACGGCGGCCCGCCCTCCCTCAAGAGCGCCAGGCTCCCCGACCTCAAGCGGGTCATCTGCCTGGATGCCGACCGCACCCTGCCCGGCATGCTCAGCTGGCCGTCCATGTTGGCCCACGCCGACGAGGTCTCCGCCGAGTACCTGGCGGACGTGCAGGCCACCCTGCAGTTCGACGACCCCATCAACATTCAGTACACCTCCGGGACCACCGGCGCGCCCAAGGGGGCCACCCTCTCCCACCACAATATCCTCAACAACGGCTTCTTCGTGGCGCGCACCATCGCGCTCACCGACCAGGACCGCATGGTGATTCCGGTGCCGCTCTATCACTGCTTCGGCATGGTGATGGGCAACCTGGGTTGCATGACCCATGGCGCCACCATGATCTACCCGGGCGATGGCTTCGACCCCGAGCAGACCCTCACGGCGGTGTCCGAGGAGAAGGCCACCACCCTCTATGGTGTCCCCACCATGTTCATCGCCGAGCTGGAGCATCCGGCATTCGAGGACTTCGACCTCTCCCACCTGCGTACCGGCATCATGGCGGGCTCCATCTGCCCCATCGAGGTGATGCGCAAGGTGATCGACAAGATGAACATGCAGGATGTCACCATCTGCTACGGCATGACCGAGACCAGCCCGGTCAGCCTCCAGACCGAGACCAACGCCCCGCTGGAGAAGCGCGTCACCACCGTGGGCACCATTCATCCTCACCTGGAGGTCAAGCTGGTCAGCCCCGATACCGGCGCCGTGGTGTCCCGCGGCGAGACCGGCGAGCTATGCACCCGGGGTTACAGCGTCATGCTCGGCTACTGGGAAAACGCCGAGGCCACCGCCAAGGCCATCGATGCCGCCGGCTGGATGCATACCGGCGACCTGGCCACCATGGATGACGAGGGCTATGTGGCGATCGTCGGGCGCATCAAGGACATGATCATCCGCGGCGGCGAGAACATCTATCCGCGTGAGGTCGAGGACTTCCTCTACACCCACCCCGCGGTCTCCGATGTTCAGGTGATCGGCGTCCCCGACGAGAAGTACGGCGAGGAAGTGATGGCCTGGGTCAAGCTCACCGAGGGCCAGGCGCTAACCGAAGACGAGCTCATGGCCTTCTGCAAGGGCAAGATCGCCCACTACAAGGTGCCGCGCTATGTGAAGTTCGTCGACCAGTTCCCGATGACCGTCACCGGCAAGATCCAGAAGTTCAAGATGCGCGAGGAAGCCACCCACGAGCTCGGGCTATGACCCGGGCTTCGCCCGGGAGCCGGAAGCCATAAGCTTGAAGCTGGAAGAAACCCCGCAAGCCTTCAGGGCCTGCGGGGTTTTCTTATGGCGCCCGGCGAAGCCGGGCTCTTCTCGCTTCAAGCTTCCAGGAGCGAAGCGACGCTCTTCCAGCTTATAGCCCCTTGGGTGCGAAGATCCCCGGGGCGTTGCGCCAGTAACCCTCGATATCCATTCCGAAGCCGAACACGTAACGGTCGGCGACTTCCAGGCTGCAGTAGTTCGCCTTGAGGTCGGGGACCGCCTTGCGGTCGTGCTGCTTGTCGACCAGCACCGCGGTGGTGATGCTGGCCGCCCCCGCCTCGCGGCAGTAGTCGAGAATCGCGGCCAGTGTCGCGCCCTCATCGAGAATGTCATCGACGATCACCACATGGCGCCCCGCCATGGGGATCTCCGGAGAAACGCGCCAGAACAGCTCCCCGCCGCGGGTCTTGCCGCGATAGCGGGTGGCATGAAGGTAGTCGACCTCGAGCGGAAACCCGAGACGGGTCAGCAGATGGCCGGTGGTGATCAGCCCGCCATTCATCACGCAATAGAACACCGGCAGCTTGTCACCCAGGTCATGGGTGATCGCCTCGGCCATGCGGTCGAGGGCGAGCTCGACTTCCTCCTGGCTGATCAGGCAGTCGGCGTTGGCCATCAGCTCGCGCATATCGGTCAACGACTGATGGGTCTCGGGGTCGAGTCTGGACATCGAAAGGGTCTCGCAGTGAGTTAAGGATGGGGTCAGACCCCATGGCGTCGGGGTCTGACCCCAAGGGGGAGAGGATTATCCCATGGCGTCGAGGTGGGCATGCAGGCGTCGCCAGCGCGACAGCGCCGAGAGGCTCTCCAGCGCCGGACGCGCCCGGGCGAAACGCAGCTTCGCCAGGCGCGGCGTGGGCCGGTGTTCGGCACAGGCGTCGAGTACCTCCAGGGCCGCCTGGCGGTCGTTGCAGACCAACAGCATGTCGCAGCCGGCGGAGAGGGCCGCCCGCGCACGCTCGCCGGGCGAGCCCGCCGAGGCGGCGCCGGCCATGCTGAGGTCATCCGAGAAGATCACGCCCTTGAAGCCCAGGCTTTCACGCAGCATGCCCAGCCAGGCGGGCGAGAAGCCGGCCGGGCGCGTATCGAAGGCCGAATAGACGACATGGGCGGGCATCACGGCATCCAGCCGGGAGGCCAGGTGCGTGAAGGGTACCAGGTCATGGTGGCGCAGGGTCTCCAGGGCGCGGTCGTCCACCGGCAGCTCGAGATGGGAGTCGGCCGTCACGCCGCCATGCCCCGGGAAGTGCTTGCCCACCGCGACCATGCCGGCCTCGTGGAGGCCATTGATAAAGGCACCGGCCAGGGCCGTGACGGTCTCCGGCGAGCTGGAGAAGCTGCGGTCGGCGATGACCGTGGACGTGCCGCCATCCACATCGAGCACCGGCGCGAAGGTGAGGTCGAGCCCGCAGGCGGCCATCTCCATGCCCAGCAGCCAGCCGGTGTCCTGGCACAGGCGCCGGGTCGCTTCGGGCTGATGCGCCGCATCGCGCCCCAGGCGGCGCATGCTGGGCAGCCGGGTCACGCCCTCGCGAATGCGCTGTACGCGCCCGCCTTCCTGGTCGATGCCGATCAACAGGTCGGGCCGCACCCGGCGGATGGCATCACACAGCTCCCGGACCTGGCCGGCCGACTCCACGTTGCGGCCGAAGAGGATGACGCCCCCCACCTCGGGGCGCCGCAGCAGATCGGGCTCCTCGGCGCTTAGCCGCATACCCTCGAGATCCAGCATGACCGGCCCCAGGGCCGGGGAATGCGCGTGGGACATGGTCAGGCCTCCTGGGCGTTGAGCGACGGCGGCAGCGGTGCCTGCATGGCGGCCACCACGACCGGGCGCAGTCGGCGCACCAGGTCGCGCACCGTGACATGCTCGTCGTAATCCTTCTCGGCGATGTCACGCAGCGCCTCCAGCCCCGAGAAGGTGAAGATGACCGAGCCGAGCATGAAGTGCAGGCGCCAGAAGCGCTCGCTGTCGGGCAGCTCGGGGGTCGCCACGCGAATCAGCGCGGTAAAGCGGGTAAAGACGCCCCCGTATTCCTCCTGGATATAACGGCGCAGATGGCCCTGTGCCTGGCTGTAGGCGAGCCCCAGCAGGCGCATGAACACCTTGAGACTGTTACGCTCCGCCGGCACTTCCAGCACGCTGCCGGCCAGGGTCTCGAGCAGCTCCTCCAGCGGGATGGCCTGGCCGCCATGCCGGGCCTCGAGGGCATCCAGCGCCCGGTGAAAGCGCTCGGTGAAGGGGTCGAGATAGCGAGCGAAGACCGCCTGAATCAACGACTTCTTGGAACCGAAGTGGTAGTTCACCGCCGCCAGGTTGACCTTGGCCTTGCTGGTAATGGTGCGCAGCGATGTCTCCGCGAAGCCGCGCTCGGCAAACAACACCTCGGCGGTATCGAGGATCCGGGTAACGGTATCGTTTTGTGCCATGCGTGAGCGTCCAGTTATAAACATTTGTTTGAAACGTGAATCAATTCTACGCTAGCCGCAGGCCTTAGCTCAACGATGGCCCCCATGGCGTTTGAAACGACTCGCTGCTCCTCTGGAATTCTCCCTCTGGGGTCAGACCCCTGTCAGCCCTCTGGGGTCAGACCCCTTTTTTGCTAAAAAGGGGGTCTGACCCCAGAGGAGGCCCCCAGAGGGAGAGGAAGACCCCCAGAGGGAGAGGAAAGCCCCCACCCAGGCCTCCCCGAATTACTGTATGGAACGTCATGCTGTATACTCGGTCAATACGCTACGCCCTACGCTCCGGAGGTTCCCATGACACGCCCGCTGACCCAGCGCCAACAGAATGTCTACGACTTCATCGTCAAGACCATGCAGGAGCTCGGCTATCCGCCGACCCGGGCGGAGATCTCTCGGGCCATGGGGTATCGCTCGCCCAACGCCGCCGAGGAGCATCTCCGGGCCCTCGAGCGCAAGGGGGCCATCCGCATGATTTCCGGCACGTCGCGGGGCATTCGGCTGCCGGCCCAGGAGGCCGAGGCCAGCAGCGCTGAAGCCCCTGCTCGACAACTGCCGATCATCGGCGAGGTGGCCGCCGGCAGCCCGGTCCTGGCCGCCGAGCATATCGATCGATACTGCCCGCTGCCCCCGGAATACTTCACGCCCCGCGCCGACTACCTGCTGCGCGTTCGTGGCCTGTCGATGAAGGATGTCGGCATCCTGGAGGGCGACCTGCTCGCGGTGCATCGCACCGACCGGGTACGCAACGGCCAGATCGTGGTGGCACGCCTGGAAGACGACGTCACGGTCAAGCGCTTCGAGCGCAAGGGCCATCGGGTGACCCTGCTGGCCGAAAATGCGGACTTTGCCCCCCTCGAGCTGGATCTGCGACACGATTCGCTGGAGATCGAAGGTGTCGGCGTTGGCGTGATCCGTGGCGGTAACGGCCAGTCCCTCTCCTGAGCGCAAGATTCTCCACGTCGACTGCGACTGCTTCTATGCGGCGGTGGAGATGCGCGACGACCCGACGCTGCGCGACATTCCGCTGGCCATCGGCGGAAGCGTCGAGCGGCGCGGGGTGGTTGCCACCTGCAACTATCCGGCCCGGGCCTTCGGCATCCATTCGGCCATGCCCACGGCCCGGGCCCTGCGCCTCTGCCCCCACCTCACCCTGCTGCGCGGTGACTTCGACAAGTATCGCGAGGTCTCACGCGAGATCCAGGCCATTTTCCATGAGCTGACGCCGCTGGTGGAGCCCCTCTCCCTGGACGAGGCATTCCTCGACGTGACCGGCGTGGACCGCTTCTCCGGCAGCGCCACCTGGATGGCCGAGTGGCTCAAGCAGGAGAGCCTCAGGCGCACCGGCATCACGGTCTCGGTGGGCGCGGCGTCCAGCAAGTTCCTGGCCAAGATCGCCAGCGACTGGGAAAAGCCCGATGGCCTGACGGTGATCCCCCCGGACCGGGTCGACGCCTTCATCAGCGCCCTGTCGGTCAAGAAGCTCCATGGGGTCGGCCCGGCCACCGGCGCTCGCCTGGAGGCCCTGGGCATCGGCACCTGCGCCGAGCTGCGCGAGCTTCCCATAGAGCGGCTGGTCGACGAGTTCGGCAAGTTCGGCCGACGCCTGTTCGAACTCGCCCGCGGCATCGACGACCGCCCCGTCACACCCGAGCGGGAGCGCAAGTCGATAAGCGTGGAGACCACCTTCGCCCGGGACCTGCCCGACCTCGCCCACTGCCGGGCGGCCCTGACACCCCTGTGCGAGACCCTCGAGGAGCGCCTGGCCCGGCATGGCCATCCGGCGCTCGCCGGCATCGTGATCAAGGTACGCTTCGATGACTTCAGCCTGACCACCCTGGAAAGCCGTGGCCTGGCGCCCTCCCCCGACAACTACGCCCGGCTGCTGGAGCAGGCCTGGCAGCGCGGCCGGCGCCCCGTGCGCCTGCTCGGCGTCGGCACCCGCCTGGTGGAGGCCGATGCCCGGCGCCAGCTGCCCCTGCCACTCTGACGGTCTCCTTGGGGTGGTCTCCTTGGGGTCTGACCCCATACCCCCTGACGGTCCCTTTGGGGTCTGACCCCATACCCCCGGGGTCTGACCCCTACCCCCTATTGCCCCTGCCGCTCTGACGGTCCCCTTGGGGTCAGACCCCACACCCCCTGACGGTCCCCTTGGGGTCTGACCCCATACCCCCTGGCGGTCCCTTTGGGGTCAGACCCCATACCCCCGGGGTCAGACCCCATACCTCCTTCCCCTTGGGGTCTGACCCCAAGGGGGGCACTCCGCCGACCAAAGTACAAGGCCCGGCAACATGGGCTTCGCTTAACATTGTCGACAGTCTCGCGTAGAATCGCCGCCATCTGAAACGGGGGTTTCGCTCCTGTTCCACGCGCCAGAGGCTTGTGCCGGTGAGGTTTGCGCCGGGTCGCGACACTCTGGCCCCACACGTAATGAGGGCCCTAACGTGCTTGAAGCCTATCGCCAACATGTCGAGGAGCGTGCCGCCGAAGGCGTGCCGCCTAAGCCGCTGAACGCCGAGCAGGTCGCCGCCCTGGTCGAGCTGCTGAAGACGCCGCCGGCGGGTGAAGAGGAGTTTATCCTCGACCTGCTGACCAATCGCGTACCGCCGGGTGTCGATGAGGCCGCCTACGTCAAGGCCGCGTTCCTGACCGCCATCGCCAAGGGCGAGGCCGAGTCGCCGCTGATCGACAGGGTCCATGCCGTCAAGCTGCTGGGCACCATGCAGGGCGGCTACAACATCGTCTCCCTGGTCGAACTGCTCGACGATGCCGACCTGGCCAAGGAAGTGGGCGAGCAGCTCAAGCACACCCTGCTGATGTTCGATGCCTTCCACGACGTGGAAGAGCGCGCCCGCGCGGGCAACGCCGTGGCCAAGGACGTCATCCAGTCCTGGGCCGACGCCGAGTGGTTCCTCGCAAAGCCCAAGCTGGACGAGAAGATCACCCTGACCGTGTTCAAGGTGCCCGGCGAGACCAACACCGATGACCTCTCCCCGGCCCCGGATGCCTGGTCGCGTCCCGATATCCCGGTGCATGCCAACGCCATGCTCAAGAACGCCCGGGATGGCATCGAGCCGGAAGAGCAGGGCGTCAAGGGCCCGCTCAAGCAGATCGAGGACGTCAAGGCCAAGGGCTTCCCGGTGGCCTATGTCGGCGATGTGGTCGGCACCGGCTCCTCGCGCAAGTCTGCCACCAACTCCGTGCTGTGGTTCTTCGGCGACGATATCCCCAACGTGCCGAACAAGCGCGCCGGCGGTTTCTGCTTCGGCGGCAAGATCGCCCCGATCTTCTTCAACACCATGGAAGACTCCGGCGCCCTGCCCGTGGAGATGGACGTCGAGAAGCTCGAGATGGGCGACGTCATCGATGTCTATCCCTATGAAGGCAAGGTGTGCAAGCACGGCACCGATGAGGTGCTGACCACCTTCGCACTCAAGACCCAGCTGATCCTGGACGAGGTGCGTGCCGGCGGCCGTATCCCCCTGATCATCGGCCGCGGCCTGACCACCAAGGCCCGCGAATCCCTGGGCCTGCCGGCCTCGGATGTCTTCCGTCTGCCCGAGCAGCCCGCCGACACCGGCAAGGGCTTCACCCTGGCCCAGAAGATGGTCGGCAAGGCCTGCGACATGGAGGGCGTGCGCCCCGGCATGTACTGCGAGCCGAAGATGGCCACCGTGGGCTCCCAGGACACCACCGGCCCGATGACCCGCGACGAGCTCAAGGACCTGGCCTGCCTGGGCTTCCAGGCCGACCTGGTGATGCAGTCCTTCTGCCACACCGCGGCCTACCCGAAGCCGGTCGATGTGGACACCCACCACACCCTGCCCGACTTCATCATGAACCGCGGCGGCGTCTCGCTGCGTCCGGGCGACGGCATCATTCACAGCTGGCTGAACCGCATGCTGCTGCCCGATACCGTGGGCACCGGCGGCGATTCCCACACGCGCTTCCCGCTGGGCATCTCCTTCCCGGCCGGCTCCGGCCTGGTGGCCTTCGCCGCCGCCACCGGCGTGATGCCGCTGGACATGCCGGAATCCGTGCTGGTGCGCTTCAAGGGCAAGCGCCAGCCCGGCGTCACCCTGCGTGACCTGGTCCACGCCATCCCCTACTACGCGATCAAGGACGGCCTGCTGACCGTCGAGAAGTCCGGCAAGAAGAACGCCTTCTCCGGCCGCGTACTGGAGATCGAGGGCCTCGAGGACCTCACCGTCGAGCAGGCCTTCGAGCTCTCCGACGCCTCGGCCGAGCGCAGTGCCGCGGGCTGCACCATCACCCTGTCCGAGGACAGCGTGAGCGAGTATCTCAAGTCCAACATTACCCTGCTCAAGTGGATGATCGGCAATGGCTACGGCGACCGCCGCACCATCGAGCGCCGCATCCAGGGCATGGAAGAATGGCTGGCCAACCCGAGCCTGATGCGCGCCGACCAGGACGCCGAGTACGCCGAAATCATCGAGATCGACCTCGATGAGCTCGACCAGCCCGTGCTGTGTGCGCCCAACGACCCGGACGACGCCCGCCTGCTTTCCGACGTGGCCGGCGAGACCATCGACGAGGTGTTCATCGGTTCGTGCATGACCAACATCGGTCACTTCCGTGCCGCGGGCAAGCTGCTCGAGAAGCAGCCCGCCGGCAGCCTGAAGACCAAGCTGTGGCTGGCACCACCCACCAAGATGGACCAGCACCAGCTGACCGAGGAAGGCTACTACGGCATCTATGGCCGTGCCGGGGCGCGCATGGAAATGCCGGGTTGCTCGCTGTGCATGGGTAACCAGGCCCGCGTCGCCGCCAAGAGCACCGTGGTGTCCACCTCGACCCGTAACTTCCCGAATCGCCTGGGCGATGGTGCCAACGTCTACCTCGCCTCCGCGGAACTCGCGGCAGTGGCCGCCGTGGAAGGTCGCCTGCCCAGCGTCGACGAATATCGCCGTTATATGAGCGAGTTCGACGCCATGGCCGGCGAGATCTATCGTTACATGAACTTCCACGAGATCGAGGAGTATCAGAACGCCGCTTCCAACGTGATTCCGATCGCCGAAGAAGCCTGATTGTCGGCGTTTTGACACCCTCAGGTTCGACTCCGATGCTCGCAACATCGTAGGCCGCCGTCCGCGGTGGCCGGAGCCGATGGCCGAAGCGCCCCTCACGGGGCGCTTTTTTTTGTCCCGCCCCCGGGATAGCCCCCTTCACCAAGCCCCCCTCACCCAGTCCCCTTCACCCAGCCTCCTTCACCCAGTCTCCTTCACCAAGCCCCCCTCACCCAGTCCCCTTCACCCAGTCTCCTTCACCAAGGCGGGTACCGCGACAGTGACAGCCAGTCGCGATAGGATGAGACTTCATCCCTTCTTGCTAAAGGAGCCTCACCATGAATCAGGACGCTTTCCAGCACAGCATTCGCAAGCTGCTCAAGACCGTGGGCGTCAATACCCAGCAGGAGATCGAGAAGGCCGTACAGCAGGCAATTGATGAGGGAACCCTGAAAGGCGACGAGCACCTGCCGGCGCGGGTCACCGTGGAGGTCGACGGCATCAGCCTGGCGCTGACCTTCGACGGGGACATCACCCTTGAGTGATGCCCAGGATACCCGGGTCATTCGCATCGAGGGGCTGGGCAAGACCTTTGCCGGGGGCTTCGAGGCGCTCAAGGATATCGATCTCGATATTCATCGCGGCGAGATCCTGGCCTTGCTCGGCCCCAACGGGGCGGGCAAGACCACCCTGATCAGCGTGATCTGTGGGCTGGTCAATCCCACTCATGGCCGGGTATTGATCGATGGCTATGACAATGTGCGCCAGTTCCGCCAGGCCAGGGCCCGCATCGGCCTGGTGCCCCAGGAGCTGACCAACGACGCCTTTATCCGGGTGTGGGACACGGTGAGCTTCAGCCGCGGGCTGTTCGGCAAGCCCAAGGATCCGGCCCATATCGAGAAGGTCCTGCGCGCGCTGTCGCTGTGGGAGAAGCGCAACAACCGCCTGATCACGCTCTCGGGGGGCATGAAGCGCCGCGTGTTGATCGCCAAGGCGCTGGCCCACGAACCGGAGATCCTGTTCCTCGACGAGCCCACCGCCGGCGTCGACGTCGCCCTGCGCCGCGATATGTGGGAGGTGGTTCGCCAGCTGCGCGACAGCGGCGTGACCATCATCCTGACCACTCACTATATCGAGGAGGCCGAGGAGATGGCCGACCGCATCGGGGTCATCCGCGCCGGTGAGCTGGTGCTGGTAGAGGAGAAACAGGCGCTGATGCAGCAGCTGGGCCGCAAGGAGCTCACCCTCCACCTGCGCGACCCCCTGGATGGCGTGCCGCCGACGCTGTCGCAACACCGCCTGACGCTGACCGAAGACGGCCATGCCCTGGTCTACGCCTATGACGCCGAGGCGGACGGCGACGATACCGGCATCGCCAGGCTACTCGCCGACCTGGAGGCCGCGGGCATTGCCGTCAAGGATCTCCACACTCGCCAGAGCTCCCTGGAGGAGATCTTCGTCAATCTGGTCAAGGAGGCCGCGTGAACCTCGAATCCGTGAAGACCCTCTACCGCGCGGAGATGGCCCGCAGCCTGCGCACCGTGCTGCAGAGCATCGTCTCGCCGGTGCTCTCCACGTCGCTGTATTTCGTGGTGTTCGGCTCCGCCATCGGCAGCCGGATCAGCGAAGTGAACGGGGTGAGCTACGGCGCCTTTATCGTGCCGGGCCTGATCATGCTGATGCTGCTGACCCAGAGCGTCTCCAATGCCTCCTTCGGGATCTTCTTTCCCCGCTTTTCGGGCACCATCTATGAAGTGCTCTCGGCCCCCATGTCCTACTGGGAGGTCGTCGCCGGCTATGTCGGGGCGGCGGCCAGCAAGTCGCTGATCCTGGGCATCATCGTGTTGATCACGGCGAGGCTCTTCGTGCCCTACTCCATCGAACACCCCGTGATGATGGCGGTATTTCTGGTGCTGACGGCGGCCACCTTCAGCCTGCTGGGCTTTATCATCGGCATCTGGGCCGATGGCTTCGAGAAGCTGCAGCTGGTGCCGCTGCTGGTGATCACGCCGCTTACCTTCCTCGGCGGCACCTTCTATTCCATCGATATGCTGCCGTCCTTCTGGCAGGCGGTGACCCTGGCCAACCCGGTGGTCTACCTGGTCAGCGGCTTTCGCTGGAGCTTCTATGGCATCAGCGACGTCAGCCCGCTGATCAGCCTGGGGATGATCGTGCTCTTTTTGGCCGCGGCGCTATCGGTGGTGGCCTGGATCTTCCGCACCGGCTACCGACTGAAGCCCTGAAATCAGAAAACCGCCGCCCTGGTCAGGCGGCGGCCTCTCCCTTGCCTTACTGTTGCGGCACGCCGCTCTTGTCGTCCTCCGCCGAGGCCCCGACTTCCCCGGCCTTCTCCTTGAGCTGGCGGAACGTCTTCGACATGCCTTCCAGGCGAGCCTCCCACTCGGGGTCGGGCTGCTGCCCCTCGATCGTCTTGAAGTAGGCCTGCATCATGCAGATCACCGCGAAGGGCTCCAGCAGCGCGGCCTTGATGCTCCAGGCGAAGATCAACGCCACCACCACGCCGGTGGCCGACCAGCCGCCGGGTATCAGGTAGGCCACCAGCGCGGCAGGCCCCAGCAGGATCAGGAAGACCAGCAACAGCAGGCCATAGACGATCAGCGTCAGCCAGGCCGCATTCTTGAGCATCGGCTTGACGTTCTGGCCGTACAGCACCAGGGCCTCGCGGGAGCCTTCCCAGGCGTTGTCGCTGCGTGTCCGCAGGCAATAGGCCAGGATCACCTCGTCGATAAAGCCCACCGCCATGCGCAGGAAGGCCTCCACCACGCGCAGCAGCGACGGCGCCCCGGGAATCGGCAGCAACCGGAACAGCGTGCGGAACAGCCCGGTGAGGCTGCGCAGCGTCCCCTTGATCAGCTGGTCCATGGCAAACAGCAGGCTGGCCTGGCCAAAGCGCTCCTTGACCACGCCGCCGGCATACTGGATCTGCCCCTTGCCGCCGGGCAGCGTATTGCCCTCGCCCTCGAGCAGCTCCACCAGCACGGCGATATGCCCGGCCTTGACCATATAGAGCAGATATTCCCGGAGCACATACATGACGGCACCGACGATACCGAAGCCGGCCAGGCCACCCCAGAAGGTGCTCGCGGCACGAAAGCCCTCATCGCCCATGCCGCCGATGCCCCAGCCGACGCCGGCGCCGGCCGCGGTCATCAGCACATAGGCCAGGGCCACGCCGAAGTAGACGAACATTCGAAAGAGAACGAAGGGCAGCGTACGCAGCATCAGCCCCAGCGCCTGCCCGATGCGAAAATCCCACATGGCTTTTCCTCCTTTATCAAGATAATCGGTATCGCTACGCCTGCTGGGTGCCCGGCGAGGTGCCCGGCGAGGCCACGGGTTCAGGATCCTCGGCCTCGAGGCGCAGATAGGCCTCCAGCTCGTCACGGATATCCTCGACGATGTCATCGGGATGGGTGATGCGCATGTAGAAGATCGAGAAGTAGACCACCTTGACCGAGGCCGCCATGCGCTCGAGCACCACGCCCACCAGCTTGGCCAGCCACAGGGCGATCAGTATCGGCAATATCGTGATATGCAGACTTTCCGGCAGCGGCCCGGAGCCAGCCAGGCTGGTGCCCTCCAGGGGATTCCCGATGTAGTAGGCCGACTGGGGGTCTCCCAGCCAGATGCCGACGATCAACCCCAGGATCACCAGCAGCCCATAGACCGGAAACATGATGGTGCCCACCGCCTTCGCCGCGATATCGATCCCGAAGACACCCACCAGGGTCTCGGGCACGCTTTCCTTGAGCCTGGGTATCCGCGAGACGCCCTCGCGGATACCGTGACCGTCGATGACGACCGAGGGCAGCAGGTAGTGATTGACCAGGTCCCACGCCTCGCCGACGCCCTTGAGCAGAAGCGTCATCAGGGCGTTGCCCGGACCGGAGCGCAGGGCCCAGCTCAACATGCCGCCGAGCAGGATATCGATCAGGGCGATCCCCCGGGCGGAGCCCTTCAGCGTCTTCACACGCGCCCCCGCCTCGGCGGCCGTGCGCTGCTGGCCCTGAAGGGCCCCGCTCACCAGCCAGCTCTGACGCAGCTCCTGCCGGGTGTAATAGAAGTGCTTGTAGACGAACAGGACCAGACACAGCAGCAGCGCCGCCGACCCGATGCTCCCGCTGCCTCCCCACAGCGCGATCACGGCGATAAAGAACAGGCTGGTCATGACGACCGCATACAGGCTCATACGCACCCAGGGCCTGAGTATCCCGGGGTCACGCCCGACCAGGCTCAGCGTGTTCTTGAGCAGATAACCCAGCTGTTGAACGCGTTCTCGCGTATCGGGCTGTCGCAGTGTTCTGTCCGTCATCGTCTTGGCTCCTCGCCTGGGCCACCCGCCAGGCAGTGATTTCACGACTACTGTCACGGCCGAGGTGGTTTTTGTGTCCTCACTCACCACCGGCGCGGCAACATGCTAGGGTGGCCAAACACGGGGCACCCGGGATCGCGAGTGCCGGGCCCGCCTGGCCATGCCTGCCAGCCGTTACCCTAGCGCCCCGGCGCCCCATGCGACCCCTTTGAACGAAGGGGGTCGTCGCCATTCCCGAGGGGCTACAGTGATACCGAGGGCGAACACGAGGGAGGAATCCAGGTGATGCCGATCCGATACCGTCTTCTCATGACCACGCTGATGCTCTCGCCGCTGCTGCTCTCGCCGCTGATAGCCTGGGCCGCCGACTCCCGACTCCCTCCGCCCGAAGGCGACGCGGTGCTGGTCGTGGCCGGCGACATCGGCCTGACCAACCATGGCGACGCGGCCTACCTGGATGCACGAATGCTGGCCACCCTTCCCCGGGAGCGGCTGACGACCCACACCAGCGTGACCCACGGCCCCCAGGCATTCGAGGGAGTCCTGGCGCGGGACCTGCTGGAGGCCGTGAAGGCCGACGGCGAGACGGTGACCGCCCTGGCCCTCAACGACTATCGGGTCGAGATTCCCGCCGTGGATTTCTACGACTATGACGTCCTGCTGGCCGATACCATGAACGGTGAACGCCTGAGCCGACGCGGCAAGGGGCCGCTGTGGATCGTCTACCCACGGGACGCCCACGCCGAGCTGCAGGACATCCGCTATGACTATCGCTGGGTCTGGCAGCTGTATCGGCTCGAGGTCGAATAATGGCCAATCTACGTGCCGTGCCGGCCTATGCGATTCCCAGCCTGGTGATCGTGACCCTGACCGCCTTTCTAGCCTTCGCCCTGGTTCGCCTGGCCCAGGTGGAACTGGCCATGCGCGACAACGTGGACGAGAACATGCTCTGGGTCGTTACCCAGGCACAGGTGGCCAGCCACCGCCTGGACCAGGCCGTCAACCGCCGTGCGCTGGGCGACAGCAGCGAGGACCCCGCATTACGCCTGGATATCCTGACCAGTCGCCTGTCTCTGATGGATGACGGGCCACAGCGCCGTTACCTGACCGCCGAGGCACTGGGCCCACAGCTGGACGATGCCCTGACCCAGATGCAGGCCTTGCGTGATACCGTCACGACCGCCGAGGGCGAGGCCCGCTTCGCCCCCCAGAAGCTCTCGCCCCACCTGGATGTGTTGATGGCACGCCTCAACCGTATCGCCAACAAGGTGATGATGGCCGAGTGGGAGAGCACCGGGGCACGCCTGGACACCTATCGCCGTAGCCTCGGGCAGGTCATCGCCTCCATCATCGGCATCGGGCTGAGCGGCCTGGTACTGGTCATGCTGCTGGTCATCGCCCTGCGCCAGCGGCGTGCGGCCCAGCGCGAGCTGGTCGACCATCGCGACCGCCTGGAGGAGGAGGTGGAGCGCCATGTCTATCGCTATCGTCAGACCGCCGAGGCCCTCGCCCAGGCGCTCGACCGCGAACGCGGCGTCAGCGAGTTCTACCGCAGCTTCGCGGCCATGGTGTCCCATCAGTTCCGGACGCCGCTGGCGGTCATCGACTCGGGGCTGCAGCGACTGCAGCGGCGTCATCGCCAGTTCACCCCGGACCAGCGCAGCGAGCGCTATACGCGGCTGCGTGACGCCGTGACCCAGATGACGCGCCTGGTGGAGGCCTCGCTGACCGCCGCCCGCATCGACGGCAAGCAGGTCGAGGCCGGCCTGGGCCGACACTCACTGTGGCGCATCGCCGACCACCTCTGTCGCCTGCAGGCCGAAGCCACCGGCACCCGGCGCTTGCAATCGAGCCACAGCGGCGCAGCCGAGCCCTGGGCCTGGTGCGACCGGGCCTTGACCGAGCAGGCCTTGTCCAACCTGATCAACAATGCCCTCGAGTATTCCCCCGCGGACCAGCCGGTACACATCACCACCGCCCGCGAAGGCCACCAGGTGGTATGCCACGTCAGGGATTTCGGCCCCGGCATTCCCGTCAACGAACAGCCCCAGCTGTTCGAGCGCTTCTTCCGCGGCAGCAATGCAGCGGGCACCGACGGCACCGGCCTGGGACTGAATATCGCCCGCCACCTGGCCCGCATACAGAAAGGCGACGTGACGGTGCATTCAACCCCCGGTGAGGGCACCACCTTTACGCTGCGGCTGCCCGCCGCCGATGCCAGGGAGAAGCGCGATGACCCTCCATGAGCCCGCCTCCCGCCCGGCGCTGATTCTCTGCGCCGAGGACCAGGAGGATCTGCGTGCCGATATCTGTGACGAACTCAGGGAGTCCGGCTATGCGGTGCTCGAGGCGGCCGACGGTGAGGCCACCCTGCAGCAGATGGACGCCTGCACCCCGGACCTGATCCTGTGCGATATCAACATGCCCGGCCTTAACGGCTACGGGGTACTCGACGCCGTTCGCGAACACCGGCCGCACCTGGCCGATACCCCCTTCGTGTTTCTGACCGCCCTCTCGGACCCTCAGGAAGTGGTGGAGGGCAAGCGGCTCGGCGCCGATGATTACCTGGTCAAGCCCATCGACTACGACCTGCTGCTGGCCACCATCGGCGCCCGCCTGCGCCAGGTATCACGCATGCGCGACAAGTCCAACCACGAGCTCCAGGAGCTGCGCCAGGCCATGGGCACCCTGCGCCAGGAGGCCTCCCAGCAGGCCTTTCAGGCCGCGACCCGTGTGCTGGATCTGGTGGCGCCCGGCATGGTGCTGCTCGACAGCCAGGGCGACATCACCTTCGTCAACCAGCGCGCCCGGCAGCTGGCCGAGGCGAGTGATGCGCTGCGCCTCAACAAGCGCTGCTCGGCAACGGGCGCCATGGCCCGCCGGCTGCGCGAAAGCATCGCCTCGGCGACCCAGGCCAGCCGCCGGGGTGAGGAACCGGTCTTCTCCCTGCGCCTTCCCCATCGGCCGGGAAGCCACGGGCTGCTGGTCCTGATCTGTGCCCTGGGGCAGGAACAGGCACAAGAGCCGGAACCGGAGCAGGAACATGAGCAAGAGCAGGAGCAGGAGCAGGCAACCGGCGGCGAGGATGCCAGCGTCGTGGTGCTGCTGTCGGCGCCGGACCAGCGTCCGCCCCTGCCACGCGGCATACTGGCCAGCCTCTTCGGGCTGACGCCCACCGAGTCCCGCATCGCCATGGCGCTGCTGGAGGGGCTACGCTCCGAGGAAATTGCCGACCAGATGGGCGTCTCTCCCACGACCGTGGCCTTCCATCTGCGCAACCTGTTCCAGAAGACCGATACCCATCGCCAGGCGGACTTGATCGCCCTGCTGCTGGCCGGCTCCATGACCGCCTACCTCGAAGACCCCTAGGGCACCCAGGCACCCGGCAGCCAAGATAGCGCTGTCGACGGACGGCGACGGCGGGTATCATGCGTGGCCTCGTTCATCATCGCGGGAGGCCCCATGCCCATCCTCAATGCCATCGTGCATCGCATCGAGAAGACCGGTGACGCCCCGGCACGCCTGCTGCCGGCAGGCGACCCCCTGCCCGCCTCCGACGCCCTGGAGGCCATGCTCGAGGGCCTGACCCGCGCCTACCACGCCAAGAACAAGGCCTGGGGCCAGTTCGCACACGGCGACCAGGAGGATGCTGCCGAGGCCTCGGCATTGGCCTCGGAGATCACCGCCTATCTCGCGGAGCAGCGCGACTTCGTCGCCCTGACACGCGGCATCGCCGAGCGCCTCGCCACGCTGCTGGATGCCCACCTCTCCGTCTCCGGCGACCTGATGGTACTGGACACTCGCATCGGCGATGCGCGTTTCCTGACCCTGGCCCTGCTGCACCATCGCGAGGGGTTTGCCATCGGCGACGACCTGCGGCCGGCCCCGGCGCGCCAGCTCAACCTGACCCAGATGAGCCTGGCCGCCCGCCTCGATATCGGCCAGTGGCAGACCGGTGATTCCCGGCAGTACCTTTCCTGGACCCGCGAACGTGGCGGCAAGGCGCTGGCCGAAGGCTTCGCGGCGCTGCTCGGTGCCGAGGAAGGCGTCGATGCCCCGGGGGAAACGCGCACCCTGCTCAAGGCCTTCAGCGACTACGTGGAGAAGGAGGACCTTCCGGAAGAGGCCAGCCGCGAAAAGACCGAGACACTGGTGGACTATGCCAGCGAACAGGCCAGTCGCGGCGAGCCGATCACCCTGGAGGAGCTCTCGGGGCTGCTCGACGAGCAGCAGCCCAAGGCCTTCTACGAGCATATCCGCGACGCGGACTACGGCCTCTCCCCGGAGATCCCCCCGGACCGCAAGACCCTGAACCGGTTCAAGCGCTTTACCGGGCGCGCCGGCGGCGTGTCGATCAGCTTCGACTCCCACCTGCTGGGCTCCGGCGTCGAGTACGACGCGGCGAGCGACCGGCTGATCATCAAGCAGGTGCCCAAGCAGCTCAAGGAACAGCTCAAGGGGCAGGACTAAGGAGGCCGAGATGTCATCGCGTCCCGATCCCCGCGTGCTGCTGCGCCTGCTGAACCTGCTGGCGCCCTACCGATGGCGCCTGACGCTGGCCGCCCTGGCGCTGCTGATGGCCTCGGGCAGCGTACTGCTGCTGGGCCAGGGGCTGCGCCTGGTCATCGACCGCGGCTTCATGGACGCCGACATCGCCGCCCTGAGGCGAGGCCTGGGCATGATGCTCGCCGTGGTCACCGTGCTGGCGATGGCCTCGGCACTGCGCTATTACCTGGTGACCTGGATCGGCGAACGGCTGGCCGCCGATCTGCGTCGGCGAGTCTTCGACCACCTGCTGACCCTGGAGCCCGGCTTCTTCGAGAGCGCCCAGGCACCGGACCGGGCCGCCGGTGAGATCACCTCGCGGCTCACCGCCGACACCAGCGTGTTGCAGAGCCTGTTCGGCTCCTCGGTCTCCCTGGCCCTGCGCAACCTCTTGATGCTGATCGGCGCCGTCATGCTGATGCTGGTGACCCAGCCCTGGCTGTCGGCCATCGTGCTGCTGGGCATCCCGGCAACGATACTGCCCATCCTGTGGTTCGGCAGGCGAGTGCGTGGGCTTTCGCGGGCGAGCCAGGATCGCGTGGCGGAACTCGGCCGCTATGCCGGCGAGGCGCTCTCCGGCATCCGCACCATCCAGGCCTTCACCCATGAACGCGGCGAGCGGCGCGGCTATGCCCGGCGTGTCGAGGACGCCTTTGCCAGCGCCATCGAGCGCACCCGCCAACGCGCCTGGCTGACCGGCATCGCCATGCTGGTGGTCTTCGCGGCGGTGGGCATCATGCTGTGGCAAGGGGGCCAGGCGGTACTCGCCGGCGAGATGAGCGCCGGCGAACTCTCGGCCTTCGTCTTCTATGCCGTGCTGGCCGCCGGTGCCGTGGCCACCCTTGCCGAAGTGGCCGGCGATGTCCAACGGGCCGCGGGGGCCGCCGAACGCCTGCTGGAGCTGCTCGATACCCGCCCCACCATCGCGTCGCCGGCCCGCCCGACACCCCTGCCCCGGCCGCTCGCCGGCGAGATCCGCCTGGAGGGCGTGAGCTTCACCTATCCCGGCCGCCAGGCCCCGGCGCTTGAGGCCTTCGACCTGACCATTCATCCCGGCGAGCGGGTGGCGCTGGTCGGCCCTTCCGGCGCCGGCAAGAGCACCCTGATCGCCCTGCTGCTGCGTTTTCACGACCCCGACACGGGCATCCTGCGCCTCGACGGCGTCGACCTGCGCCACCTGGCCCCGGGTGAACTGCGCGCGGCACTAGGCCTGGTGGCCCAGGAGCCGGTGCTGTTTACCGGCAGCGTGGCCGATAACCTGCGCTACGGAGACCCGGAAGCCACGCCCGAGGCGCTGCGCCGGGCCGCCGAGTCGGCCAACGCCCTGGCCTTTATCGAGGCCCTCCCGGAGGGCTTCGAGACCCCGCTGGGCCCCGGCGGCGTGCAGCTTTCCGGCGGCCAGCGCCAGCGCCTGGCCATTGCCCGCGCGCTGCTCAAGGACCCCGCCGTGCTCTTGCTGGACGAGGCGACCAGCGCCCTGGATGCCAAGAGCGAACAGCTGGTACAGCAGGCCCTGGACCAGCTGATGAGGCGCCGCACCAGCCTCGTGGTCGCCCACCGCCTGGCCACCGTGGTGGCCGCCGACCGGCTGCTGGTACTGGATCAGGGCCGCCTGGTGGCCACCGGCACCCACGCCGAGCTGATGGCCTCCAGCACCCTGTATCGTCACCTGGCGGAGCTGCAGTTTGGGCATGACTCACATCGTTTCGATGCGACTATAGGCTAACGCCCTGACCTGTATCAAAGATGGTAATATAGCGAAAATTAATGATAACTCGTTGTTTCGATAGGCTAAGAAAAGAAGGATGCCATGTCACGTCGCTCGTCGGGACGCATCACACTCCAGGACATCGCCAACCGTGTCGGCGTGACCAAAATCACCGTCTCCCGCGCGCTGCGAGAACCGCACCGAGTATCTCCCGACTTGCGCCTTCGCATCGAAGAGGCAGCCGCGGCGCTTGATTACATTCCCAATCGTCAGGCGGGTGCACTGGCAAGCGGCCGCAGCCAGAGCGTAGCACTGTTGATTCCGTCACTTTCCAATGCCGTGTTTTCCGAGATTCAGCGTGGCATCGAGGAAGGCCTCAACGCTATTGGCTATCAGGTCCTGATCGGTCATACCGGTTACTCGCTACTCGGAGAGGAGCGGCTAATCGATACCTATCTGGGTTACGGTGTGGATGCCCTGATATTACCGGGCTCACGGCATACCAAGCAGGCACAGCGTCTTCTTACCACAGCGCAAGTGCCTGTTGTCGAAGCACTGGAATTAACGGAAAAGCCGATGGATATCAATGTCGGTCTCGATCAACATGCGGCCGGCATCGCTATGACGCAAGCCTTTCTGGAGCGAGGCTATCATCGTGTAGGATTCATGAGTGCCCGCATGGATCATCGCGCGCAGCTACGCATGCGGGGGTGGGAAAATCAAATGAAAAAGGCGGGGCTGTCGAACGAGCGCTACCTAACGACATCCACCCCTTCATCCTACCGACTGGGCGGCGAAATGTTAGCCTCGATGTTAGGGCGCTGGCCGGATTTAGATGCCGTATTTTGCAATAACGACGACCTCGCTGCCGGCGCCCTATTCGAGTGTCAGCGGCGTCGTCTGGACGTACCAGGCCAGCTCGGTATCGCCGGCTTTAATGGCCTGGACATCACCGAAGCGACCACCCCGACACTCGCCACCGTAGTGACACCCCGCAGGCGTATTGGTGAGTTGATAGCAAAGAGGCTGCGGGCGCGCCTGGAAGGCGCCCCTTTGGTTCCCTGCCGCGAGGATGTGGGTTTTGAGATAGTATGTCGCGAGAGCCTCTAATTAGGTGACGACATCAATGGCCCTTACCCCTCACGATGTATGGTGCGCTTTTCTAGTTTCAGTATCACGTCATTCACCACCTGCTCTAAAGTACCAGCAATATCCACGGTTACAGCTTCATCGTTATCCGGTGCTTCGAGCGTCGCCAGCTGACTATCGAGCATTGCCTCTCCTTTAAAGAAATGTGCCTGGCGCGACTCGATGCGCTTTAATAGAAGCTCGCGGCACCCAGCGAGATGTACGAATGTCAAAGCATTATCACCGCCACGCAGCGTATCGCGATAACGGCGCTTGAGCGCGGAACACCCTACAACGAGAGTCTCACCACTAACACGCGCTGCATCGATGATGCCAGCCAACCGCAAAAGCCACTCTGCACGGTCACTATCGTTTAACGGTTCGCCTCGCGACATCTTGGTCACACTTTCTGGTGAATGGTAATCGTCACCGTCGAGGAATTGCCCTTCTAATGCTGCTGCCAGTCGCTGGCCGACCTCCGTTTTTCCGCAGCTGGAAACACCCATCACCACGACCCGTCGTCCCATCCCTTCTTTCATAACACTACCTTCATAGTTTCTGGAGGCATACTGGACTAGAGTCGATCGACTTAGGCCGAAGCTTTCTCTAGCTCGTGTTAGCGGTAGCAATCAATCGTAAACCACTCACCAAACTTCGATCACGACTTTTCCAGAACGTCGGGAGTCTTGGGCGATGGCAAAAGCGTCGACAGCTTGATCCGCTTCAATGATATGCGTGATTACAGTTTCGAAAACGTCATGGCGTTTCAACAGTTCGATAGCCTTGTCGACTTCATCGTTGAAACGAAAACTTCCCAGATACCGGATCTCTTTCGAAATTATCGGCGCAAGTATAATTTCCTGCGGCTGTGGCCCCATCATCCCGACCTGAACAATAGTGCCTCCGCGACGCACCGCATTGACTGCTGCATTGATAGATGCCGGAACGCCAGAGCATTCCAACACTGTATCGTAAGCCTGCTCGGACAAGTCATGCTGCAATACGTTAATCGTATCGCTCACGCCCAGTAATTGGGCTCGTTCCAGCGCCTCATCGAGCACGTCTGTGACGGTTACCGTCTCCGCACCCTCGATTATGGCTGCTGCTGCAGCCAAGAGGCCAATTGGCCCCGCACCACATACGAGCACACGCTTACCGGCCACTCCCCCTGCAATATTGATGGCATGGAGCCCAACAGCCAACGGTTCAGAAAGCGAAGCACGCTTGAGCGATAGCCCTTCAGGAAGCACACGAATCATTTCCGAACGTACCGCAATATATTCACACATGCCGCCCTGGGTATGTGGCCATGTTGAAGCAGATCCCAGATAGGCACCATTCGGCCAAAGGTGAGGCATGTCTTCGATGCCTCGTGTCATATCACCGAACGTTGCCGGATGAAAGGTAACCGGTGTGCCGGTTTTCAGTCGACCACTAGGATCATGATCAACCGTCCCCGAAAGTTCATGACCGGGAATCAACGGCTCGCGTATTGCGAAGGCTCCGTTAGCCCCGTCGTGATAGTAGTGAATATCTGAGCCACAAATTCCCGCGTACTGGATCTTGACCCTGACCCATCCTTCACTCACCCCGGGCACCTCAACCCACCTGATTTGCAAATCCTTCGCTTGGCGAATTACCAGTGACTTCATCAACTTACTCATCTCGACTTCCTTGCAGCGGGATATCAGACGACAGCAGTCATACCGCCATCGACGAAAATATTTTGACCGGATACGAAATTCGATGCCTCTGAGCTGAGAAATATCAAAGTACCTATCAGTTCATCGACATTACCCCACCGCTGTGCAGGAGTGCGTTTTTCAACCCACTGGTTGAATGCCTCGTCCTGCCATAGAGCCGTGTTCATATCGGTCTTGAAATACCCGGGAGAGATGCAATTAACTTGTATATTGTATCGAGCGAGATCAGCGGCCATGCCTTGTGTCAGCATGACAACCCCACCCTTCGATGCCGCATATGGCGCAATAGTTTCGCGTGCCAACTTAGCTTGTACCGAACCAATATTGATGATTTTCCCAGACTTCCTTTCAGTCATGTGGCGCGACAGAATGCGAGACACGTGAAACACACTGGAAAGATTCGTTCCGATCACATCATTCCAATCGCTGATGGGAAATTCGGAAAAAGTGGCCCGTTTCTGCAGCCCGGCATTGTTCACCACGATATCGGGAATACCACATTGTTGAACCAACGCTTTAATGGCCTCTTCAGTAGCCTCGGCATCGGTTACATCGAAAGCGAAACCTTGGGTACTCACACCCGTTTTATCTTGAATTTTAGCTGCCGCTTCATCAACGCTAGATTGCTTGCGGCCATGAATCACCACCTTGACACCATGGAAAGCCAGGCCGCTGGCTAAAGCGTATCCCAGTCCGCGAGAAGAGCCGGAAACGAAAGCGACTTTTCCGCTAACATCAAAAAGAGAGGAACGCATTTCAAAATCCTTAAAAAATAAAGAAAATGGCAAGGGCTAGAATAAACCCGATCAGAGACTCTATCGCTTGTTGAACTGTCCATGTCTTCAGGGTCGTTTTCACATCCATACCTAGCAGTCGTCCTACCAGCCAGAAACCAGAGTCGTTTACGTGGCCGGCAAATACGGACCCCGATGCTGTAGCCAACGTGACGGCCACGACCTGAAGTGCGGAATAATCTGCACCGAGGACTGCGGGTGCCATAAGTCCAGCGGCAGTGACCAACGCGACGGTCGCCGAGCCTTGCGCCAGACGTAGAATAACTGCTACCAGATAAGCAGCAACGATGACCGGAAGCCCCAAGTCACTAAGCGAATTGGAGAGTGCATCCCCGATACCCGATGCACGTAATACGCCACCGAACATACCACCGGCTCCCGTGATCAAGACCACAGAGCAGATTGGGCCAAGCGAGGAATCCATGATTTTTTCTAGTGCACTACTATCCTCGCCTTTGGACTTTCCAAGAACGATCAAAGCGACAAAAACCGAGATGAGTAGTGCTACAGGAGTATTACCTAATGCTGAAGCGATGTGAAACCAGCTTTGTGTATCGTCGACCATCCCCAAAGAGCGAAAGAAGTCGAGCCCCGTATTCAAGAAAATCAGAAACAAGGGCAGCAGCAATATTGCAACAACTGTTTTTACCTTCGGTGGATTCTGGAAAAACTCATCCTTGGTCTCTCCAAACACCACCTCTGACAAGGTGACTACATTGTGTTTAGCGGCAAACTTCCCCCACATATAACCAGATACCCACCACATCAGGGGCGCGATGAGCAAACTGACCAGCAGAAGCAGGCCGAGGTTGGCATTATAAAGTTCAGATGCTGTGACTGGCCCGGGATGTGGCGGCGCGAAAACGTGCATGACGGAAAAGGCAGCGGCGGTAGGGATGGCATAGAGCAAAATCGACCCACCTAGGCGCCTGGCAACAGCAAAGACGATCGGTAGCATCACAATCAAGCCTGCATCGAAGAACATGGGGAAGCCCATGATCAAGGAAGCAACACCCAGTGCAATGGGAGCCCGTCGTTCGCCGAACATTTCGATCAAGCAGTCCGCCAAAACCTTGGCACCACCAGAATGCTCGACCAGTTTACCGAGCATGGCCCCCAGCCCCACGAGCAAAGCTACAGCACCAAGCGTTCCGCTAAAACTGGAAACCAGAGTAGGAACAATTTGGTCAGCGGGTATTCCAGTCACGAAAGCGGTGACAAGGCTCACAGAAATCAGCGTTAAAAAAGCATGGATCCTCAGCACTATCACCATGAAAAGCAGCAATGCTACTGCTCCGCCAGCAATACCCAAAAGGGCACCCGCCGACATTGTTTGCTCCCAAGCTTGCATGTTGTTCTCCTGTTATGATGTTACCGGTAACATATTAGGAGTAACCTCCAAGCTAACGATATTCTACTTTTGGCTCATTTAGGCATTTGACTGCCCCTCCCCATAGCCAGGTGGTACTTGACGCGTCGATCTCCGTCACCTGGCGGAGCTGCAGTTTGGGCGAGCGTAGGCCGCCCTCGCCTCTACCCGTTTTCCAGCAGCCTTATGGCACCGGCACGTCGACGATCAGGTCGGGAACGAAGCGCGGCGGGTCGAACTCCTCCGGGTAGCCGCCGGGGTTGGCGATCACCCGCGTGCCATCGCGCTCCATATCGACCGGCTCATGAACGTGGCCGTGTATCCATAGATCCATGCGTCCCATCAGCGGCGGCAGATGGGACGCAAAGGCCGGCGAGGCCGCGTCCCCCCGGTAGCTCGGCGGAATACACTCGGCCAGCGGCGCATGGTGGCTGATCACGACCCGAGGCCCGTTGAAGGGCGCTGCAAGCTCGGCTTCCAGCCAGTTCCGCGCCTCGGCATGCAGGCGACGGCTCTCCGCCGGCGTGAAGACGACGCCCTCCGGCTGTTCGACGATTTGAAAGTCCGGCATGAAGGCGAGCACTCGCTCCTCGGTGAGTGCCGGGTCGTGATCCGGGTTCTCGGCGTAGAGGTCGAAATCGGTCCATAGTGTGGTGCCATGAAAACGCACACCGCCCAGGGTCAGCGAACGGTTGTCCAGCAGGTGAATGCCAAGCCGAGCGGCCTCGTCGGCCAGTTCCCGGCGCAGCACCGGCATGCGGGTTCCGTAGAACTCGTGGTTGCCGGGAACATAGAGTATCGGCATACCGGCGAAACGCCTCGCCGCCCACTCGAGCCCACGGGTCTTGCGGGAGATATCCCCGGCGAGAGTCACCGCATCGCAGTCCACCTCCGGCAACTCGCGGCCCTCATCGAAGCATTCGAGGTGCAGGTCGGAGAGTATTCTCAAGCGCATGTTCGGCTCCTTTGTCCGGCGGGTCCGGGGCCAGTGTGATACAGGCGCCGGGATAAGGCTATCAAGCGTCGCATGACGGCGGTAGGACAATATTTGTCCCCGCCCCGGCCCTTCCGTACACTTGTTTGATTATCTTGTCTATCCGCTAACAAGCCGAGGCACGACTCATGGCGTTTGATTCCACTTCCACCTATGTGGCCACCCAGGCCCTCAAGCAGGCGGTTGACGCGGCCGTCACCCTGGAGCGTCCCCTGCTGATCAAGGGCGAGCCCGGTACCGGCAAGACCCTGCTGGCCGAGGAGCTGGCGGCATCGCTGGGCACCGAGCTGCATACCTGGCACATCAAGTCGTCTACCAAGGCCGCCCAGGGGCTCTACGAATACGACGCGGTGAGCCGGCTGCGCGACTCCCAGCTGGGCGTCGAGGGCGTGGAGAATGTCGCCAACTACATCAAGCCCGGCAAGCTGTGGGACGCCTTTACCGCCGACAGGCGGGTGGTACTGCTGATCGACGAGATCGACAAGGCGGATATCGAATTCCCTAACGACCTGCTCCAGGAGCTGGATCGCATGGAATTCCATGTCTACGAGACCGGCGAGACCATCGCCGCCCGCCATCGCCCGATCATCATCATCACCTCCAATAACGAGAAGGAGCTGCCCGACGCCTTCCTGCGCCGCTGCTTCTTCCACTACATCGAATTTCCCGACCGCGACACCATGCAGGCCATCGTCGACGTGCACTTCCCCGATATCGCGCCGAAACTGGTCGGCGAGGCACTGGAAGTGTTCTTCGACCTGCGCGAGGCCCCGGGCCTCAAGAAGAAGCCCTCCACCTCGGAGCTGGTCGACTGGCTGAAGCTGTTGATGAGCGATGAGCTGGCCCGCGAGTCGCTCTATCAGCGCGACCCGGTCAAGGCGATTCCGCCCCTGGCGGGCGCCCTGGTGAAGAACGAACAGGATACCCAGTTACTCGAGCGGCTGGCCTTCATGATGCGCCGCCAGGGCAACCAGAGGCGCTGAACCATGTTTATCGGCCTGTTCGAGACCCTCAAGCGCGCCGGCGTCCCGGTATCGCTGCGCGAACTGCTCGACCTCCATGCGGTGGTGGAACGCGGCGTGGTCTTCGCCGACATGGAGGCGTTCTACCAAATTGCCCGCACCGTGATGGTCAAGGATGAGCGCCACTGCGACCGCTTCGATCGCGCCTTCGCCGCCTGGTTCGAAGGCCTCGAGAACCTCGACGCCGCCATCGAGGCGCTGATTCCCGATGACTGGCTGCGCCGCGAGTTCGAGAAGCAGCTCTCCGACGAAGAGAAGGCACAGATCGAGTCCCTGGGCGGCCTGGAGCAGCTGATCGAGACCTTCAAGAAGCGCCTGGAGGAACAGGGTGAACGCCATGCCGGCGGCAACAAGTGGATCGGCACCGGCGGCACCAGCCCCTTCGGCGCCTATGGCTATAACCCGGAGGGGATCCGCATCGGCCAGGAGGGCTCCCGTCACCGCCGCGCGGTGAAGGTGTGGGACGAGCGCCGCTTCCGCGACTACGACGACTCCCTGGCGCTGGGCACGCGCAACACCAAGATGGCGCTGCGCCGGCTGAGGAAGTTCGCGCGCCAGGGGGCCGCGGAGGAGTTCGACGTCGACGCCACCATTCGCGAAACCGCCCGGGATGCCGGCCTGCTCAATGTACAGATGCGCCCCGAGCGCCATAACGCGGTCAGGGTATTGCTGCTGCTCGATGTGGGCGGCTCCATGGACGACCATATCCGCACCTGTGAGGAGCTGTTCTCGGCGGCCCGTTCGGAGTTCAAGCACCTGGAGGCCTACTACTTCCATAACTGCCTCTATGAGGGGGTGTGGCGCAGCAATGCCGGCTCCCAGACGAGGCGCCATGCCGAGCGCATCCCGACCCGGGATCTGCTGCATACCTATGGCGATGACTACCAGGTGGTGATCGTCGGCGATGCGGCCATGTCGCCCTACGAGATCACCCACCCCGGGGGCAGCGTGGAGCACTTCAACGACGAGGCCGGCGCGGTGTGGCTCAAGCGCGTGGTCGACAAATTCCCGCGGCTGGCGTGGCTCAATCCCATGCCCCGCCGGGCCTGGGACTATACCCACTCCACCCAGCTGATCCGCCAGCTGATCGAGGATCGCATGTATCCCATGACCCTCGAGGGGCTGGAGGACGCCATGCGAGAGCTGGCCAAATAGCCTTAAAGGGCTATAAATCTATTTAATAGCCTTTTTGGGCTATAAATTGGCGACATAGCCACAGAAGGCTATACTGAGACGCAGACTCAAGGAGTATCTGCGTGCTCGAGAAAACCGCCCCGACCCAACGCATCGCCGTACTCACCGGCGACGTGGTCGACTCACGCAAGGTGAGCGACCGCCGTCGCCTCTATCACCTCCTGGACGACAGCCTGCAACGCCTGGCAGGACACCAGCAGGGTCATGCCGAGCGCTTTCGCGGCGATGGTTTCCAGGTCGCCCTGCCCCAGGCACGGCATGCCATGACGGCGGCCATCGCCCTGCGTGCGGCGCTAATCCAGCACTCCGAACCCGATCAACGTTGGGATGCCCGAATCGCGGTGGCCGTGGGGCCGGCCAGATGGCACACCGACCTGCGCATCGCCGAGGCCGATGACGCCCCCTTCGTCGCCTCGGGACGCCGTCTGGATCGTCTGGGAGAGGGCGGCGAGCATCTTGCGCTGACACTGCTCGACGACTCTGACGATGGCAGCCTGGCGCTGCTGATGCGCTTTCTCGATGAACTGCTCGCTGGCTGGTCCACCTATTCGGCCGAGGTGGTCGAGTTGAGCCTCGAGCGGGCCCTGTCCCAGCAAGCCATGGCGATGCGTCTCGGCATCAGCCAACCCAGCATTTACAAACGCCTGAAGGCGGCACGCTGGCCGCTGCTCAGCGATACCCTCGCCTATCTCGAGACCCGCCTGGCCGACAAGGACGCTAGCTGACCATGACGTCGCACGAACTCTCGCTGCTGCTGGGCCTGGTGCTCGCTCATCTGGTCGGCGATTTCCTGCTGCAGCCACGTCACTGGGTCGAAGAGCGTTTTCGGCTACGCCACCGCTCACGCCACCTCTACTATCACAGTGCCGTGCATGGGGGGCTCACCGTCCTGGTGCTGCTTGTCGCGACCCTGTTGCTGCCCGACTCGCCGGGGCCGGCAGGAATACTCATCGGCGCCTTGGGGGCAGGCATCAGCCACTGGTTAATCGATCTGTTGAAGACCCGGCTACCCGGCACCTTACGCTGGTTCCTGCTCGATCAGGCGCTGCACCTGGGCGTGCTCATCCTGATCTGGCTGGCCTGGCTCGGCAGCATGGCGCCACTGGAGGCCCTCGGTGCCTGGCTGCTCTCGCCCGAAGTGCTGGGCGTGGCGGCGGCCTACCTGATCGTGACGCGCCCCCTGTCGTTTGCCATCGCCATGGTGTTGACACCCTGGAGCCGCCAGGTCGAGGCGTCGGGCACGCTGGACCAGGCCGGGGCACACATCGGCATGCTCGAGCGCCTGCTGGTGCTCTCCCTGGTGCTGCTCGATCAGCTCGCCGCCGTGGGCTTTCTGCTCGCGGCCAAGTCGGTATTGCGCTACGGCGACCTGCGTGAGGCGGGGGATCGCAAGCTGACCGAATACGTGCTGCTGGGCACCCTGGTCAGCGTTGCCACGACTCTGGTGCTGGGCCTGACGCTGCGACTTCTGCTATCCAGTCCGACCTAGGGAGTGCGACTCGACGATGGCATTGAGATCACCGCCATCGCCGAGACCCCGGGCTCTCACTGAAGAGGGTACCGGGACCACCGCTATCGCCAGTCAGGCACTCAGGGCGCCGGCCTCCTCCTGAAGGGTGCGCATATGGCCATCACGCTCCACGGCCATATGCCATGACAGCGCCTGCTCCAGGCAGTGTGGCGTATGGCCACCGCGCCGACAGGCTTCCTCGAAGTAACGCCGCAGCGCCGGGCGATACAGCGGATCGGCGCAGTGCTCGATCACGCTGACCGCGCGCTCCCTGGGGGCCAGGCCACGCAGGTCGGCCAGACCATGCTCGGTGACCAGCACATCCACGTCGTGCTCGGTATGGTCCACATGGCTGACAAAGGGCACCACGCTGGAGAGGTCTCCCTCCTTGGCCACCGATTTGGTCACAAAGATCGAAAGCTGGGCGTTGCGGGCGAAGTCGCCTGAGCCACCAATGCCGTTCATCATCTTCGTTCCCCCCACATGAGTGGAGTTGACGTTGCCGTAGATATCCACCTCGAGCGCGGTATTGACGGCGATGATACCCAGGCGGCGCACGATGCCCGGATGGTTGGAAAGCTCCTGAGGACGCAGGACCAGGCGATCATGATAGCGATCCAGGTGGGGCCAGATCCGCTCGCCATATGCTTGCGAGAGCGTAATGGAACAGCCGGACGCAAAATCGAGCTTGCCGGCGTCCAGCAGATCGAAGGTGGAATCCTGCAATACCTCGGAATACATGGTCAGGTGCTCGAAGGGCCCCTCGGCAAGCCCGCTCATTACCGCGTTGGCCATGGTGCCGATACCCGCCTGAAGGGGCAGCAGCGAGGGCGTCAGACGTCCGACCTGCACTTCCCCTGCGAAGAAGGCGATCAGGTGATCGGCGATCTTCTGCGTATCCACATCCGGCGGCAACACCGTGGAGGGACTATCCCTGCCCCGGGTCACCACGATGGCAGCGATCTTCTCCGGGTCGATGGGTATGTAGGGCGTGCCGATACGCGAGTCCGGCGCCACCACGGGGATGGGAGGTCGCGTGGGTCGCATCTGCGGGATATAGATATCATGAAGCCCCTCGAGCTCGGCGGGAGCATCGAGATTGAGCTCGATGATCACCTTGTCGGCGAGGATGGCATAGCTGGCCGAGTTGCCCACCGAGGAGGTAGGCACGATACCGCCCTCTTCGGTGATGGCACAGGCCTCCACCACGGCCACGTCGATCTCGGCCAGCTGGCGGTTACGCAACAGCTCCACGGTCTCGGAGAGGTGCTGATCGATGAACATCACCTCACCGGCATTGATGGCCCGGCGCAGGGTGGCGTCGACCTGAAAGGGCATGCGCCGCGACAGCACCTTGGCGTCGGTCAGCAACCGATCCAGATCATTGCCCAGCGAGGCACCGGTCATCAGGGTGATCGAGAAGGGATCCCCCGCGGCCCGTTCGGCCAGGGCTCGGGGCACTTCCTTGGCCTCCCCGGCCCGAGTAAAACCACTCATCCCCACCGTCATGCCGTCCTCGATCAGCGCCGCGGCCTGCTCCGCGGAGCGCAGCTTGTCCTGCCAACCTGCAAGGCGGCAGCGCGCCTCGACCGAGCTTGTGTCGCACTTGTCCAATATCATCTCCTTTCCCGGACGGCGGTGAGGCCATCAATTTGCATCATGTCATGATCAATTCACACCCCTATTTAGCACGCTAGAGATAAGCATATTCAATTTGACCTTAGTCATAGTTTGTCTCGTCACGACCTGTCCCGAGCCGGCTTTTGCCGCGCCCGCGGCTTGGCCGTACAATGTCACCATTATCGCCGCCCTTGCGGCTATCCCCTTCGACGACCGAGGACACGCCGGACCCATGCGCGCCACCCAGATACTGATCGCCACCCTGAAGGAAACCCCCGCCGACGCGGAAGTCATTAGCCACCAGCTGATGCTGCGCTCGGGCATGATCCGGCGCCTCACCTCCGGCCTGTACACCTGGCTGCCGCTGGGCGTGAAGACCCTGCGCAAGGTCGAGCGCATCGTGCGTGAGGAGATGGACCGCGCCGGCGGCCAGGAGGTGCTGATGCCGGCCGTGCAGCCCGCCGAGCTGTGGCAGGAATCGGGACGCTGGAAGGAGTACGGCCCGGAGCTTCTACGCCTGAAGGACCGCCATGACCGCGACTACTGCGTGGGCCCCACCCACGAGGAAGTGATCACCGACCTGGTCCGCAAGGAGATCGCCAGCTACAAGCAGCTGCCGGCCAACTTCTATCAGATCCAGACCAAGTTCCGCGACGAGATTCGCCCACGCTTCGGTGTGATGCGCTCCCGGGAGTTCCTCATGAAGGATGCCTATTCCTTCCATGTCGATGAAGACTCCCTCAAGGCGACCTACCAGGTGATGTACGACGCCTATACGCGGATCTTCACCCGCCTGGGCCTGAATTTCCGGCCGGTGATCGCCGACAACGGCTCCATCGGCGGCACCGGCTCCCACGAGTTCCACGTGCTGGCCGAGTCCGGCGAGGACGATATCGTCTTCTCCAACGACTCCGACTACGCCGCCAACATGGAAAAGGCGGAGGCGCTGCCGGCGCCGCTGGGCAGTGATATTCAGCGCGCCGCCCCCGGCGAGGCGCTACGCCTGGTCGATACGCCGGATACCAGGACCATCGCGACCCTGGTGGAACGGCATGGCCTGCCCATCGACAAGACGATCAAGACCCTGATGGTTCACGCCGCCGACGGTGGCCTGATCGCCCTGCTGGTGCGCGGCGACCACGAGCTCAACGAGGTAAAGGCCGAGAACCTGCCCGAGGTGGCGGCCCCCCTGACCATGGCCAGCGAAGCCGAGATTCGGGCCGTCGTGGGGGCCGGCCCCGGCTCCCTGGGACCGGTCAACCTCGACATGCCGATCATCATCGACCGCAGCGTGGCGCTGATGAGCGACTTCGGTGCCGGCGCCAACGTCGACGACAAGCACTACTTCGGCATCAACTGGGAGCGCGACGTGGCCCTGCCCCAGGTGGCCGATATTCGTAACGTGGTCGAGGGCGACCCCTCCCCGGACGGCAAGGGCGTACTGGCCATCAAGCGGGGCATCGAGGTCGGTCATGTCTTCCAGCTGGGGCAGAAATACTCCGAGGCCATGAACGCCAGCGTGCTGGGCGACGAGGGCCGTACCCTCCATCCCTGGATGGGCTGCTATGGCATCGGGGTCACCCGGGTGGTGGCCGCCGCCATCGAGCAGAACCATGACGATGCCGGCATCATCTGGCCGGATGCCATTGCCCCCTTCCATATCGCGCTGGTGCCCATGAATGCTCACAAGTCGCAGCGCGTGCGCGAGGAGTCGGAGAAGCTCTACACCGAGCTGACCGCCGCCGGTTTCGACGTCCTGCTGGATGACCGCGACCTGCGCCCCGGTGTGAAGTTTGCCGACCACGAACTGATGGGCCTGCCCCACCGCCTGGTGGTCGGCGACCGCGGCCTGGACAAGGGAGAGCTGGAGTACAAGGGGCGCCGCGACAGCGATGCCACCATGGTACCCGCCGGCGACATCCTCGATTTCCTGCGCCAGCGGGTCAAGCTGGGCTAAGCCACACCGCCGGCCCGCTGCCCTGGCAGCGGGCCGGTCGTCTCGACAGCCGGCGTCAATCCTGGTCGCGGCGGGATACCAGGCCGGTCTCGGCAAGGCCTGCAAGCCATTCGCAGACATCCGCGACGACCGACTCGGCGGGTCGATCGAAGTACTCCGCCAGGAGCTCCCCCAGTTCCTGCCCGCTAAGCGACTCCTGGCTCAACAAGCGCCAGATCGCCTCCCCCGTCGCATTCAGGCGATGTATCGCCCCACTGCCGGGCTGAATCAGGAACAGCTCCTCTTCAAGCGGATAGGTTCGCGCCTCCCGACTTGCCACCCAGCGCCACTGCGCCGGAACCGGGCCGCTGCCCCTGGATTCACTCCCACCGCCGTGCCGCCTGTAAGGCGAGGCCGCCCCACCGCTGTCGTCCTCCTTGCCACCGCCTTCGGCCCTATATTCCTCGAGAGCGGTGCCCAGATGGCGCGCGGCGACCAGGGGCTCGGCATAGCGCAACAGCAGACAGGGCACACGCGCCATCAGGGGATGCAGATGCGCCAGCAATGCCTCGGGCCTGGCCTGGTAGGCGAAATTCTGTGAGAGCAGTTGCAACAGGCCCTCTCCCGGAAGGAGCCGAACGATCTCGGGACGGCTCAACCGGTCATCCCGCTCGAGCAGCACCAGCGCCCCTACCGGGCACCGCTCACCATGTCGAGCCAGGCCTTGACCCGGTGGCAAGACGAAACGGTAGCGCTCGTCCTCGGGGCCGGCATGGGCCTCGGCATAGCCGACCAGCTCGGGGGAGAAGCCCTCGGGAAGTGGCAGACGCAGCCTGGGCGCCATGCCCAGTGCGACGCCATCTCCCTCGTGCGTCAGGCCCAGCACATCGTCTCCGAACACTCGATAGCCGGCCGCGGCGAAGGCCACCGCCAGCGTGCTCTTGCCGGCCCGATGGCTCTCGGGAAACAGCACCAGGCGTCCCCCTACCTCGACAGAAGCACAGTGCAGCCCCAGCAGCGACGCCTCGTGGTCGAGGAAGTCACCGCCGAGATCCGCGATCAGGCTACATGCGGCCTCGGCCGGCGTCGCCAGCTCGAGGCCCCGAGGCAGCCTGGGCGAGCGCTGCAGATAGCCGCCGGGGCATCGTCCCAGGCGTATGGCGGGCGCCAGCCCCCGGGCGCGGGTCACGGAGAGCGGCCAATGCGGCATCGCCTGACTCAGGGCCTCGACGACCTCGGGCGCCTGATGCACACGCAGGCAACGCCCGAGCCCCGACAGGGATATATCAAGACTCTCTGTCATCTTCAGCGCTGTTCGGGTCGGCCAAGGATGATATCTTCGATGATCGTCACCGGGTCTTCGCGATAATCACGCAGGCGGCGTCGATCCCGCTCGTACTCGCGATGCGAGTGGCGGCGATCATCGCGATGATAATGATCATGGTGATGCTCATGGCGGGCCCGCTTGTGCCCCCGGTGGGCACCATCGTGCCGACTCGGCCGTGAGTGGCTCGGGCGAGACCAGCTGGGCCGAGAGTGGCTGGGCCGAGAGTGACTGGGGTGCGAATGACGGTGCCCGGCCTGGGCCTGGCCGACGCTGAACAATGTAGGGGCCACATAGGCACCCGCCAGCCCTGCCCCCAGGGTGGCGAGTAGCCGTCGACGCCGCTGGCGATGCTGCTCGACGGCATCTATCTCATGGTCGTGATGTGACATGGCAGCCTCCTTCGGCGCATCCCATGGGGTCATTAACGAACAGTGTTCATGTTAACGACCGGGGAGCCGAAATGCCGCCGCCGACGAGGTGTTGTCGATTTGTTCCACCGGCGTTGCCGAACCGCGACAGCTAGACGCCCGGCACCGAACTCCCCATCAGGCAGGCTGACGGGTGGGGGCGAGGGTAATGTCGCGAATGTTCACGCCCTGTGGCTGTTCGTACATGAAGGTTGCCGCCCGGGCGATGTCATCGGCAGCCAGCACGCCGCCCATCGACGCCTTCCATTCCTCATAGCCATTGACGATATCCGGGTTCGTCGTATGACCGATCAGCTCGGTGTCGACCGCGCCGGGATGGATGGCCATTATCCGCACGTTGCTGTCCGCGACCTCCTCGCGCACGTTCTCGGTAATCGAGCTCACGGCGAACTTGCTGCCCACATAGGCGGCGTGGTTGGGAAAGCTCTTCTTGCCCGCGACAGAGCTGATATTGAGGATCGTCCCCCGGCCACGGACTTTCATATCGGCCAATACCGCCTGCATCGCGTTGAGCAGGGCCAGCACGTTCACGTCGAACATGCGCTGCCATTCCGCCGGGTCCTGGGTGTCGAGCTGGCCCAGCAACATCACCCCGGCGTTGTTGATCAAGAGGTCGGCAGGGCCATAGGCGGCCTCGGCCTCCTCGATGGCGGCGCGAAACGCCTGGGCATCGGTCACGTCGACCCCGCGGCACAGCGCGTTGGGCAGGCCGAGCGCTTCGACCCTTTCCAGGCGGCGGGCCACCAGCAGCAGGGGATGACCCGCCTGCGAGAAGCGCTGCGCGATGGCCGCGCCGATGCCGGATGATGCGCCGGTAATGATCACCAGTGGTTTCGTCATGTGTTTCTCCTGTTGGTCGTGTCCTGTTGGTCGTGCCGCCGGAATGGCCGGCCACTCACCGAAAAAGCAGGCGCAGTTTAGGCACACGCAGTAATATGAAAAATAGGTACATTTAAAAAAGGCTGTTCATTTTTTATGAACAATATCTCCTGGCGCTGGGTGCGTGCCTTCCTGCTGGTTGCCGAACATGGCAGCTTTACCGCGGCCTCTAGCGCATCGGGTCAATCGAAGGCCAATCTCAGTCAGCAGGTGACCCAGCTCGAGGGGGCCCTGGGGGTACAGCTACTCCATCGAACCACTCGTCGCCTGCGGCTGACGACGATCGGCGAGGGCTACCGGGAGCGCAGCCAGCTGGCGTTTCGTCAGCTGGATTCCGCCGCCGAATGGGCGGTGCAGTCGACCAACGAGCTGAGAGGAGTCATCCGCATGAATGCCGTCGGCGGCCTGATTGGCGAAGAGCTGATTGCGCCGCTGGTGTTCAAGTTTCAGCGCGATCACCCGGACGTCGAGATCGAACTGGATTTTTCCAGCTTGCGTGTCGACCTGCTGACCAGCCCCTACGACCTGGTCATTCGAATGGGGGAACTGGCCGACTCGACACTGGTGGCACGTGGCCTGCACCGGGTCACGACGCGATACGTGGCCAGCCCGCAGTTTTTGCGACACCACGGGCGTATCGAAACGCCCGCCGACCTCAAGGACCTGCCGCTGATCTACGGCAGCGTGGATCATTGGCTGCTGGTTTGGGAGGCGGAGCAACACCTGGTGCATGCGAAAAACGGTGTCAGAATCGTCAGTGGGCGTGCCATGCGCCAGGCCGCGCTCGCCGGGCTTGGCGTCACCCGGCTCGCCGATGTGTATGTGCAGGCCGATATCGCCAGGGGCGATTTGGTGGAAGTGTTGCCTCAGTGGTCCGACACCACGCAGCTATCGCTGGTGTGCCCCCCACACCGGTATCAACTCCTGCGCGTGCGCAGGCTGATGGAGGAGCTGAAGGCGAACTTCGCCGCGGTTTACGAGCAGGCCCTGAGCGAGGGCCTGCCCTGGGGGCGCCGGGCATGATCCCTGGATCATGTCGGCCAGGCGTTTCGCCCACCCCCCAGACAATGCGCCAGCATAAAAAAAAAGGCCGACCCGTGAAGGTCGGCCTACTGGGGGGACAGTCCCCCCTCCCCTGACGACTCGTGTCGCGGATGGATTCAGCGCTTCTTGCGGTGGTCCCGCACGATGAAGGCAATCCAGCCGCCCATGAAGGCGATCATCATCGCGACGGTGACTAACCCGAAAATTACGGCGTCATCTAGATACATGGTGGCGTCCTCCCCGTCGTGATGTGTTGAGTACACTCTAGACCGGGAGGCCGGGGAGGAACCTGACCTGTGTCAAGTTACGCCCCGCAGCCTCAGGCGAGGACCGAACAAACTGATGCAGGTCAATTTTTAGACAGCCCCCCTTTCACGGCAGCTTCTTGTCCTCGACCTGGGTGTGGTCGGTATCCGGGGGAAGCGGATGCCCCTTGGCGAGCTCGGCACGGGTGGCCTCGCGCACCGACAACACCTCCAGGGCGTAACGCAGGGTTTGGCCGGCGAGGGGATGATTGGTGTCAATCAGCACGCTGTCGCCGCGTACCTCCCGGATAGTCACGATCTCGGGGCCATCATCGCCGGGCGTCTGGAAACGCATGCCCGGCGACAGCTCGGGAACCGGAAAGGCGTCTCGTCCCACCTCGCGCTCGAGGGCCTCATCGCGCAGGCCATAGGCCTCGGCGGGCATCAGGGTCACGGTCATCTCCGCTCCCACCTCTCGGCCATCCAGGGCGCGCTCCAGGCCGGCGACGATGTTGCGATGGCCATGGAGATACTCGAGTGGTTGCTGGCGGGCGCGGGAGTCATCGAGGACCCCGCCGTCGGCGTCGCTGAGGACATAGTGGAGCGTAACGACGCGCTGAGGGGCGATAGTCATGGGGCTCTCCTGGATGGGCGGTATCGCGTGATAAGGGAAGAGAGAAGGAACCGCGGCCTAGCGGCGCCGCAGGCGGGAGACCGGCATCACCAGGCGCTGCTGGCGATGCAGCATGTTGAGCAGCACGATGGCACGCTCCTCGCCCTTGTGGCTCTCGAAGACCGCCTGCAGCTCCTTGAAGGGGCCCTCGGTAATCTGCACCGTCTCGCCGGCCTGAAAGTAGAGGTTCGCATCCTGGTCGCGCTCGCTGCCCTTGTCGCGCAGGGTCGCCACCAGGGCGCTATCCACGGCGATCGGCGTATCGCCAAAGCTGACCAGCCGCAATACGCCACGGGTCGACCGAATCGGGCGCCAGTTGCTCACCAGCCGGTCGAGGCGAATAAACAGGTAGGACGGAAACAGCGGTTCGGTCACCCAGGTGAGCTTGCCTCGACGCTTCTTCTGCACCTCGAGCACCGGGTGAAACACCTCGTAGTCCTGGTTGACCAGATTCTCGGTGGCGCGAAAGGACTCGCCTCCCTTGCACTGGATCACATACCAGCGCGGCACGGCCGCATCGTCATCATGGGGGATCGTATCGCTTTCCTTCATAAGGCTCCCATCGGGCTGATGCTGGTATCACTGCCGGGGCTCTGCAACAATCGTCCGCTGCCCTGTGCGACCCGACTCGCGAGCCGCGTGCCCGGCGACTAAAGGCAAGGATTCTACCACCGTTGCAAGGAGAGCCCCATGTCGAGGCCAACTGTCCGGAGAAGCTGGCGAGACGCCCTGGCGATCTACCTGCGTGCCCCCGTCATTACCATGCTGTTCCTGGGTTTCTCCGCCGGCCTGCCCTTTTTGCTGGTGTTCTCGACGCTCTCGGCCTGGCTGCGCAGCGACGGCGTCGAGGTGGCCGCGATCGGCTTCTTCGCCTGGGTCGGCATGCTCTATTCGATCAAGTTCTTCTGGGCCCCGGTGGTGGACCGCCTGCCGCTTCCGCTACTGACCCGACGCCTCGGCCAGCGCCGTGGCTGGATGCTGCTGGCCCAGGCGATGATCATGGCCGGCCTGGTGGGACTCGCCGGGGTGGACCCGGTGGGGCACCTGCCGCTGGTGGCCGCCTTCGCCCTGCTGGTCGCCTTCGGTAGCGCTACCCAGGATATCGCCATCGATGCCTTCCGCATCGAATCGGCCCCCGAGGACATCCAGGCCGCGATGGCCTCCACCTACATCATCGGCTACCGCGGGGGGTTGCTGGCGGCCGGCGCCGGGGCCCTCTACGTCGCCTCCTGGCTGTCCTGGGAGGCCGCCTATCTGACCATGGCCGCGCTGGTGGGCATCGGCGTGATCACGGTGCTGGTGCGCCCCGAGCCGCAGCGACTGTCGCTGACCACCCAGCTGATACACGAACCCCGCGTGCGGGCCTTCCTGAGGGTCAGCCGCGGCAGGCCCAAGGCCCTGCGGCGCCTGGGCGCCTGGGTCATCGGCGCCATTGTCTGCCCCTTCACCGACTTCTTCACTCGCTATGGGCACAAGGCCCTGTGGCTGCTGGCCTTCGTGGCGGTCTTTCGCATCAGCGACCTGGCCATGGCCTCCATGGCCAACCCGTTATACATCGATCTGGGCTTTTCCCTCGCCACCATTGCCAACATCACGAACATGTTCGGCATCGCCATGAGCATCGGCGGTGGCATGCTGGGGGGGCTGCTGGTGGCCCGCTACGGCATCGGGCCCATCCTGGTGCTGGGTGCGTCGGCGGCGGCGCTGACCAACCTGCTCTTTACCGCCCTGGCGCTGAACGGTCAGAATCTGCCCATGCTGGTCATGGCCATCATCGGCGACAACCTGGCCAATGGCCTGGCCAGCGCGGTATTCATCGCTTTCCTGTCCAGCCTGACATCGCGGGCCTACACCGCGACACAGTACGCACTGTTCTCGTCGCTGATGACCCTGCCGGGCAAGTTCCTCAGCGGCTTCGGCGGGCTGGTGGTCGAGGTCGAGGGCTACGCGACCTTCTTCCTGATCTCCGCCGTCATGGGCATCCCGGCGGTGCTGCTGGCCATCTGGATCAGCCGCGACCGCGAGCTGGTGCCCGCCCCGGCGTCGCCGTAGGCCGCCTCGAGGGGTAAGACCCCAGAGTTAGAGGGGTCTGACCCCATAGCTTGAGGGGTCAGACCCCAGGAGTTAAAGGGGTCAGACCCCATAGTTAAAGGGGTCAGACCCCATGGAGTTATGGAGTTAGGGGTCTGACCCCAGGAGCTTGCTTCACCGAAGGGGTCTGACCCCAGGAGTTAACCCCAGGAGTTAGGGGTCTGACCCCAGGAGTAGTTGCGAGGGGTCGGCCAGGTCTTGAACCAGGTCTTGAATTAAGTCTTGATCCAGGTCTTGAGCCACTCCAGCGCCCCCGGCGTGCCCCGCCACTGGTCGCGCATCAGGGTACGATACTGCCAGGCCTCGGCGCGGGTGCCCGGCTCGACGGGGTTATCAGCGCCTCCCGGCACCGGCGACGGGTTGTCACCGCACATCAGGCTCAGGGCGTAGGCGTTGTGGCCGTGACTCCCGGCCAGCGCCTGCTCGGCCTCTTCCACCCGGCCGAGGCGGTATAGCGCCAAGGCACGCCCCATCAGCACACCCAGCACCGGCTCTTCGGCGGCGTCTTCCCCCGGCGGCTCGCTGAGCGCCAGCGCTTCCTCGTCGCGGTCGTCGCGCAGCAGCTGGTCGAGCACCAGCTCCCGTAACCCGAGGCTGTCATGACGGTCCAGCGCCAGCAGGCTCTCGGCGAGCCGCCGGGAGTGTTCGCGGGCCCCGCGCTCCATGCCTACCACCAGGGCCAGCCCCGTGCGCAGCAGCAGGGCGTTGTCGGCGTCCTCCCAGGCCAGGCTACCCGGCCCCTTGGCGGCCACCTGTTCCAGCCAGCGCTCCAGCCGGCTGGCCAGCGGCACAAACAGGCTGGGCGCCATCCACGGCAGGCTGCCAAACCGCGAGGTCAATGCCAGCGCCAGCTCCTGCATCACCGCCGGTGCGTCCAGCCACTCCGGGTGGCTGCACAGCTCGGGAAGCCACTCCGCGGCCCCCGGCCAGGGATCATCCTCGAGCCCCAGCGGGGAGTCGGAGACCGCGGTGACGGGAAAGACCCGACGCCAGGCGGCATGCAGGGTGTCCTCCCGGGCGGTGGTGTGATACTCGAGGCGCCCTTCCGGCATCGCTGACACGCTCAGACACGGGGCCAAGGGAAGCTCTTCGAGAAGCGCCTGCAGGGACGCCAGCGGCTCGGCCAGGTCCTCCTCGGCATTGAGCAGCTGTTCGGCCAGGGTGGCGCCGGGGTTTTCGGCCAGGTCGGCGAGGAACTGGAGCTGTTCCGGCTCCAGGTCTCCCTGGCGGGCCAGGCGCCGGAACCAGAAGCGCGCCCGCTCGGCGGCCTCCTGCTCGTGCCCCTCGTGGAGCAGCAGCATGGCCTCGATATAGGCCAGGGTGGGCGAGTCCGGCAGCGCCTGCTGGGCGCGGACGAAGGCGGCACGGGCGCTGTCCAGGTCATCGTTGTCGAGATGCATCAGGCACAGGCGCTCCAGCGCCACGCCGCGCAGAAACAGCGGGCCATGCTCGAGCACCGCATCGAGCAGACGCTCGCGTTTGCGATGGAAGCCACGCTCCTGGTAGAGGTCGATCAGGATTTCGAAGGCCGGCTCGGCCTGCTCGGGGAGCTGCGACCAGTCGCCGCGTTCAAACAGCGACTCGAGGATCTGCTGAGCGCGCCCCCGCTGGCCGGTCTCGGCGGAGATCAGCCCGGCCTCGAGGAGCGCCTGGGCCGGGGCACGACCGCAGGCCAGGGCGTCCTTGAGGGTCCCGCCCTTCCAGTCCTGCAGGGAGAGCATCCACATCAGGTGGTCCGGCACCGCACCGGGCAGGGTCACCGCGCCACAGCAGTGCTTGGTCTTGCGACCGGAGTCACACCAGCAGGGCTCGTTGCGGCCGGGGCGCGCCAGCGGCTCGCAGCGGAATTCCAGCCGCGCCAGCGGCGTCTGCGACCATAACTCCGGCGCCAACGCCTGGGCCAATGGCAAATTGCCATTCAGCAGGCTCGGCCCCTCTTCTCGCGCCCAGGCCATCAACGTCGGATAGCGCTCATCCTGGCGAATCGCCTTGAGCGCCCCCGAGGCAAATCCCAGCAGCTGTTCCACCCATACCGCCAGCATTGCGCACTCCACCGTCCGGAAAACGACACAGTCTACCAGCCTCCACGGGGGCTTGGCAGCCGCCGGCACCCGCCTCGGGGCCGCCTCGCTCGAGGTTTTTCCGGCGACACGTCGAGGAACAGTGTTGTCACCCCGGCTGACGCGCCCAGGCCAACAGCGGTGCGGTGCGGGCCTGCATGTCGAGCCGGGCGCCGAGGCGCACCAGGTTCCAGTAGTGGCCGTTGAGGGTCCGTGACAGCAGGAGAGTCTCGGCGGGCGGCTGCAGCCGGTCCATGGCCGCCCATACCCTGGGCGAGAGTTCACGCAGGCGACGATGAACGCGCACATCGCCGAAATCCTGTTCGCCGGGAGCGAAGAGCGCCGATACCGCCTCAGCAGCCTCGCGATACAGCGACAGCGGCGCGCCCTGCCCCTGGCGACCGCCGAGCTCGAGCAGCGCGGCATCCATGGCCATGGGATCCCCGCCCAGGGTGGCGTCAAGCAGGCGTAGCATCGCCTTGAGCCGCGCCTCGGGCACCGGGATCACCGCTCCCAGGTCGTAGATGACCAGTCGTCCCTGATCGTCGGCGGCGAAGTTGCCGGCATGGGGGTCGGCATGCAGCTCGCCATGGGCGAAGAGCTCCTCGGTGAGCCAGTCGGCAAGAGAGGCCGCAATGCGCTGGCGCCGGTTGTCATCGGTGGCCTCCAGATCCCGCAGCGGCGTCCCCGGCACATAGCGCATGGCCAGCACCCGGGCCCCGGAGTAATCCGGCAGTGGTTCAGGAATCACCACTTCGGGCCAATCGGCGTAGCGCTGCCGATAGCGTGCCAGCGCCTCGGCCTCGGCATGATAATCCAGCTCGCCGCGCAGACTCGTCGCCAGCTCCTCGAACAGCGCATCGAGTCGCGCCTGAGGTACCTTGAACCAACGGCCCAGCCGCATCAGCCGCCGGACCTGGGCCAGATCCCCCTCCAGCACCTCGGCAAGCCCCGGATACTGCACCTTCAACACCAGCGTCTCGCCCTCGAGCGTCACGCCACGATGCACCTGGCCCATGGAGGCGCTGGCAAAGGGACGTGTCTCTATCTCACGAAACACGGTATCGATATCGCCATAGTGCTCATCCAGGGTGCGGCGAATCGATGCCCAGGGCATCGGCTCGGCCTGGCGCTGCAGCCTGGCCAACTCTTCCGCAAGGTCCGGGGGCAGCAGGTCATCCCATTGAGACATGATCTGTGCCAGCTTCATCGCGGGCCCCTTCAGCTCCGAGAGTCCCTCGAACAAGGCCTCTCCCAGCGCCCGCCAATCCGCCTGGCCACCCAGGCGAGTGCGTAGCAGCGCCCCGCCGGTACGCGCCCCCAACCCCATCAGGCGCCGCGTCCTGCCCCTCTCGCGCATTCCTGGCCTCCGGAAGAAAAGTGTTACAGCAATTGTACACCACTATGCGAATGCAATACCCTGGCCATTCGGCACGAATACTGGAAGAATCTCCATATTTGATCGCCACCGAGGCCGCCATGCGCCTGATCATCGCCGAGAAGCCAAGCCTGGCACGAGCCATCGCCGACGCCCTGCCCGGCGCGCCCCGCAAGCAGGAGGGGGCGATCGCCGTGGGCGATACCACCGTGACCTGGTGCCTGGGCCACCTGCTGGAGCAGGCGCCCCCCGATGCCTATGACCCGGCCCTCAAGCAGTGGCGGCTGGATACCCTCCCGATCCTGCCGGAACGCTGGAAGCTCACGCCGCGCCCCAAGGCCCGCGGCCAGCTGGCCGCGATTCGCAAGCTGCTCAAGGCCGCCAGGGAGGTGGTGCATGCCGGCGACCCCGACCGCGAGGGGCAGCTGCTGGTGCAGGAGGTCATCGAATACCTCGGCTGGAAAGGCGAGGTATCGCGACTGTTGATCAGCGACCTTAACCGCCCGGCCGTGCAGCGGGCGCTATCGCGCCTGGAGGACAACCGGCACCACCAGCCACTCTATCGTGCTGCCGAATCGCGTTCCCGGGCCGACTGGCTGTATGGCATCAACCTGACCCGGGCCTGGACGCTGACCGGCCGGCAGGCGGGCCATGACGGCGTGCTCTCGGTGGGCCGCGTTCAGACCCCGGTGCTGGGCCTGGTGGTGCGCCGCGACGCGGACATTCGCCACTTCGAGCCCAGGCCCTTCTTCGTGCTGTGGGCCGACCTCCGGGTGGCAGGCGGCCAGCTGCGCGCCTGGTGGGCCCCCGGTGAAGGGCATCCGCTGGATGACCAGGGGCGCCTGCTGAACCGCCAACCCGCGGCCGACCTGGCCGAACGCCTGCCGGGGGCAGACGGCCGACTGGTCGCCCTGGAGACCCAGGAGAAGCGCCAGGCCGCCCCGCTTCCCTATTCGTTATCGGCGCTGCAGGTCGACGCCGCCAGGCGCTACGGCATCTCCGCCAAGGTCGTCCTGGATACCTGCCAGGCCCTCTATGAGCGCCATCAACTGATCACCTATCCGCGCTCCGACTGCCGCTACCTGCCCGAGGAGCACTTCGCCGCCGCCCGCGGCACACTGGAGAGCGCCTGCCGTGACGACGACACCCTGCGCGGCTGGCTGACCGGCGCCGACTTCGCGCGCCGCTCCCGGGCGTGGAATGATGGCAAGGTCGGCGCCCACCACGCCCTGGCACCCACCGGGCGGCCCGCCGATACCGCACGCCTCACCGCCACCGAAGCCAACGTCTTCCGGCTGATCGCCCGCAACGTGCTCGCCCAGTTCTATCCACCGCTGGCCATTCGCGACGTGAAGGCCGCGTTTTCCATCCTCGACGAGAGCTTCCGCGCCCGGGGCCAGGAAATCCTCGACCCTGGCTGGAAGCCGCTGTTTACGACCCGCGATGACGCACCGCCGCTACCGCCGCTCAGCGAGGGCGAAGGCTGTCGCGTTGAGGATGTCGGCGTGGAAGACCGGGAGACTCGCCCCCCTGAGCCCTTCAACGATGCCAGCCTGATCAAGGCGATGATGAACATCGGGCGCTATGTGGACGACCCCGCCGTCAAGCGCACGCTGCGAGACCATGATGGCCTGGGCACCGAGGCCACCCGCGCCAGCATCCTCGAGACCCTGATAGACCGCGGGTACCTCGTGCGCCAGGGCAAGGCGCTGCGCGCCACCCGCCTGGGCAGTGCGCTGATCGCCTCGCTGCCGGAGGCCGTGAGCCGCCCCGAGCGCACCGCGCTCTGGGAGCAGCGACTGGGGGCCATTGCCGAAGACGACGCTCCGCCCGCCCCCTTCCTCGCGTCACTGGTGGCCGACCTGCGCACGCTGCTCGCCGCCGCCGACGCCGGTCGCCTGCGTCAAGCGCTGCATGGCGCCGAGGGCGTCGAGGCCCAGCCGCCCGGCCACACCTCTCGCCGCCGCGGCCCCAAACGCGCGACCACCGGCAACAAGCGTCGCGCCCCACGCCGCAAGGAGAGTCGCTGATGGCGTATGCAAGACACTGGATCGTGGGCCCCGGGGCCATCGGCAGGCTGCTGGCCCTACGCCTGGCGCAGAATGGCCAGCGGGTCACCTTGATGGGTCGCCGCCCGCTGCCCACTCATCAGACGCTGATGACGCCACAGGGCGAGGCCCTGAGCCTGGAGGTGGTCACCCGGACCACGCCGCCCCCCGAGGCGCCGGATGTCCTCCATCTGACCACCAAGGCCTACGCCGCCGAGGCCGCCTACGGGGCCGTGGCGGCGGGGCTTCCGGCGGGCACCCCGCTGGTGCTGTGGCAGAATGGCTTTCACACCCAGCCCCTCCTTGGCGCGCGCCACGGTGGCCCGGTGCTATGCGCCACGACCACCGAGGGGGCCTATGTCGCCGCGGACGACCGAGTGGTCCACGCCGGGCATGGCGATACCGCCATCGGCTCACTGGATGGCGACCACGACGCCCTCTCCCGGGCCATGGCCCACCAGCTGAATGCCGCCGGCCTGTCGGCCCGGGCGGTGCCCGATATTCGGCGGCGGCTATGGCACAAGCTGGCCATCAATGCCGCGATCAACCCGCTGGTCGCCCATCACCGGATACGCAACGGCGAGCTGCGCGACGCCCCTTTCCGTGACGAAGTAGAGGCGATTATCGATGAAGTCGCAATGGTGATGCAGGCCGAGGGCATCGCCCCGCCGGCGGGCTCGGGACTCGACGGCTGGCGCGCCCTGGTCTGGAAGGTCGTGGAAGCCACCGCCGACAACCGCGCCTCGATGCTTCAAGACGTATTGGCGGGCCGCCCCACCGAACATGCCGCCATCCTCGGCCCGCTATGCGAGGCCGCCAGGCATCGTGGCCTGACAACGCCTCGCCTGGATGCGCTGCTCGAAGCCCTGGCGAGTGATGCCCCGACGCCGGAGATGACCCCAAGAGGCGGGGTCTGACCCCAAGAGGCGGGGTCTGACCCCAAGAGGTGGGGGTCTGACCCCAAGAGGTGGGGGTCTGACCCCAAGAGGTGGGGGTCTGACCCCAAGGGATGGGGTCTGACCCCAAGGGGTGGGGTCTGACCCCGAGGGGTGGGCGAGTGCTATGATACGCGCCCTGCGACACCGTATATCCGAGGATAGCCACTTGAACCGTACCGACCTGCGCCGCGTGGATTTTCATCTATTGATCGTCTTTGAAACGATGATGCACGAGCGCAGCGTCACGCGAGCGGCGGAAAAGCTGTTCCTCGGCCAGCCCGCCATTAGCGCGGCGCTCTCTCGGCTGCGCACGCTGTTCGATGATCCATTGTTTATCCGCACCGGCCGGCACATGGAACCCACCGCCCGGGCCGAAGACATCTTCAAGCATCTGGCCCCGGCCCTGGACTCCATTTCCGCCGCGCTAAGCACCACCAGTGACTTCGACCCCGCCACCAGCGACGCCGTCTTCCGTATCGGCCTGTCCGACGACGTGGAATTTGCGCTGCTGCCGGCCCTGCTGCGCCAGCTGCGCCGCGAAGCCCCCAACGTGGTGCTGGTGGTTCGCCGCACCAACTACTTGCTCATGCCGGAGCTGTTGAACGCCGGTGATATTTCCGTGGGCGTCAGCTACGTCTCTGACTTGCCGGCCAATGCCAAGTGCAAGCCGCTGCGCCGCAGCTGGCCCCAGGTGTTACGCGCCGATGACGCGTCGGCGCCGATGACGCTGGAGGAATACTGCTCGCGCCCCCACGCCCTGGTGTCCTTCGCCGGCGACCTCGACGGCTATGTGGACAACTCGCTGGAAGCCTTGGGTTACCGGCGCCGCGTCGTTTTGGCCGTACCGCAGTTCAACGGGCTGGGCACGCTGCTTGCCGATACCGATATCATCGCCACCGTCCCCGACTACGTCATCGAGGGGCTGACCGCCAGCGGTCGACTGCACGCCAGCGCGCTGCCGTTTTCCGGCCCGTCCTTCGACCTGTCCATGGCCTGGCGCGGCGCCCAGGATAACGACCCGGCGGATCGCTGGCTGCGCACGCGCATCGAAGAATTCATCGGCGACCCACAGAGTCTCAAATCTATTAATTAGCGTGATAATAACCTTCGCGACGTTCGATTCGTCATGGTCCGTACACGGGCGCATCATGTGGCCATCCACACGGGGCAGCGCACTTCGATACGCCCGCCCCCTCACGACTACGGAGCCACGTATCATGAAGAAATCACTGCTTTTCTCTCTCGTTATTGCCGCCACACTTCCCGTTGCCGCCAGCGCCAGCGTGATGGTGCAACAAACCAATCAGAACATTCAGGAACCGCTGTCCGATGCCGCACCGGCCTCTCAGCACGTCAAGGCCGACGTTGATGCGGCGAATGTTTTCGGCCACAGCGCGGCCATGACCGAAACCACCGTTGCCCTGATACACAACACCCAGCATCAGACCCAGCTGCCCAAGACCGACCATAATCTTGCCAGCCCCGAGCGGCCGTCCGACTGGTGAGTGGCTGCGTTAGCCACGCAGGGTAATCGGCGCGCCCAGTCCTGAACCGAAAAGGCTCTAAACTGGAAAGGCGCCGAATCACCAAGAAAGCCCCGCCCCGCACACGATCTGCAGGGCGGGGCTTTTTGGATAGGCATAAGGACGGAGGTATAGGGACAGCCCGCCGCCTCGCCGATGCTGGCGGCATGCATGACGACCGGCCTGATGGCCGAGTCGGAGACTGTCCCTGGAGGTTATCTCTGGAAGTTATCTCTGGAGGCCGTCCCTGGCGGCTTAAGAACCAGGGTGGCTGGCGAATCGGGAGTGGGCTTGCTAGCCTAGAGACATCTCATCGCCACTCGCTCTATGGCCTGGCCCTTTAGGGTCAGGCCATAGTGCAAGGACAGGGAAACATGACGTCCCGTCACACCATCGCCTCGCTGCTAACCGCTTTGGCCCTCACGGCACCCCTTGGCGCCAACGCCAATGAGGAGGGCGGCATTGCCGACAATCTCGCCCGGCAGACCCACTCGCAGAGCCCCGCCTATGCCGGCCAGCCCGAAGACGTCATTCGCCTGGATAACGGCATTACCCTCGACGGCCGAGACGTCGAGAGCCCCGACGGCTATACCTCCGGCTTTCGCCTGATCGCCGGCTACAGCCCCTTCCGGCTCCCCCAGCTGGATCTCGGCGCCGAATTCAGCTACCAGGAAAGCGACGAGGTACCGACGCGTCTCGAGGACCAGTCGCTGCTGGTCAACACCGTCACCCTGGGCGGTAGCCTGGTGGCCGGTGTGCGCATGGGGAACGTCGGCATCTATGCCAAGTCCGGGATGGTCAGTTGGGAAGGCGATGCCGTGATTCCCCGCGGCGACATCGATGAAACCGGCACCACCCGGGTTCAAGGCTTCGGCGCCCGCCTGCAGTTTCCAAGCTTTACCAGCCGCCTCGAACTCGAGGAGTATGAGGCGCCCAATATGGCGCACCTCAACCTCCTCACCGCCTCCATCAATATTCCCTTCTAACGCCGTAAGCCGTAAGCCGTAAGCCGTAAGCCGTAAGCCGTAAGCCGTAAGCCGTAAGCCGTAAGCCGTAAGCCGTAAGCCAGGCTATCGCCACCGAAACTCCCGGCAAGAATTTTCGTATCGCTTAAAGCTTATAGCTTACAGCTCCCGGCGAAGCCGGGTTACCCGGTATTCCTGAGCCCCGCGGCGATGCCCGCCATGGTGACCATCAGCGCCCGTGAAAGGTCCGCGCTTATCGCGCCGTCGGCGTCGCGATTACGCTGCAAGAGCTCCGCCTGGAGGCCATGAAGCGGGTCGATATAGGGGTTGCGCACGGAAATCGCCTGATGAATCAACGGCGTCGTCTCCAGCAACGCCTCCTGCTCGAGGATTTCCAGCAGCGCCTCGTCAAGGCGTTCGAAGCGTCCGCGCAGACGCTGCCCCAGGGCCTTGAGGCTCGGCTCGTCGACCAGGCGATGTTCGTAGTAGGCGGCAATGCCCACATCGGCCTTGGAGAGCAGCATTTCCAGCATGTCCAGGTAGGTGCCGAAGAAGGGCCAGCGGTCCCGCATTTCCTGGAGTACCTCCCGGCCGCCCTCTTCTTCCAGGCGGGTCGCGAAGGCCTCACCGCTGCCCAGCCAGGCCGGCAGCATCAGGCGGACCTGGGTCCAGGCGAAGATCCAGGGAATCGCACGCAGCGTCTCCACGCCTCCGTCCTGACGCCGCTTGGTGGGCCGTGACCCCAGCGGCAAGCGCCCCAGGGAGCCCTCCGGCGTCACCGCGCGGAAGTAAGGCACGAAGTCGGGATCCTCTCGCACCACCCCCACATAAGCGCCATGGGCGATCTCGGCGAGGCGGTCCATCTCCTCTCGCCACTGGGGTTCCGGGTCGGGCGGCGGCAACAGGGTGGCCTCCAGCACCGCACAGGCGTAGATCTCCATGGAGCGCAGAGCGATTTCCGGCTGGCCGAACTTGAAGCGGATCATCTCGCCCTGCTCGGTCACCCTGAGGCTGCCATTCACCGAGCCCGGGGGCTGGGAGAGGATCGCCGCATGGGCCGGGCCACCACCACGGCCCACGGTGCCGCCGCGGCCATGGAACAGGGTCAGGTCCACGGCGTGTCGCCGACACACCTCCACCAGGGTCTCCTGGGCGCGATACTGGGCCCAAGCGGCCGCCAGCTGACCGGCATCCTTGGCGGAGTCGGAGTAACCGATCATGACCTCCTGACGGTCGCCGATCAGGCGGCGATAACCGGGCAGCGAAAGGAGACGGTCGATCGCATCGCCGGCATGGTCGAGGTCATTCAGCGTCTCGAACAGCGGCGCGATGGGCAGCTTGACCTCACCCCCCACCTCCTTCATCAGCAGCGCCACGGCCAGAACATCGGAAGGCTCCGCCGCCATGGAGATCACGTAGGTGCCAAGCGCCTCCGGCGGCTCGCTGGCGATGACCCGGAAGGTATCCACCACCTCCCGGGATTCCGGGGAGCACTCCCAGCGCCGGGGGATCAGCGGTCGCCGCGAGGCGAGCTCCTCGAGCAGAAACTCCTGACGCTGCTCCTCGCTCCAGTCGGCATAGTGCCCGAGCCCCAGGCCCTCGGTGAGCTCTTCCATGACCTGGGCATGGCGGCTGGCCTCCTGGCGGATATCCAGCTGGGTCAGGGTGACACCAAAGACGGCCACTCGGCGCAGGGTATCCAGCAGCGCGCCATTGGCGATGGTATCCAGGCCCACGTCGCACAGCGAGCGATAGCACGCGAGCAGGGGCGAGTGGAGCTGGTCGCGGCTCTCGATGATCGGGCCACCACCGTAAGGCTTGCCGTCGAGGCTCGCCTTGGCCCAGTCACGGGTAGCCTCGACCCGCGCCAGCAGCTGTCGCAGCATGTCGCGGTAAGGCTCCGCGGCGTCGCCGACCTCGGCCTGGAGCGCGCTGTTGGCCCTGGACATGGAGAGCTCGGCCTTGAGCTGCTCCAGGTCGCGCAGGTAGAGGTCCGCCGCCATCCAGCGCCCCAGCAGGAGCACCTCGCGGGTCACCCTCGAGGTCACATTGGGGTTGCCGTCACGATCGCCCCCCATCCACGACGCGAAGCTGATCGGCGCGGCGTCCAGCGGCAGGCGCTCGCCGGCCGTATCCAGCAGCAGGTTGTCGAGGTCACGATGAAAGTCGGGCACCGCCTGCCACAGCGAATTCTCGATGACCGCAAAGCCCCACTTGGCCTCATCCACCGGCGAGGGGCGCTCGTGGCGAATCTCGTCGGTATGCCAGGCCTGGCTGATCAGCTCCTCGAGGCGCCCCTTGGCCCGAACGCCGCGCTCGGGATAGTCCGCCGACGACTCGATGGCGGTCAGGCAGTCATCGATGGCATCGTACTTCTGAATCAGGGTACGCCGGATGACTTCGGTGGGATGGGCGGTCAGCACCAGCTCGACGCGCATGCCGGCCAGGCTCTCGACCAGCTTGCGCGGCGAATTGCCGGCGCGGCGGGCGCGGTCCAACAGCTCAGACAACACCGGCTGGGTACCCGGGCGATAGTCCTCGACGCGACGAAAGCGGGCACGGTAATGCTGCTCGGCGATATTGGCCAGGTTGAGGAACTGGTTGAAGGCGCGGGTCACCGGCAACAGGTCCTGGTCGGGTAGCCCACGCAGGTACTCGATCAGTTCACGCTGGGCCTGCTCGTCGCCCTGACGCCCCCGCTTGGCGAAGTCGCGAATGGTCTCGATTCTGTCAACGAAGTCATCGCCCAGGTCATTGGCGATGGTGCGTCCCAGACTGTCCCCCAGGATACGGACGTTGTCGCGCAGGGATTCGTGCAGATCGTGGCTCATGGCCGGCTATCTCCCAAAAATGTGGCAATTTCACGGCGCTCTTCGCGTTTGGCGGCCTGCCAGTGGCGCTCCATGGTCGCCAGGTCGGCGGCGGCGGGGCTGGAACCAGCCGCCGCCAAGGCCGCCTCTACATGACGAAAGCGACGCTCGAACTTGGCATTGGTCGCCCTCAGGCACTGCTCGGGGTCGGCCTTGAGGGTACGAGCGAGATTGGTGACCGCAAACAGCAGGTCGCCCACCTCCTCGGCGGCATGACTCCTGTCGCCTTCGGCCAGCGCCTCCTCCACCTCGTCGAGCTCCTCGCGGATCTTGGCGATCACCCCGCGAGAATCGGGCCAATCGAAGCCCACTCGGGCGGCCCGCCTGGAGAGCTTGGCGGCCCGCGACAGTGCCGGCAGCGTACGCGGCACATCATCCAGAACCGACGCCGCGGCGCCATCCAGAACCGAGGCGGCAGACGCCTCGAGCGTATCACGGGACCTCTCGGCACGCTCCTCGGCCTTGAGGGCCTCCCAGCGCCCCTTGATGTCCTCGAGTCCCGGGGCCTCGGCACTCTCGCCGAGCGCTCGCCGCGAATTCAGGCTGCCGTCGGGAAACACATGGGGGTGGCGACGCAGCATCTTGGCGGTCAGGGTGTCGACCACGTCATGGAAATCGAAGCGCCCCTGCTCCTGGCCGAACTGGGCATAGTAGATCACCTGAAAGAGCAGGTCGCCCAGCTCGCCGGGCAGCTCGTCCCAGGCCCGGCGCTCGATGGCGTCGGCGACTTCATAGGCCTCTTCCAGGGTGTGCGGGACGATGGAGTCCCAGTCCTGCTTGATATCCCAGGGGCAGCCCTGTTCGGGGTCACGAAGCACCGCCATCAGGGTCAACAGATCGTCCAGGCTATGCTGGCGCTGGCTCATGACTTCTTCTCCCGGCGTTTGCTGGACTTTCCGCCACTGCGCAGGCGACGCACCTCGATGACGTTGGACAGCTGCTGAATACGGGAGAAGAGCCGGCCCAGGGTCTCCAGGCCATCCACCTCCACGGTAATGGTCAGTCGTGCGATGCCGTCATCGGTATCGGTCAACGTATTCACCGACAGCACATTGACCTTCTCGTTGCCCAGCACCCCGGTGACGTCGCGCAGCAGGCCGGAGCGATCCCAGGCCTCCACCTCGATATTGACCGGGTACTGGGTGAGGGCACGCTCGCCCCACTCCACCGCGATGATGCGCTGGGGCTCGTCCACCTGCAACTGCAGGATATTGGGGCAGTCCTCACGGTGGACCGTCACCCCACGGCCCTGGGTAATAAAGCCGACGATGGACTCCCCCGGCACCGGATGACAACAGTTGGCCATGCTGGTCTTGAGGTTCCCCACGCCCAGCACGGTGATATCACTCGCCCCGCCCTTGCTCGGCGTGCGCCTCGGCTTGGCCAGCAGCCGCTCGAGCTGCTCCTGGTCATCATTCTCGCCGAACAGCTGCTGGGCCTGGTTCAATACCTGGCCGATGCGCAGATCCCCCGCCCCCAGCGCCGCGTACATGTCCTCGGGAGTCGGATAATTGACCTTGCGCGCCAGGGTGTGGAGATCCATGTCCTCGAGGTCGAGGCGCTTCATCTCACGCTCGAACAGGGCATGGCCCTCCTCGATATTCTGGTCGCGGGCCTGGTACTTGAACCAGGCCTGGATCTTGGCGCGGGCCCGCGAGGTGCGCACATAGGCCAGGCTGGGATTGAGCCAGTCGCGACTCGGTCCGCCCTTGCTGGCGGTAAGAATCTCGACCTGCTGGCCGGTCTTCAAGGCATAGGTAAGCGGCACGATGCGGCCGTTGACCTTGGCCCCCCGACAGCGGTGGCCCACCTCGGTGTGGACCCGATAGGCGAAGTCGATGGGGGTCGCGACGCGCGGCAGGTCGATGATATGACCATCGGGGGTAAAGACGTAGATACGGTCCGGTGCCACATCGCTGTTGAGCCCCTCGCTGAGATCGCCAAGGTCGCCGACCTCCTCCTGCCACTCGAGCACCTGACGCAACCAGGCGATCTTGTCCTCGTAGCTGGTGCTCTTGGCCTTGGTATCGTGCCCCTTGTAGCGCCAGTGGGCACAGACCCCGAGCTCGGCCTCTTCATGCATGGCAAAGGTGCGGATCTGGATCTCCACGACCTTGCTCTCGGGGCCGAACACCGCGGTATGCAACGACTGGTAGCCGTTCTTCTTGGGATTGGCGATATAGTCGTCGAATTCATGGGGGACGTGATGCCAACGCGAGTGCACCAGGCCCAGCACGGTATAGCAGTCGGCCACTTCGGGCACCAGGATGCGCACCGCGCGAATATCGTGGACCTGGGAGAAGTCGATGTGCTTGCGCTTCATCTTTCGCCAGATCGAATAAATATGCTTGGCACGGCCATCGACGTCATACCGGGGGATGCCCTGGGCCCCGAGCAGGCCCCTGAGGGTATCGACGACCTCGCTGATATAGTGGTCGCGATCCAGGCGCTTCTCGGCCAGCTGGCGCGCGATGGCCTTGTAGTCGTCTTCCTGAAGGTAGCGAAAGGAGAGGTCCTCCAGCTCCCACTTGAGGTGGCCAATGCCCAGTCGATGAGCCAGGGGCGCATAGATGTCGAACACCTCCCGGGCCACGCGCAGCTGCTTTTCCCGGGGGGCTTCCCTGACCTGGCGCAACGCACAGGTACGCTCGGCAATCTTGATCAGCGCCACCCGGACATCGTCGATCATGTTGACCAGCATCTTGCGCAGGTTATCCTGCTGGTTATGCTGGCTCATGTCATGGCTAGGCAGCTGAGTGGCGCTGATCGCCGCCATCTGCAGCACGCCATCGACCAGGCTGGCCACCTCCGGGCCGAACCGCTTGCCGACGGCGTCGAGGCCGAGAAGCCCTTCACGCACCGCACGATAGAGAACCGCCGCCACGAGCACCGCCTGGTCGAGCCTCAGCTCCCCCAGGATATCGGCCATCTCCAGGCCCATGCGAAAGCTGGAACCGTCCGTCATCCAGGCACGATAGGGGCGGTCCGACTCTTCCTCCAGGCGTTCGGCGAGCCGGCAGGCCTCGGCCATCTCCGCCGGGTCGCGTAGCCTGACGTCTTCCTGCAGGCGTTCCACCCAGCGATCGATATCCACACGCCCCGTTGCGGTGAGCGGCTGGTCCTCACGAACTTTAACCATCTACTGACGCTCCTTGCCGCTGCCGTTCTGCATGAGGATGTTCGAACAGCAGCATCGACTCCAGGTGCGAGGTATGCACGAACATGTCGGCCACGGCGAGGCGCTTGATCCGATATCCCCCCCGCAAGAGGTGTGCGGCATCCCGTGCCAGCGTCGCCGGGTCACAGGCGATATACAACACGCGGGGTACCGGGGCGGCCACCAGGGCCCGGGCGGCCGACTCGGCGCCATCGCGTGGCGGGTCAAGCACCACGACCCCGGGGGCATGCCGTGCCAACAGGTCATCGACGGCGGCCTGCTGCGCCAGGTCGGCCCGGCGCGCCGTCACTCGCCACGCTTGCCCCGGCCAGTTGAGCCGGGCGTTGCTCGCCAGGCGTTCGACCATCGACGGGCTGCCCTCTACCGCGGTCACTCGCGCACCGGCAGACGCCAGGGGCAGGCTGAAGTTACCCACCCCGGCAAACAGGTCCAGCACGGCAATACCCTCGAGCTCGCCGAGCCAGCTCAGTGCCGTCGTCACCATCTGCCGATTGACCTCGGCGTTGGCCTGCAGGAAGTCGCCGGGGGCGAAGCCCAGCTCGAGCGTCTCCCCGGCCCCGGGCACTCGGCAGGTCAACGACGGCTCGGGGGTCAGCCACTCGAGCTCGGGGGTCTCGCGCCCCACCAGCCAGGCCAGATGGAGTCCGTATTCGATGCCAAAGGCCTGCCAGGCCTCGCGGTCGACGGCATGCGCCTTGAGCTGGCGTATCACCAGCGTGGGCCCCTGGTCGCTGGCCAGCAGCTCCAGGTGCCCCACCTGGCGTGGTGCCTGGAGCCTGGCCAGCTGTTGATGCAGGGGGCCCAGCAAGGCCTCGAGCTCCGGCATCAGGATGGTGCAATGCTGGATATCGACCAGGCGATGGCTGTGGCGGGCGCGAAAGCCCAGGTGCAGCCGTCCCTCGGCATCCTGCTTCACGCCCAGGCGGGCGCGCCGGCGATAGCCCTGGCCGGCCCCGGCCAGCAGCTCGGGCGGCGTCTCGACCTCGATTCCCTGACGGGCGAGCAGGTCGATGAGCACCGCCTGCTTGTGGCGGCGCTGGGCGGGAAGGGCCAGGTGTTGGAAATCACAGCCGCCGCAGCGCCCGAAATACTCGCAGGGTGGCGTGACACGCTCCGGCGAGGCCTCGAGCCGTTCACGCACATGGGCCTCGTCGAAGCGCTTGCGGGTGCGGTGAACCGCGATGTCGACCCGCTCGCCCGGCAGGGCTCCCTCGACAAACAGCGCCTTGCCGTCGGCATCGTGGGCCAGGCCCCGCGCGTCATGCGCCAGGCGTTCGATCCGCACGCCCCGCGCCTCGCCATCGGCCGTGCCGGCTTGCGTCGACGCCTCGCTCGCCGACGCCCGGGACGACTGACGCCCCTGCAGCCCGGATACACCCGACCGTTCGCGGCGCGGCCGCCGCTTGCCCAGCATCGCCATGGTTCATGCCTCCGGAGCGAATAGACCGGTGGAAAGATAGCGGTCGCCGCGGTCGCAGACGATAAACGCGATCACGGCGTTTTCCACCTGTTCGGCGACACGCAGGGCACCCGCCAGGGCCCCCCCGGAGCTGACACCGGCCAGGATCCCCTCTTCCCGGGCCAGGCGGCGCATGTGCTCCTCGGCCTCATGCTGGCCGATGTCCAGGACGCGATCGACACGCCTGGCATCGAAGATACTCGGCAGATACGCCTCGGGCCAGCGACGAATGCCCGCGATGCTGGCACCGTCCTCGGGCTGCAGGCCGATGATCTCGATATCGGCATTGCGCTCCTTGAGCGCCTGGGAAGCCCCCATGATGGTACCCGTGGTCCCCATGGAGCTGACGAAGTGCGTCACCGTACCGGCCGTCTGCTCCCAGATTTCCCGGCCGGTGCCGAGATAGTGGGAGAGCGGATTGTCGGGATTGGCAAACTGATCCAGGCGCTTGCCGTCACCCCGGGCGAGCATGGCGTCGGCCAGGTCGCGGGCCTCCTCCATGCCCCCTTCCTTGCTGACCGTGATCAGCCTGGCGCCATAGGCGGCCATGCACTGCTTGCGCTCTTCCGAGGCGCTTTCAGGCATGATCAGCACCATGCGATAGCCCTTGATGGCGGCCGCCATGGCCAGGGCGATGCCGGTATTGCCCGAGGTGGCCTCGATCAGGGTATCGCCCGGGGCGATGTCGCCCCGGGCCTCGGCCTGTTCCAGCATGGCCATGGCAGGGCGGTCTTTCACCGAGCCCGCCGGGTTATTGCCCTCGAGCTTCGCCAGCAGCACATTGTTGCGGCCGGCACCGATACGCTTGAGGCGCACCAATGGTGTGTGGCCGACGGCATCCTCGATGGTCGGAAAATGCATGCAAGCATCCTTCTCTACGGGTATTTTCGACATTATATCCGTGGGACCCCGGGGTGGACAGGCATCTTCCGGATGCCCCGGGCACCGCCTCTCCGATAGCCGAGATTTTTCATGACCTTGAAGCTGCGACTCGTGTCGATCGCCCTGATTCTCCCCATGCTACTGATGGTCGTCCTGGTGCTCATCGCCCTGCCCCTGCATCGCGATCATCATGAAGCGCGACTCGACACCGAACTGACGAGGGCGGCGACGCTGATCGAACCGGCACTGCTATCGGCGCTGCGGGCAAATGACGCGCCGGCCCTCGCGGCACACGCCAGGCGCCTGCTCGCCATGCCCGAGATCAAGGCCGTGGCCATCCTCGATGCCGACGACGCCTTGCGTGCCGAGGCGGGTCGCCTGGCAGAGGACGCCTCGCTCGCGCCCACCCCCGGTCGGGTACGCCGGAAGGACGGCCAATGGCGCATGACCTACCCCTTGACGGGGACGGGCGGCGGGCGCTTGGTCATGGACGTCGACGCCAGCGGCATACTGCTCCAGCACTATCGGCAACTGGGTGGCGCCGGCCTGTTGCTGGCCCTCGTCGCCGGCATCCTGGCGCTCGCCATCATGATGACCTACCGCCGCCTCAGGCGCCCTCTCGAGGAGGCCGAAGCCACCCTGGCGCGCCTGGCAAGGGACGAGCCCGTGTCATCGCTGCCCCCCTCGCCTCCCGAGCTTCCTCCCCTGGCCTGCCATATCAATACGCTGGCCAGGCGATTGCAGCAGACCCGGAACGAGGTGCAACACCAGGTCGCCCAGGCGACGGCCGAACTCGAGGAGTCCATGGAGACCATCGAGGTCCAGAACATGCAGCTGGACCTGGCTCACCGACGCGCCCAGGAAGCCAATCGGGCCAAGTCGGAGTTTCTGGCCAACATGAGCCATGAGATTCGCACGCCACTCAACGGCATCATCGGCTTCTGTCGGCTGCTGGGGCGTTCGCCGCTGAATCCCCGGCAACAGGAGTGGTTGACCCACGTCAACCGTGCCTGCGACAACCTGCTCCTGCTGGTCAATGACGTGCTGGACTACTCCCGGCTCGAGACCGGCAGGCTGGAACTCGAGCGAATGCCGGTGCAGATGGTGGAGCTGGTCGATGAGGTATTGGCACTCCAGGCCCCCATGGCCCAGCAGAAGGATCTGGAGCTGGTCGGCATGGTCTATGATGACGTCCCCCCCACCCTGTACGGCGACCCGATGCGCATCCGTCAGCTGCTGACCAACCTGGTCGGCAATGCGGTGAAGTTTACCGAGCGTGGCGAGGTGCTGGTCAGGGTAATGGTCGAGACGAGCGAGTCGGCGCGGGTCATCCTGCGCATCAGCGTGTCGGATACCGGCATCGGCCTCTCGGACGAGCATCAGCAGCATCTCTTCGACGCCTTCCATCAGGCGACTCCGAGCCATTCGCGGGAGTTCGGTGGTAGCGGGCTGGGCCTCTCCATCTGCCGCCAGCTGGTCGAGCAGATGGGCGGCGAGATCGGCGTGGAGAGTGAGCCGAATCGCGGCAGCACCTTCACCTTTACCCTGCCGCTGGCCGGCGACCCCGAGTCGGAGCGAGCGACGGAGCTGCGGCTCGCCGGTGAGACAATACTGCTGGAAGAACCCCACCCGGGGACCCGGCGCGCCCTCCAGCACTTGCTGCGACGCTGGGGGGCCAGGCCTCTGCCGGCCGACACCCCGGCGCCGCCCACGCCGAGCCTGGCCATGATCAGCCTGGGCGCCCCCCCCTATTCCCCCGAGCGACTGCGCCACTGGGAACAACGGCTCGCCGAGCTGTCCTGCCCGGCGCTGCTGATGTGCACCGCCAGTCCACTGGACTTTCCCGACCTGGCGCTACCGAGAGGCGGGGAAATGCTGGCCAAGCCGCTGGCACGCGGCACCCTCGCCGAGGCCGTCGAGCGCCTGCTGGAGGCGGGAGGCGACGCCTCCCCTGCCGAGGAGCCAACGAGCGCCCCCGATGCCGGCCTGCGACTGCTCGCCGTCGACGACAACGACACCAACCGTCGCCTGATGGGCGAGTTGCTGGCCGGCCCCGACATGGACGTCACGCTGGTCAGCAGCGGCGAAGAGGCCCTGGCCGAGGGACGCCGACGACACTTCGACCTGGTATTGATGGATATCCGCATGCCGGGCATGGATGGCATCGAGACGACCCGCGAACTACGCCGATTGACGGCTACCTGGCGCCGCACGCCGATCATTGCGGTGACCGCCCATGCGCTGGAGGACGAGCGGCGTCGCCTGATGGCCAGTGGCCTGGATGACGTGCTGACCAAGCCGCTGGATACCGACCACCTCTCGGAACTGCTGACGCACCATCTTGGCGACGCCCCCGCCCACCTCACGTCATCCCCTCCGGCGCCGGCCCCGAGCGAGCCATCGGCGCTTCCCGTCGTGGACCTGGCGCTGGGCACACGCCTGGCGGGAGGCCGGGAACCCCTGGCCCAACGGCTGCTCGAGCAACTGGCCGACTCTCTCGATGACATAGAGGACAGCCTGCATCGTGCACGGGCCGATGAGGATGACGAGGCGCTGCTGGACGCCATCCACGGACTCAACGGCGCCTGTCGGTATTGCGGCGCGCCGCGCTTGGGGTTGATCGCCGAGACCCTGGAGACACACCTGCGCACCCGGGGGCACGAGGCCATGGCGCCATTGCTGGAGGAGCTGTTACACGCCATGGCCGAGCTGCGCCAATGGCGTGAGGCGTCTACCTCCGACTCCTACCCTTCCAGCACCACAAAGGCCACCGCAAACTCCTTCTCATCGGATAACGACAGATGAGTCCCGCGCACGCCGGCGGCCAGCGCCAGCTCATGCGCCTTGCCGGACAGCAGCAGCGAGGGGCGCCCCAGGCCATCGTTGACCACCTGGATCTCGGTCCAGCGCATGCCGTGTCGCAGCCCGGTACCCAGCGCCTTGACGAAGGCCTCCTTGGCCGCGAAGCGCTTGGCCAGGAAGGCCACCGGGTCGGCATGCAGCCGCATGCGTTCACGCTCCACCTCCCCCAGCAGGCGGCGCGTCAGGCGTTCGCCCCGACGTGACAGGGCGGCGTCGAAACGCGCCACCCTGGCAATATCGGTGCCGATGCCCAGAATCATGCGTCAGTGCACAGGGTCGGCGTGGTCATGGTCATGGTCGTGCTCCTCGAGGGCGGCGACGAAGCCCGCCTCCTGGCCGGCGATGGCCAGACGCTTCATCTCGGCCACCGCTTCCTTGAGGCCCACGAACAGCGCGCGAGCCATGATGGCATGCCCGATATTCAGCTCATGAATCCCCGGAATGGCCGCCACGGCCTCCACGTTGTGGTAGTGCAGCCCATGGCCGGCATTGACGGTCAGCCCCAGTTCCAGGGCCATTTCGGCCGCCGCCGAGAGGCGCGCATGCTCGCGGCTGGCCTCGTGTCCCGACGCCTCGGCATAGCCGCCGGTATGCAGCTCGATGACCGGCGCACCGACCTCGGCCGCGGCGGCAATCTGGGTGGGCTCCGGGTCGATGAACAGCGACACCTCACAGCCCGCCGCGGCCAGGCGCCGACAGGCGTCACGGATCGCCTCGATGCCACCGGCCACATCGAGGCCCCCCTCGGTGGTGAGCTCTTCACGCTTCTCCGGCACCAGGCAGACGTGGGCCGGGCGCACCTCCTCGGCCAGCGCGATCATCTCCTCGGTGACCGCCATCTCGAGGTTCATGCGCGTGGTCAGCACCTCGGCCAGCAGCCGCACATCGCGTTCCTGGATATGCCGGCGGTCCTCACGCAGATGGATCGTAATGCCATCGGCGCCGGCCTCCTCGGCGACGAGCGCCGCCTGGACCGGATCCGGGTAGCGCGTACCGCGGGCCTGACGCAGCGTCGCGATATGGTCGATATTGACGCCGAGCAGAATACGAGGGGGATGCATAGGAATCTCCTTGTGGTAAAGCGTAAGCCGTAAGCCGGAAGCCGGAAGCCGGAAGCCGGAAGCCGGAAGCCGGAAGCCGGAAGCCGGAAGCCGGAAGCCGGAAGCCGGAAGCTAGCATGATCTCGTAAAGCTTGAAATAAAGGCTTTTTCTTCCAGCTTCGAGGAGCGAAGCGACGCTCTTCTAGCTTCTGGCTTGAGCCCGGCGAAGCCGACGTTCGGCAAGCTGGCGCATCAGCTCCCGGGAACGCAGGGGCCGGCTGCCTAACAGGGGGGCCAGTGCCGCGCGGGCCACCGCCTTGGCCGGGCCCGCGAGCCCCGGTGCGCTCCAGTCACCGGCGGCAAGCAGGCGCAGGGTGCGGCCGTCGAGCCCCGGTCGTCCAGGGCGAAACGCACAGCATGAGGCATCGTAGACATAGCGTGTCTGGGGGTCGAGCTCACCGCCTTCGGCCTCGACGAATCGCGGGGCGGCGCCCAGCGCCTCGAGCAGGGCGAATTCCAGGCGCCGCAGGGCCCCGGCGCGTGCATCCGGCCTCGGCAGCGCCTCGAGCAACGACGCATAGAAGGCAAACACCTCGGCCACGGGAAGCTCCACCGGCAGGGTGCGCGCCAGCAGTTCATTGGCATAGAGCCCGCACAGCAGCCCCTCGCCCGCCAGCAGCGCTACCGCTCCACGGCTCTCCATCAGGCGCAGGCGCTTGAGTTCGCCCTCGCCCACCCAGGTCACATGCAACGGCGCGAAGGGCTGTAGCCGGCCCCGCGAACGCGACCCGGGCCGCTGGACGCCCTGGGCGACCGCCCGCACGCGGCCACCATTCAGCGTCAACAGCTCCACCAGGGCACTGGTTTCGCGATAGGGGCGCTTATGCAGCAGGAAGGCGGGTTCTGGGGTCATGCAAGTAGCCAGCACCGCTGGGGTCTGACCCCAAAGGGTGGGGGTCTGACCCCGGAAGACGTCTGACACGGCATCATCAATCGAGGTCGTAGCCCAGGCTCTTGAGCGCCCGTTCGTCGTCGGACCAGCCGCGCTTGACCTTGACCCACAGGTTCAGCATTACCTTGGCGTCCAGGGCGCGTTCCATGTCGAGGCGCGCCTCGCGGCCGATGCTCTTGATACGCTCGCCGTTCTCGCCGATCAGGATCTTCTTCTGGCCCTGGCGTTCCACCAGGATCAGGGCGCTGATATGCACTATCCTGCCTTCGTCACGGAACTCCTCGATTTCCACGGTCATCTGGTAGGGGAGCTCATCGCCGAGCTGGCGCATGACCTTCTCGCGGACCAGCTCGGCGGCCAGGAAACGCTGGCTCTTGTCGGTGATCTGGTCCTCGGGGAAGTAATGGATGCTTTCCGGCAGGTGCTTGGCCACTTCGGCCTCCAGCTCCGGCACATTGGTGCCGTGCTTGGCGGAGATCGGCACGATGGCGGCGAACTCCCGACGGGCACCGACCGCCTCGAGCCAGGGCAGCAGCTCCGCCTTGTCCTGCAGGCGATCGACCTTGTTGACGGCCAGGATCACCGGGGCGTCGACATGCTCGAGACGCTGCAGAACGACCTGGTCCTCATCGCTCCAGCGAGTGCGATCGATGATAAACACCACGCAATTCACATCACGCAGCGCCTGGACGGCGGCCTGGTTCATGAAGCGGTTGATCGCCTTGTTGCGATCCTTGGCGAGAATATGGATACCCGGGGTATCGACATAGATGAACTGGGCATCCTCTTCTGTCTTGATGCCCATCACCTGGTGGCGGGTCGTCTGGGGCCGGCGCGACGTGATCGAGATCTTCTGGCCGAGGATACGATTCATGAGCGTCGACTTGCCGACATTAGGGCGGCCAACGATGGCCACGAAACCACAGGTCTGGGTCATGACCGAACTCCTCTCGGCTCGAGTTGTGTCAGGGCTGTCTCCGCGGCCTGCTGCTCGGCATGGCGGCGGCTGGAGCCGATGCCGATGGTATGCTTCTGCAGCAGCTCCACATGGCACTCGACGGTAAAGGTCTGCGCATGGGCCTCGCCCTCCACGCTGACCACCTCGTAACGGGGCAGCGGCTCCTGGCGCGACTGCAGAAACTCCTGGAGGCGCGTCTTGGGATCCTTCTGGGTATGCTGCAGGCTGGTGTCTTCCAGGCGCGCGGCATACCAGGAAAGAATCCGGGCCCGCACGGCTTCCATGCCGGCATCGAGATAGATGGCACCGATCACCGCTTCCACGGCGTCGGCAAGAATCGAGTCGCGGCGATGTCCGCCGCTCTTCATCTCGCCGGAGCCGAGTCGGAGGTGTTCGCCGAAGTCCATCTCGCGTGCCAGTTCCGCCAGGGTCTGGCCCTTGACCAGACGCGCGCGCAAGCGGGAGAGCTGCCCCTCCCGGGCCTCGGGAAAGCGGCGGAACAGCGCCTCGGCGATGACGAAGTTGACGATGGAGTCACCCAGAAACTCGAGGCGCTCATTGTTCTGGCCGCCGTAGCTGCGGTGGGTCATGGCAAGCTCGAGCAGCGAGTCGTCGCCGAAATCATGGCCGAGGCGTCGGCTGAAGGCATTGAGGGTTTGGCTCACGAAAATCCTGTTATCTAATTCTGTCGTCTAATTCTGGCAATCAGCGGGGCGCCTAGCGGATGCGCCGCATGCTGGTGAAGCTGGGCAGGACGCCGTCCCAGTGCATCCAGACGGCGAAGGCCTGGCCAACGATGTTTTCCTCCGGCACGAAGCCCCAGTAGCGGCTATCGTTGGAGTGGTCGCGGTTGTCACCCATGGTGAAGTAGTGCCCCTCCGGCACGACCAGCTCGCGCATCTGGGGCCCGAGGTCGCGAGGGTTATTGTAGAGGCGGTGCTCTATCTCGCCCAGCTGCTCGGCAAACAACAGCTCACCCGGCGCCTTCTCCGGCCCCTCGTCCAGCAGTGTCTTGGCGGCCGGTTCGCCATTGACGTAGAGCTGCTTGTCCTCGTAGCGAATCCGGTCACCGGGCAGGCCCACGACCCGCTTGATGAAGTTGACCGAGGGGTCATTGGGGAAACGAAACACCATGACGTCACCGCGTTCGGGCTCCCCCACCTCCACGACCTCGGTATTCACCACCGGCAGGCGCAGCCCGTAGGCAAACTTGTTGACCAGGATAAAATCGCCGATCTCCAGGGTGGGCCGCATGGACCCCGACGGAATCTGAAACGGCTCCACCACGAAGCTTCTCAGCACCAGCACCACCAGCAGTACCGGAAAGAAGGAGCGGGCGTAGTCCACCGGCCATGGCTCCTTCAGCACCTGTTCCCGCGCCGTGGGGGACAAGCCCTGGTGGGTGCCGGCCTCGGCGGTCTGCAGGGACTGCTGGCGTGCCGGACGCCACCAGAGGAAGTTGAACAGGGTGATTACGCCGGTGACGGCGACGGCAATCACCAGCAGCAGTGAGAAGTCCATGGCGGTTCGTTGTCCCTAGCTAGTGGAATCAGTCGTTGACCCTGAGCACGGCGAGGAAGGCGTCCTGGGGAATCTCTACCCGGCCCACCTGCTTCATGCGTTTCTTGCCTGCCTTCTGCTTCTCGAGCAGCTTCTTCTTGCGGGACACATCGCCGCCGTAGCACTTGGCGGTAACGTTCTTGCGCAGGGCCTTGACGGTGGAGCGTGCCACGACCTGACCACCGATGGCGGCCTGGATCGCCACGTCGAACATCTGACGCGGGATCAGCTCCTTCATCTTCTCTACCAGCAGGCGGCCGCGACTGTGGGCATGGTCGCGGTGGATGATCACCGCCAGGGCATCGACCTTGTCGCCGTTGATCAGCACGTCCAGGCGCACCAGCTTGGCGGCCTCGAAGCGCTCGAAGTTGTACTCCAGGGAGGCATAGCCCTTGGAGATCGATTTCAGGCGGTCGAAGAAGTCCATGACCACCTCGGACATCGGCAGCTCGTAGGTGAGCTGGATCTGGCTGCCCAGAAACTGCATGTCCAGCTGGGTGCCGCGGCGCTGCTCGCACTCGGTGATGACGTTGCCGACAAACTCCTGGGGCACCAGGATGCTGGCCCGCACGATCGGTTCGCGCATTTCCTCCACGTCGGCCATATCGGGGAGCTTGGAGGGGTTGGCGACATAGACCACCTCGTCGTTCTTGAGCACCAGCTCATAGACGACGGTGGGCGCGGTGGTCAGCAGGTCCAGGTCATATTCGCGCTCGAGGCGCTCCTGGATGATCTCCATGTGCAGGGTGCCGAGGAAGCCGACCCGGAAGCCGAAGCCCAGGGCATCGGAATTCTCCGGCTCATACTCCAGGGAGGCATCGTTGAGCGCCAGCTTCTCCAGGGCGTCGCGGAAATCCTCGTAGTCATCGGCGCTGACCGGGAACATGCCGGCATAGACCTGCGGCTTGACCTTCTGGAAGCCGGGCAGGCGCGCCACATCCGGGGTCTTGGTATGGGTGATGGTATCCCCCACCGGGGCGCCCTGGATCTCCTTGATGCCGGCCACGATAAAGCCTACTTCGCCGGCACGCAGGATCCCGGTCTGGTGGCGCTGTGGAGTGAAGATGCCCACCTCGTTGACCTGCCAGTCACGGCCGGTGGAGCTGATGCGGATCTTCTCACCCTTCTTCAGGGTGCCGTCGAAGATCCTCACCAGCGATACCACGCCCAGGTAATTGTCGAACCAGGAATCGATGATCAGCGCCTGCAACGGGCCTTCCGGGTCTCCCTTGGGCGGCGGAATATCACGCACCAGGGTCTCCAGCAGGGCATCGATACCCAGCCCGCTCTTGGCCGAGACCTGGCAGGCATCGGTCGCATCCAGCCCGATGATCTCCTCGATCTCATGGGAGACCTTGTCGGGGTCGGCCTGGGGGAGGTCCATCTTGTTGAGCACCGGCAACACCTCGAGCCCCTGCTCGATGGCGGTGTAGCAGTTGGCCACCGACTGCGCCTCGACCCCCTGGCCGGCATCCACCACCAGCAGGGCCCCTTCGCAGGCATACAGCGAGCGCGACACCTCATAGGAGAAGTCGACGTGTCCGGGCGTATCGATGAAGTTGAGCTGATAGGTATGGCCGTCCGGTGCGTGATAATCGAGCGTTACCGACTGGGCCTTGATGGTGATGCCCCGCTCTCGCTCCAGGTCCATGGAGTCCAGCACCTGCTCCTTGAGTTCACGCTCGGTCAGGCCACCGCAGGTCTGAATCAACCGGTCGGCCAGGGTCGACTTGCCATGGTCGATATGAGCGATGATCGAGAAGTTACGTATACTATTGATATCTTTACGTTTTTCGCTATTAGACATGCATCAAAATCCGGTTCATGTACGCACCCATGTACAAGGCTGGGTAGGTACCCAAGCGAGCGCGAAAATCAAGGTTGGGCGTATTGTACAGCGAGGAAACGAGGTTGTCGTCAAGGCGCAACGCTAGCCCTAGGCCTCGCAGAGGCCGATACGACAGATCATCGCCCTACGACACAGGAGATGGCCACATCTAACACACCGGCGATGCAGACCTCCGCATTAAGTAGCGTTGCCTTGCGTCAAAAGACGAGTCATGCGGTCCACGCAGCCTTCGTGCAGCGAAGCGAGTGTCGTATTGAAGCTGATGTTCAGCTCCAGTCGCTGCAATACCCCCCTCTTCGTCCGCAAACAACACATCAGCACCCGCATCCAATACGACAACGATTTCAAACGATCGGCGTGGCCGTAAGGCGCGGCCATGATGAGTCATCATTAAAGGCTGTATATGAATGCTGCTGGGTCGCAAGTTCGGTCGACAGACAGAACGATCAAGATGTACTATGTACATACAGCACGCCTCCACCACAGGACACTACACAGCGTGTCTCATGCTATCGAATTTATCGAAACGCCCACGTTTACTCGGCAAATCAAAGCACTGGCAAGCGATGATGAGCTGAAAGAGCTGCAGCGCATATTGATTGCTCAACCCGACAAGGGTGATCTAATTCAAGGGACAGGGGGGCTACGCAAGGTTCGAATGAGCCTTGGACACCAAGGCAAGCAGGGTGGGGCTCGCGTCATCTATTTCTTAGCGACAATGGACGTAATCTATTTGGTGCTAGCCTACCCCAAGAGCATGAAGGACAGCCTGACGCCTGCCGAAAAAGCCACATTAAAAACACTGACCCACCAGCTGAAGGGAGAGTTTTTCGAATGAGCATCTTCAACGAACTCCACGAATCACTGCAGGAAGCCGTCGACATCAAGCAAGGAAAGGCCCAGGCATCCCGAGTCGCCCGCCACGAGGTGGCAGACGTGAAAGCGATTCGTGCTCAGCTCCGGGTATCCCAGACAGAGTTTGCCAGTGCCATGGGAACCAGCATTGACACCATCAGAAGCTGGGAAGCCAAGCGCCGCAACCCCACTGGCCTGGCAGCCAAGGTGTTAGCAACGATCCAGGACAATCCAGCGTTTTTCAACGAGCTGGCCTCGCACTGATACCGCGCAACGAAGACAGGCTTCGGGCCGGTGCCAGATACAGCAGCCCGACGGTCGAGGCCGTCGGGCTGCCGGGGACGTGGCGTCGGACGAGGCTCAGTCGCCGGTCAGACGCAGGGCCACGAACAGCGAGCGCCCCTCCCGGTAGAGACGCACCGGCACGGCCCGGTCGGTGGGCAGCTCACTCGCCAGGGTGACAAGCTCGGAGGCGCTGGAGACGGCCTGGTGGTCGATGCTGACCAGGATATCCCCGGGCCGCAGCCCCGCCTTGGCGGCGGCTCCGGCGGGGTCCACGGCGACGATGCGCACGCCGCCCTCGATGCCCTGGCGCTCGCGCTGTTCGGCGTCCAGCTCGGTCACCGAGATACCCAGGCGCGCCTGTTCGCTATCGCGACTCTCGCCTGCCGCGGCCTTGCCGCTATCGGGCCAGTCCCCCAGCGTCACCTCGAGGGAACGGCGCTCGCCGTCGCGCATCAGTTCGAGCTCGACATCACTGCCCGGGGCGGTGCGTCCGATCAGCCGCGGCAGGGTGCTGGAATCATGCACCCGGGCGCCATCGACCTCGAGAATGACATCGCCGGCCTCGAGGCCACCCGTGGCCGCCGGCCCCTCGGGGTCAAGGTCGGCGATCAGCGCCCCACGCGGCTCGTCCATGCCGAAGGACTCCGCCAGGTCGCGGGATACCGGCTGGATCATCACGCCCAACCAGCCGCGGCGAACCTCTCCGTCATTGCGCAGCTGGTCGGCCACATCCATGGCGACATTGATGGGAATGGCAAACGACAGCCCCATGAAGCCCCCACTACGGGTGAAGATCTGGGAGTTGATGCCCACGACCTCGCCGTCGAGGTTGAACAACGGGCCGCCGGAGTTCCCCGGGTTGATGGCCACATCGGTCTGGATGAAGGGCACATAGGCATCCCGCGGCAGGGTACGATCGATGGCGCTCACGATGCCCGCGGTGACGGAGTGGTCGAAGCCGAAGGGCGAGCCGATGGCCGCCACCCACTCGCCGACCTCGAGGTCATCGGAGTCCCCCAGGCGCAACGTGGGCAGGTCGTCGGTGTCGACCTTGAGCACCGCCACATCGGTGCGCTCGTCGCTGCCCACCAGCTCGGCAGGCAGCTCGCGCCGATCGTTCAGGCGTACCAGGATCTCATCGGCGTCATCGACCACGTGGGCATTGGTCATGATGTAACCATCATCGCTGATGATAAAGCCGGAACCCAGCGACTGACGCTCCTGGGGCTTGCCGGGGGTCTGACCCGGTGGCGTCGGAAGGCGGTCGCCGAAGAAGTGGCGAAAGATCTCGGGAATCTCCTCGCCGCCGAACTCCTGAAAGGGGTTACGCGTCTCGACCACCCGCGTCGTCGAGATATTCACGACACCGGGGGCCGCCTCCCCCACCAGTTCGGTGAAGTCGGGCAGCTCGCGGGCCATGGCACTCTGCCAGGCCAGTAAGGCCCCGGCCAACAGCATCCACAGGGAAAGGTTGCGCAGCGTTCGCATCATGTTGGCTCCTGCGTGGGTTGGAATGGGCAATGCGAATAGACAAGTCATGCGAATACAAATGACGACGGCGAACCATCACCGGCTCAAGAGTCGTGGGCCTCCCCGCTCAACCGATCCGCCACCTGCAACAACACCCTCGGCGGCATCTCGCCCATGACCACCACCTGACGCGGCGTGCCATCCAGCTCGCGATGGCGCACCGCGGCATAGGAAACACCGAGCCGGTGCAGGCCCGGCACCAGCGGCGCCATGCCCTGGAGGGGCGAGACGAAGATACTCAGGGTAGAGAGGCCATCACTGTAGAGGCGGTGGGTCACATCGCCGCCGTGGCTACCGTTGCGGGTTGCCACCGGCTGGGGACGAAAGCCGTCGGGCAGCCAGCCGGGGTGCCAGGCGTCTTCGGGGGCATCGCGAGGAGCGTCGACGCCGATATCGCCCCGATACAGCCGCGGCTGTTCGAGCACCGTCAACTGGAAGGTCTGTACGGCGCGGCCGGTCTCGTCGAGCAGGCTCTGCTTCAGGGTCAGCCCGGTCTCGGCGTCCAACCACAGCCGCTTGCCATAGCGGAAGCCGTCGAGCGGCGAGATATCCAGGCGCCGAGCCCGCCGATTGGCGATGCGCGCCTCGTCACCCAGACTCAGGCGGTAGTGTGACGCGATACCGGCGGCAATGCCGACGGGCGTCGGCGGCGCCGTACCGTCATCCGACCACCCCAGGCGGCCGATACGACTCTGTCGCTCGAGGGTCATGGGGCGCCCATCGAGGAAGCGTGCATGGCCCCGCTCGACGCCATCGCCTATCTCGTGACGCAACACGAGGGTACGCACGCCGTCGAAGCCGATACGCACCGCCTGGGCATCATAGCGATAGCAGTGTCCGGCCCACAGGCTGCGTTCGTACCACTCCAGGGCCGTCTGCGGGGCGGGCTGTTCTTCGAGGAGGCGACAGTCGAAATGATCCGCCTCCGGGGGAAGGTCCATGGCGATGGCCGGCGTGGCGGCCATCGGCAGAAGCGCGAGAAGGCAAGCGGCACAGCGGCGAAAGACATGCATTGCCCGGCCTCGCTCAGCGCTGGCCGAGGCTGTCGCCACCGCTGGCGCGCAGCAATGGCATCCAGGCATCGCCGCTACGATAGGCGGCGCCTTCGGCGTGCCGATCCAGGTAAGACTGCAGCAACCGCGCCTGTTCCTCATCGGCCACCAGGGACTGCTGTCGGCCGGGCGCCATGAACATCGGCGAGCCCTGCGCCTCGGCGCCAATCGTCATCAAGCCGCCATTGCCCTGCTGAGGCAGCTGAAAGAGCGGCAGGCGGGACGACAATGACGACGGGGACCGAGCGTCGGCAAGGCTCGCCGGGGCGACCCGGGTCCCCGCCTCCTCGGCGCCGGCGGCCAGCCCGGGGGAGGTGGCGTTACCTCCGGAAACCCCGCCGCCGTTATAGAACTGCACGCCGGTGATCACCAACAATGACACGGCGGCGGCGATACCGGCACTTCGCGCCAGGGGGAGCGTTCGACGAGAGGCCTCGGCCGAGTCCTTGTCGTCGAAGACCGGGGCCGGCTCGCTTTCGAGCTGCGCCATGACACCCGCCGAGAGGTCGACGCTGACATCCACGCCCGTCTCACGCTGCAGCATGCTGCGCATCAAGTGGTAGCGCCGCCATGCCTGGGCGGCATCAGGCTCGTCGTCCAGCGACTTCAGCACGCGGCGAAGTTCCAGCTCATCTCCCTCGTTATCCATCAGGGCAGAAAGCGATTCCCGTGCGTTCTGACTCATTCTCAACACCTCAGCCTGGCAAGGTCACGACCTTGCAATCTGTTATCACCCGATATCGACACCGGCGGTAGCCGCCCCAGGAATGTCGATACCTTGAACCATCCTCGGCGGATCGGTCACTGCATCTGACGCCCAGGCGACCGAACAGTTCAGCGAATCGACAAAAAAATGACAATTCACCGACGCCGGCGCCTTAATCCACCGCCTCATGGTTTCGTGCCGTGGTGACCAGCGGTTGAATATGCTGATCCACCGCCTCTCGAGCCCGGAAGATCCGTGAGCGCACCGTGCCCACCGGACACGCCATGATATGGGCGATATCCTCATAGGAGAGGCCATCCAGCTCGCGCAGCGTGATCGCGGTGCGCAGATCGTCGGGCAGGGCCTCGATCGCGTCGAAGATAGCCGCCTTTAGCTGGTCCCGCGCCATGGCGGCCTCGGGCGTTTCGGTATCGGACAGCCGCCCGCTCTGATCGAGGACCTCGGCATCGACGATATCCAGGTCACTGCCTGGCGGGCGCCGCCCCCTGGATACCAGATGGTTCTTGGCCGTGTTGATGGCGATTCGATACATCCAGGTGTAGAAGGCGCTCTCGGCACGGAACTTGCCCAGGGCCCGGTAGGCCTTGATGAAGGCCTCCTGGGCGACATCCTGCACCTCGGCGTGGTCGTGCACATAACGACCGATCAGGCCGATGATCTTGTGCTGATACTTCTTCACCAGCAGGTCGAAGGCCCGGGTATCTCCCTTCTGGGCGCGCTCGACGAGCTGCTGGTCGGTTTCCCTGGCATCCATCTAGCCTCTCCCCGCCATCAGGCGACGGGAAAGGCGACCGGGCCCGAGGGGCCTGGAAACTTCAACAATAGGACGTGCTTGCATAGCGTCTACCTGGAGCCTGGGAGAGTGAGATTCATAGACCATCGTGGATAGTCGCACAAGTGTTCCCTTTTCCCGTTCATCCATCAAGCCATGATCAAACCATGATCAAACCACTGGCGCGTTACCGGACGCCGGCGCTCGGACAACGCATGCTCTTGAAAGTTCCATGATTGATTCGTGCCACCCAGGCCGGTGTATAGTAGTGCCATAAAAACCACACCATCAGGCCACCCGCCTAGACACGACCCACAGGAAACCGCATGACAGATCAACAGGTCAGCAACCTCAACGTCCTCTCCCAGGACGTGCTTATCACCCCGGAAGCCCTCAAGCAGCAGGTTCCGCTCACCGACGCCGCCGAGAAGACCGTCATCGAAGGGCGCCACACCATCCAGCGCATCCTCGATGGCGAGGACCCGCGCCTGCTGGTCGTGGTCGGCCCCTGCTCCATCCATGACGTGGACGCCGCACTCGACTACGCACGTCGCCTGCGCCGCCTGGCCGATGAGGTGAAGGATAGCCTGTATATCGTCATGCGCGTCTACTTCGAGAAGCCCCGCACCACGGTGGGCTGGAAGGGACTGATCAACGACCCCCACCTGAACGGCTCCTTCGAGATCGAGGAAGGCCTGCATACCGGCCGCAAGCTGCTGACGGAACTTGCCGAAATGGGCCTGCCGCTGGCCACCGAGGCCCTCGACCCGATCTCTCCCCAGTATATCCAGGACTGCATCAGCTGGTCGGCCATCGGGGCACGTACCACCGAGTCCCAGACTCACCGCGAGATGTCGTCGGGCCTCTCCTGCCCGGTGGGCTTCAAGAACGGCACCGACGGCAGCCTGGATGTCGCGGTCAACGCCCTGCAGTCGGTGGCCCACCCGCACAACTTCCTGGGCATCGACTACAAGGGACGGGTGGCCATCATTCGCACCCGCGGCAACGTCTACGGCCATGTGGTGCTGCGCGGGGGTAACGGCAAGCCCAACTACGACAGCGTCAGCGTGGCGCTGGCCGAGCAGGAGCTGAAGGCGGCCGGCATCAAGCCCAACATCATGATCGACTGCTCCCACGCCAACTCCAACAAGGATGCGGGGCTGCAGCCGCTGGTACTCGAGAACGTGACCAACCAGCTGCTCGATGGCAACCGCTCGATCATCGGCCTGATGGTCGAATCCAATATCGGCTGGGGGAACCAGAAGCTGACCGAGGACCTCGACCAGCTCGAGTACGGCGTCTCCATCACCGATGCCTGCATCGACTGGAGCACCACCGAACAGGCCTTCAAGGAGATGGACGAGAAGCTGGCACCGGTACTGGCCAAGCGCATCAACGCCTGACCGACCCCGCCGTCACCCTGGCGCGATACACCATCGCCCCACGCCCCGCCGAGCGGTCGTGGGGCATGCCGGCGCCGCCGACGCCGGACCTATAACGCCAGCTCGGTCCATACCGGCGCATGGTCGGAGGGCCGTTGCATGCCACGCAGCTCATAATCGATGCCGGCATCCTCGACCCTTTCGGCCAGCGGCGCGGTCACCAGGATATGGTCGATGCGCAGGCCGCGCCTGGGCTCCCGGTCGAAGCCCTTGGAGCGGTAGTCGAACCAGCTGAAGCGGTCGTCGACCTGCGGATAGCACACCCGATAGCTGTCCACCAGCCCCCAGGCCTTGATGCCCGTGAGCCACTCGCGCTCCACGGGCTGGAAGCTGGTCTTGCCTTCGCGTAGCCAGCGCTTGCGGTTGGCCTCCCCGATGCCGATATCGATGTCTTCGGGGGAGATATTGAAGTCACCCATCACCACCAGGCGCTCATCGGGACGATGCTGCTCGAGCAGCGCGGCCAGCTGGGCATAGAAGTGGCGCTTGTGGGGAAACTTCAGCGGATGCTCGACGTTCTCGCCCTGGGGAAAATAGCCGTTCCATACGGTCAGCGATTCACCGCCGGCAGGGCGCAGGGTCACGCCGATCATGCGCCGCTGGGCGTCTTCGGCATCATCGGGGAAGCCGTAGTGCACGGCCTCGGGCTCGCCGCACTGAGCGATATCCAGCATCAGCGCGACGCCATAGTGCCCCTTCTGGCCATGGTAGACGACCCGGTAGCCCAGCGCCTCCACCGCCTCACGGGGAAACTCCGCGTCCTGCACCTTGGTCTCCTGCAGGCCGATCAGCGCCGGACGATGGGCATCGATCAATGCCTCCAGCTGAGGCAGCCGCGCACGAATGCCGTTGATATTGAACGAAACCAGGCGCATCAGTCCCGCGTGCCTCCCTGCTCCGGCCCCTCACCGCCCTCGCCTTCCTGGCGCTCGGGGTGAATGGCAATATCCTGGCCGGTCTCCTGTCGGGCCTGCTTGCGGGCGGCCTGAAGCTTGCGCTGCTGACGCTTCTTCTGGGTATAACGGGTCGACGAGACCACCTGGTCGGGGTTCTCGTGGCGCCACTTCTTGTAGTCCTTGCGCCGACCGGTACGAAGTTGCACCTTGTCGGCCAGTGAACGGCTCTTCTTACGACGGGTCATGGGGTCACTCCTCTACTGTGATGCGCATTCTACCAGCCCGACGCGGTGAGACGCGCCCTTCGTTGCATAGACTGGTACAATACCCGTTTGCATCACACGACTACCCTATCGACACGGAAAGACAGCAAGCCTATGAGCGAGTCGGAACAGACCACGGCCCCAACCGAGAATCGCAAGCCCAAGCGTCGCCGTCGCAAACCGCGCCGTCGCCAGTCGAGCTGGGATCTTCGCCAGTTCCAGGTCCCAGCGGTGGCCGGCAAATGGCGCTTTCACGACTTCGATCTCCCCTTGCCGCTGATGCGCGCCATCCATGCGCTGGGCTTCGAGTACTGCACGCCGATCCAGGCCGAGGCACTCAGCCAGACGCTGCTGGGTGGCGACATCGTCGGCAAGGCCCAGACCGGCACCGGCAAGACCGCCGCCTTCCTGATCTCGATTCTGGCCTACTTCCTCGAGGAAGAGCGCCCCAACGGCCAGAAGAATGGCGCGCCGCGCGCCCTGATCGTGGCGCCTACCCGCGAGCTGGCCCTGCAGATCGAGAAGGATGCCAAGGCGCTGGCCCGCTTCACCGACCTCAAGATGGCAAGCGTCGTCGGCGGCATGGACTACCAGAAACAGCGCGATGCCCTGGAAGGGAATCTCGATGTCCTGGTGGCCACACCGGGACGGCTGATCGATTTTCATCAGAAACGCGACGTCGACCTGACGGAAGTCGAGGTGCTGGTGCTCGACGAAGCCGATCGCATGCTGTCCATGGGCTTTATTCCCGACGTCAAGCGCATCATTCGCCATACGCCCAAGAAGGAAGAGCGCCAGACCTTCCTGTTCTCGGCCACCTTCACCGATGACATCCTCCAGCTGGCCAGCCAGTGGACCCTCGACCCGGCCCATGTCGAAATCGCCGTTACCGTCGATAACGCCGCCAACATCGACCAGCGGGTCTATATGGTCGGCGATGCGGAAAAGCAGCAACTGCTGGTCAAGCTGCTCCAGCAGGAAAGCTTCGACCGGGTGATGGTATTCGGCAACCGTCGCGACCTGGTGCGCAAGCTCGACGACCTGTTGCGCAAGGCCGGCATCAACGTGGCCATGCTCTCCGGTGACGTGCCGCAGAACCAGCGTATCGAGACCCTCGAGAAATTCCGCGCGGGTGAGATCCAGGTCCTGGTGGCCACCGATGTCGCCGGCCGTGGTATCCATATCGAAGACGTCAGCCACGTGATCAACTACACCCTGCCGGAAGACCCGGAGGACTATGTCCACCGCATCGGCCGCACCGGCCGCGCCGGCGCCAAGGGGGTTTCCATCAGCTTCGTGGGTGAGGAAGACGCCTTCTCGCTGCCCGAGATCGAGCGCTATATCGACGACAAGCTGCCCTGCGAGCATCCGCCCGAAGGGCTGCTGTAAACGCTGTAAGCTATAAGCTGTAGGCCTTGAGCAACGGCATCATGGATTTACAGCGTAAAGCGACGCTCGGCTCAGGTACCTGACGCGCCCGGGAAGGGGCGCAGTCGGGATAGATTTTTTCTTACGGCTTAAAGCGTAAGGCTTACGGCGTGGACCGATATGCTTGACGAGGCCTTGAAAGGCGAGATCCAGACCGCCTATCGCCATGCGCTGGAGGGGCTGGGGCTCACTCCCCGCTACGGCCAGCGACTGATGATCGCCGAGATCGCGCGCACCCTGGCGGGGATCGAGGCCGACGAGGACGGCAAGCGCATCGGCGATGAGCATGTCTGCGTCCTCGAGGCCGGCACCGGCACCGGCAAGACCCTGGCCTATCTGCTGGCCGCCCTGCCGGTGGCCAAGGCCCGCGGCAAGCGGCTGGTCGTTTCCACCGCCACCGTGGCCCTCCAGGAACAGGTGCTGCACCAGGACCTGCCGGCGCTCAAGGCCCACAGCGGCATCGACTTCCGCTATGCCCTGGCCAAGGGGCGCGGCCGCTATGTCTGCGTGGCGCGCCTCGACCAGGCCCTCGACGGCGGCGAAGAGAACCCCACCCTGTCGATGTTCGAGCAGGCCCTGGACAGCGGGGGCGACGACTTCCAGGCACTGGTCAAGGCCATGGGCGATGCCTACGGCAACGGCCGCTGGGAGGGCGACCGCGACAGCTGGCCCGAGGCCATCAAGGATGAGCACTGGCGGCGCCTTACCGTGGACCATCGCCAGTGCACCAATCGCCGCTGCGGCCACTTCGGCGCCTGCGCCTTCTTCCGCGCCCGTCGCGACATGGAGCAGGCCGATATCATCGTCGCCAACCACGACCTGGTGCTGGCGGACCTCTCTCTGGGCGGCGGCGTGGTGCTGCCCGACCCGGGCGACTGCATCCATGTCTTCGACGAAGGCCATCACCTCCCCGACAAGGCGCTCAACCACTTCGCCTACCGCTTCGGCGTGAATGCCGGCCTGCGCTGGCTGCGTAACCTCAAGAAGTCGCTCACCGAGCTCAATGCCGCCCTGGGCGGACAGTCCACCCTCGCGCGCCTGCTGGCCACCCTGCCCCAGGCCATCGATGCCGTGGAACCCCGGCTGGGCGAGGCGTTCGCCCTGAGCCACCAGCTGGCGGGTCGCCCCCAGGGGCTGGGCGACGGCGAGGAATTTCACCAGCATCGCTTCGAGATGGGCCGGGCCCCCGACGCCTTGCGTGAGCACGCCGCATCGCTGGTCACGCTCTTCGCCGAATTCTCGCGCACCCTGGAAAGCATGGCGGACATCCTCCGCGAGAGCCTGGACCCGGAGAAGCACACGGGACTGCCGCGCGAGGCCGCCGAGGCATGGCTGCCGCTGGTGGCGCTACTCCATGGGCGCGCCCTGGAGGCACATGCCCTGTGGCAGGCCTATTCCGACGTCGACCCCGAAGGCGAGCCACCGCGGGCCCGCTGGCTGACCCTGGAACGCTTCGGCGGCGAACCCGAGCTCACCTTTTCGGCGAGCCCCGTGTCCGCCGCGCATACCCTGGCCAAGAGCCTCTGGGGCGCCACCTTCGGCGCCGTCGTCACCTCGGCAACGCTCACCGCCCTCGGGCGTTTCGAGCGCCTGCAGGAGCGCGCCGGCCTGGCCAACCGCTATCGCTACCAGCGCCTGCCCAGTCCCTTCGACTACTCCCGGGCGGTGCTCAGCGTGCCCCGCGAGGCCGTCGACCCCGCCGACCGCGAGGGACATGAGCGGGCCATCGTCGCGTTCGTCGAGGGGCTCGACAAGCAGGAAGCGGTCTTGATGCTGTTCTCGTCCCGGGCCCAGCTACGCGCCGTGGAGAAGGCCTTGCCCAAGGATCTCGGCAAGCGGGTACTGGCCCAGGACCGGGTCCCCAAGCGCGAGCTGATATCCCGCCACCGGGCACGCATGGATGCCGGGGACGGCAGCATCATCTTCGGCCTGGCCAGCTTCGCCGAAGGCATCGACCTGCCGGGGGATTACCTGACCCATGTGGTCATCACCCGGCTGCCCTTCGCGGTGCCCGACGACCCGGTGGGCGCCACCCTGGCGGAATGGATCGAGAGTCGCGGGGGCAATCCCTTCATGCGCATCAGCGTGCCCGACGCCTCGATCAAGCTGGTCCAGGCCTGTGGCCGCCTGATCCGCAAGGAGTCCGACCACGGCCGCATCACCCTGCTCGACCGCCGCGTCCTGACGCGTCGCTACGGCCGGGCGCTGCTCGACTCGCTGCCGCCGTTTGTGCGTGAGATAGATGGGGCCCGGCAGTAACTCGGCTTCGCCGAGAGCTGGAAGCTTCAAGCTTCCAGGAGCGAAGCGACGCTCTTCCAGCTTGAGTCAGGGGTTTCTTCCAGCTTTCAGCTTCCAGGAGCGAAGCGACGCTCTTCCAGCTTCTAGGTACGTAAAGCGTAGAGCGTAGAGCTTACGGCTTACGGCTTATGGCTTGGAGCTTAGGGCTTCGAGCTTCCCGAAGGGGCGGCCTCGTCGCGCCCCCAGGCATACGCCAGCTGCTCGAGCCGGCGCCAGTCGTCCTGCGCTTGGCTTTGCTCCGCCACGGCTCGCCAGGCGGCCAGCGCACGCTCGCGATCCCGCGCTCGCTCCCAGGCCTGGGCCAGCCGCCGACGATTCTCCGTATTATCGTCGAGCTCGCCGGCGGCCAGGGCGGCCTCGAGATGCTCGGCGGCGCGCGCCGGGGTGCCCCCCGCCAGGTGCAACTCGATCAGACGGTTGAGGCTCTGGGTCCCGGTCAGGATATCGGCCCGCCAGCCGGCCTCCCAGATGGCGGCGGCGCGGCCGGCATCGCCCAGCCGCTGGGCCAGGGCCGCCGCCTCCCGCCAACGCTTAGGGTCGCGACTGTCGACCAACCCCGCGTCGAGCAGGGCAAGCGCCGCCGCCTCCCGCCCGGCACGCCGCAGCACGGCACTGGCCAGGGCACGCCTGGCATCGTCGAGCCGTGGCGTCGACGCCCGAGCCTGCTGCACCCGGTCGGCGGCTTCCTCCCAGCGTTTTAGATGTGCCAGGGAGCGCGCCAGGCGCCAGTGGTCCTCGGGGTCGCCCGGGTGACGCGTCAACCAGTCGCCGAGCAGCTCGACTCCCCGCTCATGCTCGCCCTGGGCGAGGCGCAGCCGCGCCTCGTCATGCTGCCAGCGGTCCCGATACTGCGCCTCGATACCCGTGATACGGCGAGCCTGGGCGAGATAGTCTGCCGCCGCCGCCGGCTTTTCCTGCTGCGACGCCGCTCCGGCGGCCAGCTGCAGATAGAGCGCTCGGGCCCAGCGGTCGGCGGCATTTCCTCCGGCCAGGCGTTCGGCCTGGGCCCGGGCGCGGCGCTCCACCGCCTGGCCGTCATCGGCGGCCAGGCGCTGCTGAAGCGATTCCAAGTCCGCAATAAAGGCAGCCGGCAGGCCGGGCGCCGACCAGGCGGGGGACACCATGACCAGCCAACCGACGGTGACCAGTGCGAGCAGGCGTAAGAGGGGCATGACGACTCCCGTGGCTATCTAAGCTGAAATTCCAGTCGCTGACGCGCTCGGCGCAACCCTTGGGCAGCCTCGAAGCGCCAGCGCGCGACCGCCTGGCGAGCGGCCTTGTCGAAGACGCGGCGCGGCCGGGCGGATACGACGCTGATGCTGGAGGGGTCGACGCGGCCATCGGCACGAATCACGAACTCGAGTTCCACATATCCTTCCATGCCACGCCGCTGGGCCCGCGAGGGATACGTCGGCGGCACGCGGCTGGTAGGCGCGACCCGGCCGACGTCCACCGGTTCACTGCTGACCGGCTCGGCAGAGGATGCCTCCCGGGACGACTCCGAGGCCGAGGGCGCCGCACTCGACTCGGCGCTGGGCGCCGGTGGCGGAGCGGGGTCCGGCGACGGACGGGGCTCTGGATCGGGTCGAGGCGTCGGCTCCGGTTCGGGCCTTGGTTCCGGTTCCGGTTCGGGTTCGGGTTCGGGTTCGGGTTCGGGTTCCGGCCGGGCTTCGCTTAACGCCGGCAGAGAGGCATCCAGGGCCAACGACTCGGTCGTCTCCGGCGGCAGTTCGGGGTCGGGCAGCGCCAATTCGCTATCGGGGAGAGGCGCGGGCTCGGGCAGCGGCGGCGGCGCCTCCACCGCGGGCGGCGGTGGCGGCGCCTCGGCGGGTGGTGGCGCCGTATCGGGCTCGCTCGCCTCGGGCGCGGCGGGCGCCTCGACGCGGGTCAGCGTCATGCTCATCTCCATCACCTCGATATCCGGCTCAGGGGGAGAGACCAGCAGCGCCAGCAACCAGAACAGCGTCAGCGCCATGCCGACACCGGCCAGCGCCGCGAGAGGCACCCGCGTCATGACGACCCTCGCGTCGCGGCCACGGCGACATTGTCGACGCCCGCCTGACGAATCCGGTCCATCACCTCGATCAGCCTGCCCGTGGAGGCATTGCGATCGGCCTGAATCACCACCCCGCCGTCATCACTGACCAGGGGCGCCACCACATCGCCGACGCGATGCGCATCCACCGGCTCGCCATCGACCCAGACGGCATCTTCGGGGGTAATCGCGACCATCAGCTGGGCGTCCGCCTGGGGGGCGGCGGCGCTGGACTCCGGGCGCTCGATCTCCACCCCGCTCTCCTTGATAAAGCTGGTGGTCACGATAAAGAAGATCAACATGATAAAGACCACGTCGAGCATCGGCGTCAGGTTGATCTCACCGGTATCTCCCGACTCACCGGCGAGGCTACGGCGTCTACGCATCGTTCTCCTCCACGGCACGGGCCAAGCGATCATGCAATCGCTGATCCTCACGCCGAATGACTTGTTCCAGCCGGGTGGTAAACAAAAGCCCCACCACCGCCACCGCCATACCCGCCAGGGTCGGCAGGGTGGCGCGAGCCACGCCATCGGCCATGGCACGCGCCTGGCCGATATCGCTGAGCGCCAGGCTGTCGAAGACGGCAATCATCCCGGTGACGGTACCCAGCAAGCCCAGCAGCGGACACAGGGCCACCAGCAACTTGAGCCAGGGCAGCGGCCGACGCAGCCGAGCGATCAGGTCGCGGGTCCAGACCTCCCGCATGGTCAGGGCACTCCAGCTATGGTGATCGGCCCGCTGCGTCCAGCGCCGAATCAGCGCCCGCCGGGCACGGCGATAGGTGAGCCGAAAGAACAGCACCCGCTCCAGGGCCAGGCTGAAGAGCAGCGCCGCCACCGCGGCGATACCCACCAGCACGACACCGCCGGCATCGATCAGCCTCGCCAGGGGCTCAAGCCATAGCGGCAGCATGCTGCACCCTCTGCTTGGCGGCAGGCGCGGGGCGAGGCTGCTCCAGCCGCGCCGCCAGGGCGGCGCTGGCCTGGCCTTCTACCACACCCGCCAGCCGGCGGCTGCGCCCGGCCATGGCCGTATGGGCGAACAGCAGAGGCACCGCGGTAATCAGGCCCAGCACGGTCGTCACCAGCGCCTGGCTGATCCCCCCGGCCATCAGCTGGGGGTCCCCGGTGCCGAAGACGGTGATGGCCTGAAAGGTCACGATCATGCCGGTAACGGTCCCCAAAAGTCCCAACAGCGGGGCCACGGCGGCCAACAGCTTGACCAGTGGCTGACCCCTCTCCAGGCGCGGCAACTCGGCGAGCACCGCCTCATCGAGACGCGCCTCCAGCGCTTCCGGCATAGGGTCATCGGAAAGCGCCCGGAAGCGCAGCAATACACGCCCCAGGGGGTTGTCATCGCGCAGCCGATCCAGGGATGCCAGCTGACGACGCATTGCCACGCTCACCTTGAGCAGATAGCCATACTGCAGCAGCGCCACCAGCAGGCCGGCGGCCCCCAGGCCCACCACCACATACCCGACGACGCCCCCCTGCCGGAAACGCTCCCACAGGGTCGGACTCTGGGCCAGGGCATCGATCACCTGACCCCGGGTGGGGTCCAGGGCAATCCGCTCGCCCTCTCCCGCCTGAAAGGCGGCAAGATGCCGGGCCACTTCGTCTGGCGTGCGCGCCACCGTGCTCAACACCCCCTCTTCGGCGCCGCGTTCGAGCAACTCCCCCGCGCTGAAGGCCGTCAGATCCCCCAGCCGCACGACCTCCCGGGACCCAATCTCGCCGCTGTTCGCGGCGACCGGGGCCGCGAAGGAGCGGATGCGGCCGGTCTCAGCCGTCAAGGCAATCAGGGCATCGGCGAGGCCCTCGAGATGGGTGGGCCGCAGTATCTCGGCCTCATCCAGGCGCGGCGGCAGCTCGGCGCCTCCCACGGTGAGCCAGCTTTCGGACAGCGCATCACGCAGCTCACCGCTATGGCGGGCCAATACGTCCAGCACCGCGGTCAGGTCATCGCCCTGCTCGGCCTGGCGGTCATCCAGGGCCTCTCGGCTTGCCTGCAGCTCGGCCCGACGCGACTCGAGCTCGGCGTGACGCGACTCGGCCTCGGCGTGGGTCTGTCGAGCCTCCTCGAGCGCGGCCTCGAGGGCCTCACGGTCATCGACCAGCCCGGCTAGCCGCTCGGCATCCCGAGCTTGCGCGGCTTCCCGCTCGGCACGCAGGGTCGTCAAGGGGTCGTCCTGAGCCGCGACGGGCAGTGCCGTCGCCAGCAGCAGCGCGGTCATGACGAAGGCGAAGAGACGCCCGGGGCGATACTTGGCGTTTGCCATCATGAAGCCTCCCTGGCTTCGGCCGGCGTGATGGAATGCGATACGGGCAGCACCAGAAGCTCCGGGGCGCGCTGGTCGCGTGCGATACGCAGGCCGTGGCGCAGGTCGACGCGTGCCGCCTCATCCAGCGGCTGCCAGCGCTGCTCGTCGGCGCGCCAGACGGCCCCCTGGCGTCCGTCGGGCGTCAGGTAATAGAAACCGACCCGCCCCAGACGGAGAAAATCCACCTCCCGGCGCCCCTCCTCGTCTTCCAGGGTGCCGCGCCAGGCATCGAGTTCACGTCCATAGTCCAGCTCCGCGCGCCAGGCCGCCAAGGTGCGATCCAGACGCTCCGCCGCGGTGGCATCGGGGTCTGTCATGCCCTTCTCGAGCCCCTCGACTCGGGCCAGGCGCTCCTGGGTCAAGAATGGCAGATCCCCTTCCACCCATGCTCGCAGCCGCTTCAACAGCGCCTGCTCGATCTCGGGCAGCGTTTCACGCGTCTCCGCCAGCGTATCCAGCGCCGCCTCCCGGGACGCCAGGCGCTCGGCCTGGCGATCAAGACGGGGCGCCAGGCTCGCGTTTTGCGCCCGGAGCTGGCGCGCCTCGGTTTCCAGGCGACGCAATTCGGCAAGCATCGTGCGGCTGGCGTCGTCGGCGGCATCGATGCGCACCTGCAACGCCGCCTGGGCACGCTGGGCATCGCTGGCTTCTTCCACCAGTTCCTGCCCCATCAGTGGGGTGGCGACAAACAGAAGGCCGGCAGCCCCCATTATCAGAGTCGATCGGGTCCTCTTCACGTCAGGCTCCCTGGCTCCGTGACGAATGGCGACAGGATGCTCCCACAAGTGATAACAATTATCAATCATTGAAAATGACTTGCAATATAAACAACGGCCTCGAGCAACACTTCGAGCAGGCCTTGACCGGCGAAAGCCCAGCAAGGAGCCTAAAGAAACTTAATAATAATACTTCTTGTTAGCATTAGCTTCCAATATACTGCCTGCCACCAAAACATAACGGCTTACGCAGGGCATTCCATGAGCTCACGCAATATCACGACAGGGGTTACGTTCCTGGCTGGCACTCTGGCGCTCTCCGCCCAGGCCCAGGATGCCGGCACGATTGATTCTCAAGAGACCATGATCGTGGTCGGCTCGCGCGCTCCCACGGAGATCAGCCAGATTCCCGGCGCCGTCTGGATCGTCGACCAGAAACAGCTGCGGGAGCAGCTAGGCACGGGCGCCGACCTGAAGAAGGCCCTGGGCCAGCTGGTGCCAAGCCTGGACCTGGCGCCCCAGGGCCGCACCAACTACGGCCAGAACATGCGCGGGCGCAGCGTGCAGGTGCTGATCGACGGCGTATCGCTAAATAGCTCACGGAGCCTGTCGCGGCAGTTCGATGCCATCGACCCGTTCAACATCGAACGCGTCGAGGTGCTCTCCGGCGCCACCAGTCTCTATGGCGGCGGCGCCACCGGCGGCCTGATCAACATCATTACCAAGAAAGGTGACCGCGAGGGCTTCCACCTGGCCACCGAGGCCGGCATGACGACCGGCGTCAACAACGCCGACGACCTGAACTACCGTCTCGCCCAGTCGGTGAGCGGCGGCAACGAGAGCGTGCGAGGCCGCCTCGCCGTGGCCTACCAGGACAACGGCCGCCACTTCGATGCCAACGGCGACGAGACCTTCCCCGACATCGCCCAGACCGACCTGCAGGACAATCGCAGCATCGACGTCATGGGTAGCCTGGACGTGCAACTGACCAGGCAGCAGACCCTGCAGCTCGGCGCCCAGCTCTATCGGTCCGGCTACGAAGGGGAGCGTGGGGTCTACTTTCCTAACCTGGACGCCTCGAACCCCGACCTTAACGACGCCGAGATCCGCGACGGCTACGCCTCCGACCGCGACCCGGCCACCGACCGCAAGATGATCAACCTGCAGTATCATCACGCCGACCTGCTCGGCCAGGACTTCTATCTGCAGGCCTTCCACCGCGAGGAGGAAGCCAGCTTCCAGGCATTCCCCTACCCGGTGGCCGGCGGCTCGGAGTTCCGCGCCTCCAAGCAGAACACCGATCTACAAGGCCTCAAGGCCATGTTCGATGCCGACCTTACCAACAGCCTGTCGTTGACCTATGGTCTGGACCTGGACCGCGAGTCCTTCGACGCCAGCCAGATGATCTTCGACAAGACCGTCTCGGATGCTACCGGCGGCCTGGTCCAGGAAGGGTCCAGCGTGGAGCCGCGCTACCCCAGCTACCGAGTCAACGGCATCTCGGCCTTCGCCCAGGGGGAGTGGCAGGCCACCGAGGGGCTGCGGCTCTCCGCCGGCATGCGCCGGCAGCACATGGATGTCAAGGTCGAGGATTTCCAAGGCATTCCCGGCGGCGAGAACGACTATGACGCCACTCTGGTCAATGCCGGCGCCCTCTACGATTTCGGTAATGGCCACCAGAACTGGCTGCAGTTCAGCCAGGGCTTCGAGCTGCCCGACCCGGCCAAGTACTACGGCAAGAGCGCCGACGTCAGCGTCGCCCAGAACCCGCTGTCCGCCATCAAGACCGACCAGATCGAACTCGGCTGGCGCTACAACAGCGGCGCCTGGATGACCCAGGCGGCGCTCTACTACGCCTGGTCCGACAAGGCCGTGGAGAATGCCGAGGACCTGAGCGTCAGCGTGGTCGATGAAAAGAAGCGCAACTACGGTTTCGAGGGCGCCGCGACCCGCTACTTCGACGGCGGCCTCGAGGCCGGCGCGACCCTGCACCTGGTGCGTTCCGAACAGGAAAACGACGACGGCGAATGGGAAAAGCGCGACGCCCGCTATGCCTCGCTCTCCTCCGCCACCGCCTTCCTTGGCTGGCAGGATCCCCGGGGCGAACGCGCGGCACGCCTGCAGGCCAACCACGCCCTCGACCTGGAGGACGACAACGACCGCCGGATCGACGGCTTCACCACCCTGGACCTGACGCTTCGCCAGAGCCTGCCGGTCGGGGAGCTCAGCGTCGGCGTCGCCAACCTGCTGGATGAGGAGTACTCCACCGTCTGGGGGCAGCGAGCCACGATGTTCTACTCCCCCTATTACGGCCCGGAATATCTCTACGACTACCAGGGCCGCGGGCGTACCTACACCCTGAACTGGTCGATGAGCTACTGAGTCCGTTAGGCGGGTCGTCTCTCAAACCGTGCGCCCACCGCGAGGATGGGCGCTGTCACACCACCAGTTGATAACAATTACCATTCCATATAAATTGCCATGATCACTCCCTGTCGGTGCTCGCCATGACACATGCCCTGTCACAGCTCTATATCGGCCCACTGGCGTCCTTTTCCCCTCCGCGGATCACGACGACGGCACCCGGGGCCGATACCCTGTCGGCCCGCAAGCTGCTCGACCCGCCCCGTCTCACGGCGCTCCTCGACCGATTCGGCGCTCGGTATCGTCACGGCGACCGCCGGGCGATCGCCTCGCTATGGTCCAAGTGGCACTTCAGCACGCTCTTCGTCCATAGCCTGGCCACCAACCTGCTGTTCGAGCGAGACCTGCCGCTGGGGTTACATGAGCTTCACTTGATACAGTCCTCGGACGGGCAAACCGCCGGCCTTGAACTAGCCCATGCCGGCAAGCCCCTGGCCGACCTGGACCCCGTCTCGCGTTTCACGACCCTGCTCGACCACCATCTGACTCCATTGATCCAGGCCCTGGCCGACACCACCGGCGCCTCACCCAAGGTGTTCTGGAGCAACGCCGGCAACTACTTCGAGTACTTCGCCAACGCCCTGACCCATCACCCCATGGCCGCCCCGGACACGAGCGCTCCCGCCCGGGCGCTGATGGCGTGCCGCACCCTGCCCGATGGCCGCCGCAACCCGCTCTTTCAGCCGGTCCGCTACGTCACGCCCACCCCACCCGACCGGCCCGCCCGGGTGCGTCGGATGTGCTGCATCCGCTACCTGATCGATGACCTGGGCTACTGCGCCAACTGCCCGCTGGCGTGTCGGCGTGGCGCCAGGCAGGCGACGCCAGAGGGCACGAAAGCGGCGCCGGCGGGCGCATGAGCTCTCTCGACGCCAGAGGGCACGAAAGCGGCGCCGGCGGGCGCATGAGCTCTCTCGACGCCAGAGGACACGAAAGTGGCGCCGGCGGGCGCATGAGCTCGCTCGACGCCAGAGGGCAATCCCATACCCCCCGGCAGCTGCACGCCTACGGCCGACGCTACGGCCTCGATTACTGGATGCCGGGCCTCTCGCCTCGCTCCCAGGCCCCGGTGATAACGGGGACGGTGCGGGAATTCTCGCCACGCCCTGGCATGCAGCTGGTCACCTCCGATGTGGAGGTGCTGCATCGTTACGACTCACGATCCCAGGCGAACTCGCCGCTATCGATCATCGTGCTGCTGGCGGGCCACGCCGAGGTCGCCATGGACGATGCGCCACCGCTTCGGCTATCACCCGGCATGGCGCTCAATGTCAGCCTCGACCGCCACCGCCGTCTCGCCGCCTCCCAGCCAGCCGGCCAGCGCTTGCGCGCCCTGACCCTCAGCCTCGATGAGGGATGCCTGACCCGGCTAGGGATGCGACCCTCGGTCTCCGATGCCTGCCCGCTGCGGCGCTGGTGGCTACCCGAGTCGCTACGCCAGGGCCTGGATCAAGCCCTCGCCACGTCGCTGCCAAGCGACGCCCAGCGCCTGCTGTTCGAGGGACTCAGCCTGCAGCTGCTGGCGCATGGCGGCGGCGCCGACGCCTTGTCGACGCCGCCTGACGACCGCCTTTCTCCCCACGAGCGCCAGCGGCTGGAACGGGTCCGTGGCCGGCTCCAGCATGACCCCGCCGGCGAACATCGCCTGATCGACCTGGCCGAACTCGCCTCCATGAGCCCCGCCAGCCTGCGACGCAAGTTCCAGGCGGCCTTCGGCCGCAGCGTGTTCGACTACCTGCGCGAGCGCCGCCTGGTGCTGGCACATGACTATCTCAGGCGAGGCCACAGCGTACAGCAGGCCGCCCACTTCTCGGGCTACCGTCACGCCAGCAACTTTGCCACGGCCTTCCGCCGTCACTTCGGTTACCCGCCGAGTTCCCTGCTCGCGGCGTCCTGAGCATGCCGCATAGGGATGTGCGCATTCGGCATACCCCGACGAACAAGCAAAAAGTAATAATTATCATTACCTAGCAAATGATCTCAGAAAGGATGTTCCCGCATGCCGACTCCACGCCCCCTGACCCTGGCGGTGTCGCTCGCCGCTGCCGGCATCGCCCTGACGGCCCACGGCGAAGAGGCCGATACCCTCGCCACCGTCACCGTCACCGCCCAGGCCGCCACCAAGACCGAAACGCCCTTCAACGAAACACCCCAGGCCACGTCACACCTTGCCAATGAAGAGTGGACACAGAAGGGAGCAGAAACGGTACAACGCGCCCTCGACTACACGCCCGGTGCCTTCACCAACCAGATCGGCTCCTCCAATCGCTATGACTACATCGTGCTGCGCGGCTATACCGACGGTAGCGTGAGCAATACCTTCCTCGATGGGCTAAAGCTGATGGGCGATGCCGGGACCTACTCCTCGCTGAAGATCGACCCCTACATGCTCGACTCCATGGAGGTGGTCAAGGGGCCAGCCTCGGTCCTCTACGGTCGTGCCTCGCCGGGGGGCCTGGTCTCGCTGACCAGCAAGCGCCCGACGTTCACCGATGAGGTAACCGGCGACGTCATGGCCGGCTACGGCAGCCGGGATCACTACGAGGCGGGCTTCGATATCACCGGCAGCATCGACGAGGGCCAACGTGCGGCCTTCCGCCTCACCGGCATCACCCGCGGCGAGCAGACCCAGTTCGACTCGGCCGAAGAGGAAAGTTACGCCATCGCGCCCAGCGTTACCTGGGACATCACGGACCGGACCACGCTGAACCTCAATGCCTATCTCTCGCGTGAGCCCGAGGGGGGATACCACGCGGGTCTTCCCTATGAAGGCACGGTATCCAGCCGCCTTGGCCGCCATATCGATAACGATACCTTCGAAGGCGAGCCCGACTACGATACCTTCGAGCGCGACCAGACACTACTGGGTTACGAGCTCGAACATCGCTTCACCGACAACCTGACGGCGCGGCAGAAGGCGCGCTACCTGGAGTCGGATGTCAGCATCGATCAGGCCTATGTCACCGGCTATGTCAGTGACACGGAGATGTCTCGCGGCTACCTGGAATCCGAGGAGAGTCTCCAGGCCTGGACGGTCGACAATCAGCTCGAGTACAGCCTCGACGCGGGCGGCGTGAACCATCGCCTGCTCTTCGGTGCCGACTACCAGTATCGCCAGACAGATACCGTGGATGCCTACGGCAACCTGACACCCATCGATGTCTTCGCTCCTCAGTACGGGGCGGTACCCACGGCGATCACGACCTATTACGAGAAGGACCGCGAGCTCGAGCAGATCGGCGCCTATTTCCAGGACCAGATCAACTGGGACCGCTGGCACGCCATGCTCGGCATGCGCCATGACTGGGTGGAGATCGACAACGTCGGGAAGTTGAGCGGCAGCGAGAATTCCCGCGAGGATACCCAGTTCAGCGGGCGCGCCGGCCTGCTCTACGCCTTCGACAACGGCCTGTCACCCTTCATCAACTACACCACCTCGTTCTCGCCCAATAGCCTCTCGAAGGCCGACGGCACCATCCTGGAGCCGACCGAGGGCGAGCAGGTAGAAGCCGGCCTCAAGTACCAGCCGAAGGACACGAACGACCGGTACAGCCTGACGGCCTTCCATATCACCCAGGAAAACGTGGCGACCAAGGAAAACCCCGAGGCCGACTATGAGACCATCGGCGAGATCCAGTCCCAGGGCATCGAGCTGGAAGCGCGCGTTCAATTGACGCAGGACGTCGGCGTGCACGCGGGCTACACCTACACCGATGCCACCTATGAAGAGACCGGCAACAGCTACGCTGGGAAGCGCGTCAACCAGGTACCGGAACACACGGCAACCCTGTGGGGCCTCTATGATGCCTCGAGCGGCCCTCTGCGCGGCCTCGATGTCGGCCTCGGTGTGCGCCACTATGCCAACATCTATGCCGACCGCGACAACAACGAAGACGTGCCGAACTACACCCTGCTCGACGGCATGCTCGGCTATGACTTCGGCGAGGTCGGCCTGGAGGGCGTGACCGCCAAGCTCAACGTCAACAACCTGCTGGACAAGGAGTACGTGGCCTCCTGCTATAGCCTGAACTACTGCTATTTCGGCGCCGAACGCAGCGTGAAGGCCACCGTCAGCTACGATTTCTGATTCGGCCGAGTCGCCTCACGCTCCGCACCGGCGGCCCTCGGGCCGCCGGTGCGGCGTCGGGCCGTCTCGTCCGGCACCCTTTCGGCTCACCGGCGCTCGCCCACGTCATCCTCGCGGCCACCCCCGCACGGCCGCCCCCTCGCATCCCTTACCGTATTCCACTCCCGCATTACTCTCTCGCATCACTCTCCCGTATCACCCCCTCCCTGCTCGACGCTGCTCCATGGCGGCTTGTCCCTGAACCGGGCCAGTCGTCTCCGCCATTGTGCGGGCAGGCTGGACTTCGTATTAACAATGATATAGATTCTCATTCAAATTATCGTAAGATAATTAACCATCCTCACCAGACACCCATCAGGAACCCAGGAAATGACCCTTGCCCTGTCCTCCGTCCCGTACCGACATTGGTGCCTCGCGCTCGCGATGCTCGCCACGATACTGCTCGCCACCGACACCCGCGCCGCCGCCCGCATAGCGGTGCTCGACCCCGGCCACGCCGAGATCCTCGAGGCCCTGGGCGCGGGCGAGCGACTGGTGCTGGTCCCGGACGACCCGACACTGGCAGGCCGGCTGCCCTACGCCGCACGCTACCAGCGCCAGCCGTCCGCCGAGGGCCTGCTCGCCCATACCCCGGACCTGCTGGTCGGCGGCAACCCGCAGCGCGATGCCGCGCTGCTCGAGCAGGCAGAACGCCTGGGCATCGCCCGGGTGATGCTCGAGCGCACCCTACCGGCCGTCACGCGGGTGCAGCGCCTGGCCGCGCTGGTGGATCGCCGGGAGCGCGGCCAGGCGCTGGTCGCCCGCATCGAGGCCGGCTACGCCAGCGCCGACGCCCTGAGTGACGGACGGCCCGCGGTTCGCGTGCTGCACCTCTCCAGCAGCGGCGCCGGCGCCACGGGGTCGGTTACCGGCGCCGGGGCATCGACCTCCGTCGATGCGCTGATCCGTCGGGCCGGCGGCCTCAACGTCGGCGCCGAGGCCGGCCTCGACCGCTATCAAACGCTGAGCGCCGAGGGCGTGATGGCCATGGCTGCCGAGGCGGTGCTGGTCTCGCGTCACGAGTTGCCCGCCCTGGGCGGTGCCGCGGGGATCTGGGACACGGTCCCGGGGCTCGCCCATACCCCGGCCGCACGTCAGCGCCACCTGGTCGTGCTCGACCACGCCGCGGTCAAGTTCGATGGCGCTAGCAGCGGACGCGCTACCCATGCCCTGGCCGAGGCGCTGCACGCGCCATGATCAAGACACTGACCTCAAGCGCCGTGCCCCGCCGCCCATCTCGCACGCGCCAGCTGTATGGCGCGCTGGCGCTCGCCATGTTGATGGGACTGGCGATCAGCGTGGCCAGCGGCGTGGTCCCCGTCGCCCCCCGGGCACTGCTGGCGGCGCTGGCCTCACCGTTCGCCACCGCCGACGAGCACGCCGTCGCCCATGCGGTACTGTGGGACCTCAGGCTACCTCGCGCACTGATGGCGCTGCTGATCGGCGCCTCCCTGGCCATGGCCGGCGCCGCCATGCAGGGCCTGTTCGGTAATCCGTTGGCCGACCCAGGCATCGTCGGCGTCAGCAGCGGCGCCTCGCTCGGCGCGGTGATGATCATCGTACTGCGCATCGACGCCCTGGGCGCCTGGACACTGCCGGTCGGCGCCTTCTGCAGCGGCTTTCTCACCACCTGGCTGATCTACCTGCTGGCGCGCCAATCCCGGGTCGAGGGCGACAACACCCGGCTGCTGCTGATCGGCATCGCCATCAACGCCGTGGCCGGCGCCTTGACCGGTTACCTGACCTATCTGGCCAGCGTAGAGCAGCTGGAGAGCCTGATGTTCTGGTCAATGGGCTCGCTGGCTCGGGTCGCCTGGACGCCGGTGCTGACCGTCGCCCCGCTGACCCTGCTCGGCCTGCTGCTGCTGCGCCGCCAAGCGGTATCGCTGGACCTGCTCGCCCTCGGCGAGCGCCAGGCCCGCCACGCCGGGGTCGATGTCAACCGGCTCCGGCGCCGACTGATCGCCCTGACCGCGCTACTGACCGCCGCCGCGGTGGCCTTCACCGGCACCATCGGTTTCATCGGCCTGGTGGTGCCGCACCTGGTGCGCACCCTGATTGGCCCCGGCCATCGCCACCTGTTGCCATTGAGCGCCATGGGCGGTGGCCTGCTGCTGATGCTCGCCGATCTCGGCGCGCGCAGCCTGGACCCGCCCAACGAGATCCCCATCGGCATTCTGACCGCCAGCCTCGGCGGGCCCTTCTTCCTGTGGCTGGTGGCCCGGCGCGGCCCGGGAGCGCGCTGACATGCTGACACTCGACAACCTCTCGCTGACGCTCGGCGGCAGGACGCTGCTCGACGACGTTTCCCTGGACTGCCCCGCCGGCAGCCTGACCGCCCTGATCGGCCCCAACGGGGCCGGCAAGTCGACGCTGCTCGGCCTGATGGCCGGTGACCGCGCGCCCAGCCGGGGCAAGGTGCGGCTCGACGGCCGCCCGATCGAAGCCTACGGCATCCGCGCGCTGGCCGCCCGGCGGGCGGTGATGCCCCAGGACAGCGTGCTGCGCTTCGCCTATCGGGTCGAGGAGGTGGTGCGCATGGGCCGCGCCCTGCGCGACCTACCCCCGGAAGACGACGACCGACGCATCGGCGAGGCCATGGCCGACGTGGAGATCACCAACCTGGCCGGACGCGACGCCATGACGCTGTCCGGCGGCGAGCAGGCCCGCACCACCTTCGCCCGCGTGCGGGTGCAGGAGACACCGCTGCTGCTGCTCGACGAACCCACCGCCGCCCTCGACCTGCGTCACCAGGAACGCCTGCTGCGCCTGGCCGCCGGCTGGGCCGCCCAGGGGCATTGCGTGGTCGCGGTGATGCACGACTTGAACCTCGCGGCCGCCCATGCCGACCGCCTGGCCCTGCTCGACCAGGGACGCCTAGTGGCCCACGGCACGCCCTGGGAGGTGCTTGAGCGGCGTCAGTTGGAGCACGTTTATCGCCAGCCCGTGTGCGTGATGTCGCACCCGGATCGCCATTGCCCGGTGGTCGTCACGACCGCCCCCACCAAGGAGTTCACATGACCGACACCCTCGACCGCGACGATGTCGCCCGCACCCTCGACCGCGAGCACGCCGAGGCTCGCGCCCAGGCCGAGGCCCGGCGCCAGGAGCACGCCGCCCTGGCCGAAGACGGCGCCGAGGCGCCTGCCCCACGTCGCGGCTGGCGTGATTTCCGCGAGGCCCAGCATTTCCAGCACGCCTACCTGTCCATCGGCCCCGCCCAGGGCGCGCTGCTGTACATACTGGCCCGGGCCGCCGGTGCCCGCCGCATCGTCGAGTTCGGCTCCTCCTTCGGCATCTCGACGCTCTACCTGGCGGCCGCCGCCGAGGACAACGACGGCCACGTCATCGGCAGCGAGTACTACGCCAACAAGCGCGAGCATGCCCTGGCCAACCTGCGCGACGCCGGCCTCGCGCAGCGCGCCGAGATTCACCTGGGCGACGCCCTGGAGACCCTCGGCGAAGTCACCGGGCCCGTCGACTTCGTGTTCCTGGACGGCGACAAGTCGCTCTATCTACCGGTCCTGGAACGCTTGCTGCCAAGCCTGTCCCCGGGGGCATGGGTGGTCGCCGACAACCTCGACCATTTCGACGAGACGCCCGGCGACTTCCGTCACGAGATCCTCCACGACCCTCGCTTCACTAGCCGGTTGATACCGGTCGGTCGCGGCATGTTCAGCGTCTCGCGCCATCGCGGCTGAACGCCGGGCCCCAGAGCCGGCCCGCGTCGAAGGCCGGCCGACAACGACGTCACGGCCGTCGCTGGCCCCAACCATCGCCACATAAGGGAACGCGCAAACCCCATGACTTCCAACCTCCGCCATCCCCTCGCCCGTCGGCGCCTGCTCCTCGGCGGCGCCTCGCTGTGCTGCCTGGCGGGCGCCGCCCAGGCCCAGGACGCAGCCACCACCCTCGACACCATGACGGTCACCTCCGCCTCGGCGTCCGGCTATGCCGTCGACCCGGTACGCGCCCCCGCCAGCATATCGGTGGTCACCCGCGACCAGCTCGAGGGCAAGTCCTACCGCGACATCACCCAGGCGCTGCAGGACGTTCCCGGCGTCTACATCGACGACGGTCCCTCCGGCAAGGGCGGCACGGGCGAGATCTCGATTCGCGGCATGGATGCGAAATACACCCTGATCCTGGTCGACGGCATTCCCCAGGGGTCCCAGCAGGCCTACTACAACGACTACGGCTCGGGCGCCGAGTTCGGCTGGCTGCCGCCGATCTCCGCCATCGAGCGCATCGAGGTGATCCGCGGCCCGATGTCGACGCTATATGGCTCCGACGCCCTGGGCGGGGTGATCAACGTGATTACCCGGCCGGTCGCCGAGGACTGGGGCGGCTCGGTCAACCTAGATACCATGGTGCAGGAGGAGTCGGCCTCCGGGGATCGTCAGAAAGCCCAATTCCGTCTCAGCGGACCACTGGTCGAGGACAGGCTGTCGGCGACCCTGACCGGCTCCACCCTGCAGCGCGACGAAGACCGCCGCGAAGGCGGCTTCAGCGAGTACGACCGCCGCGACATCAGCGCCCAGCTGGACTGGACTCCCGACGAGGCCAACCACCTCAGTTTCGAGGCCGGACACGGCACCCAGGACACCCGGGCAGACGCCGACATGACCGGCAGCGACCGCGACCTCGATACCCGACGCCGCCACCTGGCGCTGCGTCATACCCTTGACTGGGGCGACGGCCTGACCACCCGCAGCTACGTGCAGCGCGAGACGCTCGAGCAGGACGACAGCTCTTACCGTTCGGTCTACGAGCGGGTCACCGCCAATAGCGCCACCGTCATGACGTTCGGCGACCACCTGCTCACCCTGGGCGCGCAGTATCGCGAGCAGCGCACCGAGAACCCGGATCGCGGCTTCGGCGAGCAGACCCTGGAACGCTGGGACATGGCGCTGTTCGCCGAAGACGAATGGTTCCTCACCGAGCGCTTCTCGCTGACCACCGGTGCCCGCTGGGTCGAGGACGAGAACTACGGCAACGAGTTCGTGCCGCGCCTCTACGGCGTCTTCAGCGCCACCCCCCAGCTGACTTTCAAGGGCGGCGTGAGCGCCGGCTATCGCACCCCGGACCTCAAGCAGGGCGACTCCAACTGGATCGAGGGCGGCGGCGGCCCTCGCTGCGCGGACTGCCGGGACATCGGCAACTCCGACCTCAATCCGGAGAAGAGCACCACATATGAGCTGGCCGCGCTGTGGCAGGGAGACACCGGCCTGGCCGCCGGCGCCACCCTCTTCCACACCGACTACGAAGACAAGATCGAAAAGCCGGTGATCTGCGATACCCGGGAGGGCGATACGAGCTGTTTTTACCAGGGCGAGGCCTATACGGCCCTGTATCAGTACACCAACGTGGACGAGGCCACCGTCAACGGCCTAGAGCTGAGCCTGGACGCTCCCTTGAGCGAGCGGCTGGAGATGCGTGCCACCTACACCTTCACCGACAGCGAACAGCGCAGTGGCGCCAACCGCGGCCTGCCGCTCAACGATCAGCCACGGCATCGCGCCACCCTGGGCCTGGACTGGCAGGCCAGTGCTCAGACTCGTCTGTGGTCCCGGGCCCGTTACAAGGGCCAGGCCGAGCGGGTCGCCAGTCGTGGCGGGCTAAGCGAGGCCTACCCCAGCTATACGCTGGTCGACGCTGGCGTACGCCATGCGCTGACGCCCACGGTCTCCCTCTACGGGGGCATCTATAATCTGTTCGACAAGGAGATCGGTCAGGACGACTACGGCCGCGTGTTGGACGGCCGACGCTTCAATGCTGGCCTGCAGTTGCAATTCTGACCACCGCGAACTACCCCGGGAGCGGCCAGGCCGCTCCCGGCCATGCATGACGCAACCCCTTGGCGGCCCCTACAATGTCGCACCTCGCCCTTTCCAACTGCTCAAGGCGTCTCGATGCCCGATCAGCTTACCTCACGACACAACGACACCACCCCGAACTCGGGCCAGGACGCCGCGCTACCGCTAGGCATGCCCGCCACCCGCAAGCTGTCCGCCCACGACCTTGGCCTGGTCTCCCTCGCCCTGCTGAACGAGGGAGAAAGCTACGGCAGCCGGCTTAGCGATCACATCGAGCAGCTCTCGAACGGTTTCTATCGACCGAGCCCCGGCATGCTCTATCCCGTGCTCGGCGGACTGACCGAGCGCGGGCTGGTGAGCCAGCAGCGTCAGGGACGCCGCAAGTACTATCGGCTCACGGACGAGGGACACGCCTATCTGAACGAGTACGCCACGACAGCCCGGCGGGTCAGGGCACGCCTCGAATCGGCCGGACGCAAGCTCAACGCCCTCTTCGCTTCGTTGAGCCAGACACTGGACGACGAGACCGAGGCCATGCCGCTGGCCCAGGACATGCTCGGCGCACGGATGGACCTCAAGGCCGCCCTCCACGAGAGCCGTCACGCCTCGCCGGCAGCCCAGCGACGCATTCTGCTCCTGCTGCAGGACACCGCGGCACGCATCCGCGACGAAGCCCAGCGCTGAGTCCCAGACGAGCCATCGCCGTGCCTCGCCTGGAGGACGCGAGGGACAGCGGGGAAAGGGGCGACGCGCCTCAGCCGAACGGCTGCTCCGCGAGCTCCAGCTCGCCGGTCTGCACCCGCCACTGGGCGGCGTAGCGCCCGTCGAGGGCCAGCAACTCGGCGTGGGTGCCCCGCTCGGCCACCCGGCCCGCCTCGATCACCGCGATCTCGTCGGCATGCACGATGGTGGAGAGGCGATGGGCGATCATGATCACGGTGCGGCCGTGGCCGATGCGCCTGAGCGAGCGCTGGATGGCCGCCTCGGTCTCGTTGTCCACCGCGCTGGTGGCCTCGTCGAGCACCAGGATCGGCGGATCCTTGAGCAGCGCCCGGGCCAGCGACAGCCGTTGGCGCTGGCCGCCGGACATCCGCACGCCGCGCTCGCCCACCGCGGTGTCGAGCCCCTCGGGCAGCGCCTGGATGAAGTCCCAGGCCTCGGCGGTGCGCGCCGCCTCGACAATCTCGGCCTCGGAGGCGTCGGGTCTGCCATAGGCGATGTTATCGCGGACCGAGCCCTCGAACAGGTAAACGTCCTGGCTGACCAGGCCAATCGCCCCGCGCAGCGAGGCCAGCGAGACTTCGTGAAGCGCTTGGTCGTCGACGGTCACCCGTCCCGCGGCCGGCTCGACGAAGCGCAGCAGCAGCTTGATCAGCGTCGACTTGCCGGAGCCCGTGGCCCCGACCAGGGCCAGGGTATGCCCCGCCGGCACCGTCAGGTCGATACCCCCAACGCCGGCACCTCCCTCATCATACTGGAAGCTCACGCCCTCGAAGGCCACCGCGCCGCGCACCGGCTCGGCCAGCACCCGGCCGGCGTCGTCGCGCACCCGGATCGGCGTGGCCAGCAGGTCGAGGATGCGCCGGGTGCTGGCCATGGCGCGCTCGAACAGATCGATCACCTGGGCCAGCCCGGTCAGCGGCCACAACAGCCGCTGGGTAAGGAACACCAATACCCCGTAGGCGCCGACGTTGAGGTCGCCGCGCAGCGCCATCATGCCGCCCACCGTGAAGGTGGCCAGGAAGCCGGTGAGGATCGCCATGCGGATAACCGGGATGAACGCCGAGCTGATGCGGATGGCGCGGCGGTTGGCCGTCACGTAGGCCTCGCTGGCCTGGCGCAGGCGCTCGGCCTCGCGGGCCTCGGCGGTGAAGCTCTTGATGGTGGCGATGCCCGCCAGGTTATTGGACAACCGGCTCGATAGCTCGCCGACCCGCTCGCGCACCTCGGCGTACAGCGGCCCCGCCTTGCGCTGGAAGTAGAAGGCGCCCCAGATGATCAGTGGGATCGGCGTGAAGGCCAGCAGGGCGATCAGCGGCGACAGCACGAAGAACACCGCGCCCACCGCCACCACGGTGACGCCTAGCTGGACCATGGCGTTGGCACCGCCGTCGAGGAAGCGCTCGAGCTGGTTGACGTCGTCGTTCATGGTCGCCACCAGCTGTCCGGAGCTGTGCGACTCGAAGAAGCTCATGTCCAGGCGCTGGGCATGCTCGTAGGCATCCTGACGCAGATCAGCCTGGAGACGCTGGGCCAGGTTGCGCCACAGGACCTGGTAGAGGTATTCGAACAGCGACTCGCCGGCCCAGATGAAGAAGGTCAGCACCCCGAGGATCAGGATCTGCTCCTTCGCCGAGGTGAAGCCCAGCCCGGCGACGAAGCTGTCCTCCTGGTTGACCACCACGTCGATGGCCACCCCGATGAGGATCTCCGGGGCGATATCGAACAGCTTGTTGATGATCGAACAGACCGTGGCGGCGATGATATGGCGCCGGTGGCCCTGGGCATAGCGTAAGAGGCGCCCAAGGGCCTGGAAGCTGGAAGTGGTGGAAATGATAGAAGACATCGATAGGGTCCTGACAGACGAAGGGCAAGCCTACGGGATGTCGCGCCTCGGACCAACCAATAATATTGATAAGAGTTATCGTTTCTTTTACGCTTTGCACCTTACTGCCACTCCCGGTGGCGGCTATCCGCGAGCGGAGCTTTCCATGATCGAAACATGCGCCGCCTCCTTCGAGGTCAACGGCCGATGCCTGCTGCATCCCCTCGACCTCACCTTCGACGAAGGCCGGGTCCATGGCCTGATCGGCCACAATGGCTCGGGTAAGTCGACGCTGCTCAAGCTGCTGGCTCGTCAACAGGCCCCCAGCCGGGGCGAACTCAGGCTCGACGGCAAGCCACTGACGGCCTGGGGATACCGTGCCTTCGCGCGGCGAGTCGCCTACCTGCCCCAGCACCTGCCCGCCGCCGATAACCTCACCGGTCGCGAACTGGTGGGCTTCGGCCGCTACCCCTGGCATGGCCTGCTGGGCCGGCACGGCCGCGAAGACACGCAGGCCATCGACCGGGCCCTGGCGCTGACCCACACCGAGCCCTTCGCCGACCGCCTGGTGGACACCCTCTCCGGTGGCGAGCGCCAGCGTGTCTGGCTGGCCATGCTGCTGGCCCAGGGCAGCCGGCTCCTTCTGCTCGACGAGCCCCTGGCGGCCCTGGACATCTCGCACCAGCTCGAGGTGCTGGCCCTGATCCGCCGCCTCAGTCGTGAGCTGGGCCTGGGGGTCATCATCGTGCTGCATGATATCAACATGGCGGCCCGCTACTGCGATCACCTGGTGGCACTGCACGGCGGTCGTCTCCTGGCCCGGGGGACACCCGACGCGATGATGAACGTCGAGACCCTCAAGGCGATCTATGGCGTCCCCATGCACATCATGGCCCACCCCGGCGGCGAGCATCGCGTCGCTATTGCCCACTAGCCCCGGAGACCACCGTGCTTCGCACTCGATGCCGCCTGCCCGCGCTCGCCGGCTTGCTCGCCATGCTTGCCGCTGCCGTGGCCCAGGCCGATACGCCACGCCTGGCCACCCTGGACTGGACCCTGGCCGAAACCCTGGTCGCCCTGGATGCTCCGCCCCTGGCCAGCGCCCAGCTCGAGGCCTACCACGCCTGGGTGGACGAGCCCGCGCTGCCCGACACGACGATCGACCTGGGGCTACGCAGTCAGCCTAACCTCGAGCTGCTGGCACGCCTGGCGCCCGACCACATACTGATCTCGCCGATGTTCGCCAACCTCGCCCCGCGTCTCGAACGCATCGCCTCGGTAAAGACCCTGCCGCTCTACCGTGCCGAGCACGACACCTGGCAGGAGATGCGCCGACTGACGCGGTCGCTGGGTGAGCTCGTGGAGCGCCCCGAGGCCGCGCGCCGGTTGATCGACACGACCGAGGCGCGCCTCGACACCCTGGGAGCGCGCCTGGACGGCACAGCCCCCCCGCCTCTGCTGATGGTGCAATTCATGGATGGCCGCCATGTGCGGGTATTCGGCGATAACGGACTCTTCCAGGCGGTGCTCGACCGCCTGGCACTGACAAACGCCTGGACGGGTCCCACCAACGCCTGGGGGTTCTCGCTTGCCGGCATCGAGGCGCTCGCCGGCCTCGACGCTCGCCTGGTGGTGATAGAGCCCTACCCCGCCGGGGTTCGCGAGACCCTGGCCGAAAGCGGCCTATGGCAGCATCTGGTCGAGGCTGGTCGGGGCTCGCCGATCGTGCTGCCGCCGGTGTGGAGCTTCGGCGCCATGCCCTCGGCCTTGCGCTTCGCCGAACGGCTGGTGGATGCGCTGGAGAATGACGATGCCGTCTGATGCCCTGCCCCGACGATGCCGGCCACGCCTGACGCCGGCTGGCCTCTGCCTCGTCCTGGGCCTGATCGCGCTGGCCATGGCAGTGGTCGAGCTCGACGCCCGGCTCGGCCTGGGGCCCGGTCTCAATGCCCTGCTGGCCCCCGGGGAAACGGCACGCGCCCTGGCGATGCACTTCGCCTGGTGGCCACGGCTGGCCATGGCCCTGCTCGCCGGCGGCGGCCTGGCGCTGGCCGGGGTCTTGATGCAGCAAGTGCTGCGCAACCCGTTGGCCGCCCCCACGACCCTGGGGGTGGCCAGCGGTGCCAACCTCGCGCTCATGGCCGCCACCCTGATGGCCCCCGGCCTGCTGGTCCTGGGTCGTGAATGGGTGGCGCTGGCCGGCGGCGGCGGCGCCATGGCACTGGTCTTCGCCCTCGCCTGGCGGCGCCGCCTGGCCCCGGTAGTGGTGGTGCTGGGCGGCCTGGTGGTCAACCTCTACTTCGGCGCTCTCTCCATGGTGCTGCTGCTGTTCCACCAGGAGGAGCTCAAGGGGCTGCTGATCTGGGGGGCCGGCTCGCTTGCCCAGAATGGCTGGCAGGATGTGGCCTTCCTGGCGCCCCGCCTCGCCCTGGGCACCCTCGCGGCCGCCTGGCTGCTGCGCCCCCTGGCGGTACTGGAACTCAGCGAGGCCGGCGCCAGGAGCCTGGGCGTCTCGCTCAAGCACCTGCGCCTGGCCGGCCTGGGGCTGGCGGTGTTCCTGACCGGCTGCGTGGTCAGCGTGGTGGGCATCATCGGCTTTATCGGCCTGGCGGCCCCCAATATCGTTCGCCTGGCCGGTGCCCGGCGGCTGGGCACGCGGCTGCTGTGGTCGACGCTGCTGGGCGCCCTGCTGCTGGCCACCACCGACCTGTTGCTGCAACACTTTTCCGGCGTGCTGCCTACCCTGATTCCCACCGGTGCCACCACCGCGGCCCTCGGCGCGCCCCTGCTGCTGTGGCTGATCCCGCGGCTGAACCTGGGGGGCGAGGCGCCGTCCCGGGAGGCCCGCGCCATCGGCACTCGCCATCCGGCCCCCGGGCGCCTGGCCGCCTGGCTGTCTCTGTCACTCGCCGGCGTCACCCTCGTCGCGCTGTTGGTCGGCCAGGCGGGAGATGGCTGGCACTGGACCACGCCCGGCGACTGGGCGCTGCTGGAGTGGCGATTGCCCCGCGTCCTGGCCGCCGCCGGCTGCGGTGTCATGCTGGCCATCGCCGGCACCCTGATCCAGCGCCTGACCGGCAACCCGATGGCCAGCCCCGAGCTGCTGGGCATCAGCGGGGGCAGCGCCATCGCCCTGATGGGCGCTATCTTCCTGCTCCCCGCCCCCGACAACCTGACCCTGGTCGGCGCCGGCACGCTGGGGGCACTCGCCAGCCTGACGGTCGTGGTGGCGCTCAATCGCCAGAGCGGCTTCCAGCCGGAACGGCTGTTGCTCACCGGGGTGGCCATCACCGCCCTGTTCGACGCGGTCCGGGCCGTGGTGCTGGCCGGCGGTGACCCCCGGGGGCAGCAGGTGATCGCCTGGCTGTCGGGCTCGACCTATTACGTCGACCTGACCAGCGCCCTGACGGTAAGCGGGGCGGCACTGCTGCTGGCCCTGGCCGCGATTCCCCTGGCCCGCTGGCTGGATATCCTGCCCCTCGGCGGCGCCTGCGCCGCCGCCCTGGGGCTCCCCCTGGCCCGGGCACGACTCGTCCTGCTGCTACTGGTAGCCCTGCTCACCGCCGGCGCTACCCTGGTGGTGGGGCCATTGTCGTTTGTCGGCCTGCTGGCACCGCATCTGGCGCGCCTGCTGGGCTTCTCCCGGGCGGCCCCTCACCTCGCCGGGGCGGCGATCAGCGGAGCACTGCTGATGGTGGTGGCCGACTGGCTGGGCCGCCAGTGGCTGTTTCCCGAGGAGATTCCCGCCGGCCTCATGGCCTCGCTGCTGGGCGGCGCCTACTTCATGTGGGGCCTGAGGCGACTATAACGCGACGCGAGGCCACCACACGGCGGGGCGAGTCGCCCTCGCCGCGGCCGGCCTCGTGCATAGCGGGTCGGGTGCTTATGGAAAGGGCCCGCCTCCCCGGCTCGGGGAGCGCGGGCCGGGGGCGCTAGAAGGCCCAGTCGTCGTCCTCGGTGGCCTCGGTACGCCCGACCACATACGAAGAGCCCGACCCGGAGAAGAAGTCGTGGTTCTCGTCGGCCCCCGGCGAGAGCGCCGCGAGGATGGTCGGGGCGACGTGACACACTTCCTGGGGAAAGAGCCCCTCGAAGCCCAAGTTCATCAGCGCCTTGTTGGCGTTGTAGTGGAGGAACACCTTGACGTCTTCGGTGAGCCCCACCTCGTCGTACAGAGACTCGGTATAGGCCACTTCGTTTTCATACAGGGCCAACATCAGGTCATAGGCGTAGGCCTTGACCTCTTCCTGGCGCTCCGGCGTTTGCTCGGCCATGTCCTGCTGGAACTTGTAGCCGATGTAATAGCCGTGCACCGCCTCGTCACGAATGATCAGACGGATCAGGTCGGCGGTATTGGTCAGCTTGGCGTGGCTGGACCAGTACATCGGCAGGTAGAAGCCCGAATAGAACAGGAACGACTCCAAAAAGACGCTGGCCACCTTGCGCATCAGCGGATCTTCGGCGCGATAACGCTCCAGCACCAGATCGGCCTTGGCCTGCAGGGTCGCGTTCTCCTCGCTCCAGCGGAAGGCATCATCCACCTCGGGCGTCGTGCACAGGGTGGAGAAGATCGAGCTGTAGGAGCGTGCGTGGACCGCTTCCATGAAGGCGATGTTGGCATAGACCGCCTCCTCGTGGGGAGTGCGGGCATCCGGCATCAGCATCGGGGCGCCGACGCTGCTCTGAATGGTATCGAGCAGGGTCAGGCCGGTGAACACACGGATGGTCAGCCGCCGCTCGGGTTCCGTCAGGGTATTCCACGAGGGAATATCGTTGGAGAGTGGCACCTTTTCCGGCAACCAGAAATTACTGGTCAGCCGGTTCCACACCTCCAGGTCCTTGTCGTCCTGCAGGCGGTTCCAGTTAATGGCATCCACTCGGCTGAGACGCGATGCCTCGGAGCGGGTCAGGTTTCCGTCATTCATATTCATCACTTATCTAGATCAAGTGGATATCGAGCGCAGCGGCAAGGCCGGTTGGCCTGTTTTCCTACAGCGTGCAGGAGACACACCCTTCTACCTCGGTGCCCTCCAGGGCATTCTGGCGCAGGCGCACGTAGTAGAGGGTCTTGACCCCCTGGCGCCAGGCGTAGATCTGCGCCCGATTGATATCCCGGGTCGTGGCGGTATCGGGGAAGAACAGCGTCAGCGAGAGCCCCTGGTCGACATGCTCGGAGGCCGCGGCGTAGGTATCGATGATCGCCTCGGGGCCAATCTCGTAGGCATCCCGGTAATACGTCAGGTTGCCGTCATCGAGATAGGGGGCCGGGTAGTAGACGCGGCCCAGCTTGCCTTCCTTGCGAATCTCGATGGGCGAGGCCACCGGATGAATGCTGGAGGTCGAATGGTTGATATAGGAGATGGAGCCGGTGGGTGGCACCGCCTGGAGGTTACGGTTATAGAGCCCATGCTCCATCACCGACTCCTTGAGCGCCGCCCAGTCTTCCCGGGTCGGGAGCGTAATGCCGGCACCCGCGAAGAGTGCCTGGATACGCTCGGACTCCGGCAGCCAGTCACGCTCGGTGTACTTGTCGAAAAACACCCCGCTGGCATAGTCAGACGCCGCGAAGCCGTCAAAGGTCTCGCCACGTTCCATGGCCAGCCGATTGGAGGCTCGCAGGGCGTGATAGGCCACAGAGGCGAAATAGACGCTGGTGAAATCCAGGGCCTCGGGGGAGCCGTAGTGAATATGCTCTCGGGCCAGGAAACCATGCAGGTTCATCTGCCCCAGGCCAATCGCCCGGGAACGAGCGTTGCCATTGGCGACCGAGGGGACCGAGGTAATATCGGTCATCTCGGCCACGGCGGTGAGGCCACGCACGGCGACATCGACGCTGGCGCCGATATCGCCCGAGTCCATCACCCGGGCAATATTCAGCGAGCCGAGGTTACAGGAGATATCCTCGCCCAGGTGGCGATAGCCGAGATCATCGTTGAATTCGCTGGGCGTATTGACCTGCAGGATCTCAGAGCAGAGGTTGCTCATATTGACACGCCCGGCGATGGGGTTGGCGCGATTGACGGTATCCTCGAACATCACATAGGGATAGCCGGACTCGAACTGCACCTCGGCCAGCGCCTGGAAGAAGGCCCGGGCGTTGATCTTGGTCTTGCGAATACGCGGGTCATCGACCATCTCGCGATACTTCTCGGTAACGCTGATATCACCGAAGGGCTTGCCGTAGACCCGCTCCACGTCATAGGGCGAGAAGAGGTACATCGGCTCATTGCGCTTGGCGAGATCGAACGTGACGTCGGGTATCGTCACCCCCAGCGACAGCGTCTTGATGCGGATCTTCTCATCGGCATTCTCGCGCTTGGTGTCGAGAAAGCGCAGGATATCGGGGTGGTGGGCGTTGAGGTAGACCGCCCCGGCCCCCTGGCGTGCACCGAGCTGGTTGGCGTAGGAGAAGGCATCCTCGAGCAGCTTCATGATCGGGATGATGCCCGACGACTGGTTCTCGATATGCTTGATCGGCGCCCCCGCCTCACGCACATTGCTGAGCAGCAGGGCGACACCGCCGCCACGCTTGGAGAGCTGCAGGGCCGAATTGATGGCCCGGCCGATGGACTCCATGTTGTCCTCGATGCGCAGCAGGAAGCATGACACCAGCTCGCCGCGCTGACGCTTGCCCGCGTTCAGGAAGGTCGGTGTGGCAGGCTGGAAGCGACCGGTGATGATCTCGTCCACCAGTGACCGGGCCAGCACCTCATCGCCTTGCGCCAGGGTCATCGCCACCAGGCACACACGGTCCTCGAAGCGCTCCAGGTAACGGCGCCCATCGAAGGTCTTCAGGGTATAGCTGGTGTAGTACTTGAAGGCACCGAGAAAGCTCGGAAAGCGAAACTTCCAGGCATAGGCCTGCTCGAACAGCGCCTTGATAAAGCCAGCGTCGTACTGTGCCAGCACCTCGGGCTCGTAGTACTGCTCCTCTACCAGGTAGTCGAGCTTCTCCTTCAGCGAGTGAAAGAACACCGTGTTCTGATTCACGTGCTGCAGGAAGTACTCACGCACCGCCTCGCGGTCACGCTCCAGCTGCAGGCGACCATCGTCACCATACAGGTTGAGCATGGCATTCAGCGCATGATAATCCAGCTTCTGGCCTGCCGTTCCCTCCGCCTGGCGGGGCGGCTGGGTCAGTGTTGTCGTGTCCAAAACTCTCTCACTCCCTTACTCACTCGGGTCACGTCTTCATCCGTGCCCAGCAACTCGAATCGGTACAGCAGCGGTACCTTGCACTTCTCGGCGATGATGCGCCCGGCCATCCCGTAAGCCGCACCGAAATTGGTGTTGCCCGCGGCCACGACTCCCATCAAGAGCTCCCGATTGTCGGGGTCATTGAGGAAGCGGATCACCGGGGCCGGCACTGCGCCCTTCGTCCCACCGCCACCATAGGTAGGGGTCACCAGCACGAAGGGCCGCGTTGCCGCCAAGGCCTCGGCATTCCGTTCCAGGGGAATGCGCCGCGCCGGCAGGTCCAGTTTCTGGATAAAGCGATGCGTATTGCCGGAGCGTGTCGAAAAGTAGATCAGCTCCGGCGGCATCCGCTCTACGCCCTCTTCCCTCATGCCGGCATCAGGCTGCCGAGGCGATCCGGACGAAAACCGGACCAGTGTTGCTCACCGGCCTCTACCACCGGCAGCTGACGGTAGCCCAGGGCCACCACATGCTCATGAGCCTGTGGGTCGCGATCCAGGTCGATCAGGCGATAGTCGATGCCGCGACGATCCAGGGTGCGGCAGGTGGCCGTGCACTGAGGGCAGGCAGGACGGGTATAAACCTTGATCTCCATGGTGACACTCCCTGAGGAAACAAACTATATAGGGTGAATTCAGAGGCAAGGATACACCATATATAGAATCTGTCACCCTTGAAATACCATATGTTGTGTTATAGGGAGTCTCGAGGCACCAGGGAAAACGGCCGTGTCAAGGCCAAAAAACGCTGAATTGAAGGGTGAAAAAGCCAATTTCACACCGGCCGACACGACGGCGTCGCGACCCCCGAGGGGCCGCGACGCCGTATATCATGACCGGGTAAGGGTCGGTCGATCAGGCAGTCGCCGCCTGGTAACGACTCTCGACCTCATCCCAGTTGACCACATTGAAGAACTCGGCAATGTAGTCCGGACGCTTGTTCTGGAACTTCAGGTAGTAGGCGTGCTCCCACACGTCCAGCCCCAGCACCGGCGTGTTGCCGTTGGAGATCGGGCTGTCCTGGTTCAGGGAGTTCTCGACGACCAGTGTCTTTTCGGGGGTAACGCTGAGCCACGCCCAGCCGCTGCCGAAGCGACCCAGGGCCGCCTTGGTAAAGGCGTCCTTGAAGGCCTCGAAGCCGCCCAGTTCGCTGTCGATGGCCTCGGCCACCTTGCCCTTGGGCTGACCGCCACCATTGGGTGACATCATCTGCCAGAACATGGAGTGGTTGGAGTGACCGCCACCATTGTTGATCACCGCCTGGCGCTTCTCGGCCGGCACCTTGTCGAGGTCGGCGAGCAGCTCGTCAACGGGCACGTCTTCCAGACCCGTGCCCTCGAGAGTGGCGTTCAGGTTGTTGACGTAGGTCTGGTGGTGACGAGAGTGGTGGATCTCCATGGTCAGCGCATCGATATGGGGCTCGAGCGCATCATAAGCATACGGAAGCTCGGGGAGGGTATGTGCCATGTTGATCATCTCCTTTTGGTGGCTTTGCATTAACTGCAATTCTTGTCCTGCATAGACTAGAGGTGCGGCCGTCGGTCGATGATTTCAAGCATATCGACCGGCTTTTTCTCGAACGCACCCCGGATGCGTCGCCTCACCCTACTCCAGACCATGCGAAGCCGTCCAGCACAGGCCCGGAAAGCAGAAAGCCGGCTCCCGAGGGAGCCGGCTTCCAATATCGAGCCAGAAAAGCCGTCAGTTACAGCTTCTGCTCGAGCTCCGGCAGGATGTCGAACAGGTCACCCATCAATCCAGCAGTTCATCGAGAGCGCCACCTGGAAGATCTCGATCTTCATCAGAGCTTCTGCTCGAGCTCCGGCAGGATGTCGAACAGGTCACCCACCAATCCATAGTCCGCGACCTGGAAGATCGGCGCCTCCTCGTCCTTGTTGATCGCCACGATCACCTTGGAGTCCTTCATGCCGGCCAGGTGCTGGATGGCCCCGGAGATGCCCACGGCGACGTAGAGCTCCGGCGCGACGATCTTGCCGGTCTGGCCCACCTGCATGTCGTTGGGCACGAACCCCGCATCCACGGCCGCCCGCGAGGCCCCTACCGCGGCCCCCAGCTTGTCGGCGATGCCGTCGAGCAACTTGAAGTTCTCGCCGTTGCCCATGCCGCGGCCGCCGGAGACGACCACCTTGGCCGCGCCCAGCTCGGGACGGTCGGACTCGGCCAGCGCTTCCTTGATAAAGGTGGACTGGTTGTTGTCGGCGACGAAGTCGACCGCTTCCACGCCGGCGCTGCCACCCTCCCCAACCGCGTCGAAACCGGTGGTACGCACGGTGATCACCTTCAGGGCGTCTTCGCTCTGGACGGTGGCGATGGCGTTGCCGGCGTAGATGGGGCGCTTGAAGGTATCGGGCGCTTCTACCGCGATGATCTCGGAGATCTGCGCCACGTCCTTGAGCGCGGCGACCCGGGGCAACACGTTCTTGCCGCTGGTGGAGGCGGCGGCCAGCACGTGGCCGTAGTCGCCGGCGAGCGCTTCGATCAGCGCGGCCATCGGCTCGGCCAGCTGATGGGCGTAGGCGGCGTTGTCGGCCACGCGCACCTTGCTGACGCCGTCCAGCCTGGCGGCGGCCTCGGCGACGGCGGCGACGCCCTCTCCCGCTACCAGCACGTCGATGTCCCCACCGATGGCCTTGGCGGCCGCGACCACATGGGCGGTGGCGCCGGCCAGGGCGCCGTCTTGATGTTCGGCGAGTACCAGGATGCTCATTAGCTCCGCTCCTTTCAAAGACCTGTTTTCAAAGAACTGTTTTCAAAGCGTTATGTTCAAAGAACCTTGGCTTCGTTCTTCAGCTTGTCGACCAGCTCGTCCACGGAGCTCACCTTGACGCCGCCCTGGCGCTCGGCCGGCGGCTCGACCCTGAGCAGCTTGACCCTGCTGGCCACCTCGACGCCGAGGTCCGCCGGTGTCTTGACGTCCAGCGGCTTCTTCTTGGCCTTCATGATATCGGGCAGCTTGGCGTAACGCGGCTCGTTCAGGCGCAGGTCGGTGGTGACGATGGCCGGCAGGGTCAGTTCGAGGGTCTGCAGGCCACCATCGATCTCGCGGGTCACCTGGACCTTGTCACCGTCCACGTTCACCTCGGAGGCGAAGGTGGCCTGGGGCAGGCCGGTCAGGGCGGCCAGCATCTGGCCGGCCTGGTTGTTGTCGGTATCGATGGCCTGCTTGCCGAGGATGACCAGGCCCGGCTGCTCGTCCTCCACCAGCTTGGCCAGCGCCTTGGCGGCGCCCAGCGACTCGACGCGCTCATCGCTCTCGACGTGAATGGCCCGGTCGGCCCCCAGCGCCAGGGCGGTACGCAACTGCTCCTGGGCGGCCTTGGGCCCGACGGTGACGGCGACCACCTCGGTGGCCACGCCCTTCTCCTTCAGGCGTACCGCCTCTTCCACGGCGATCTCGCAGAAGGGATTCATGGCCATCTTGACGTTGGTGAGGTCGACGTCTGAGTGATCCGCCTTGACGCGGATCTTGACGTTGTAGTCGATGACGCGCTTGACCGCGACGAGTACTTTCATGACTTCCTCGCTTGGTTCTCGTGGGGTTGAACCATCATAAATTCAAAGGAGTAAAAGCATGTCACCCAAGACCATCTAGAACCGCGTGGCATGCTCTTATGCATTTCATGCAAGCGTTTGATAGGTGCCGCATCGAAAAAACCCTATCAATGTGCCATACCTGTACGCACTGCAACAATCCTAATATCGCCCTTGTTCGCGCCTCTGCCCAGGAAGAGTGGCAAGATGGCGCGATCACAGGGGGTGACCTTGTTGATCTATTATGCCTATCATGGTGGCAGGCTAGAAGCAAACGACCGTTTTAAATCGTATCGACGTTAGTGGCATGCCCCCTAGGCGTCGACACGGGCAGCGAGGAGAAGACAGATGGAAGCACAAGTCGAACGCGATTCCATGGAATTCGATGTCGTCATCGTGGGGGCCGGGCCCTCGGGGCTGGCGGCGGCGTGCCGGCTGATGCAGCAGGCGAACGAGGCCGAACAGGAACTGACGGTATGCGTGGTGGAAAAGGGCTCCGAGGTCGGCGCCCACATCCTTTCCGGTGCCATCTTCGAGCCCCGCGCCCTGCAGGAGCTGTTCCCCGACTGGGAAGAACGTGGCGCCCCCCTGACCACTCCCGCCAGCCGGGACGAGGTCTACCTGCTGAGAGACGCCGAGAAGAGCCAGAAGCTACCCAACTCCCTGGTGCCACCGTCGATGCACAACACCGGCGGCGACCTTACCCGCTATGTGACCAGCGCCGGCAACCTGTGCCGCTGGCTGGCCGAGCAGGCCGAGGCCCTCGGCGCGGAGATCTTCCCGGGCTTCGCGGCCCAGGAGACCATCATCGAGGAGGGCGTGGTCAAGGGCATCCTGACCGGCGACATGGGCGTGGCCGCCGATGGCTCCCCCAAGGATGGCCATATGCCCGGCATGGAACTACGCGCCAAGTACACCCTGTTCGCCGAGGGCTCACGCGGCCACCTGGGCAAGCGTCTGATCCAGGAGTATGACCTCGACGCCGGCAAGGATCCCCAGCACTACGGCATCGGCCTGAAGGAGCTGTGGGACGTGCCCGCCGAGCAGCACGAACCCGGCCTGGTCCTGCACGGCTCCGGCTGGCCCCTGGACAAGAACACCCACGGGGGATGGTTCCTCTATCACGGCGACAACCAGCAGGTGATGGTGGGCCTGATCATGGACCTCTCCTACCAGAACCCCTGGCTCTCCCCCTTCGATGAATTCCAGCGCATGAAGCATCACCCCGTGCTGGCCAAGCATCTCGAGGGCGGCAAGCGGGTCGCCTACGGCGCTCGGGCGCTCACCAAGGGGGGCCTGAACTGCCTGCCGAAGATGACCTTCCCCGGCGGCCTGCTGATCGGCTGTGACGCCGGCACCCTCAACTTCGCCAAGATCAAGGGGCTGCATACCGCCATGAAATCCGGCCTGGTAGCCGCCGAAGCGGTATTCCAGGCGGTAGCCAAGGGCGATGAGGGCGGCCAGGAGCTGACCACCTTCACCGATAACTGGGAAGCCAGCTGGGCCTATGCCGAGCTGAAGGAGAGCGCCAGCTTTGGTCCGGCGATCCACAAGTACGGGACCGTCGTCGGTGGGGCCTATAACTTCGCCGACCAGCTGCTGCGCGGCAAGCTGCCCAACCTGCATGACACCACCCCGGATCATGCCAGCCTCAAGCCGACCAGCGAATGCGAGAAGATCGAGTACCCGAGGCCCGACGGCAAGCTCTCCTTCGACAAGCCCTCCTCGGTGTTTCTCTCCAATACCAACCATGAAGAGGACCAGCCCTGCCATCTGAAGCTGGCCGACCCGGAGCTGCCGATTCGCGACAACCTGCCGGAGTACGCCGAGCCGGCCCAGCGTTATTGCCCGGCCGGGGTCTATGAGGTGGTCGAAGGCGATGACGGCAAGCCCCAGTTCCAGATCAACTTCCAGAACTGCGTGCACTGCAAGACCTGCGACATCAAGGATCCGGCCCAGAACATCACCTGGGTCGCCCCGGAGGGCGGCGGCGGGCCCAACTATCCCAATATGTAAGCCGTAAGCCGTAAGCCGTAAGCCGTAAGCCGTAAGCCGTAAGCCGTAAGCCGTAAGCCGTAAGCCGTAAGCCAGGGTATCGCCATCAAGGCTCACACAAGGGGGTTCGTATCGCTTACAGCGTATGGCTTACAGCCCTCGGCGAAGCCGAGCACGTATGGCTTATCGCTCACCGGTGGCGATGGGGCGGGCCGGGTCGCGGATCCACTCGCTCCAGGAGCCCGGGTAGAGCCTGGGCAAGGGCCTGCCGGCTATCGCATAGGCGAGGATGATGTGGCAGGCGGTAACGCCGGAGCCGCAGTAGGCGACCGCCTCATCGGCCGGCGGCAGCGCCGCGGCCAGGTCCTGGGGGCTCTTGAAGCGCCCGTCTTCACCAAGGTAGTCGGCACTGGGGTGACAGACCGCGCCCGGTATATGGCCCGCCACCGGGTCGACGGGCTCGGCCTCTCCCCTGAAGCGCTCCCGACTGCGGGCATCGATCTTGACCCCACCGGCCGGCAGGAGGGCATCCGCCGCCACCCAGGCGTCGTCGCGATAGTCCGGACACCAATCGGATGCGTCCACGGCGCCCTCCTCGCCCTCACGCAGCTCACCGCCTTGGGCCTGCCATGCCTGAATACCGCCATCCAGCACCCTGACGTCGGGGTGGCCGGCCCAGCAGGCCAGCATCCACCAGGCCCGGGCGGCGGCCAGCTGCCCGCCCTTATCGTCGTAGACCACTATCGGCACCTCCGGGGTCACGCCCAGGCGCTGGAGCGTCGCGGTAAACGCCGCCTGGCGGGGCAACGGGTGACGCCCGCCCTCCCCCGGCGGCGCCGCCAGGTCACGATCCAGATCGAGATGCCGGCTGCCCGGCAGGCTCGCCTTCCGCCATAGCCCGTGGCCGGCGCCGGGGTCGTCCAGGCGCGCCCGGCAATCCAGCAGACGCGGGGGGCACGGGCCCCCCAGGGCCTCCTCCAGCGCTCGGGCCGCGATCAAGGGTTGGTTCATGCCTGATCTCCTTGCAGTAGTTCGATGGGCGCGCGACGGGCGATCAAGCGTCGCCTGCCGGCATGCCGGAAGCGCACCTCGATCACCGGATTATCCGGGTCCCCCTCCACCAGGTCGATCTCGCCGTCACCGAATACCGCATGGCGCAAGCGCTGTCCCACGTCGAAACGGCGAGGATCGGGCCCCGGCTCGGCGACGCCCTCGTGCCCATGGACCAGGGGGAGGTCACGGCCGAGCCGGGTCAGGTAATGCCCCACCAGGGCCGGGCGCGACACCGCGAGGGAGCCTTCGCCGGGCTCGTCCAGGCGCCGGGCCAGGCGGTCGCACTCCTCCCAGGCGCTCTCGGCGAGAAAGCGGCTGGGGCGGTGCTCGCCCCCGTCATGGAGCAGCAGCAACCGCTCCCGGGCCCGGGTAATGGCCACATAGAAGAGCCGGCGCTCCTCTTCGAGGCGCTGTGGGGATAGGGGATTATCCCGGGTGTAATGGGGAAAGTCCTGTTCATTGACACCGGCGAGCGCCACCAGCGGCCACTCCAGCCCCTTGGCTCCGTGCACGGTGTTGATCAGCACACCGTCTTCGCGGTTTTCCACCGGCCGGCTCAGCAGCTCGATAAAGGCCCGGGTATCGTTGCCCAGCTCCCGGGCCTGGTCCTTGAGCACATCGAGCAGGCGCACGTCTTCCTCGCCCTTGTCGCGCCGCGCCGCGGCACGCTTGAGCACCTTCTCGGCGTCGACCTCGCTCACCACATACTCGAGCAGCTCGGCCGGGGGGCGGGATGCCAGCCGCGGCAGCTCGCAGAGCAGCGCCCAACGCTTCTTGAGGGTGCGCTTCTGATGGGGCTTCAAGGGCGCCAGCAGCGGATCCTGGGCCGCCGGCCAGCGCTGGCTTTCCGCTAGCCGTCGCGCGAGCGCCTCGAGGCGCTCGCGGGCCACGAAGGGCGTCGGCTGAGCGAACAACAGGGCCAGGTGTGCCGGATCGCGAAGCAGGCCGGGCTCGCAGGCCAGACGCAGGTAGCCGGCCAGCGCCTGGACCAGGGGCAGGCGAAAGACGAAGCGGTCCTCCCGGGCCAGGCGAAAGGCGATCCCCTCGCGCAGCAATGCCAGCTGCAGCGGCACCGAGAGCGCCCAGCTGCGCACCAGCACACAGGCCTCGGCAAGCCCCCTTCCCCGCTGCTGCCATGCGGCCAGGCCCTCCAGCAGGCCACGGCTTCCCACGCCCGCCTCGATCCGGGTCAAGGGATTGCCGGGCGCCGCCAGGCACTGCTGGTCGGGGCGCCGCCGATTGGCGTCGATGGCATGATTGGCCGCCAGCGCCAGGGCATGGCCATGCCGGAAGGTGGTGGAGAGTGGATAGTCCACGGCGGCCCCGAAGGTAGCGGTGAAGCGCTCCAGCATGGTCTCCGGGTGGGCGCCGCGCCACTCGTAGATACACTGGTTGGCATCCCCCACCGCCATCACCTCGGCGCGCTCGCCGGCGAGCAGCGCCAACAGCCGCTGCTGGACGACATTGATGTCCTGATACTCGTCGATGATGACGTGGTCGAGATACCCCTGGGTGCGACGGCGCAAGCCGGCGTCCGCCTCGAGAACACGCAGAGGGCGATACAGCAGATCCGCATAGCCCATCAGCCCCTGTTGCTCCAGCAACGCCTCGGCCTGCTCGAAGGCGGCCGGAAAGTAGCGAGTCTCCGCACCGTAATCCAGGCGTTCGTGCAGCTCGGTGGCGGAGACCATCTCGGCCTTCACCAGGGCACAGAAATGGGCCAGCGCCTCGAGCCGCTCGGCGTCCAGTGCCGACTCCCTGGCCTCGGCGTCCTGGTCGCCCAATGCCAGCTGGGTGGCCTGGCGCAGCAGGCGCTCGAGCTGCCAGTCGGCGGTGAGCAGCTGACGGGGCGCGAGGGCGCCCCAGCGCGTCAGGCTGGCGCTGAGTCGATGGCCCAGGGAGTGGAAGGTACGCACGTCCGGTAGGCGCTGCCCCTTCGGCGCCATGGCCGCCAGGCGCGCCTGGAAGTCCGCCCGCGCCGAGCGGTTGAACATGAGCACCAGGATTCGCTGCGGCGCAACGCCACGCTCCAACAGGCGCAACACCCTCGCCACCATGGTCGTGGTCTTGCCGGACCCCGCCACGGCGGCCACACGCGCGTGTCCGGCGCCGTGTTCGACCACGGCGCGCTGTTCATCGGTCAGTCGCACGCCACCTCGCCGTCGACCAGGCCCAGCGGGTGCCAGAGGCCGCCACTGCGGATCCCCAGGGCCCCTCGGCCGTCTTCCAGGGTGAAGGGGGCGGCTTCCTCGACCAGACGATAGAAGACGTTGCGTCCCAGCCGCGCGGCGAGGCCGAAGCGTACCGGAACCTCGGGCACGACCTCACCGGCGGGGGTCTCGCTGAGCGTGAAGGCATGGTCGGCCCCCAGCGACAACCGATCTCCCACATTGGTGGTCAGCCACCAGGTACCCTCGGCGTCACGCTCGGCATCGACCACCAGGAAGGGACGGTCCTCGACACGAATCCGCTGCTTCTCGGCCGGCGTGACCAGCACATGACGACCATCGGCGTCTCGGCGCAGGATGGTGGACAGCAGGCGTACCAGGCGCGGCCTGGAGATGGCGGCGCCCTCATGAATCCACCGCCCATCGGCGGCGACCACCAGGTCCATCTCCCCAACATGTTCGGGATGCCACTCATCCACCGGAGGAATATCGCCCCCGGGGTCGATCTGTGCCACCAACGGTTCCAGGTTCATCGTACGACTCCTACTTGACCAGGCCGGCACCCTGCAGGACGCCGCGCATCTCCTCGGTGACCTCGGGGGCGGCGGCACGAAATAGCCGATAGAAGTTGGCGGTGGTCTGCATGGCGACCTCCTCGACGCTGATCCCGCGCTCGGCGGCGATGCATTCGGCCACCTCGACCACCCAGGCCGGCTCGTTGGGTTTCCCGCGATACGGGACCGGGGCCAGGTAGGGGCTATCGGTCTCGATCAACAGCCGGTCCAGCGGCACCCGCCTGGCGACCTCACGCAGCGCCCGGGCGCTATGAAAGGTCAGGATCCCCGAAAGCGAGATATAGAAGCCGTGGCGTACCGCCTCCCGCGCCATATCGAGATCCTCGGTGAAACAGTGCAGCACGCCACCGACCTCGGGATTGGTATGCTCGCGGATCAGCGCCAGCGTCTCGTCACGCGCCTCCCGGGTATGAATGATCACCGGCAGTTCGAGCTCGGTGGCCGCGACCAGCTGGCGCCGGAAGCGCTCGCGCTGCACCTCTCGCGATGGCACCTCGTCCGGGGCCTTCTCCAGGTAATGATAGTCGAGACCGCACTCGCCGATGGCCACCGCCCCATAGCGCTCGGCGCCCTCCTTGATGGCTTCGATGCTCGGCTCCTGGTCTAGCCGATGCAAGGGGTGGACCCCGGCGGAGATCACCACGTCATCATGCTCGCGCGCGATGGCGGCCACTCCCGGCAGGTCATCGAGCGTGACCCCGATGGCCAGGAACTGTTTCACACCGCGCGCGCGGGCGGCGTCCAGGGTCGCGGCGAGGTCCCCGTCATGGGTGGCGGGGTCGAGACGGTCGAGATGGCAATGAGAGTCAACAAACATGCGGTCAGATACCGAAAACAGTGAATGGCGAAACGCTCGTCAGAGCGTATGGGTCGGTGTGCCGTCGTCGGGATGCCCGGCGAGCAGGCGCTCGATGCGGTCGCGGATAGGCGAGTCCGCCGCGTCGAAGTGAATGCCCACCCCGGGCGGGCGCCCACCCGAGGCCCCGTCCGGCGTGATCCAGATGACCCGGCCGGTGACGGGGACCGCATCAAAATCACCAGGCAGTGCCAACAGCAGGTGGATCTGCTGGCCCAGTTCATAACGCTCGCGAGTGGGCACGAAGAGGCCACCTCGTTCGAGCGCCGGCATATAGGCCGAGAACAATGCCCGGGTATCCTGGATCGTCAGCGACAGCGCTTGCGGGGTCACCATGGCTTCCTCCTGCGGGGCATAGGGCTCGGGGGCCAGGGCCCCGTATCAAGACCGCAGCAATGCGGACCATCGCACCAGCCAGGCTTCCAGCACCAGTTGGGGATTGGGATTGCCGCCGGCCGCCAGCAGGCGACGCTCTTCCCGGGCATAATCGAGCAGGCGAAACCAGTCGCGCACCCTGGCATTCTTGACCGCCTGGCGATAGAGCGGGAGCAGGTCGGGATTGCACAGGCCTCTCGCGTCTCCGGAAAGCCCCAGGCGAATCAAGTCCTCGAGCCAGGCAATACCGTACCACAGGATGGCATCGATGGACTGACGGTCAAGCCGGGCCGCCTCGGCCACGGGTTCCGCGCCCCGCACGAGCGCCTCGAAGGTTTCCACCAGCTGCTGGCGCAGGGCCCTGGCATCGGGCGTCGCCAGGCGCACGGCCTGGCGCGGCAACCCACCGGCAACCGTTAACCAGAAACCGGCCTCCTCCGGGTCCCCGAGGCGCTCGGCAAGCCAGGGCAGGCAGGCGTCGGGAGCGGGTACGGCCAGGCTCCAGTGCTGACAGCGCGAGCGAATGGTGGGCAGCAGCCGCGATGGAATATCCGACAACAGCAGGAAGAGCGTCCTGGTGCCGGGCTCCTCCAGGCTCTTGAGCAGCGCGTTGGCCGCGGCCACGTTGAGCGCCTCGGCAGGCGCGATGAGGATGACCCGGTAGCCCCCCTGCTGGGCGGTCTGGGCAACGAAATGGTTGACCTCGCGAATGGCATCGATGCGGATCTGGCGCTTGCCCTCCTCCAGCTCGACGCACATCAGATCAGGATGGTAGCCGGAGGCCAGCATCCGGCAGCCGTGACAGCGGCCACAGGCCATCGCACCGGGCTCGGCACACAGGATTCGCGCGGCCAGGGCGTCCACCAGGGAACGCTTGCCTATCCCCCGTGGGCCGGAGATCAACAGCGCATGGGGCAGCCGCCCGCTATCCGCCAGCTCACAGAGCGCCTCGAAGCGCTCGCCAAGCCAGGGCAGCGGCGCCAGGGTGGTGATGGGCGCCGGATTCAGCTCCGCCATGCCGCCACTCTCTTTTCAAGCACCCGCTCGATCTGCTCGCCGACCGCCTCCCGGGAGCGGGCGGCGTCGATGATCGCGATACGTTCCGGCGCCTGGGCGGCGCGGGCCAGATAGGCCTGGCGCACCGATTCGAAGAAGTCGCCGCGCTCCTGCTCGAAGCGGTCGCGCCGCTCACCACGCTGTTCCAGGCGCCGCTGTGCTGCCGTCATGGGCATATCGAGGAGCAGGGTCAGGTCCGGGGCAAGGCCCTGCTGGACGAAGGCCTCGAGTTCGGCGATTCGCGCATCGTCGAGGCCACGCCCGGCGCCCTGATAGGCGAAGGTGGCGTCGGTGAAGCGGTCACACACGACCCAGGCACCCCGCGCCAGGGCCGGGCGTATCACCCGCGCCAGGTGCTGGGCCCGGGCCGCAAACACCAGCAGCAATTCCGCATCATCATCCAGCGGTTCCGGCTCATCCGGGTCGAGCAGCAGGCCGCGGATGGCCTCGGCCCGGGGCGTCCCTCCGGGTTCACGCGTCTGGACGACCTCCAGGCCCCGTGACTCCAGCCACGCCACCACCCGTGCCCGGTTGGTGGACTTGCCGACCCCTTCGCCCCCTTCCAGGGTGATAAAGCGCCCGGCTTCGCGTCGCTCCGGAGTGTCCCCGGCACTTTTCGCTGGCCGTTCGGAGTGTTGTTTGCCCATGCCTGCTCCAATCAGCGATTGCGGATATAGCGATTGACCGCATTATTGTGCTCACGCAGCGTGCGCGAGAAGTGGTGTGTGCCGTCGCCCTTGGCCACGAAGTAGAGCGTGTCCCCGGGCAGCGGGTCGACGGCGGCTTCCAGGGCGGCCCGTCCCGGCAGGGCAATCGGCGTAGGCGGCATGCCGTCGATGACATAGGTATTGTAGGGGGTGGCCTCGCGCAGGTCGGCTCGGGTGATATTGCCCGCATAGCGCTCCCCCATGCCGTAGATGACGGTGGGGTCGGTCTGCAGGCGCATCCCCTGCTCGAGCCGGCGCTTGAAGACGCCCGCTATCTCGCGCCGCTCCTCGGGGGCCCCCGTTTCGCGCTCGATCAGCGACGCCATGATCAGGGCCGCATAGGGAGTCTCGAAGGGCAGATCCTCGGCCCGCCGTGCCCAGACTTCCTCGAGGGTGGCCGTCATGCGTGACAGCGCCTGTTCGAGGATCTCCAGGTCGCTTACCCCCTTGTGATAGAGGTAGGTATCGGGAAAGAACCGGCCTTCGGGATGCTCGCCCTCGCGCCCCAGCAGTGACATGACCTCGTCATCGCCGAGCCCCTCGGTGCGGTGTTCGAGCTTCGGCGCCGCCGCCAGGGCATCGCGCATCTGCCGGAAGGTCCAGCCCTCGGGGACGGTCAACGGATAGGTCACCAGCTGGTCGCTACCCAGCCGCTGGAGCACGTCACGGCCGCTCATGCCGGGCTCCAGGCGGAACTCCCCGGGGCGCAGCCGCGGCAGGTGCTCGGGATCGAGGCGCGCCAGGGCCCGGAAGGCCCAGCCATCCTCGACCACGCCTCGCCTCACCAGGTCGCTCACCACGCGATGGTAGCCGGCCCCGCGGGGCACCTCATAGAGCATCGCCTCGTCGATCGCGACCGGGGCCGAAAGACGCGATTGCCAGTAGCGATAGCCACCCCACAGTGCCGTGACGGCCACCGCGAGCAGCAGTAGAAGGCAGATCAACACTCGCCGCATTGGAGTCCTCTCGATTCAGAAAGCGTCAGGCGTCGGATACCCCAACACGCCGTGGGCCTCGGCCTGGAAGTGGCGATGAAGGCCACCGAGCGTCCAGCGACGGCGCACCCTGCCCGACGCATCGTCCAGGCGTACAACCGGCCAGATACCCTGCACGGAATTGCCCAGCCAGACGGCCTCGGCCTGGTCCAGCGCCTCGCCTCCCGCCTCGACCTCGTGGATCTCGACGCGTGACATCAGGGCCTCGCGCAGGGTGCCCGCGACCCCGCAACGCGCGAGCGAAGGCGTTTCCAGGCGGTCGGCGCGCTGCCAGAAGAGGTTCATGGCGGTCGCCTCGACCAGGCACCCCGCCTCATCGCTGAGCAGCCCCTCGGCGATGGCGTCATCGTCCCATTCGCGGCGTGCGAGCACGTTTTCCAGGCGATTGAGGTGCTTGACCCCGGCCAGGAGCGGCTGCCCCGCGAGACGCAGGCGACAATGCCGTACCCTCACGCCCAGCCGCCAGCGGGATGCATCCGGGGCGAAGGGCGCCAGCCGCCAGCGCAGGCGCGGCACGGGAGAGGCCGGCGGGCGATAGCCCCGCCCACCACTCCCCCGGGTCAGCATCAGCTTGAGCACCTCGAGCCCCGCCCCCGCCTCGGCCAGGGGCCGGGCCAGGTCATGCTCGGCGGGCATCGGCATGCCCAGCACCCGGCAGCCACGCGCCAGGCGGGCCAGATGCTCATCCCAGAGTAGCGCACGCCCGTCCCTGATCAGGATGGTCTCGAAGAGGCCGTCACCGTAGGCGGCACCGCGATCGTCCAGGGGCCAGCTAGCCGGCTCGCTCACATGCCCCTCGCTCACACCCTGGTGAAGACCAGGGTGCCGTTGGTGCCACCGAAGCCGAAGGAATTCGACAGGGTCACGTCGATCTTCATCTCGCGAGCCGTGTGAGGCACATAGTCGAGCTCACAGCCCTCCTGGGGGTTATCCAGGTTGATGGTGGGGGGCGCCACCTGGTCGCGGATCGCCAGAATCGAGAACACCGCCTCGACGGCGCCCGCGGCACCCAGCAGGTGTCCGATCATCGACTTGGTGGAGCTGACGGCGACCGACTTGGCGGCCTCGCCCATCACACGCTGCACGGCCAGGCTCTCGGCCAGATCCCCCAAAGGCGTGGAGGTACCGTGGGCGTTGATATAGTCGATCGAGGCCGGCTCGAGGCCCGCATCGCGCACGGCATTGGCCATGGACAGGGCCGCGCCGCTGCCGTCTTCGGGCGGGGACGTCATATGGTAGGCGTCATCGCTCATGCCGAAGCCGGCCACTTCCGCATAGATGGTCGCCCCGCGCGCCTTGGCATGCTCGTACTCCTCCAGCACCAGCACACCGGCACCGTCGGAGAGCACGAAGCCGTCGCGGTCGCGGTCCCAGGGTCGGCTGGCTTCCTCCGGCGAATCATTGCGGGTAGAGAGCGCCCGGGCCGCCGAGAACCCGCCCAGCCCCAATGGCGTGGTGGCCATTTCGGCGCCGCCACACACCATCACATCGGCATCACCATAGGCGATGGTCCGCGCGCTGTAGCCGATGTTGTGGGTACCGGTGGTGCAGGCGGTGGTGATCGCGATATTGGGGCCGCGAAAGCCATGCTGGATCGCCAGGTTGCCGGAGATCATGTTGATGATCGAGCCGGGCACGAAGAACGGCGAGATACGCCGCGGCCCACTCTTCAACATGGCGTTGTGGTTATGCTCGATCATCGGCAGCCCGCCGATGCCGGAGCCGATGGCCACACCGAAACGCTGGGCATTCTCCTCGGTACACTCGATGCCGGCATCCTGGATTGCCTGTCCCCCGGCCGCCATGCCGTACTGGATGAACAGATCCATCTTGCGGGCTTCCTTGGTGTTCAGGTAGGGACTGATATCGAAGTCCTTCACCGAACCGCCGAAGCGCGTGTTGAAGCCGCTGACATCGAAATGCTCAATGGGCGCGATACCGCTCTTGCCGGACACGATATTGCCCCAGCTCTCTGCCACGGTATTCCCCACCGGGGTGACCAGGCCCAGGCCCGTCACCACTACTCGTCTACGTGTCATCAACGCTCCTCCAGGCATCCAGGATGATCACGGCCCGTCCGGGCCGCTTAGTCAGGCGCATTATAACGACTCTCCCTGCGACATGCCGCCCTGGAAGAGCACAGACATGTTGTCCGGGTGCGAAAAAGCCGCCCCGAGGGCGGCTTTCGTGGGGCCGTTCCGGCGAGGCCGGCCCCGAGCATCAGCAAGCGGCATCGACCGCCACCAGGCTTACTGGTGAGCGTTAACGTAGTCGATGGCTTCCTGGACGGTGGTGATCTTCTCGGCTTCCTCGTCGGGAATCTCGGTGTCGAACTCCTCCTCGAGCGCCATGACCAGCTCGACGGTATCCAGGGAATCGGCGCCCAGATCTTCGGTGAAGGAGGAGCTGTTCTGGATGTCCTCTTCCTTGACGTTCAGGCGCTCGGCCACAACCTTCTTAACGCGCTCTTCGATGGTGCTCATTATGACGTACTCCAGTCGTTCACATTGGCCGTCCAGATGACCAGCCGTTTGGGGTTCCAGATCCGCAAGCCGGAAACTGCGGGGTAGTGTATAGAGCCCCCGGGGCCGGCGCAACCACCGGTCCCGGCGCCTCTCAACGCATGTTCATGCCGCCGTTAACATGCATGATCTCGCCGGTAATATAACTGGCCGTCTCGCCGGTGAGAAAGCCCACCGCGGCCGCGACCTCCTCGGGCTTTCCGAGGCGCGAAAGCGGAATCTGGCCAAGCAGGGCCTGTTGCTGCTGCTCGGGGAGGGCCTCGGTCATGTCCGTGGCGATAAAGCCGGGGGCCACCGCATTGACGGTAATGGCACGCGATGCCACCTCACGCGCCAGGGCACGTGTGAAACCTTCCATGCCCGCCTTGGCGGCCGCATAGTTGGTCTGCCCCAGGTTGCCCATGCTCGCCACGACCGAGCTGATGCTGACGATACGCCCGAAGCGGGCGCGGGTCATGCCCCGCAGGCAGGCCTTGCTGACACGATAGACCGACTTCAGGTTAGTGTCGACGACATCGTCCCACTCCCCTTCCTTCATGCGCATCAACAGGTTGTCGCGTGTAATGCCGGCATTATTGACGAGGATGGTCGGCGCGCCGAACTCCTCGCCGATCGACTTGACCACGGCATCGACGCTGGCCTGATCGGTCACGTCGAGACACCTTCCGGCACCCTCGATGCCATGGGCCTTGAGGTCGGCATCGATTCGCTCGGCCCCGGCCTCGCTGGTCGCCGTGCCGATCACGATGCGGCCCTGGCGACCCAGCTCATGGGAAATGGCCCGACCGATGCCGCGACTGGCCCCGGTGACCAGGGCGACTCTGGTTTCGCTAGTCATGAAAGTTACGCCTCATCCTGTGGAAAATGATCAACCGTTGCTGGATGCCACACTGCGCGCCAGCTCCAGGGCGGCATCGAGGCTGTCAGGATCATTGACCGCGAGCCCCTTGCTGCCGCGGGCAATACGCTTGCCAAGACCGGTCAGCACCTTGCCCGGCCCGCACTCGATAAAGACGTCGACGCCCCGCTCGCTCATGGCCTCGACGCAGGCGGTCCAGCGCACCGGACGATAGAGCTGCTCGATCAGTCGTGCGCGCAGGGTCTCGACATCGGCATGGGCCTGGGCGTCGACGTTCTGGATCACCGTATAGCGCGGCGCCTTGAGTGACACCTCGCTCATGGCGGCGGCCAGTCGCTCGGCGGCGGGCTCCATCAGGGCACAGTGGGAAGGCACCGAGACCGGCAGCGGCATGGCCCGCTTGGCTCCTGCCGCCTGGCAGGCCGCAATGGCCCGCTCGACGGCCGCCTTGCTGCCGGCGATCACTACCTGTCCGGGGGCATTGTAGTTCACCGCCGAGACCACATCGCCCTGGGCCGACTCGGCACAGGCCTGCTCCACCACGGCATCATCGAGGCCCAGAATCGCCGCCATGGCTCCCTGCTCCGCGGGTACCGCGGCCTGCATCGCCTCGCCACGCAATTTAACCAACCGGACTCCCTCGGCAAAGGGCATCACCCCGGCACACACCAGGGCGCTGTATTCACCGAGGCTGTGACCGGCCATGGTGTTGGGCCGCGGCCCCTCGAGCTCCTGCCAGATACGCCAGACCGCCACGCTCGCGGCAAGCAATGCCGGCTGGGTGCAGGCGGTCGCATTGAGCGCCTCGGCGGGCCCCTCCTGGACGACCTGCCAGAGGTCGTAGCCGAGCGCCTCCGATGCCTCCTCGAAGGTGGTGCCCACCACGCTGTAGCGCTCCGCAAGCTCACGCAGCATGCCGACCTGCTGGGACCCCTGTCCGGGAAACACGAGGGCGAGCGGTTGAGTCATCTTTGTCACCTTTACTTTTATTGCCTTTCATCCCCGTCGGCCGCACCGACGCGAGACGCAGAATCCTGCCGAGTATCGCCCAGCTCTCGCGCCAGACACCGAGGCAGGTCATGCTCCACCTCCTGCACGGCGCGCAGCACGGCATAGCGAAACCCCTCGGCATCGGACCCACCGTGGCTCTTCACCACGATGCCCGCCAGCCCCAACAGGCTGGCGCCGTTGTAACGGACCGGGTCCAGCTCGCCACGCAGGCGGCGCAGCGCCGGCCTGGCCAGCAGGCCGACCAGGCGGCTACCCCAGTGCGCCTCGAAGGTGGCCTGAACCCGGCCCACCAACATGCGCGCCAATCCTTCGCTGGCCTTGAGCACGATATTGCCGACAAAGCCATCGCAGACCACCACGTCGACATGCCCGGCGAAGATGCCGTCACCCTCGACGTAGCCGCGATAATCGAACGCCGCCAGTTCACGCAACCGCGCGTCGGCCTGACGAACGGCGGCGGTCCCCTTGATCCCCTCGGCGCCGATATTGAGCAGCGCCACCCGCGGCCGCGCCAGCCCGTCCACATGGCGCGCCATCGCCTCGCCCATGCGGGCGAAGTCCACCAGGCGGTCGGCAGAGGCGTCGACGTTGGCCCCCAGGTCGAGCAGGTAGCAGCGCCCCTGCTCACGCGTAGGGATCGCGGTACTGATCGCCGGGCGAGGAATGCCGGCCACCGTCCCCAGGGCACGCCGCCCCAGTGCCATCAAGGCCCCGGTGTTGCCGCCGCTGACGCCCGCCTGGGCATCCCCCGCCACCAGGCAGTCGAGCATGCGCGCCATGCTGGTGTCATCGCCATGACGCAGGGCTTCGGATGGACGCAGCCCCGAGGCTATCTCACCGGGGGCATCCACAACCTCCATACGCGAACCTGCCGCGGCGAGGCGCCGCGGCAGGTTGGCGATCTCACGCTCGAGACGGGCCCGAGGGCCAAACAGACTCAACGCGAGACGAGACTCCTGGAGGACCGCCCCGGCGGCACCGCGTACCGCGGCACCTGGACCGAGATCCCCTCCCATGGCATCGATGGCGATTCGCATGAGGCGGGATCAGGAGCCGGGGGTCACCGCGGGTCGCGTCGTCGACTTATGCGTCGACGACCTTGCGACCACGGTAGAAGCCATCCGGAGAGACATGGTGACGCAGGTGAGTCGCACCGGTCTCCTTGTCCTGGGAGAGGGTCGGGGCGCTCAGGGAGTCGTGGCTGCGACGCATGCCGCGCGTGGAACGGGTCTTGCGGTTCTTTTGAACTGCCATGGGATCTCACTCCAGAGTGAATCGGTAATCAATCGGTTTTTTTGCCCTTGAGATGCCGAAGCACGTCGAAGGGGCTGGCTGCGGGCTCGTGGGATGCCGCAACATCCTCCCCGCTGGTCAGCTGGTCGCGAGAGACCGCACAGTCGGCCTCATCGTGGTAAACCACCTGAGGAAGGCTGAGGATCAATTCATCCTCGACTACCGTCAGCAGGTTCAGCTGTTCGTTTTCCACCAGCACCGGCTCATGGGTGCTGGGCAACTCGGCCGCCAAGGCATCGCTGGTGACCATGCCGAGCAGGAACTCGCTCTCGACGTCCTGGGCCATGGGCCGCAGGCAGCGCCGACAGGGCAGCTGCAGCGTTGCCCTCAGTCGCCCGTGAATCTCATGGCGACCCTGGACGTCGATGGTGAAATCCAGCCACACCTCGACGTCGCCCTCCTGCCGACCGACCTCTTCGGTCAATCGTGTCAGGGCGCTCAGGGCCATCAGGCCTTCGAGATGTTCGGCACGGGCGGCGAGCTTGTAAGGCTCGACCCGATCGGGGAGTCGTGTGGTCAACATAGGCGCGCAATGATAGGCACTCCCTCCCTCCCTGTCAAAGCCGCCGATGCACAGAAGAGCATGCTACCCTGCACGCCCCTTATTCTCCTGGAGCCCCCGCATGCCACGCCTCGTCCTCGCCTCCGGGTCACGCTGGCGACGCCAGCTGCTTGACCGCCTGGGCCTCCCCTACGCCTGGCAAAGTCCCGAGATCGACGAAAGCCCCCGCCCCGGCGAATCGCCCGGCGGCCTGGTGCACCGACTGGCACTCACCAAGGCGCAGCGGCTCGCCGGCGAATGGCCCAAGCACCTGATCATCGGCTCCGATCAGGTCGCACTCTTCGCCGGCGATATCCTGGGCAAGCCCGCCGATCCGGCCGCCGCCCGCGCCCAGCTGGCGCGTTTCTCGGGCAACCGCGTGCGCTTTCTTACCGGCCTGGCGGTGGTGGATACCCGCAACGGCCATCACCGGGTGTGCCATGAGACCTATGATGTGGTGTTTCGCCGGCTCCATGACGACGAGATTGCTCGCTATGTAGAACGGGAGCAGCCGCTGGAGTGCGCCGGCAGCTTTCGCATGGAGGGGCTGGGCATCACCCTGTTCGAACGCCTGGAAGGCGACGACCCCAACACCCTGATCGGCCTGCCGCTGATTCGTCTCTGCGCCATGCTCCGCGAAGCCGGACTGGACCCGCTCGGCGAGACGTAAGCCGTAAGCTGGAAGCTGGAAGCTGGAAGCTGGAAGCTGGAAGCTGGAAGCTGGAAGCTGGAAGCTGGAAGCTGGA
>NZ_CANLFS010000001.1 GCF_947490095.1 uncultured Halomonas sp. | reverse complement strand
CTTACGGCTTACGGCTTACGGCTTACGGCTTACGGCTTACGGCTTACGGCTTACGGCTTACGGCTTACGGCTTACAGCTCGCCGCAGGCGCTTAGTGGCGGAAGTGGCGCATGCCGGTAAACACCATGGCGATGCCGGCCTCATTGGCGGCGTCGATCACTTCCTGGTCGCGCATGGAGCCGCCGGGCTGGATCACGGCGGCGATGCCGGCGGCGGCGGCGGCATCGATGCCGTCACGGAACGGGAAGAAGGCGTCGCTGGCCATCACCGAGCCGGGCACCGAGAGGCCCTCGTCGGCGGCCTTGATGCCGGCGATACGGGCCGAATAGACGCGGCTCATCTGGCCGGCACCCACCCCGACGGTCTGGCCATCCTTGGCGTAGACGATGGCATTGGACTTGACGTACTTGGCCACCTTCCAGGCGAAGGCCAGGTCGCGGAGTTCCTGCTCGGTGGGCACGCGCTCGCTGACCACCGTGAGTTCGTCGCGGCCCACCATGCCCAGGTCACGGTCCTGGACCAGCAAGCCGCCGGTGACACGCTTGACATCATGGGCGTGGCCGCGCTCATCGGGCCAGCTGGTCCCCACGTCGAGCAGGCGCACATTCTGCTTCTCGGCGACGATCCTGGCGGCCTCGTCGTCGACGCCGGCGGCGATGATGACCTCGACGAACTGCCGGTCGATAATGGCCCGGGCGGTGTCGGCATCCAGTGCCACGTTAAAGGCGATGATGCCGCCGAAGGCACTGGTGGGGTCGGTGGCGAAGGCCTTGTCGTAGGCCTCCCTGGCGCTGGCGCCCACCGCCACGCCGCAGGGGTTGGCATGCTTGACGATGACGCAGGCGGTATCGGTGAAGGCCTTGACGCATTCGAAGGCGGCATCGGTATCGGCGACATTGTTGAAGGAGAGCGCCTTGCCATTGAGCTGCACGGCGGTGGATACCGAGGGCTCGCTGGCATCGGCCTCGACGTAGAAGGCCGCGTTCTGGTGAGGATTCTCGCCGTAACGCATGGCCTGCTTCTTCTCGAATTGCAGGTTGTAGGTCCGCGGGAACCCCGCCTCGCCACCGGGTACCCGCTGGCCGAGGTAGTCGGCGATGGCGGCGTCGTAGCCGGCGGTATGCTCGAAGGCCTTCACCGCCAGGTCGAAGCGGGTCGCGTCGGATACCCGGCCGTCCTGAGAGGCGATCTCGGCCAGTACCCGGGCATAGTCGGCGGCATCGACCACGATGCTGGTGTGGGCGTGGTTCTTGGCGCAGGCACGCACCATGGTGGGGCCGCCGATATCGATGTTCTCGATGGCGTCCTCGAGGGTGCAGTCGGGCTTTGCGACCGTCTGGGCAAAGGGATAGAGGTTGACCACCACCATGTCGATGGGCGCGATATGGTGTTCCGCCATGACCTCGTCATCCTGGCCGCGACGCCCCAGGATGCCGCCGTGGATCTTCGGGTGCAGCGTCTTGACGCGGCCGTCCATGATCTCGGGGAAGCCGGTATGCTCGGAGACCTCGGTCACCGCGATGCCGTGCTCCTGGAGCAGGCGAAAGGTGCCGCCGGTCGAGAGCAGCTCGACGCCGTGCTCGTTGAGCCCGCGGGCAAAGTCGACGATACCGGTCTTGTCGGAAACGCTGATCAAGGCGCGGCGTACCGGAGGGGAGGAGGCTTGGGCCATGGTAACACTCTCTTGACGTCTGGGACGGTGGATGGGAGGGGGTGAAGAGTCAGTGGAAGGTCGTGATGGCGAGGCGTGTCACGCACCGAAAGGGAGCCCGAGGCTCCCTTCATTATATCAAGTCATACTGTTTGAGTTTTTTGCGAAGTGTGCCGCGGTTGAGGCCGAGCATCTCGGCGGCGCGGGTCTGATTGCCCTGGGTGTGCTCGAGCACGGAGGCGAGCAGGGGGGCCTCGACTTCGGCCATCACCATGGCGTAGAGGCCGGTCACTTCGCCGCCATCCAGATGCGCGAAATAGCGGCGCATGGAGAGGTCCACGGCTTCACGCAGGGGCTGCTGGCCAGCCTGCGACGAGGCCAGTTCCGTCGTTGCCTCGTTCGGTGGGCGGTCTTGCGAAAGCGCTGGGTCGGAGGGAAGGGCTTGACTGGTCATGCGGCTCGTATTCCTTTCGCGGTCTCGCCCGGCTCATCCGACGCAGCGGTCGACGAGCGGGCATGACCAAAGAGGTCGTCGATAAAGCGATACTGTTCGGCAGGGCTTTCGAGGCGATTGAAGCGCCCCTTGAGTTCACGGCGCGATGCCTCGGCGATGCAGGCGTCGCCGGCCAGGTACCAGCCAACATGCTTGCGCGCGATGCGCACGCCCATGGTGTCACCGTAGAAATCGTGCAGTGCACCCAGATGGTTGCGGAGTACCTCGGTGCGTTCGATATCATCCGGTGGTGCCAGGTGTTCGCCGTGGCGGAGGTAGTGGTCGGTTTCGCGGAAGACCCAGGGGTTGCCCTGCGCCCCCCGGCCGATCATCACCGCATCGGCCCCAGTATAGTCGAGGACGGCGGCGGCCTTTTCCGGGGAGGCGATATCGCCGTTGGCGAACACCGGAATCGTGACGGCCGCCTTGATGGCGGCGATGGTGTCATACTCGGCGTGGCCGGAGTAGCGCTGCTGACGATGGCGGCCGTGTACGGCCAGGGCCTGGATGCCGGCCTCTTCGGCCAGGCGTGCCACGCGCAGGGCGTTGTTGCTCTCGGCGCACCAGCCGGTACGAATCTTGAGCGTCACCGGTACCTCGACCGCTGCCACCACGGCGCTGAGGATATCGGCCACCAGGGCTTCATCGCGCAGCAATGCCGAGCCGGCCGCCTTGTTGCAGACCTTCTTGGCCGGACAGCCCATGTTGATGTCGATGATATCGGCGCCCTGGTCGGCATTGAGTCGGGCGGCCCTGGCCAGCATGGCGGCATCGCCCCCGGCGATCTGCACGCTGCGCGGCCCCGGTTCACCCCGGTGGTCCATGCGGAGCCGCGACTTGCGGGTATGCCACAGGCTGGGGTCCGAGGTCACCATCTCGCCGACCACCAGGCCGGCGCCCAGCTGGCGACAGAGCTGGCGAAAGGGGCGGTCGGTCACACCGGCCATCGGTGCCAGGATAACCCGGTTGGGCAGGGTGTGATCACCGATGCGGGGCAGTGGCTGGCTGGAGTCGGGCATGGCTCGGACAGTCGCGGCGAGAGGGGGGCATATCATACGCCCCCCATCGAGAAGGGTGAAGTGGTAGCGTCTAGGCGGGGCGGCGGCCGGTGAGGCGGACCCAGCCTTCCCGGGTGACCGGTTCGTCCATCAGCAGGCCCTGCTCGCGATAGGCCTGAAGCACCTCTTCGGCCTGGTTCTCGAGTATGCCGGAAAGCGCCAGGCGCCCCCCCGTGGCGACGTGGCCGGCGATCATCGGCGCCATCTCGACGAGTGGGCCGGCGAGAATATTGGCCACCACGATGGGAAATGCCTCGGCGTCGTCAAGCTGTTCCGGGTAGCAGAGTCCCAGGGAGGCCTCCGCGACGCCGTTGCGCTCGGCATTGTCGCGGCTCGCCGTCAGCGCCTGGGGGTCGATATCGGTCCCCAGGGCACGTCGGGCACCCAGCTTGAGGGCGGCAATGGCCAGAATGCCCGAGCCGGTGCCGATATCGAGAATCGTCTGCCCCTCGAGGGCCTCGGTGATGGCCAGGGCATCGAGCCAGGCCAGGCAGAGTGCGGTGGTCGGGTGAGTGCCGGTACCGAAGGCGAGCCCCGGGTCCAGGTGCAGGTTGACCGCCCCGGGCTCGGGAGGCTCATGCCAGCTGGGAACGATCCACAGCCGCTCGCCCATCTGCATCGGGGTGAAGTCGTCCATCCACTCGCGCTCCCAGTCGCGGTCGGCAAGCAGCTCCACTTCGACCTCGGGGCAGGGGTCCTCGGGCTGCTCGGCAGCCCAGGCCTGGTGCACCCGCTCGAGCATGGCGTCGACCCCCTCGAGGTCATCGTAGAGTCCGGTGAGTACCGTCTCGTGCCACAACGGGGTGCTGCCGCGCTCCGGTTCGAAGACCGGGTCATCGTGGGCATCCTGCAGGGTGATGGCGGTGGCGCCTTCGGCGAGCAGCAGCTCTTCGAGGGTTTCGGCCTGTTCCGGGGCGATATGGGCCTTGAGTTGCAGCCAGGGCATGGGGTCTCCGATTGGCAAGGGGGGCGATAACGCAAGCGGGGCGGCCGTGGCCGCCCCGCTTGCATCGTGGCCGGGCCGGCTAGATGCCCAGCTTCTTTTCCAGATAGTGGATATTGACGCCGCCCTGCTGGAAGTACCCGTCGCGTACCAGGTCCTTGTGCAGCTCGGTGTTGGTCTTGATGCCCTCCACCAGCAGCTCGTCCAGGCCGACGCGCATGCGGGTCAACGCCGTCTCGCGGTCCGCGCCCCAGGTGATCAGCTTGCCGATCAGCGAGTCGTAGTGGGGCGGTACCGTATAGCCGGTATAGAGGTGCGAATCCATGCGCACGCCCAGGCCGCCCGGTGGATGGTAGAGCGTCACCTGGCCGGGAGACGGCATGAAGGTGCGCGGGTCCTCGGCGTTGATGCGACACTCGAAGGCGTGGCCGTTGGCCTGCACATCTTCCTGGCGGATGGAGAGGGGCAGGCCCGAGGCGATGCGCAGCTGCTCCCTGACGATATCCACGCCGGTGACCATCTCGGTGACCGGGTGCTCCACCTGTACGCGGGTATTCATCTCGATGAAGAAGAACTGGCCATCCTCGTAGAGGAACTCGAAGGTGCCGGCACCGCGATAACCGATGGTGATGCATGCCTCGCGGCAGGCCTCGAGCACCGCGGCGCGTGCCTCGGGGTCGAGCATCGGCGCCGGGGCCTCCTCGATCACCTTCTGGTGACGGCGCTGCAGGGAGCAGTCGCGGTCATAGAGGTGAATGGCATTGCCCTGGCCATCGGCCAGCACCTGTACCTCCACATGGCGCGGGTTCTCGAGGAACTTCTCCATGTAGACGGTGCCGTCGCCGAAGGCCGAATGCGCCTCGGTGCGTGTCACGTTCACCGCGGAGAGCAGGTGGGCCTCGGTGTGTACCACGCGCATGCCACGGCCGCCGCCGCCGGAGGCCGCCTTGATGATCACCGGGTAGCCGATACGGCGTGCGGTGGCCAGTATCTCGCCTTCGTCGTCCTCGGGCAGGGGGCCGTCGGAGCCGGGTACCGTCGGCACGCCCGCCTTCTTCATCGACTCGATGGCGCTGACCTTGTCGCCCATCAGGCGTATGGTCTCGGCCCGGGGGCCGATGAACGTGAATCCGGAGCGCTCGACCTGCTCGGCGAAGTTGGCATTCTCGGAGAGAAAGCCATAGCCGGGGTGGATGGCACTGCTATCGGTGACCTCGGCGGCACTGATCAGCGCCGGGATGTTGAGGTAGGACTGGGCCGATGATGCCGGCCCGATGCACACGACCTCGTCGGCCAGGCGCACATGCATCAGCTCGCGGTCGGCCGTGGAGTGGACCGCCACCGTCCTGATGCCCAGCTCCTTGCAGGCGCGCAGGATGCGCAGGGCGATCTCGCCGCGGTTGGCGATTAGAACCTTGTCCAGCATGATGGGTCCGCCAGTATCGGGTGAATGAAGAGGGAGGTGACGTTCAGGCGATGACGACCAGGGGCTGATCGAATTCCACCGGCTCGCCGTCCTCTACCAGGATGGCCTCGACCACCCCATCACGCTCGGCTTCGATCTGGTTCATCATCTTCATGGCCTCGACGATGCACACCGTCTCGCCCTTCTTGACCTGGGAGCCGACCTCGGCGAAGGCCTGGGCACCCGGTGCCGGGGAGCGGTAGAAGGTGCCGACCATGGGCGAGGTGATGGCCTGACCCTGGAAGGCGGGGGCCGCGTCGGTGGTGGCCGGCTCGGCGCCGCCGGCGGGTGCCGGTGCCGCGGCGGGAGCGGGGTAAGGCATCGGGGCATAGCCCTGGGGCTCGCTGGGCTGCCAGTTGACGCCATTGGGATGGCGGCTGATGCGAACCGACTCTTCGCCTTCCTGGATCTCGATTTCGCTGATGTTCGACTCTTCGAGCAGTTCAATCAGCTTCTTGACCTTGCGGATATCCATGACATTCGTTCCGATCGGTTGGGTGCGGTGTGTGGCCGTTGCTCCGGTGCTGTCAACCGGGGCCTGATCTCATTAGATCGCGGCAAGATGGCGACTCTTCCGCCTCTTATCGGCCGTTAAAGCAGGATAGCGGCGGATTTTGCCGAAAAAAATCGAGGATGTCCAGCGACCCTGAAAACGCTGTTCGGGTGTGGAATCCAGGCGTCGCCCGGCTCGGCGATGCCGGATCAGGCACGGTCGCCTCCATGGCTCCAGTCGAGGACGCTATTCAGGTGGCCGGCGAGCTCCGTGGCATCCGGGGTGCCCAGGATGCGCGCCTCACGGATCTCTTCACCCGCCTGGAAGAATAGCAGGCTGGGGGGACCGAAGAGCTCGAAGCGGTCGAGCAGCTCGCGGCTGGTGGCATCGCTATCGGTGACGTCGACATTGATGCGGGCGAAGGTCGATAGGGGGCCTGCGACCTGGGCGTCGGGATAGACCCGGCGCTCGAGCTGCTTGCAGGCGATGCACCAGTCGGCGGTGAAGTGAACGAAGGCGGTCTGGTCGTCCGGCACGGAGGCCAGGGCCTGGCGCAGCTGGTCCAGGTCGGTCACCGTGGTGATCTCTTCACGAGATGGCACCGCGGCGCCTGCAGAGGCGCCTGATCCGGTGGCCAGGGGCGCCAGGGGGCGCAGCGGATCGCTGGCGCCGCTGGCCGCGCCCAGTACCAGGGCCAGGCCCCAGGCGAGCAGCAGCAGCCCCAGCGCCTGGCGTGCGCGGGCCCAGCCCTGAGGCAGGTTCGTGGTCATGGCGCCGAGTGCCACGGCGGTGCCGATGGCCAGGGCGGCCCACAGCAGCAGCACGGCGGTCGCCGGCAGGAGGCGTTCGACCAGCCAGATGGCGACGCCCAGCAGCAGGAGGCCGAAGGCGATCTTGACGCCGTTCATCCAGGCACCGCTGCGTGGCAGCAGGGTGGTGCCGAAGGTGCCGACCAGGAGTAGCGGCACCCCCATGCCCAGGCCCAGGGCGAGCAGGGCGGCACCGCCTATCAAGGCATCGCCGGTGGTGGAGATAAAGACCAGGGCGCCGGCCAGGGGAGCCGAGACACAGGGCGACACCACCAGCACGGACAGGGCGCCGGCGAGGGCCAGGCCGACGGGGCCGCTCTGCTGGGCGCGCGCCTGCCAGCCATCGATGCGGCCGGCCAGCCGGGGCGAGAGGCGCAGCTCGAAGGCGCCGAACATGGCCAGGGCGAAAACCGTGAAGAGTATCGCGAAGGTGATCAGCACCGGCGCCGACTGCAGGCGTGCCTGGAGGTTGAGTCCGGCCCCGAACAGGCCCATCAGCACGCCCACGGCCGCGTAGGTGAGTGCCATGCCCGCCACATAGCTGGCGGAGAGTGCGAAGGCGCGCGCCCGCCCCGGATTCTGCCCGACGATGATCGACGAGAGGATCGGCACCATGGGTAGCACGCAGGGGGTAAAGGTCAGCCCCAGGCCGGCGAGGAAGAAGAGCCCCAGGGCCAGTGGCAGGCTGGCCTCGGCCATCAGCGCCTGGAAGCGGCCGTCTTCGCTCTGGGGGGCGGCGGGTGCCTGGGAGGAGGACGCGGCGCCCTGATTCCCGGCGGAGGTTGAGTCGGCATCGGCGTCGGCATTCGTTGCCTGCCAGCCGGCGAAAGCGGCGGGAGGCTGCTGTTCGGCGGCCTCCAGATCGACGTGCTCGGGGGGGTAGCAGAGGCCGGCATCGGCGCAGCCCTGGAAGGTGAGGGTGACCGGCATCAGGCCGCTGGTACCTCCCTCGATGGGTACCTCGAAGACCAGGGTGTCACGGAACACATAGACGTCGCCGAGGAACTCGTCGCTGGTAAAGGTACCCTCGGGGATCTCCGGGTCGCCCAGGGGTGTCGCCTCGCTCTCGATGGCAAACTGATGACGATAGAGGTAGTAGCCTTCCTTCGCCTGCATGCCGATATAGAGGGTCTCGCCATCATGCCAGGCACTGGACTGGAAGGCTTCCAGCACCGGTAGAAATTCGGCGTCGTCGTTGGAGAACCACTGCGCCTGGGCGGCGAACGACAGCAGTAGCAGCAGGCTCGTCAGCGCGAGGCGTTGAAGACTGATCACGGAAGTCCTGTCCTTGGTTTGATAGTGTGGATGGCGATCAGACCCTGCCTGTCTCCGGGGGTTCCCGCAAGATATGGCTTCCCCGGGGCATGGCGCCCACGGGGCATGGCTGACCGCTTTCGCCGGTCGGGTGCTAGGATAACGTACAGGAGGGCGTGGCTTCATCGAGGAAGGTGCCGACAGATGTGCCACGTTGTCGCACGTTCCGATGCCTCGTAGAAAAAAGTCTCGTACTGGAAAGGAACCCGCATATGGCTTGGATGGGGAAGGGCGGCGCCAGGCGTCGCGAGAGAGTCGAAGCGCTGGAGCGCCCCGAATACGGCTGGGTCTGGAAGCCGCTGCTGACGCTGCTGGTGATCTATTTGGTCGTGACCCTGGCGCTGGGCATCTGGTGGAGCCGTACCCCGGCGCCGTACAGCGTCGAACAGGTGCCCATGGAGCGACGAGGCGACGCCGGTGGCGAGCCTGCCGCGCGAGGCGCCGTGACGGTGGCTACCCTGGCCTCCATCGTCGAGACCCTCTACGACAAGCCCGGCGGCTATCTGCGCAATGACCGTCTGCCGCCCGGCCTGTGGCTGGACAACATGCCGAGTTGGGAGCGTGGCGTGCTGGACCAGGCCAAGGACCTGGCCCGGGCGCTTCCCTCGATGAATCCGGGCGAGGTCGAGCTCCTGGAGGAGGTGGTGCGTGGCCTGTCCGGTGATGGCCTCGATTGGCATCGCCCCGCCACCGAGACGCATCTGGTGGCGGCGGTCGCGGCCCTGGATCGTCAGCTGATGGCGCTGGATGGCATGCAGGCCGAGGGCTTCGTTCCCGGGGCGGGGCTGCGCCGCTGGCTGGCCGGCGTCGGAGTTCGCCTCGATGATCTGCTGCTGCATCTGGCATCGAGTGCCGGCGGGCACAAGCTGCTGCGTGAACTGGCCATCGATCGCGAGGCGCTGCCCGAGAGTACGCCCTGGTACCGGGTCGACAATGTCTTCTTCGAGGCGCGGGGCACCGGCTGGGCGCTGGTCCAGATGCTGGAGGGGGTGCAGCGTGATCAGCACGATGTCCTGGAGGCCGCCGGCGTCGTCGAGCCGTGGGAGCGCCTGCGTGCCGAGCTGGCGATGACCCAGCGGCGCCTGTGGAGCCCGGTGGTGATGAGTGGCTCGGGCTTTGGCCCCTTCGCCAACCATGCCCTGGTGATGGCGCTTCATGTCAGCCGGGCCCGGGACCTGGTCGAGGAGATTACCACGCGACTCGCCGAGAGCGCCGAACCGGAGGTGTCCGGAGGGGACGTCCGGCAAGCGCCCGCCAGCGAACCCGAGGTGGTCGATGTGGAGCGAGGCGCCGGGTCCGAACCGGAGGCCAGCGAACGGCAGGAGCCGGCGTCTCAGGAGCCGACCCAGCAGGAGTCAGTGCCTCAAGAGTCGACCCAGCAGGAGCCGGCGTCTGAATCTGAAGAGTCGACCCAGCAGGAGCCGGCGTCTGAAGAGTCGGCCGAGCAAGGGCCGGCGTCTGAAGAAGAGTCGACCCAGCAGGAGCCGGCGTCTGAAGAGTCGCCCAAGCAGGAGGGCCAGATGCAGCCCGGGGCGGGCGAGGCCGAGACCCGCCAGCAGTGAGTGGCATTACCCGGGTGTGGTTATTCCCGCGGGATGCCTGGAAAACGCAGTGGGCCGCCCCTAGGGGCGGCCCACTGCGTTATTGCGCGACGCTTGAGCGCCCCGGGGCGCGCTCAATCAGGCCGTGTCATCAGGCCTTGTGATAGGCGGCGGCCGCCTTTTCGATGGCCTTGCGGGCCGCATCGGCGCCTTCCCAGGATTCCACCTTGACCCACTTGCCCTTCTCGAGATCCTTGTAGTTCTCGAAGAAGTGCGCGATCTGCTGGCGCAGCAGTTCGGGCAGGTCGGTCACCTCCTGAACATCGTCGTACAGGCTGGAAAGCTTGTGGTGGGGCACGCACACCAGCTTGGCGTCTTCCCCGGCCTCGTCGGTCATGTTGAGAATGCCTACCGGACGGGCACGAATGATGCTGCCGGGCTGGACCGGGCAGGGGGTCACGACCAGCGCGTCCAGGGCATCCCCGTCGTCGGCCAGAGTGTGCGGAATAAAGCCGTAGTTGGCGGGGTAGAACATCGGGGTCGCCATGAAACGGTCGACCAGCAGGGCGCTCATGTCCTTGTCGATCTCGTACTTGACCGGCGAGTGGTTGGCCGGAATCTCGATCGCCACATAGAGATCGTTGGGGAGTTCCTTGCCGGCGGGGATATTATCGAAGTTCATCGTCGATTCCTTGGGTTGGCAGACGGTCTTGGCGAGTCATCGTGAAGAAAAAAATCCGCAAGATTATAAGGGCCAGCCTGGCCGAATACCAATTCGACATAGGTGCCGCCGCGTCGTCGATAGCGCCCGAGGGGGAATGAACCCCTGCTAAACCTCCTGTGCGGGGCCGCCGCGTGTATGATGGGGCGCGCATGGATTCATCGAGCAAGGAGGGGCGAGTGGCAACCACGCAGCTGTCATTGAGTTTTGGTCAGGCCTTCGTGGCGCCGGATCGCCGGCGTCACCGCAGCTCCATGTCGGTATGCCTGCCCGAGTCACCCCAGCTCAACGCCAAGGGGGCCTGTGCGCTGATCAGTGATGCCACCCAGCGCAACAGCATGGCCAAGCAGGCCGGGGATCTCGGCGTACGCGGCTTCCTGGCCGACTACTACTCCACCCCCGATCACTGGGACGTCAAGACATCGGCCACCCGGGTCTTGAACTCGCTCAATGCCTGGACCTACAGCCAGAGCCGCCAGGTGGCGGAGGGCAGCTACGTTACCTCGCTGTCGGCGCTGGTGCTGTGCGGAGCACAGGGTCACCTCTTTCATATGGGGGATACCCTGGTGTTCCGGCTGCGCGGCGCGGAATTCGAGCAGCTGACCCGTGATCATGTCACGGACCTGGGAGGCTATCGCTATCCCTCTCGGGCGCTGGGCATGGATAACAGCATCGATATCGACTATGTCCGCTTCCCCGCCAAACAGGGGGATCTCTTCCTGTTTACCACCCAGGCGGTGCTGGGCACCCTGATGCCCTCGGAGTATGTACAGCTGATTCGCCAGGATGCCAGTGACCTCCATGCCGCCTGTGAGCGCCTGGCCGAGGCGGCGGTGCAGCGTGCCCAGTCCCGGGGCTATGGGGCCGGTCAGTTCTGTTTCCAGCTGGTGCGAATCGATGAGCTGCCTGATGCCCCATCGGACAGCCCGGCCAGGGTATACGGCGAGCTGCCCATCCCGCCGGAGCTGTCACCGGGTGAGCGCCTCGACGGCCTGGAGGTCCAGGCCGTGCTGTCGCGTACCGCCCAGTCCCGGGTTTACCGAGTGCGCGATCTCGAAGGCGATCGCGACATGATAATGAAGGCGCCGAGTCCGGCGCTCTCCCAACGCAATATCTACCTGGAGCACTTCCTGCTTCAGCAATGGGTGGTGGAGCGCGTGAAGTCGCCCTTCGTGGTGCGCGTCATGGAGCCGTCGCGGCCGCGGCGGTATCTCTACTATCTGATGGCCTATGTCGAGGGTGAGACCCTGGCCGCCTGGGCGCGTCGACATCCCCAGGCGAGCCTCGCCCAGCGCCTGGATATCGCCAATCAGCTGGGCAAGGCGGTGCAGGCCCTGCATCATCGCGAGGTGCTGCACCAGCAGATTCATCCGGACAACATATTGATCGACGCCCACGGACAGGTCGTGTTGACCGACTTCAGTGCCTGTCGAATGCGCGATGGGGGAGGGCACAAGGACGCTCGCGAACTGTTGCGTCAGGCGGGGCTCACCGAGCACAGCGCCCCGGAGTACGCGTTGGACGATGATATCGGGCGGCGCAGCGACCAGTATTCCTACGCCTCCACGGTCTACTGGCTGCTGACCGGGGAGCTGCCCTACGCGATGTCGCCTGACCGTCTGCTGCGCCATACCGATCTCGAACAGCTGGTCTATCGTCGCGCGCGGCAGCGCAATCCCGAGGTTCCCCAGGCGCTGGACGAAGCGTTGCGCCGGGCGCTGGACCCCCAGCGGGCGCTACGCTATCGGCGTCTATCGGAGTTTCTGCGTGAGGTGCGCCAGCCGCTGGCACCGCGGCGCCGCGAGGCGGGCTCAGGAAACGGTCAACGGCGGCTCCGCGACGCCGGCCATTTCTGGCAGGGCGTCGCGGGCATATTGCTGCTCTTGCTGGTGCTTTCCTGGCTGCTGCGATAGCAGCGGCCCAGCCGCCTCTCACTCGCGCTGGCGTTTATCGCCGGATAAATCCGGCTCCTGGAGCATGAGGTGGCCCCTGTTTCACAGGAGCGCGATTCCTATATTTACAGCTTGAATTCCGGCAGCTTGCGTTCGGCGCGGTGCTTGGCGAGCTTCGCCACTCTGGGCAGGCCGTTATCGAACGGGGGGAAGTCCTCGCCCTGGATCAGCGGCGACAGATACTGGCGGCAGGTCTCGGTGATACCGAAGCCATCCTCGCTGATAAAGTCGCGGGGCATGAACTTCTCGCGGTTGGCGATCTCGGCCAGCGGGGCGGCCTCGATCCGCCACTGGTAGGGCGCATCCGAGACGCGCTTGATCGCCGGCATCATCGCATTCTTGCCTTCGATGGCCAGCTCCACGGCCTTCTCGCCGACCGCATAGGCCTGCTCGACGTCGGTCCCGGAGGCCAGGTGACGTGCGGCGCGCTGCAGGTAGTCGGCCACCGCCCAGTGATACTTGTAGCCCAGGTCCTGCTTGACCATGCCGGCAAGCGTCGGTGCCACGCCACCCAGCTGACGATGGCCGAAGGCATCGGTGTTACCGGCGTCGGCGAGGAAGGTGCCATCCTCGTAGCGCGCGCCTTCGGAGACCACGATCACGCAGTAGCCATACTGCTTGACCGCATGGTCGACCCGGGCCATCACCGCCTCGCGGTCGAAGGCTATCTCGGGGAAGATCACCAGGTGGGGCGGCTCGCCCTCGCCCTGGCCGGCCAGGGCGCCGGAGGCGGCGATCCAGCCGGCATGACGGCCCATGACCTCGAGCACGAACACCTTGGTGGAGGTGGCGCACATGGAGGCGATATCCAGCGATGCCTCCAGGGTCGAGGTGGCAATATACTTGGCGACGCTACCGAAGCCCGGCGAGTTGTCGGTGATCGGCAGGTCGTTGTCCACGGTCTTGGGCACATGGATGGCGGTCAGCGGGTAGCCGAGCTTCTCCGAGAGCTGGGAGACCTTGAGGCAGGTATCGGCGCTGTCGCCGCCACCGTTATAGAAGAAGTAGCGGATATCGTGGGCACGGAAGACCTCGATCAGCCGCTCGTACTGGGCCCGGTGGGTCTCGATATCCTTGAGCTTGTAGCGGCAGGAGCCGAAGGCACCGCCCGGCGTATGGCGCAGCGCGGCGATGGCCTCGTCGGACTCCTGGCTGACATCGATCAGCTCCTCGGTGAGGGCACCGATGATGCCGTTATGGCCGGCGTAGACCTTGCCGATCTGGTCGGGGTGACGGCGGCAGGCCTCGATCACGCCGCAGGCGCTGGCATTGATCACGGCGGTGACGCCGCCGGACTGGGCATAGAAGGCGTTATGGGCCATGGGGCTGGTTTGCTCCTGGTCGTCGCTGATGGTCGGATGGCGGGTGATGAAAGTGGGAAGATTCTAGCCGAAAGCCCCTCGCCCTGCACCCGGGGCGCTGGAGAGGGTCGTGGGGGGCATGCTAGTCTCGCCACTCTCCGTGCCATGGCGGCGCGGCCACCGGACCCATGCTGGAGCGAGTCCCATGCATCTTCATATCCTTGGTATCTGTGGCACTTTCATGGGTAGCCTGGCGCTGCTGGCGCGCGAACTGGGCCACAGGGTCAGCGGCTCGGACGCCGGCGTCTATCCGCCCATGAGCACCCAGCTCGAGGAGGCCGGCATCGCGCTGCGTGAGGGGTATTCGCCGGCCAACCTCGAGCCGCGCCCCGACCTGGTGGTGATCGGCAATGCGCTGTCCCGGGGCAATCCCGAGGTGGAGGCGGTACTCGATGCGGGCCTGCCCTATGTGTCCGGCCCCCAATGGCTGGCCGAGCACGTGCTGCCCGGGCGGCGGGTGATCGCCGTGGCCGGCACCCATGGCAAGACCACCACGGCGAGCCTGGCCGCCTGGTTGCTGGAATCGGCGGGCCTGGCGCCGGGCTTCCTGATCGGCGGCGTGCCGCGCAACTTCGGGGTCTCGGCGCGCCTGGGTGCCGCGGATGCCCCCTTTGTCGTGGAGGCCGACGAGTACGACACCGCCTTCTTCGACAAGCGCTCGAAGTTCGTCCACTACCGCCCCGAGATCGCCGTGCTCGGCAATCTGGAATTCGATCATGCGGACATCTTCGATGATCTGGCGGCGATCGAGCGCCAGTTCCATCATCTGGTCCGCACGGTGCCGGGCAAGGGAACCCTGCTGGTGGCCGATGGCGAACCGGCCCTCGAGCGTGTGCTGGCCATGGGGGCCTGGAGTCCCGTGGTGCGCTTCGGTGAGGCCGCCACCAGCGCCTGGCGGCTCGAGCGGGAACGCGACGATGCCTCGCGGTTTCGTGTGATCCATCAGGATGGCGAGGCCAACGAGGATGCCGTGGTCGACTGGCCTCTGACCGGGCTGTACAACGCCCGCAATGCCCAGGCCGCCCTGGCCGCGGCCCATGCCTGCGGGGTGAGCCTGGCCCGGGGCGCCGCCGCCCTGGCGCGCTTCGAGTCTCCACGGCGCCGCCAGGAAGTGCGCGGGGAAGTGGCCAATATCCAGGTGATCGACGACTTCGCCCACCATCCCACGGCCATCGCCGCGACCCTCGAGGGCCTGCGCGCGGCCACCGCCCGGGGGCGCCTGCTGGCGGTGATCGAGCCACGCTCCAATACCATGCGCCTGGGGACCCTGCGTGACCGCCTGGCCGCCAGCGTTTCCGCCGCCGACGCCGCCTTCTGGTATCGCCCGGAGGGCCTGGACTGGCCGCTGGAGCCGATCATCGCGGCGAGCCCGGTCCCGGCGCGGCTCGAGCAGGACCTGGATGCCCTGGTGGCGTCGCTGGTAGAGGAGGCCAGGCCCTATGATCGTATCGTGGTGATGTCCAACGGCGGCTTCGGCGGCATTCATGAGAAGCTGCTGGCGGCCCTGGAGTCGGCGCATGGCTAACGTGCTGGCCTCACCGGTCACGGTGGCGCTGACCGGTGCCTCCGGGGCCCAGTATGGGCTGCGGCTGATAGAAGCGCTGGTGGCGGCGAATCACGAGGTGTGGGTGATGATCTCCAAGGCGGCGCATCTGGTCGTCGCCACCGAGACCGCTGCCGAACTGCCGGCCCGCCCCGAGCGGCTGGCCGAGACCCTGGTCGAGCGCACCGGGGCGCGGCCGGGACAGATCCGCTGCTTCGGTCGCGAGGACTGGATGGCGCCGGTGGCTTCCGGCTCCGGGGCCTCCTCGGCCATGGTGATCTGCCCCTGTTCCACCGGCACCCTGTCGGCGGTGGCCACCGGCGCCAGCAATAATCTGATCGAGCGGGCCGCCGATGTGGCATTGAAGGAGAGGCGCCCCTTGATCCTGGTGCCGCGTGAGACGCCGCTATCGGCCATCCATCTCCAGCACATGCTTGACCTGACCCGCCTTGGCGCCGTGATGCTGCCGGCGGCGCCGGGGTTCTATCACCGGCCCGAGTCGGTAGAGGACCTGGTCGACTTTATCGTGGCGCGCATCCTCAATCAGCTGGGCATCGAGCACCGGCTGATGCCCCGTTGGGGCGAGTCGGCGCCGCCGGACGCCCGATGATGGGGAGACGACGCGAATGATCAGTCTGGGGATGCTGTCGGTCTTCGTGCCGACCTTCTTTCTCGTTTCCCTGACCCCAGGGATGTGCATGACCCTGGCCATGGTGCTGGGCATGACCCAGGGCGTTCGGCACAGCCTGTGGATGATGGTCGGTGAACTGGCCGGGGTGGGGCTGGTGGCCGCGGCGGCGGGTGCCGGTGTGGCCGCCCTGATGCTTCGCCAGCCGGAGATGTTCGCCCTGTTCAAGTGGCTGGGCGGGGCCTATCTGGCCTATCTCGGCATCATGATGTGGCGTTCCCGCGGCCGCATGGCGATCCCCGAGGCGGGCCTCGAGGCGGCCCCCGCCGGACGCGGCCAGCTGGTCGTCCAGGGCTTCGTGACCGCCGTGGCCAATCCCAAGGGCTGGGCCTTCTTCGTGGCACTGCTGCCCCCCTTCCTCGACGCCGAGCGCTCACTGGCCGGCCAGCTCGGCGTGCTGGTGGCGCTGATACTGGCCATCGAATTCACCTGTCTGCTGCTCTACGCCACCGGCGGCAGCCGGCTGCGTCGCCTGCTGTCTCGGGGAGGCAGCGTGCGCCTGCTCAACCGTATCGCCGGCACCCTGATGGTCGGTGTCGGCCTGTGGCTGGCGCTGGGGTGACCCGGCCCTGCCGAGAGCTGTAAGCCATACGCGTTACGCTATACGTGCTCGGCCCTGCCGAGAGCTGTAAGCCATACGCGTTACGCTATACGAAAACTCCTTGCCGGGAGTGTCGGTGGCGACATCCTGGCTTACGGCTTACGGCTTACGGCTTACGGCTTACGGCTTACGGCTTACGGCTTCCAGCTCCGGGCGAAGCCCGGTCAGATCGGCGGCAGCCAGGCGATGCGGGCCGCGGCCAGGCAGAGGGATGCCGTCGCGAGCCAGGGCCAGGGGCAGGGGGTGAGGGCGGGTCGTGGGCGAGATTGCCAGGCCAGCTGTACCAGGGCGCAGACGACGAGTCCCAGCAGGGCGCCGCCGATCAGGTCGCTGAACCAGTGCACGCCGATCGCCAGGCGCGACAGCGCCATCAGGGCGGCGGCGAGGATGGCCGCCCAGTAGGCCCAGTGGCGCCAGGCGGGGCCGAGTTCGCGAGCGACGAAGGCGGCCGCCAGGCCGAACAGCACCACGGCGCTCGAGGTGTGGCCGCTGGGGTAGGAAAAGGAGTCCGCCAGGTGCATCGGGGCATCGGGTCGCGGGCGCGCGAAGAGTACCTTGCCCAGGGTGTTGAGCGCCGCGCCTCCCGCGAGCCCCGCGGTAATATGCCAGAAGGCATCGAAGCGTCGCCGTCTTATCAACCAGATGCCCCAGGGCAGGCAGAGCGCCGCGATACCGAGCGGGTCACCGATCCGGGCCAGCCCTTCGCCGACATGGTCCAGAACCGGCCAGGCGGCGCCATCGATGAGCGCCTGGATCTGGTGGTCCAGGGGCAGGGGGCCGTGTTGACCCTGGTGCATGACCAGCAGGGTCCAGCCCGATACGCCGCCCAGCGCGAGTATCAGCAGCAGCAGGCTGGCCAGGGGCACCTCGCCATCGCTGCTCTGACGCAGCCATAGTGTCCGCAGCAGGGGATGGCGCCGAGCCAGGCCGGCGCTCAGCCGATAGGCTCGCCCGTGGCGGCCGGCGTGATGGCGCAGCCAGGAGAAGATCACCGCCAGGGTGAGTAGCATCACGACCAGTATCGCCAGCGGCTTGTGGAGAGCCGCCGGGACATCGAGCCGCTGTTCCCAGGTGCGCCCCAGCAGATAGCCCGGCAGCACATAGGCGGGGGCCCATAGCGCCGCAGAGGAGAGGTTGGCCCAGATGAAGGTCGGCTTAGGCATGCGCAGCATGCCGGCAATCAGGGGCACCATGGGGCGTACGGGACCCACGAAGCGGCCCAGGAACACCGATAGCACGCCATAGCGCTGAAAGAACCTTGCCCCGCGAGCCATGAACTCGGGGTGGCGCGAGAAGGGCCAGCAGCGGGTGACGCGTTCGCGCTGCGTGTAGCCGATCATGAAACTGGCGCTATCGCCGATCACCGCGCCGACAAAGGCGGCCATCAGGGTCGCCGGCAGGGCGAGCTCCTGATGCCCGGCCATGGAGGCGGCGGCGGTAATCAGCAGGACGCCGGGCACCAGCACTCCCACCAGCGCCAAGGACTCCAGCAGGGCGATGCCGGCGATGATCAGCAGCAGCACCCCCGGTGATGGGGTGAGCTGATAGAGGAACTCAGCGGGGTTCATGGCAGGCCTCCCGGGACCGCAGCGAGCAGGGCATCAGCTATCGGCGAGACGCCGGGTCGTATTCTCCAGGCGATGCCTGAACGTCGTGAAGGGTTGCCCGGGGATGTGCGCGCAGGTGGTTCCCCGTACCTCCAGGCCTCCGGTGTCGTGGAGCCGGGCATCGGCCGCGGCGTCCTCGATGCGCTGGCGAACCAGCAGGGCCCCGCTCTCGCTGGTGTTGGGCAATACCAGCCAGAAATCGGCCTCGCCGATGCGGCCCAGCAGGTCGTGGTCGCGGCAGTGGCCTTCCACCATCTTGCAGAAGGTGTTCAGCAGGGCGAGGCGGGCGGGGCCGCCGAACTGTTCGCCGGCCATCTCCAGCTGAGGAAGGTGCAGCAGCGCCACGGCGAGCCGCTGGTCCAGCAGTTCGGTGCGCTGCATCTCGCTCTCCAGGCGTCCGAGCAAGGGCTCCGCCTTCAGGGCGGAACACTCCTGGTCGCAGGGATCGGTGGCCAGCAACAGGGCATGCTGATGGCGAACGCCCCAGGGGGCGAGCCCGGCGGCCATCACCAGGGCCAGATACGCCATGGCCGTCGGTGCCGACAGGCCCTCGCTTGCCAACAGCAGCCAGATCGGTGCCAGGGTGACATTAAGCAGGGTGGCAGGGCCGAGCGGCACCAGCAGCAGGGTCAGGACCGCCGGCAGCCCCAGCCAGAGCAGGGTCAGGCGGCCATCCCCCGGCAGGGAGGTGGCGATCAGTAGATAGCCGCATGTCAGCACCAGGTAGGCCGAGAGGCGCGCGGTTTCCTGCTGCCCCAGGCTCATCAGGGCGGCGGTCAGCAGCAAAGGGGCGAGCAGGGCCGGCAGCAGAATCCGGTGGTAGTCGCCGACCAGATAGTGCCACACGGCCTGGCCGATCAGCAGCAGGGCACCCAGCGCATAGAGGACCGCCAGTAGCCGTGGAGAGTCAGGCGTCGACATCGACCGTGGCTCCTTGCGTCGCGGTGAAAGGCCGTTCTTGCCGATCCAGGGCCTGGCGCTCCGTGGCCAGCGAATGAGCGGGTGGCAGGGCCACCAGCCGCACTCGCTCGACCCTGTCCAGGTGGCGCACCAGGGTCTCTCGACGGGTCTTCGCCTGGTCGGGATCGCGGCAAATCAGCATGGCCCCCAGGGTGCGGCTATCGAGGCGGTAGCAATGCTCGAAGCGCTGGGTCATGGCGCATAGCCGTTCGGCCACGCGCCACAGATGGCGCCGGCGCGTGCGAAGTAGCAAGAGTTCGGTATGGGTGCCATCACGCCGGGCCCGGGCGCACTCTCGGGCTAGGTCGCCGGCGAGTTTGGTCTGGGGCCAGAGGCGCTTGTCGGGCGCCAGGCTGCCGCGCTCCCTGGCCTGTCGGTACAGGGGCGCCAGGCGTCGCGAGCGAATGAGCCCCAGGGCCAGCAGCAGGGCGAGCACCAGGCCGGCGGCGACCGCCTGCTCCACGGGCAGCAGGCGGGCGATCCAGGCCCAGGAGAGCATTGCCAGGAGGGTGTTGAGCCCGGTCATCCAGGCGGGTTGAGGCAGCATGATCAGGGCGGCCCAGGCCCACACCCAGAAGGGATAGCGTTCGGCAGACGTCCATATCAGCGCGCCGAGCAACAGGCTGGGGAGTAGCTGCCAGGGAATCAGGGTGGGGCGCCGGTGGCTGAATTCGACGAGGGCGGCGCTGATGCCGAGCCAGGCCGCCGCCAGGCCGAGCAGCCACCCTTCCGAGGGAGCCTGGGCGGTGGGTATCATGAGCACCAGCACCAGTGCCGCCAGTAGCAGGTTGAGGCGCAGCAGGTTGATTTTGTACTTGCTCTGCATGGTGGCTTACTATGACTCCCTATCCGCAATGGGCCGACGCCGCGCCAGTATAGCGCCGTTTCGGTTCGATCAGGCCACGCTCACAGGAGACTCTCCCTGGCATGACAGCTCAAGTCCAGCGTAACGGTGCCGCAATCGCCGGTGTCGAGGAAATTCGCGATATCGAGGCCTACATGACTGGCCTGGGGCAGTCGGCGCGCCACGCCGCCGCGAGCCTGCGTCGGGCCCCCACCGGTGCCAAGAACCGCGCCCTGTTCGCCATGGCCGAGGCGCTGGAGGCCTCCCGGGGCGAGGTGTTGGCGGCCAATGCCCGGGATCTGGAGCGCGGGCGCGAGGGTGGCCTCGATGACGCGCTGCTCGACCGCCTGGCCCTGGATGACGGCCGTGTTGATGCCATGATCGAGGGACTGCGCCAGGTCGCGGCTCTCCCGGACCCGGTGGGTGAGGTCGATGGCCTGCGCTCCCGGCCCAGCGGCATCCAGGTCGGTCAGATGCGCGTCCCCCTGGGGGTGATCGGCATCATCTATGAGTCCCGTCCCAACGTCACCCTCGAGGCCGCCAGCCTGTGCCTCAAGTCGGGTAATGCCGCCATCCTGCGGGGCGGCTCCGAGGCGCGCGACTCCAATGCGGCGATTGCCGCCTGTATCCGTGAGGGCCTGGCCGATGCAGCGCTGCCCGCCGGGGCCGTGCAGGTGGTGGCGACCACCGACCGTGCCGCCGTGGGGCACCTGATCGCCATGCCCGAGTTTGTCGATGTGATCATCCCGCGGGGCGGCAAGTCCTTGATCGAGCGAATCACCCGGGAGGCTCGGGTGCCGGTCATCAAGCATCTCGATGGTGTCTGCCATGTCTATCTGGACGCGACGGCGGACCCGGAGAAGGCGCTGGCCATCGCGGTGAACGCCAAGACCCACCGCTACGGTACCTGTAATACCATGGAAACGCTGCTGGTGGATGCCCCCCTGGCGCAGGCGCTGTTGCCGAAGCTGGCCGCGGCCTATGCCGAGCACGGCGTCGAGCTGCGTGGCTGTGAGCGCACCCGCGAGATCCTCCCGGCGGCCACGGCGGCCGACGAGGAGGATTGGCAGGCCGAGTATCTGGCGCCGGTGTTGGCGGTCCGCGTGGTCGACGGTATCGAGGCGGCCATGGCGCATATCGAGCGTTACAGCTCCCGGCACACCGATGCCATCGTCACCGAATCCTGGACCCTGGCGCGGCGCTTCATGGCCGAGGTGGACTCGAGTTCGGTGATGATCAACGCCTCGACCCGCTTCGCCGATGGCTTCGAGTATGGCCTGGGGGCCGAGATCGGCATCTCCACCGACAAGCTGCATGCCCGTGGCCCGGTCGGCCTCGAGGGCCTGACCACCCACAAGTATGTGGTCCTGGGCGACGGCCAGGTTCGCCAGTGAGCCGACAGCCTTCACCGGGCGGAGAGGAGCGCCCGGTGCGCCTCGCCATGCTGGGCGGTACCTTCGACCCGGTGCATCTGGGGCATCTGCGCAGTGCCGTCGAGCTCCACGAGGCGCTGGCCCTCGACCGCGTTCACCTGATTCCCGCCAAGGCGCCGCCGCTGCGGGGGGAGCCCAGCGTGGCCCCCAGCCAGCGCCTGGCGCTGCTGCGCCTGGGGATCGGCGATACCCCGGGCCTGGTCGCCGATGACCGCGAGCTCTCGCGGGTGGGCCCCTCGTACAGCGCCGATACCCTGGCCTCCCTGCGCGAGGAGTGGGGAGACGGTGCGCGGCTGGTCATGGCGCTCGGCCATGATGCCTTCCTGCGCCTGGCCGAGTGGCATTCACCGCAACGGCTATTCGAGCTGGCCCACCTGGTGGTGGTGGATCGCCCCGACCACCAGGCCGCACTGCCGGCGGCGCTGCGCGAGCTGATTGCCGGGCGTGAGAGCGAGGATGTCGAGTCACTGATGGCGCGTCCCGCCGGTGGCCTGCTGCGCCTGCGGCTGCCCTCGCGGATGGCGATCTCGGCGACCGCGCTGCGTGAACGGCTCGCCGACGGGCGCAGCATTCGTTATCTGCTGCCCGAGGCGGTGGAGCGGCATATCATCGCTAACGGTCTCTACAGGCCGGACCGAGACTGCACCTAGGGCTACAGCGCCCCGAGCGCGTCCCGAGCGCTGGGCCGAAAAGGATGCATGACCTTGAGAACGGATCCTGTCAGACGGCGGCCAAGGCGTTACAATGGTCACTCAACGACACCTGACAGAAGACCCTATGCATAACGACGCTCTCAAGACCCTCGCGGTGGACGCGCTGGAAGAACTCAAGGCCAAGGACATCGTCCAGCTGGATGTGTCACAGCTCACCAGCGTGACCGACATGATGATCATCGCCAGCGGCACCTCGACCCGCCATGTGACGGCGCTGGCCCAGCGTGTGGTGGAGCGCGCCAAGGAGCAAGGCAGGCAGCCGCTCGGCGTCGAAGGCGATGCCGAGGCCGACTGGGTGCTGGTGGACCTGGGGGGCGTGGTGGTGCATGTGATGCTGCCCGAGACCCGTCAGCTCTACGACCTGGAACGGCTCTGGGCCGACCTCCCAAGCGACCTGGAACGCGACAACGAACTTTCCGGCGTATGAAGGTCCGCCTGTTGGCGGTGGGCACTCGCATGCCCGCCTGGGTCACGGCGGGGGTCGAGGAGTACCGCAAGCGCCTGCCCCGCGACTTCGCCCTTGAGATCGAGGAGATCGCCCCCGGGCAGCGTGGCAAGAATGCCGACCTGGCACGGGCCATGGCGAGCGAGGCCGAGCGGATCCGGGCTCGGCTGCGTGGCGATGAGCACGTGGTCGCCCTGGAAGTGGGGGGCAAGGCCTGGAGTACCGAACGCCTCGCCGAACAGGCCGAGAACTGGCGCCTGGCCGGCCGGGACGTGGTCTTGCTGGTCGGTGGCCCCGAGGGTCTGGCGCCGGAACTCTCCGCCGCCGCCGATCAGCGTTGGTCGCTGTCACCGCTGACGCTGCCCCATCCGCTGGTGCGTATCCTGCTTGCCGAACAGCTCTATCGCGCCTGGACGCTGATGGTCGGCCACCCCTACCACCGCTGAGTCGACGCCTCGCCGCTCTCTCGTCACACCGGACATTCGATGCGCAAGTCACGCCATAACCTCAAGAGCCCCGAGCAGGAGTTGCGCATCTTTCGGGTGCGAGCGCTGCTGGCCCTGTTGCTCGTGTTGCTGCTTACCGGCCTGCTGGTGGGGCGCCTGGTCTATCTTCAGGTGGCCCAGCACGAGGTCTACACCACCCGCTCGGAGAACAACCGGGTGCGTGTCGAGCCGCTATCGCCGACGCGGGGGCTGATCTACGATCGCAACGGGGTGCTGCTGGCCGAGAACCGCCCGACCTATAATCTCACCCTGGTGCGCGAACGCGTCGAGGACCTCGAGGCCACCCTCGACCGCCTGGTGGCGATCCTCGAGCTCCCCGAGGAGGAGGCGGAGGCGTTTCGCGTTAGGTCGCGTCAGCGCAAGCGCCCCTTCCAGCCGGCGCTGCTGATGAGTGACCTGGACGAGGGGCAGATCGCGCGGTTGGCGGTCAACCGCCACCTCCTGCCGGGGGTCGAGGTCGAGGCGCAACTGCTTCGCTATTATCCCGATGCCGAGATAATGGCCCATGCCCTGGGCTATGTGGGGCGAATCAACGCCGAAGAGCTCGAGCGCCTGGATGCCGGCCGCTATGCCGGCACACACTTCATCGGCAAGACCGGCGTCGAGCGCTTCTACGAAGCGGCGCTGCACGGCGAGGCCGGGCTGCGCAAGGTGGAGACGAATGCCCGGGGCCGGGTGTTGCGAGAGCTGGAGCGCACCGACCCGGTGCCCGGCAAGGACCTGATCCTGACGCTGGACAAGTCGTTGCAGCAACTGGCCTTCGATCTGCTCGATGGCCGGCGAGGCGCCATCGTCGCCATCGAGCCGGCGACCGGCGGCATCCTGGCCATGGTCTCGACACCCGGCTATGACACCAACCAGTTCGTGACGGGCATCGATGTCGCCTCCTATCGCGGCCTCCAGGAGGACAACGACCTGCCCCTCTATAACCGGGCGATCCGTGGTCATTACCCGCCCGGCTCCACCATCAAGCCGTTTATGGCCATGGCCGGGCTGACCGAGGGGGTCATAACGCCGGGCAAGACCATCCATGATCCCGGTTACTATCAGTTGCCCAACGACGATCGTCGCTACCGCAACTGGCTGCGCTGGGGGCATGGTCGTGTCGACCTCGAGCGCTCCCTCGCCGTCTCCAACAACACCTACTACTACACCCTGGCGCATGACCTGGGTATCGATCGTATCCACAGCAATATGACGGATTTCGGTTTCGGCACCCAGGTGGCACATGACGTCTTCGGCGAGAGTCGTGCCCTGATGCCGTCCCGGGAGTGGAAGCGGGAGCGTTACAATCAGCCGTGGTATCCCGGCGAGACGCTCTCGGTGGGCATCGGTCAGGGCTACTGGCAGATCACGCCACTGCAGCTGGCCACCGCCACCGCGGTGCTGGCCAATCGTGGGGACTGGGTCAAGCCGCGCCTGGCCCAGCGCCTCGGCGACGAGCCGGTGCCCCTGTCCCTCCCGGATACCCCCGAGGATATCGACCCGGGCAACGAAGGCTGGTGGGATAGCGTCTTCGCCGGCATGGAGAAGGTGATCTCCGGCCATGAGGGGACCGCCAGGCGCACCGGGGTGGGGCTCGAGTATCGCATGGGCGGCAAGTCGGGTACTGCCCAGGTCTTTTCGCTGGGCCAGGACGAGAAATACAACGCCGATGAGCTGGCCGAGCGGCTGCGCGACCACGCCCTCTTCATGGCCTTTGCCCCGCTCGAGGCCCCGCAGATCGCCGTGGCGGTGATCGTCGAGAATGCCGGAGGCGGCAGCTCCCATGCCGCGCATCTGGCGCGAGCGATGACCGATGCCTGGCTGCTGGAAGACGAGAAACCCGATGCCTAGACCGTTCGCGAAGAGGAGATCCCAGGCGATGAATGCCTATCGGAAAATGGTCCCATGGGGCTGAGTGGCCTGTCGCGCTCCTGGCGACCGCGCCCGATCAAGGCGACGGCCAGCGGCATGTCGCGACGGCGCGGGTTCTGGCAGCGGGTTCATCTGGACCCCTGGCTGCTGGGCATGCTGCTGGTGCTGATGGCCGCCGGCCTGGTGGTGATGTATAGCGCCAGTGGCCAGCGTATCGACACGGTCATCTCCCAGGGCATCCGCTTTGGCGTGGCCCTGGGGGTGATGATAAGCATTGCGCAGCTCGCGCCGGCCACGCTGATGCGCTGGGCGCTGCCCGCCTACCTGCTGGGTGTGGCGATGCTGATAGCGGTGGAGCTGGTGGGGGACATGGGCATGGGGGCGCAGCGCTGGCTGGCGATCCCCGGAGTGATCCGCTTCCAGCCGTCGGAGCTGATGAAGCTGGCGATGCCGATGATGGTCGCCGCCTTCCTGAGTCGCCGCGAGCTGCCGCCGGGTATCAGGAATCTCACGGTGTGCGCGGCGATCATCGGGGTGCCGGTGGTGCTGATCGCCAAGCAGCCCGACCTCGGTACCTCGCTGCTGGTGTCGGTGTCGGCGATCCTGGTGGTGCTGCTGGCGGGGCTGTCCTGGCGCATCATCGGCCTGCTCGTGGTGCTGGCGGCGTCGGCGCTGCCGCTGCTATGGATGAACATGCATGACTATCAGCGCAAGCGCGTGCTGACCTTCCTGGATCCGAATAGCGACCCCCTGGGGGCGGGCTGGAATATCATCCAGTCGACCACCGCCATCGGGAGCGGCGGGGTGCTGGGCAAGGGCTGGCTGGAAGGCACCCAATCCCAGCTCGAGTTCCTGCCCGAGCGGCATACCGACTTCATCGTCGCGGTGTTGGGCGAAGAGTTTGGCCTGGTGGGCATGCTGGCCTTTTTGCTGCTCTACCTGCTGATCGTGTGTCGTGGCCTGTGGCTCGCCGCCCAGGCTCAGGAGACCTTCGGGCGGCTGTTGGCGGGCAGTATCATCCTGACCTTCTTCATCTATGTGTTCGTCAATGTCGGCATGGTCAGCGGTATTCTCCCCGTGGTGGGCGTGCCGCTACCGCTGGTCAGCTTCGGCGGCACCTCCAGCGTGACCTTGATGGCCGGTTTCGGTATTCTCATGGCCATTCATGCCCACCGCCGGCTGCTGCCTCGCTAGCCGGACGGCAGGGGCGGGGTACCAAAAGGGGAGAGTACATGACGCCGTTACGTATGCATGGAAGGAAGAGGCGCCTGGCGGCGATGGCTGGTGCCGCCTTGCTGGCCAGTTCGACGCTGGCCGCTCAGGAGTTTGACCCCGAGCGTCATGAGGGAGCCCAGGCGCTGGTCGATGAGCTGGCCGGCGAGACCGCCGATCGCGCCTGGCTGGAGGATGCCATGCGCGAGGCACATTATCGCCAGGAGGTCCTCGATGCCATGTCGGGTGCCGCCGAAGGGCGCCTGCGCTGGGATGAGTATCGCGCCATCTTCCTGGACGACAAACGCATCCAAAACGGCGCCGCCTTTATCGAGGCGCATTCTGACACCTTCGCCCGCGCCGAGGCGGAGTACGGCGTACCCGCGGAGATTGTCGCCGCCATCCTCGGCGTGGAGACCCGCTACGGGCGTATTACCGGCGACCATCGCGTGCTCGACTCCCTGGCCACGCTGGCCTTTCATCACCCGCGTCGCGGCGATTTCTTCCGCGGCGAGCTGGCGGCCTTTCTGAAAATTGCCTACGAGCAGCAGGTGGCACCGGACGAGCCCCAGGGCTCCTATGCCGGCGCCATGGGCTATCCGCAGTTTATTCCCACCAGCTATCTCGCCTATGCCGTCGACTTCGACGGCGATGGCCTGCGCGATCTCTGGACCAATCCGGTGGATGCCATCGGCAGCGTGGCCAACTACTTCGCCGAGCATGGCTGGCGCGGCGATGAGCCGGTCGTGTATGAGGCCACAGGGCCGGCGTTGCCTCCCGAGGGCATCGACTTCAACCGCGCGGCGCGGCGCCCCGCGGTGAGTGCCGAGGCGTTGCGTGGTGCCGGCATCGAGGTCCCGGCCGCGCTGGGCGACGAGTATCGCCTGCTGCCGGTGGCCCTGGAAGAGGGGGAGGGGAATTGGCGCTATATGCTGGGTGACGTTAACTTCTATGTCATCACCCGCTACAACCATAGCCATCTCTACGCCATGGCGGCGGTGGAGTTGGCCGAGGCGATCGCGGCGGCGCGTGATGGTGACACCCACTGGCTCAAGGCGGTGGATGCCGATAACGAGGGCGCGTCCTGATGCCTCGGCGTTGGCTGCCCGTCGCCCTCGGGGTCATCCTGGCCGGCTGTGCCGGCGACGGCGGGCCCGTGCCCTCGGATACCGATACGGCATCCACGGCGTCTTCCTCCGGGCGCTACGCCATGACGGGGGATGCCTATCCCCAGCAGCCGCCGGATGTCAGCCGGGTGCCCGACGCCGTGCCCCGTGATGAGCCGCTGTCACGTGGCGGCAATCGCTCCACCTATGAGGTCTGGGGCAAGACCTATCGCGTATTGCCCGATGCGAGCGGCTATGTGAAGCAGGGCACCGCGTCCTGGTACGGCGAGAAGTTTCATGGCTACGCCACCTCCAATGGCGAGATCTATGACATGTACAAGATGTCGGCGGCCCACCGCTCATTACCGCTGCCGTCCTTCGCCCGGGTGACCAACCGGGATAACGGTCGTTCGGTGATCGTCAGGGTCAACGACCGCGGCCCCTTTCACAGCGAGCGTGAGATCGACCTCTCCTACGCCGCGGCGGCCCGACTGGATATTCTTGATAATGGCACCGGTCGGGTGACGGTCGAGGCCATCGATGTCGATCGCTGGCTCGCCGAGAACGGTGGGGACGGCGCCGGCACGAGGCATGCGGCCGATACCGAACGCCGAGGCGCCCAGGCCGCCGCGGTAGCTCAAGAATCTGACGGCCAGCCTCGGCGGCCGGCGGGCGGCCCCGAGGAGGCGCCGTTATACCTGCAGGTGGCGGCACTGAGTTCTGCCGACAGCGCCCGTGACCTGAAGGCTCGCCTGGAGGCGGCGCTGTCGCGGCCGGTGCGAGTGGCCGAGGCCTCGGGGGCGCATCGCGTGCAGGTGGGCCCCATCTCCGGCCTGGATCGGGTCGAGCCACTACGCGAGGCGTTGCGGCGCGCCGGTTTCGCCGAGAGTTTTGTCGTCACAGAGGCCGATTGATTGGCCTCGATCCCCTTTCTAGAATGTCTTGACGAGAGTCGCCCCATGAAAGAGTTGTTTTCCCTACGTTGTGGTCGTCTGCTACCGATGCTGCTGGCCTGTGTGATGCTTGTCGTTGCAGCGCCTGCCGTGGCACAGCCGGTGCCGGCTCCACAGCCCCAGACCCTGATTCCAGCACCGCCACAGCTGGCGGCGAGCAGCTGGATCCTGATGGATGCCAACAGCGGCCGCGTGCTGGTCGAGCACAATGCCGACGAGCGCCTGCCGCCGGCGAGTCTGACCAAATTGATGACCGCCTACCTGGTGGAGCGCGAACTCGATCGTGGCAATATCGCCATGGATGACATGGTGCCGGTGAGCGAGAACGCCTGGCGCACCGGTGGCTCCAAGATGTTTATCGAGGTGGATACCGAGGTCTCCATCCGCGACCTGCTCTACGGCATCATCATTCAGTCGGGCAACGATGCCAGCGTGGCCGTGTCCGAGTACCTTTCCGGCGGCGAGGCCCCCTTCGCCGACCTGATGAACCAGAATGCCGATCGCCTGGGACTTAGCAATACCCACTTCCGCAATGCCACGGGGCTGCCCGCCGAGGACCACTACTCCACGGCTCGCGACCTCGCACGCCTGTCGCGCCATATCATCCAGGACTATCCCGAGCACTATAAGATCTACGCCGAGAAGTACTTCACCTACAGCGATATTCGCCAGCCCAATCGCAACCGCCTGCTGTGGCGCGACCCCAGCGTCGATGGCCTCAAGACGGGCCACACCGAAGCGGCGGGCTATTGCCTGGTGGCCTCGGCCAAGCGCGACGACATGCGCCTGATTTCGGTGGTGATGGGGACCAACTCCGAGGAAGCGCGCGCCCAGGAAACCCAGAAGCTGATCAGCTACGGCTTTCGCTACTTCGAGACCCTCAAGCTCTACGATCGTGGCTCTGTCCTCAATACGCCCCGGGTGTGGGGCGGCGATATCAACGAACTGCGTGTCGGCGTCGACGAAGACGTGGTGATGACCGTGCCCCGCGCTCGAAACGACGAACTCACCGTCAGCCTGGATATCCAGGCCGATATCGAGGCGCCTGTTCAGCAGGGCGAGCGCGTCGGCACCCTGGAAGTACAGCTGGGGGACGAGGTAGTCGGCGAGCGGCCCCTGGTGGCCCTGGATGCCGTGGAAGAGGGTGGCTTTATCAAGACGCTGATCGATAAAGTGCAGCGCTTCTTCTCCAGCCTGATCGGTGGCTGGTTCGACTGATAGGCCAGGCGGGGCTAGCCATCGAGCTAGCCCCGCTACCAGGACCTCCTCTTCGGCTTATCACCAGCGCTCCTGGTTCTGGTGGCGGCGTTAGCTTCTGTCGTCTGGGGCCTGGCATTGGTCACCCGGGCAGGGCTCGAGTAAAATGGCCGTATATTCACGACTCTCTGGAACAAGCATGAACGACAAGTCGCTGCGCGACCTGCGTCGCCCGAGCAAGCCGGCCTCCGACGAATCACCCAAGATCACCTTCCCGTGCCGCTATCCCGTCAAGGTGGTGGGGGATGCCGCCGACGATTTCACGGCAGTGGTGTGCCAGATCATCACCCGCCATGACCCCGAATTCGATGCCGCGACCGTGAAGGTCGTCGATAGCCGCAATGGTCGCTTTCAGTCGGTTCGGCTGACCATCACGGCCACCGGAGAGGCCCAGCTTCAGGCGCTGTTCGAGGAGCTCAAGGCCACCGGCCGCGTGCATATGGTCGTGTGATGGCCGAGGATTCTGCGCTGTCTCCCATCGAGCCGCCTCCCATCGAGCTGCATCGCCTGGGGCGGCGCCCCTACGAACCCGTGTGGCGCGCGATGCGCGAGCTCACCGACGAACGCGATGCCGCCACGCCCGACCAGTTCTGGCTGGTAGAGCATGACCCCGTCTTCACCCAGGGCAAGGCGGGCAAGCCCGAGCATCTGCTGATGCCCGGCGATATTCCGGTGGTCCAGACCGACCGCGGGGGCCAGGTGACCTACCATGGCCCGGGCCAGGTGGTGCTCTACCCGCTGATCGATGTGCGTCGCGCCCGGATGGGGGTTCGCGAGCTGGTCAGCGCCCTGGAAAACGCGGTGATCGCCATGCTCGCCGACCATGGGGTCGAGGCCTGGGCGCGGCCCGATGCGCCGGGCGTCTATGTGGACGGCGGCGCCATGGGCGAGGCCAAGATCGCCTCGTTGGGACTGCGCATTCGCCGTGGCGGCAGCTTCCACGGCGTGGCCCTCAATATCGATGGCGACCTGTCCCCCTTCCAGTGCATCAACCCCTGTGGTTATGCGGGGATGGCGATGACGCGCCTGGCCGACCTGGCCGAGAATTGCCCCGACATGGAGACGGCCGGCGAGCGCCTGGCGGAGTGCCTGGCGCTCGAGCTGAAGCGCGAACTTCAAAAGGACGAGGGGTAAGGGGCGAAGGCCAGGGCTATCGCAGTTGTCGGAACTAAGAGGCGCTGGGGACAAGCCGTAGAGGAGGTCCTACGCCATGGATGGCGTCGGTAGCGCCCAGGGAGGGGTTCACAGCGCCTCCTCGTAGGCTTGTCGCCAGGTCAGCCTCGGGCTGCCAAACTGTCTGCGGAAGCCCTGGGGCGAGGTTCTGTTATCCCACGTTGATGGCGTCGATGCGGTTGGTGTCCTGCTCCTGGCCGGGCACCTCGGCGGGGGCGGCCAGTCCCAGGTTGTTCTTCTCGAATACCCGGTCGGCGCGATAGCTGGAGCGTACCAGCGGACCCGATGCGACTTCCATGAAGCCCTTCTCGAGCCCCAGGCGGCGATAACGGTCGAATTCCTCGGGGCTCACCCAGCGCTCCACCGGCAGGTGGTTGCGAGTGGGGCGCAGGTACTGGCCCAAGGTGACGATATCCACGCCGATGGCGCGCAGGTCATCGAAGGTGGCCAGTATCTCCTCGTCGGTCTCGCCCAGGCCCAGCATCAGGCTGGTCTTGGTCAGCACGCGCGGGTTATGGGCCTTGGCATGGGCCAGCACATCCAGCGTCTTGCGATAGCCGGCGCGCGGGTCGCGGACCCGCTCGGTCAGGCGCTCGACGGTCTCGACGTTCTGGGCGAACACCTCGAGGCCCGAGTCGACGACCCGCTCGATGGCGCTGTGGGCGCCGTCGAAATCGGGGGTCAGCGCCTCGACCACCACCTCGGGGGTCCGGGTCTTGATGGCGCGGATGCAGTCGGCATAGTGGGTGGCGCCGCCATCCTCGATGTCGTCGCGGTCCACCGAGGTCAGCACGATATAACGCAGCCCCATCAGCTCCACCGACTTGGCGGTGTTGGCCGGCTCCTCGACATCCAGCCAGCCGCCGGGGTTGCCGGTGTCCACGGCGCAGAAGCGGCAGGCGCGGGTGCACACGGAGCCCATCAGCATGATGGTGGCGGTGCCGTTGCTCCAGCATTCCCCCATGTTGGGGCAGTGGGATTCGGCGCACACCGTACTCAGGCGATGCTCGCTGACGTTGCGCTTGACGGCTTCGAAGCGCTCGCCGCCGGGAATCTGGGCGCGCAGCCACTTGGGCTTGCGCCCCGGGCCCACGCCGCCTTCGTCGCCACCATCGGGCTGGCGGCGCTGTTTGATACCATCCTTGATGGCGGCGAAGCCGTGCTCGGTGCGAAACTTCTTGCCGCTGGAAATGGTGGTTTTCGGGGTGCTGTCGCTCATAGGGTCTGACCCCCTCCGCTCGGCGTCTTGTGGGCTGGCGTGGCCGGGGTGCCCCGCTCGGGGTCGCCGGTCCGGCCTGGCCCGCCTTGGCGCTATTGGGTTGCTGGTAACAGGCGCCAATCTACCATAGCTGCACGCGCTCGGCATGGGGGGCGGCGTCTCGATCGATATCGGCGTCGGCCGTTTTGGCCCTCGGGGCACCCCTCGGGAAACCAGAAGGGGCTCGTCGGCGGCAGCTAATTGCGTTATATTGCACTGCAACAAATGGCGGGTTTCCCATTCTCGCCGACTCCCATTCCCTGACCGCCAACATCAGGAGGTCATCATGATGACCCTACCGATGCCGACGCCGCCGGCCGGTGTGCTAAGCCTCGTCGATCCCTTCGGCTTCGGCCGTGCCGCGGGGCGCTACTGGCTCGATGCGTTTGAGCGCAGCGTGCTCTACCTGGATGTGATGCGTGAGCGTGGCAATCAGTATCTGGCGCATATCGAGCAGACCCGGCTCAGTGTGCTGGGCTTCGACACCGAGCTATTGATAGACGGCTTCGATCTGCCGCGGCCGGTCAACTACGAGCTCTTGCGTGTCCTGCCGCCCGCCGGGCAGCCCACCGACCCGCAGATGCGCCCCTTCGTGGTGGTGGACCCGCGTGCCGGTCACGGACCGGGCATCGGTGGCTTCAAGCCCGACAGCGAGATCGGCGTGGCGCTGCGGGCCGGTCATCCCTGCTATTTCATCGGTTTTCTGCCCTATCCGGTTCCCGGCCAGCAGGTCGAGGACGTCGTGGAGGCGGAAATCGCCTTCCTGCGCCATATCAACGAGCGCCATAGCGAGATTTCCGAGAAGCCCATGGTGGTGGGTAACTGCCAGGCGGGCTGGCAGGTGATGATGGCCGCCTCCCTGGAGCCCGACCTGTTCGGGCCGATCCTGATTGCCGGGGCGCCGCTTTCCTACTGGGCGGGGGAGCGGGGCAATGCCCCCATGCGCTACTCCGGCGGCATGACCGGGGGCAGCTGGCTGACCTCGTTGTTCAGTGACCTGGGCAACGGCCAGTTCGATGGTGCCTGGCTGGTACAGAATTTCGAGAACCTCAACCCGGCCAATACCTTCTGGTCCAAGCAGTATCGCCTCTATTCCCAGGTGGATACCGAGGCCCAGCGCTATCTCGAGTTCGAGCGGTGGTGGGGCGGTCATGTGGTGCTCGGCGGCGACGAGATCCAGTATATCGTCGACAACCTGTTCGTCGGTAACCGCCTGTCCACCGCCCAGCTGGTCACCTCCGATGGTCGGCGTATCGATCTGCGCAACGTGCGCTCGCCGATAGTGGTGTTCTGCTCCCAGGGGGATGACATCACGCCACCGCCCCAGGCGCTGGGGTGGATCGGCGACCTCTACGAGGGCAGCGAGGATATCCTGGCCAACGAGCAGACCATCGTCTACTGCGTGCATGACACCACCGGCCACCTCGGCATCTTCGTGTCCGGCAGCGTATCGCGCAAGGAGCACACCGAGTTCACGGCCAACATGGACTATATCGATGTGCTGCCGCCGGGCCTCTATGAGACCACGGTCTCGGAAGCCGAGAAGCGCGATGACAGCGAGCTGATCGAGCGTGACTACCTGCTGGAATTCACGCCGCGCAGCGTCGAGGAGCTCGATCAGGTGGTCAAGCCCAGCGTCGAGGATGATAGACGCTTCGCCACCGTGGCGCGGATCTCGGAGATCAACCTGGGGCTCTATCGGTCCTTCGTGCAACCCTGGGTGCGCGCCATGGCGACGCCGGAATCGGCACACTGGATGCGCCGCCTGCACCCCAATCGCCTGGGGTATCGGCTGCTCTCGGATCAGAATCCGCTGATGACGCCGATCCCGATGCTGGCCGAGCGCATTCGTGCCGACCGCCATGCCCTGGATGAGACCAACCTCTTCCGGGAGCTGGAGTCGGTCGCCTCGGATCAGATCACGCGAGGCTTCAATGCCTGGCGCGATCTGCGTGACGGCAGCGTGGAGCGCCTGTTCCTGGATGTCTATGGTCAGCCGCTGCTCCAGGCCCTGGTGGGGCTGGGGGGCGATGCCCATGTCCATCGCCGGCGCCCCGGTGCCGAGCCTGAGCATCGTCGTTTCATCGAGCGGCGTCGCGCCGAACTCACCGAACGCATCGCCGATGGCGGCAGTCACGAGGCGGTCATCCGGGCCCTGGTCTTCGTGCTGGGTGGGGCGACCTCCACCGATGAGCGTAACTTCAAGCGGCTGCGTGCCTCCCACGCCGAACTGAATCCGCAGCTTTCGCTGGCCGACTTCAAGCGCCTGATGCGTGAGCAGTTCTTTATCCTCAAGCTCGATCGCAAGGCGGCCGTCGCGTCGCTGTCGACCCTGCTCGAGGGGCAGAGCGCCGAGCAGATCGCCGCCCATCTCGAGCATATCGAGCATGTGCTGGCGGCCAGCGGAGGCCTCTCCGAGAGTTCCGCCAGCCGGCTGGAGAAGGTGCGCGAGCTCTTCGAGCGCGCCATCGACCACGCGCCCCGGATCGAGGCGGAATCCCGCGCCGAGGCCGAGGCCTGGCTGGGCGAGCGGGCCCAGGCCCAGCACCTGGCCTACCGCGAGCTGGAGGGGTTGATGGAAGAACGTGAGCCTGAGGTAAAGCCCGAGGTAAAGCTTGAGGTAAAGAAAGCCGAGGCCCCGCACGCCGAACAGGCAGCCAGCGAGGCGGAGAAGCCCGAGGCGCCGGAGGCGTCGCAGAAGGCCAAGCCGGCGGGGAAGCCGTCGTCATCGCGGCGGCGTGGCGGCGCCAATCGCCGCAAGCCGAAGGGCGGTAACGGCTCACGCTGATCGCTCACCAGGCGCTATGCGACGCCCCCATTGCCCTGCGCAATGGGGGCGTCGTCGTATGGGGGGATGCTTGCCCGGGCATGTTCATCGGTCTAGGGTCACAGGGCCCGACCCCGTCGTGCCACTGGCGTGATGCCTGGCGCTGGGGTAGGGTAAGCGCATTTTTCATACGCCCAGGCTGGGCGGCAGGAATTCGCCAGGCACGGCACCGGGCCCGTGTCACCGACACTATTAGTGGAGCACTATGGGCAAGTCACTGGTCATCGTTGAGTCGCCGGCCAAGGCGAAGACGATCAACAAGTATCTCGGCAGCGACTTCATCGTGAAGTCCAGCGTCGGTCATATCCGCGACCTGCCGACCAGCGGCTCGGGGAAGACGGCCGTCGACCCCAAGGAGCGGGCCCGACAGGCGGCGGCGACCCGCAAGATGTCGCCGGAAGAGAAGGCGGAGCATCGTCGGCAGAAGGCCGAGGCTCAGCTGATTCGGCGCATGGGCATCGACCCCGAGCACGGCTGGAAGGCCAACTACGAGGTCCTGCCCGGCAAGGAGAAGGTCGTTGCCGAGCTCAAGAAGCTCGCCGAGAAGGCCGATGCCGTCTATCTCGCCACCGACCTGGACCGCGAGGGTGAGGCCATCGCCTGGCACCTGCGCGAGACCATCGGCGGGGACGAGACGCGCTACAAGCGGGTGGTGTTCAACGAGATCACCCAGAACGCCATTCAGGAGGCGTTCCAGGACCCCGGCAGCCTCAATATTCCCCGCGTCGAGGCCCAGCAGGCGCGGCGCTTCCTCGACCGGGTGGTGGGCTTCATGCTCTCGCCGCTGCTGTGGGCCAAGGTGGCCCGAGGGCTCTCGGCGGGGCGCGTGCAATCGGTGGCCATGCGGTTGATCGTCGAGCGTGAGCGAGAGATCCGTGCCTTCGTGCCCGAGGAGTTCTGGGACGTTCACGCCGGCCTGGCGAGCGACAGCGGCGAGCCGGTGCGTTTCGAGCTGGTGCGCCAGGATGGCAAGGCCTTCCGGCCCACCTCCGAGGCCGAGACCCTGGAGCGCATCGCGGCGCTGCGTGAGGCGTCGCTTGCCATCACCTCCCGGGAAGACAAGCCGACTCGCTCCAAGCCCAATGCCCCCTTCATCACCTCGACCCTGCAGCAGGCCGCCAGCGGCCGCCTGGGCTTCTCGGTGAAGAAGACCATGACCCTGGCTCAGCGTCTCTACGAGGCGGGCTACATCACCTATATGCGTACCGACTCCACCAACCTGTCCAAGGATGCCGTGGCCAGCGTGCGCGACTTTATCGGCGATGAGTTCGGGGCGCGCTACCTGCCCGAGTCCCCCCTGCGCTATTCCAGCAAGGAGGGTGCCCAGGAGGCCCACGAGGCGATTCGACCCTCCGAGGTGGGGCGGCGTGCCACCGACCTGGCCGGCATGGAACGCGATGCCGAGCGCCTCTATGAGCTGATCTGGCGTCAGTTCGTGGCCTGCCAGATGACCGCCGCCGAGTATCTCTCCTCGACGCTGACCGTGGAGGCCGATGGCTATGAACTCCGGGCCAAGGGGCGAGTGCTCAAGTTCGATGGCTATACCCGGGTGATGAAACCCATGGGCCGCAAGGATGAGGATCAGTCGCTGCCTGACCTGGCCCAGGGCACGCCCATGAGCCTTGCGAGCCTCGACCCCCGCCAGCACTTCACCAAGCCGGCGGCGCGCTACACCGAGGCGAGCCTGGTCAAGGAGCTCGAGAAGCGCGGCATCGGCCGCCCCTCCACCTATGCCGCGATCATCTCCACCATCCAGGACCGTGGCTACGTCAAGCTGGAGAACCGCCGCTTCTATGCCGAGAAGCTGGGCGATATCGTCAGCGAGCGCCTCAAGGAGTCGTTCCCCGACCTGATGGACTATTCCTTCACGGCACGCATGGAGGATGGTCTCGACGAGGTGGCCGAGGGCGAGCGCAACTGGCAGGCGCTGCTGGATGCCTTCTATGCCGAATTCAAGAAGGAGCTTCAGGTCGCCGAGAGCGAGGCGGGCATGCGCCCCAACCAGCCGGTGCCGACCGATATCGACTGTCCCAGCTGCGGTCGCAAGATGCAGATCCGTACGGCGTCTACCGGGGTCTTCCTGGGGTGCTCGGGCTACAACCTGCCGCCCAAGGAGCGCTGCAAGACCACCATCGACCTGCTGCCGGGCGAGGAGGCCGTGGCCGCCGACGCCGACGAGGCCGCCGAGACCGATGCGCTACGCGCCAAGCAGCGCTGTTCGACGTGCGGCACCGCCATGGACAGCTACCTGATCGACGAGACGCGCAAGCTGCATATCTGTGGCAACAGCCCGGATTGCGGCGGCTACGCGATCGAGCAGGGCAAGTTTCGCATCAAGGGCTACGATGGCCCCACCCTCGAGTGCGACAAGTGCGGCAGCGAGATGCAGCTCAAGAGCGGGCGCTTCGGCAAGTACTTCGGCTGCACCAACAGCGAGTGCAAGAACACCCGCAAGTTGCTCAAGAGTGGTGAGGTGGCGCCGCCCAAGATGGATCCCATCGACATGCCGGAGCTGGCCTGTCAGAAGGTCGATGACCACTATGTGCTGCGCGACGGCGCCAGCGGCCTGTTCCTTGCCGCCAGCAAGTTTCCCAAGAATCGCGAGACGCGCCCGCCGCTGGTCAAGGAGCTCCAGGCGCATGCCGAGGCGCTGCCCGACAAGTACCGCTACCTGCTCGACGCCCCCAGCGAGGACCCGGACGGTCGTCCCGCCCAGATCCGCTTCTCGCGCAAGGCCAAGGAGCAGTTCGTGATGACCGACGAGAACGGCAAGGCGACCGGCTGGAAGGCCACCCATGACGGCAGCAAGTGGCAGGTGGAGGACAAGCGCAAGTGACACCGGGCGTGAGCGGCCAGGGGGAGCGCCTGGCCATCCTCGTCGACGTCCAGAACGTCTACTACACCGTGCGTCAGGCCTACGGCCGTCACTTCGACTATAACGCCTTCTGGGCGCGGTTCGCCGCCCCCGGGGAGGTGGTGGTGGCCAATGCCTATGCGGTGGAGCGCGGCGACCCTCGTCAGCGCCACTTTCAGGGGATCCTGCGGGCCATCGGCTTCAACGTGAAGCTCAAGCCCTTCATCCAGCGTCGGGATGGCTCGGCCAAGGGCGACTGGGATGTGGGGATCACCCTGGATGCCATGGAAGCCGCGCCGCGGGTCGACCGGGTGGTACTGGTCTCCGGCGACGGTGACTTCGACCTGCTGGTGAGCCGCCTGCGAGAACGCTTCAACGTGAGGGTCACCGTCGTCGGGGTGGCGTCGTTGACCGCGGACGCCCTGGTGCGTGCGGCCGATGAATTCGTGCCCATCGAGGGGGCGCTGTTGCTCTAGTTCGCTCGTGATATGCTGCAAGAAGACGACGACAGAGGAGTTCGCCATGAACGACCAGATTCTTTCGCCCAAGATGCTCGGTTACTGGAGCGATGCGGATATTGCCCAGGCCACCGATGAGCCGGGTATCTACTGCATCTATCGCGCCGCCAGCGACCCGGAAACCGGAAACCTGGAGGTGCAGGAGCTGCTCTTCGTGGGCGAGAGCGGCAGCGCGCGTCACGGTATCCAGCATGGTGAGTCGCGCCCCGAGTGGGAGGCCTGCCTGGAGGAGGGTGAGGAACTCTGGTACTCCATTGGCCCCTGTGGCCGGGTCAACCGTGAACGTCTCATGGCGGCCATGATCCATGCCCACAAGCCGCGCCTGAACCGGCACAGCTCCTTCCTGGAGCGCTTCCCCTTCGACCGCACCACCGTGCATCTCTATGGCAAGAAGGACAAGCTCCAGGCCATCTTCACCATTCAACGCCTCGACTGAGCGGAAAACAGGCTGAGTCCGACAGAGACACTGTGAGGCGCGATAATAATCGGTACAATCGCGCCCCCACTCTGTTTCGACCGGATACCCGCCTTGATCGCTACCGCCAACATCACCATGCAATTCGGGGCCCGGCCCCTGTTCGAGAATGTCTCCATCAAGTTCGGCAACGGCCACCGCTACGGCCTGATCGGTGCCAACGGCTGCGGCAAGTCCACCTTCATGAAGATCCTCGGCGGCGACCTGGAGCCCTCCGCGGGCCAGGTGATGGTCGAGGCCGGGGCACGGCTCGGCAAGCTGCGCCAGGATCAGTTTGCCTTCGAGGACGAGCGGGTCATCGATACCGTGATCATGGGCAATACCGAGCTGTGGGGAGTCGCCGCCGAGCGCGAACGGATCTATGCGCTGCCCGAAATGAGCGAAGAAGACGGCATGGCCGTGGCCGACCTGGAGGTCCGCTTCGCCGAGCTCGATGGCTACACCGCCGAATCCCGGGCCGGTGAGCTGCTGCTCGGACTGGGCATCCCGCTGCACCAACATACCGGCCCCATGAGTGAGATCGCCCCGGGCTGGAAACTGCGCGTGCTGCTCGCCCAGGCACTGTTTTCCGACCCCGACGTGCTGCTGCTCGATGAGCCCACCAACCACCTGGATATCAACACCATTCGCTGGCTGGAAGGCATGCTGACGGCGCGTAACAGCACCATGATCATCATTTCTCACGACCGGCACTTCCTCAACAGCGTCTGCACGCACATGGCGGACCTGGACTATGGCGAGATTCGGCTCTTCCCCGGGAACTATGACGAGTACATGACGGCCGCCACCGCCGCCCGGGAGCGCCAGCACGCCGATAATGCCAAGAAGAAGGCGCAGATTGCCGAACTGCAGACCTTCGTCAGCCGCTTTTCGGCCAATGCCTCCAAGGCCAAACAGGCCACGTCCCGGGCCCGTCAGATCGACAAGATCAAGCTCGAGGAGATCAAGCCGTCCAGCCGGGTCAGTCCGTTCATTCGTTTCGTGCCGGCGAAGAAGATTCATCGCAATGCGCTCAATGTCGAAGGACTCACCCAGGGTTTCGCCGACGAGGCCCCGTTGTTCGAGAGGCTCGGCATGACCGTCGAGGCCGGTGAGCGCATCGCCATCATCGGGCCCAATGGCATCGGCAAGACCACACTGCTGCGCACCCTGGCCGGCGAGCTGGCGCCCCAGGCCGGCAGTGTGAAGTGGACCGACAGCGCCGACCTCGGTGTCTTCGCCCAGGACCATGCCGATGACTTCGCCAACGAGGCAACGCTGTTCGAGTGGATGGCCCAGTGGACCGACGGCGGTGAACAGGAGGTGCGTGGCGCCCTGGGCAGGATGCTGTTTTCCAGCGACGATATCGGCAAGTCGGTGAAGGTGATCTCCGGCGGCGAGCAGGGGCGCATGCTCTTCGGCAAGCTGGCCCTGACCCATCCCAATGTGCTGTTGATGGACGAGCCCACCAACCACCTGGACATGGAGTCCATCGAGGCGCTCAACCTGGCGCTCGAGAACTATACCGGTACCCTGATCTTCGTGAGTCACGACCGGGAGTTTGTCTCCTCGCTGGCGACCCGGATCCTCGATATGCGTGACGAGGGGATCACCGACTTCAGCGGCAGCTATGACGACTACCTGAGGAGTCAGGGGGTATTCGCCTGAGGCCACCGCTGCCGGGTCGATATTCCCGCCGGCCTGTCGGGTCGTCCGGGAATGCGGTATAACGCAAGTCGTGTTGTCGGTCACCCTCGACGACGCCCGAACAACGTTCAAGAGTTGCCAAACGATGACTTCACTCTCCCGTCGCCGCTTCAGTCGACTCGTCCTCGCCACCCCGCTGGCGCTACTGGCCATCGAGCCGGCCCGGGCCAACCTGATCGAGACACAGCTCTCCCGGGCGCACCTGCCGCGCCATAGCGAGGAGCTTTGGGTATTGGTGGACGACGACGAGGCCACGCTGATCGTCTATCGAGGCAATCGTGAGCTGGCCCGTTTCAGCCCGATCTCGCTGGGGCGGGGCGGCGCCCGGCCGATGCGCCTGGAGGGCAGTGGGGCCACGCCCAAGGGGGAGTTTCGCGTCAATCGTTTCAATCGCGAGAGCGACTGGCACCTGTTTATCGGGCTGGATTATCCCACGCCGGCCCATGCGCGGGTGGCCCTGGAGGAGGGGATCTATACCCAGCAGGACTATGATGACTACTTTCGTTACTACCGTACCCACGGCTCTCCGCCCCAGCATACGGCGTTGGGTGGCTTCATCGGCCTGCATGGGGTCGGCAAGGGGGACCCCGATATTCATCGCCAGTTCCACTGGACCCAGGGGTGTGTGGCGGTGACCGATCAGCAGATCGACCAGCTGGCCGGGCTGATCGATATTGGCACACGCGTCGTGATCCGCTAGGCTGTATCACGCGCAAGGGACGTTGAAGGCGATGGACAAGCGCCGTTGTGTATAATAAAACAGCGCTGGCCCTGTGCCTCGAGCACGAGTCGCTTTAGACGCGCCTGCATCTTGCAGGCAAGACACCTGTCTTTTCAGGTTTCTTTCAATGCAGTACCAAGGAAGACCAAGGAGAACATCATGACTCTGAAGACCACCCTGAAGCTGACCGCCGCTGCCGCATCACTGGCCGTTCTGGCTGGCTGTGCTTCCACCGGTGCCCTGGAAGAAGTTCGTACCACCGCCGAGTCTGCACAGGCCGACGCTGCCGAAGCTCGCAGCATCGCTGTTCAGGCGCAGAACACTGCCAATCAGGCCCAGCGTGATGCCCAGGCGGCTCTGCAGATGTCCGAGCAGAACCGTGACGAGATGAATCGCATGTTCAGCCGTTCCATGCAGAAGTAAGACTGCGAGGAAGGCTGCATCGCCTCCGGGCGATGGCGGTTCTGCAGAAAAGGAAGACCCCGCCTCGGCGGGGTCTTCCTGTTTGTGCTTGCTGAGCTTGTTCGGCCAGTGCCTGCTCAGCCCTCTACGACGCCCTCGGCGATGCCCTCGTAGAGGCTCGGCGGCTCGGGCGCAGGCTCATCCTCGCCAGATGCGAGCAGTGAGACCGCCATGCCATCGGGGGACTCGACCAGTTGGCGCAGGCGCTTGTAGTCCACCGGTGGGTGCGCCTCGCCCAGGGCCTTGGCGAGCGTGTCCATGGCAAACATCAGCGGCTCGAAGCCTTCCCGGTTTTCCTCCAGGGCCGGATAGGATTCGGCCAACAGTTCCTCGTCTTGCGTCCAACCGATCTTGACGGGCTGGTCGATGATATTGACGCGTGTCCCGCTGGGTACGCGTTCATACAGGGACTCGATATCCTGGGGGAACATGCGGATACAGCCGCGGCTGACGCGCATGCCGACCCCATCGGGCTTGTTGGTGCCATGGATCAGATAGCTGGGGAGCCCCAGCAGGATAGCGTGGCGTCCCAGGGGGTTGTCCGGGCCGGCCGGCACGATCGACGGCGCCGGCTCGCCCCGGGCGGCGGCTTCGCGGCGCATCGAGGCGGGCGGCGCCCAGGCGGGGTCCTTCACCTTGATGGTGGTCTTGGTCACGCCCTGAGGAGTGGCGAACTCTTCACGGCCTACGCTGATCGGGTAGGTCTCGACCACGTCGGACTCGGAGTAGTAGTAGAGGCGCAGCTCCGAGAGATTGATCACGATGCCTTGCCGTTCGGCGTCGGGGAGTACCCGGCGGGCCGGAATGGTGACCTCGGTATCGGCATAGGGGGCCCAGATGCTGACATCCGGATTGGCCATGCGGATCGCCTCGTAGCCCACGTTATGTTCACGGGCGATATCGACCAGGGTATCCCCCTCTTCGACGACGACCGTATAGTCCTCGCCGATCACGCTGCCTTCCTCGGGTAACGCATAGTGGCCGCGGGGCAGCTCATGGATCTCGTCGTAGCCAGGGGTCGCCGCCAGTGCGCCGGAGGCAAGCAGGGGGCTAAGTCCCAGGGTCAAGGCCAGGGCCAGGGCCTGGCGAGTGCCTTTTCGGCTTGGTGTCAGGGTATTCATAGGGTCGTTCAACTCCCGGGGCTTGTGGGACACCGGTGCTTCCTTCGACCGGTGCCCGTGGGCGGTGAGATAGGGCATATGATAACAGTATAGGGGAGCGCGATCGCCGCTAAATCGCGCTCCCATAACAGTCGCGTCAGGCGGCCTGGGTCTTGCGATTCAGGGTTTCGAGCAGCTGTTCCACGGCCTGGAAACGTGCTTCCTCGTTCTCCGTGGTGGCCTCGAAGCGCAGGGTGTCGGCGCCGTCCAGGCGATAACGCCCGGGCTCGCGCTGAATCAGCCCCACCAGGGTCATGGGGTCGACGCGGGTATGGGCGCCGAAGATGATGCGGCCCCGCTCGGGGCCAGCCTCCAGGCGCGTGATGCCCAGGCGCTCGGCGTGCTGGCGGAGTCGGGTCTGGCGCAGCAGGGTCTTCACCGGTCCCGGCAGCAGGCCGAAGCGGTCGATCATTTCCACCTGCAGCTCCTTGAGTTCGGCCGCGTCATTGGCGCTGGCGATGCGCTTGTACATCACCAGTCGCTGTTGCACATCGTGGAGGTAGTCGTCCGGAATAAGGGCCTGCAGGTCAAGGCTGATCTCCACGCCTTCCTCCAGGGGTGCCTCGATATTGGGAGTCTTGCCGGCGCGGATGGCCGCCACGGCGCGGTCGAGCATTTCCATGTAGAGGCCATAGCCGATCGCCTCCATCTGGCCACTCTGGTCGTCGCCGAGCAGCTCCCCGGCGCCGCGGATCTCCATGTCGTGGCTGGCCAGCGTGAAGCCGGCGCCCAGGTCCTCGGCGGCACCGATGGCCTCCAGGCGCTTGATGGCATCCCGGGTCATCGCCTTGGGCGGTGGGGTCAGCAGGTAGGCATAGGCCTGGTGATGGCTGCGCCCGACCCGGCCGCGCAGTTGGTGGAGCTGGGCCAGGCCGAACTTGTCGGCGCGCTCGATCAGGATGGTGTTGGCGCTGGGCACATCGATGCCGGTCTCGATGATGGTGGAGCACACCAGCACATTGTGGCGCTTGTGATAGAAGTCGGACATCACCCGCTCCAGGGCGCGCTCGGGCAGCTGACCGTGGGCCACGCCGACCCGGGCCTCGGGCACCAGCTCGCGCACCGTCTCGGCGGTGGTCTCAATGGTCTTGACGTCATTGTGCAGGAGATAGACCTGCCCGCCGCGGAGTATCTCGCGCAGGATCGCCTCCTTGAGCACCGCCTCGTCGTGGCGCTGCACGAAGGTCTTGACCGACAGGCGCCGCGCCGGCGGCGTGGCGATGATCGACAGGTCGCGGATGCCGCTCATCGCCATGTTCAGCGTACGGGGGATCGGCGTGGCCGTCATGGTGAGGATATCCACCTCGGCCCGCAGGCTCTTCAGGCGCTCCTTCTGGGCGACGCCGAAGCGATGTTCCTCATCGATGACCAACAGGCCCATCCTGGGGAGGCGCATGGATTTCGAGAGCAGCTTGTGGGTACCGATCACGATATCCGCCTGGCCCTCCTCGATGCGCTTGAGAGACTCGGCCTGCCCCTTGCCGGCGGTGAAGCGCGAGATCAGCTCGATATTGACCGCGGTGTCGGCGAAGCGGTCCCGGAAATTATCAAAGTGCTGGCGAGCCAGCAGGGTCGTGGGCACCAGTACCACCACCTGGCGCCCGGAGTGTACCGCCAGGAAGGCGGCCCGCATGGCCACCTCGGTCTTGCCGAAGCCCACATCGCCGCATACCACGCGATCCATGGGGCGCGGCGCGGTCATGTCCTCGATCACGGCCTCGATGGCGGCGCGCTGGTCGGGGGTCTCCTCGAAGGGGAAGGCGGCGGCGAAGCGTGAGTATTCGGTGTCCGGCGGCTCACAGGCAAAGCCTTCCCGGGCCTCGCGGCGGGCATAGATATCCAGCAGCTCCGCGGCGGAGTCGCGGACCTTCTCGGCGGCCTTCTTCCGCGCCTTCTGCCACTGTTCGGAACCCAGTCGGTGCAGCGGGGCGAGCTCGTCATCGGCGCCGGCATAGCGCGAGATGAGATGCAGGTTCTCCACCGGCACATAGAGCCGGGCGCCATCGGCATACTCCAGGGTGACGAACTCGGCGGCCTGGCCGCCGGTCTCGAGGGTCTCCAGGCCCCGGTAGCGCCCCACGCCATGGGCCTGGTGGACGACCGGTACACCGGGGCGCAGCTCGGAGAGGTGGCGGATGGCCAGCTCATCGGCATCGGTGGCCTTTTCCCGGCGGCGGGACTGACGCACCACCTCGCCGTAGAGCTCGGCCTCGCTGATCACCGCGAGGTTGGGCTCGGTCAGCCAGAGCCCGGCTTCGAGCTCGCCCTCGGTGATGGCAATGGGGGCATCGCTTGCGAGGAAGTCGGCGAAGTCCTCGACGTGGGGCAGCGCCAGGCGCAGAGGCGCCAGGGTCTCCTCCAGGGCCTCACGGCGCCCGCGAGACTCCGCCACGAACAGCACCCGGGTATCGCCGCGGGCCTCCAGGAAGCGGGCCAGGGGGGCCAGCGGCTCCTTGGCCCGGGCATTGATGCCCACCTCGGGGGGCGCCTGAGTGGTTGGTGTCAGGGCGTGGCGATGCTCGCTCTGGTCGGTGAGCTCGACGCGCGGATGGCGCTTGATCGCCGCGAACAGCTCGGCGACCGGCACGAAGGCGCGATGAGGCGGCAGCAGCGGTCGGGTGGGGTCCACCCCCAGGTTGTCGAAGCGGCTCTCGATGGATGCCCAGTGGTGCTCGGCGGCGGCCAGGCAGCCCGGCAACAGCGCGACGCGGGTGCTCTCGGCGAGGTGCTCGAAGAGGGTGGCGGTCTCCTCGAAGAACAGCGGCAGATACTGCTCCAGGCCGGGGGAGGGGATGCCCTTGAGCGCGTCCAGGTAGAGGGGGCACTGGCGCGGGTCGACATCGAACAGCGTCTCGAAGCCCTCGCGGAAGCAGGCAATGGCGCCGCGTGACAGCGAATATTCGTGGGCCGGCAACAGCTCGACACGTTCGACCTTCTCGTCACTGCGCTGGGTGTCGGGGTCGAAGGTACGCAGGGTGTCGATCTCGTCATCGAACAGATCGATACGCAGCGGTGCCTCCATGCCCATGGGGAAGAGGTCGATCAGGGCGCCGCGCAGGGCGTATTCGCCGGGCTCGTAGACGGTCTCGACGGCTCGGTAGCCGGCCCGGGACAGGGCATCGCGGAAGCCCTCGCGGTCCAGTGGCTGGCCGACCTCCAGGGTCAGCACGCGTCCGGCAATATAGTCGACCGGTGCCAGGCGCTGCATCAGGGTGTTGATCGGCACCAGCACGATGCCGTGGGCGCCGTCCTGGAGCTGGCGCAGGGTTCGCAGGCGCGCGGAGACGATGTCCTGATGGGGAGAGAAGCTGTCGTAGGGCAGAGTCTCCCAGTCGGGGAAGGGCAGCACCGGTACCCGGCTGAAGAAGCGTAGTTCATTCTCCAGGCGCAGGGCCTGGGCGGTATCGGCGGTGACCACCAGCAGCGGGGCATCGCCGGCCAGGCGTGAAAGGGCCAGGGCGGCCCCGCTGCCCTGGGGCATCTGCCAATAACGTGTTTCGCGTAGCCCCTGGGGGGGCGGGGGATCGAGCGGCGTGAATGTTGGCATGGTCTCGTATTGGGCTGTCGACGGGCGCGGCCCGACGGATCCTGTGTGGCTCCTCGAGGGCGACCAGCATATCAGCCACCCCGAGTCTTGTAGTCAAACGCCCGGTTCTGTAATCCGCCTACAGCGAGTGCGACCATCCAGTCATTGCCGCGGGGTTCCGGCCCCGGGATAATGGCCGTGAACCCTTTGATTTCATCAGTGAGGCCACACGTGAGTCAGCAACCGTCCGATATTGTCTTCCAGGAATGGCACGACAACCAGGCGTTAGTCGAGCAGATGATCCCGATGATCGGTAGCCTCTACCGTCACAATAATGTGGTCACGACGCTTTATGGGCGGTCGCAGTTCAATCGTAGCGTGATCCGCATTCTGAAGGATCATCGCTTCGTACGGAAGGTGGAAGGCACCGAGCTATCCGTGCAGGACACCTATCCGCTGGTCAAGGCGATGACCGAGCTCAATCTCGGGCCGGCCCATGTCGATATCGGCAAGCTGGGCGTCGCCTTCAAGAAACAGGGCGGCGGCGACGCCGTGGCCTTCCTGCGCGAGGAGCTCGCCGAGATCGTCGACGCCCATGGCGCCGATGCCGGCAACGGCGAGCCCAAGGACGTGGTCCTTTACGGCTTCGGCCGCATCGGCCGCATCCTCGCCCGGGTCCTGGTGGAAAAGGCCGGTGGCGGCAACCTGCTGCGCCTGCGTGCCATCGTGGTGCGCGGCCGCGGTGACATCGCCAAGGACCTCGAGAAACGCGCCAGTCTCCTGCGTCGCGACTCCGTGCATGGCCCCTTCGATGGCACTATTAGCGTCGACGTCGAGGCGCGCACCCTCACGGCCAACGGCAATGTCATCCAGGTGATCTACGCCGACGCCCCCACCGATGTCGACTATACGGCCTACGGCATCGACAACGCCGTGGTGGTGGACAACACCGGTATCTGGCGCGACGAGGATGGTCTCGGCCAGCACCTGCAGTGCAAGGGCGTGGCCAAGGCGCTGCTCACCGCGCCGGGCAAGGGCGACGTCAAGAATATCGTCTACGGCATCAACCACGACGACCTGAGCGATGATGACCGCATCATCTCCGCGGCCTCCTGTACCACCAACGCCATCGTGCCGGTGCTCAAGGTGCTCAACGATGAGTTCGGCGTCGAGCATGGCCATGTCGAGACGGTGCACAGCTACACCAACGACCAGAACCTGATCGACAACTACCACAAGGGCGATCGTCGCGGACGCAGCGCACCGCTCAACATGGTGTTGACCGAGACCGGCGCCGCCAAGGCGGTGGCCAAGGCGCTGCCCGAATTCGATGGCAAGCTGACCGGCAACGCCATTCGGGTGCCGACCCCCAACGTCTCCATGGCGATCCTCAACCTGCGCCTGGAGACGGCCACCGATGCCGGTGCGCTCAATGACTTCCTGCGCCAGATGTCGCTGGATTCGCCGTTTCAGAAGCAGATCGACTATGTCGACTCCACCGAGGTGGTCTCCACCGACTTCGTCGGCAACCGCCATGCCGGCATCGTCGACGCCCAGGCGACCATCGCCAACGGCCAGAACGCCGTGCTCTACGTCTGGTATGACAACGAGTTCGGCTATAGCTGTCAGGTGATTCGCATCCTGCAGCATATGTCCAATGTCAACTTCCTGAAGCTGCCGCGCGCAACGGCGTAAGTGTAAGCGCGACGACCACCCGCGAACGGGATGGTGTCGAGGGGCGGGGAGAGAAATCTTCCCGCCCCTTTCCGTCTCCATGGCGTGGTGGGAAACCGCCGCATGCCGCCGCCTGTGCCGGGGTCTCGGGCGGCGAAGACATCGCCTTGCGACCTTCGCTCAGGTGGTCATCCCCTTGCCTTGTCTTTATAATGCGGTGGATTTTCGGGGTGGGCCGGGCGTGCCTCGTAGCCCTTTCCTTCGTTTTTCCGATCCATCAACTGGGCGAGACTATGATCGAAGTCAAGAAAGGCCTGGATCTCCCCATCACGGGAGCGCCCGAGCAGCGTATCGACGATGCGCAGCCGGTGCGTCACGTGGCGGTCCTGGGCACCGATTATGTCGGCATGAAGCCGACCATGGAGGTCAAGGAGGGGGATGCCGTCAGGCTTGGCCAGCTGCTGTTTACCGACAAGAAGATCGACGGCGTGCGCTTCACGGCGCCGGCCGCCGGCAAGGTGATAGCCATCAACCGCGGAGAGAAGCGTCGTCTGCTCTCGGTGGTGATCGAGGTCGATGAGTCCGAAGAGGCGGTCGCCTTCACCGCCCATGGCCGCGACAAGCTGGCCGGGCTGGAGCGCCAGGTCGTGGTCGACCAGCTGGTCGAATCGGGCCTGTGGACCGCCCTGCGCACGCGTCCCTACTCGCGCACGCCGGCCATCGACGGCGTGCCCGCCGATATCTTCGTGACGGCCATCGATACCCACCCGCTGGCGGCCGACCCGGCCATGGTGATCCACGAGCAGACCCAGGCCTTCGAAGATGGCCTCAAGGTGCTGACCCGTCTCACCGAGGGCAATGTCTACCTGTGCAGTGGCCCGGACAGCAGCATCCCCGGCGGCAATATCGACGGTGTGCAGGCCCAGACCTTCGCGGGACCGCACCCGGCAGGCCTGGTGGGCACGCATATCCATCATCTGTCTCCCGTCGCCCTGCACAAGCGCGTCTGGACGATCGGCTATCAGGACGTCATCGCCTTCGGCAAGTTGTTCGCCGAGGGCAAGCTGGATGTCAGCCGGGTGGTGGCCGTGGGCGGGCCCCGGGCCGAGAAGCCGCGGCTGCTGCGCACCCGCATCGGCGCCAGCACCGAAGAGTGCCTGAAAGGCGAGGTCATCGACCCGGATGATACCCGGGTCATTTCCGGTTCCGTCTTCTCGGGCTTTACCTGCGAAGGCAACCTGCGCTACCTGGGACGCTTCCATAATCAGGTGAGCCTGCTCGAGGAAGGCAACAAGCGTGCCTTCATGGGCTGGATCTCGGCAGGCAAGAATCGTCACTCGGTGATGGGCATCTATCTCTCGAAGCTGACCGGCCTCAAGGATTACGCACCGACCACGTCGACCAACGGGTCCGAACGGGCCATGGTGCCGGTGGGGGCCTACGAGCAGGTCATGCCCCTGGATATCCTGCCCACCCAGCTGCTGCGCTCGCTGATCGTCGGCGATATCGAGACCGCCATGCAGCTCGGATGCCTGGAGTTGGACGAAGAGGACCTGGCCCTGTGCACCTATGTGTGTCCCGGTAAGTATGAGTACGGTCCCATCCTGCGTGACAACCTCAACACGATCGAGAAAGAGGCCTGATGATGGGTATTCGACAGACACTCGATAGTCTCGAGCCGCACTTCCACAAGGGCGGCAAGTACGAGAAGTTCTACCCGCTCTACGAGGCGGTGGACACGATCTTCTATGCGCCCCCCGATGTCGCCAAGACCACCGCCCATGTGCGCGATGGCGTCGACCTCAAGCGCATCATGATCACCGTCTGGTTGTGCACCTTCCCGGCGATGTTCTTCGGCATGTGGAATGCCGGCTGGCAGGCCAACCTGGCCATCGCCGACGGCTATGGCTCCATGGCCGGCTGGCGCGAGGCCATCATGATGGTGCTGGCGTCTGGCCATAACGCCGACAGCCTGTGGGCCAACTTCGTGCTGGGGGCCACCTACTTCCTGCCGATCTACCTGGTCACCTTCGTGGTCGGTGGCTTCTGGGAGGTGCTGTTCGCCATCAAGCGTGGCCACGAGGTCAACGAGGGTTTCTTCGTGACCTCCGTCCTCTATGCGCTGATTCTCCCCGCGACCATTCCGCTGTGGCAGGTGGCGCTGGGCATCACCTTCGGCGTGGTGATCGGCAAGGAGATCTTCGGGGGGACCGGCAAGAACTTCCTCAACCCGGCATTGACCGGCCGCGCCTTCCTGTACTTCGCCTATCCGGCACAGATTTCCGGTGATGCGGTGTGGGTCGCCGCGGATGGCTTCACCGGTGCCACGGCGCTGTCCACGGCCTTCCAGGACGGCATGACCGCGCTCAGCGACAAGTTCAGCTGGTGGGACGCCTTCCTCGGCTTTATCCCCGGCTCCGTGGGTGAGACCTCGACGCTGGCGATATTGATCGGGGCGGCGGTACTGCTGTGGACCGGCATCGCCTCCTGGCGAATCATGCTGGGTGTGTTCCTGGGCATGGTGGCGACCAGTGCGCTGTTCAACCTGATCGGCTCCGACACCAACCCGATGTTCGCCATGTCATGGTACTGGCACCTGGTGCTGGGCGGTTTCGCCTTCGGCATGGTGTTCATGGCCACCGATCCGGTGTCCGCCGCCATGACGAGCCAGGGACGGCTGATCTTCGGCGCCCTGATCGGCGTCATGACCGTGCTGATCCGCGTCGTGAACCCGGCCTTCCCTGAGGGCATCATGCTGGCGATCCTGTTCGCCAACCTGTTCGCGCCGCTGATCGACCACTTCTTTGTTCAGGCCAACATCAAGCGCCGGCTCAAGCGCACCGGTGCACCGGCCGAGGAGACTGCCTGATGGCACAGAGTAATAACTCCATCAAGAAGATCCTGACGGTGGCGTTCGCACTCTGCATCGTGTGTTCGGTCATCGTCTCTACCGCCGCCGTGGCATTGCGTCCGCAGCAGCAGCTCAACCAGGAGCTGGACCGCAAGTCCAACATCCTGGCCGTGGCGGACCTGTATCAGGAAGGCGTCGATATCGAGGCGACCTACGGCGAGAAGATCACGCCCCGCGTGGTCGAGCTCGAGACCGGTGAGTACTCGGACGAGTACGACCCGCAGACCTTCAACAGCTTCGAGGCCGCCAAGGATCCGGCGCAGTCGCGTACGCTGTCCGGGGAGAAGGATATCGCCGGCCTGTCGCGCCAGGAGAACTACAGCACCGTCTATCTGGTGGGCGACCCGGACGATCCCGATCAGATCATCCTGCCGGTTCGCGGCCAGGGGCTGTGGGGCCTGATGCGGGGCTACCTGTCCGTTCAGGGAGATGGCAACACCATCGAAGGCATCACCTTCTATTCCCATGGTGAAACACCGGGTCTGGGTGGTGAAGTGGATAACCCGAGCTGGAAGGCCCAGTGGGATGGCAAGGAAGTCTTTGCCGACGCCGATAGCGTTCAACCGGCGATTTCCCTGGTCAAGGGCGGCGCCAGCGGCGAGAACGAAGTCGATGCGCTGTCCGGTGCCTCGCTGACCAGCAAGGGTGTGACCAATCTCGTCCAGTTCTGGCTGAGCCCGGAGGGCTTCGGTGAATACCTGGCCAAGTTCCGTGCCGAGGTATCGCCGCAGAACGTCGAGACGGCGTCCCCCGAGACCGATGAGACCGAAGGAGCCTGACGATGTCTGAACCGACCCCCAAAGGCGTCCTGACGACGCCGATATTCAAGAATAACCCCATCGCGCTGCAGATCCTGGGGATCTGCTCGGCCCTGGCGGTGACCAGCAGCATGAGCGTGTCGCTGGTCATGACCATCGCGGTGATCTTCGTGACGGCCTTCTCGAACCTGTTCGTGTCGCTGATCCGTCATCATATCCCGTCGTCCATCCGCATCATCGTGCAGATGACCATCATCGCCTCGCTGGTGATCGTGGTGGACCAGATCCTCAAGGCCTATGCCTATGAGATGTCCAAGCAGCTCTCGGTGTTCGTGGGCCTGATCATCACCAACTGCATCGTGATGGGCCGTGCCGAAGGCTTCGCCATGCAGAACAGCCCCAAGCTGTCGTTTCTGGATGGCGTCGGCAACGGCCTGGGCTACGGCTTCATCCTGATGACGGTGAGCTTCTTCCGCGAGCTGTTCGGCTCGGGCAGTGTGTTCGGCGTGACCGTGCTGGAAACCGTACAGAATGGTGGCTGGTATGTGCCGAATGGCCTGCTGCTGCTGCCCCCGTCGGCCTTCTTCATCATCGGTCTGATCATCTGGGTGCTGCGTTCGCTCAACCCGGAGCAGGTCGAGGAGAACGAGTTCAAGATGAAGGCCAACACCGAACCCAAGGAGGCCGTGTAACATGGAACACTATCTGAGCCTTTTCGTGGCCTCGGTCTTTGTCGAGAACATGGCCCTGGCGTTTTTCCTCGGCATGTGTACCTTCATCGCCGTGTCCAAGAAGGTGTCTTCCGCCATTGGTCTGGGCATCGCCGTCATCGTGGTGCTGACGGTGACCGTGCCGGTCAATAACCTGGTCTACACCTTCCTGCTCAAGGAAGGCGCGTTGTCCTGGACCGGCATCAGCGGCGCCGAGAACATCGATCTCTCCTTCCTTGGCCTGCTGAGCTATATCGGCGTCATCGCCGCCATCGTGCAGATCATGGAGATGTTCCTCGACAAGTATGTGCCGGCGCTCTACAACGCCCTGGGCGTGTTCCTGCCGCTGATCACCGTGAACTGCGCCATCCTGGGTGGCGTGCTGTTCATGGTCGAGCGTAACTACAACTTCGGTGAGTCGGTGGTCTACGGCCTCGGGGCGGGTACCGGCTGGGCGCTGGCCATCACCGCGCTGGCCGGCATCCGCGAGAAACTCAAGTACAGCGATGTTCCGGGTTCCCTCCAGGGGCTGGGCATCACCTTTATCACCGTAGGGTTGATGTCGCTGGGCTTTATGTCCTTCTCCGGCATCCAGCTCTGAGCCGTCTTGAGGCCCCGGCGCCGGTGGCGCCGGGCACCCGACAACGTCTAGCAATAGGAAACCGACATGGTTGATACATCAGTCATCTTGCTCGGTGTGGTCATGTTTACCGTGATCATCATCGGTCTGACGGCGGTGATCCTGGCCGCGCGCAGCCGGCTGGTCAGCACCGGCGATGTGCAGATCGAGGTCAATGGTGATCCCGAGAACACCATCACCACCCAGGCCGGGGGGAAACTGCTTAACACCCTGGCCGCCAATGGCATCTTCCTCTCGTCCGCGTGTGGCGGCGGTGGCTCCTGTGCCCAGTGCAAGTGCCGCGTCGAGGAGGGGGGCGGTGCCATCCTCCCCACCGAGGAAGCCCACTTCACCATGCGTGAGAAGAAGGACGGCTGGCGTCTTTCCTGTCAGGTGCCGGTGAAGCAGGACATGAGCATCGAGGTGCCCGAGGAGGTCTTCGGCGTCAAGAAGTGGGAATGCGAGGTCATCGAGAACCCCAACGTCGCCACCTTCATCAAGGAGCTCAACCTCAAGCTGCCGGAGGGCGAGGAAGTGGCCTTCCGCGCCGGTGGCTACGTGCAGCTGGTGGCGCCGCCCTACGATATCGCCTTCAAGGACTTCGATATCGAGGAGGAGTACCGGGGCGACTGGGAGAAATTTGGCCTGTTCAATGTCTCCCACAAGAACAACGAGGAAGTCATCCGCGCCTACTCCATGGCGAACTACCCGGAAGAGAAGGGCATCCTCAAGTTCAACATCCGCATCGCCACGCCGCCGCCCAACACCGATCATGCCCCGGGCCTGATGTCGACCTATGTCTTCAGCCTGAAGGCGGGCGACAAGGTCACGGTGATGGGGCCCTTCGGCGAGTTCTTCGCCAAGGACACCGACGCCGAGATGGTCTTCGTGGGCGGTGGTGCCGGCATGGCGCCGATGCGCAGCCATATCTTCGACCAGCTCAAGCGCCTCGACACGAAGCGCAAGATCACCTTCTGGTACGGGGCACGCTCCTGGCGCGAGACCTTCTACAACGAGGAGTACGACAAGCTGGCCGAAGAGCACGATAACTTCGACTGGCACCTGGCGCTCTCCGACCCGCAGCCCGAGGACAACTGGGAAGGCCCCACCGGCTTCATCCATAACGTCCTCTACGAGAAGTACCTCAAGGACCATCCGGCCCCCGAGGACTGCGAGTACTACATGTGCGGGCCGCCCATGATGAACGCCTCCGTGATCAAGCTGCTGCTGGATCTCGGGGTAGAGCCCGAAAACATCCTGCTGGACGACTTCGGCGGATGATGCCAATCGCCTGCGGGTAATGACGGGGGCCGGCCACAAGGCCGGCCCCCGTTGCATGGGCAGGACGCGTTTCCGGCCGAACGCGCGGCAACACACACTGTCTATTCTGTACTTCCCAAGGAGAGAATCTGATGACTATCTGGCTTATGGCCTTCGCCTTCATGTTGCTGGTCATGGCGGCCATGTCCGTCGGCGTGATCATGGGCCGCAAGCCCATCGCCGGCTCGTGTGGCGGGCTCAACCAGCTCGGCCTCAAGGACGGTTGCGAGATCTGCGGCGGCAAGGACGATGTCTGCGAGGAAGAGAACCGCAAGGCCGTCAGCGAGCGCCGGCGCAGCGACGAGAGCCGCGGTGCCGACCTGGGATACGACGCCACCCGGCGGTAAAACTGCTTGACTCCCTTCAACGCCGCCTGGCGTTAACATTACCTGCCCCTTCAACGTCTCCTGCGATGTCATGAGCAGGCGGCGTTGCTCCCTCATCCCCTGCTGGGCTCTTTCCCTGCGGGGTTTTATTTTTGTGAATGGTGTTTTTTCACACATTTCGGCTTGTAAGAGCCGTGCTATCAAGGCAGTAGCGCTACATCGCCCAAAGGGCCAGAGCTGTCACAGTTAAGTGCTGCTTAGGTGCCAGCGTAGCTCTTTGTGATAGTTCCAGCCTCCACTGCTGCCCGAATCATGATACTCATCCAACCTGCATGGTGTTTCTATGTGTGGTGTAAAGTTTTTATTTGCATCATAGTGTAACCGTGAGTAAGGTTGGTGTGTGGCCATCGAATGAATCCGTACTAGGGAATGCCCTTAGCTGGCGGAATGTCAGTAAGCGATTCATTAATGCTGGTGCAATCAAGAAGGGCTGCCATGTCTCCTTATCTATCAATGCTGTTCGGGCTGTCTCGCACCAGCAAGCGCGTGATACAGGTAATAGCGGATATCGTGCTTATCACGGTCAGTTTTATGGGCGCCATGTGGCTCAGGCTCGACAGCTTCACGTTCCTGATCAAACCCGGTACATGGCTGGCCCTGCCTATCGTGGTACCAGTCAGCATTGCTCTGTTTGTCAAGCTCGGCTTTTATCGAGCCATAATCCGCTACCTCGGCCTCAAGGCTACCCAGACGATCCTGATTGGCATTATAGCTTCATCGATTGTGCTCGGCTTAACGGTGGTCCTGTTCCACCTCCCCATCCCTGGCTCGGTGCCGTTCATCTACGCCATGCTGGCACTGATAACGGTGGGTGGTGTCAGGTTCGGGTTGCGACATCTCTATCTCAGTGATAAGGAACGGCGTAAATCTAACGTGTTGGTCTACGGAGCCGGCGCCGCTGGTCGGCAACTGGTGATGTCGCTTCGCCACGGGCGTGACTATCGACCTGTAGCGTTTGTGGACTTCGCCCCCAAGCTTCAAGGAAGCCACATTCAGGGACTCAAGGTGTATGCCCCTGAAGAGTGTAGCCATATTATCAAGGTGTATGGCGTCGAGAAGTTCCTCCTGGCCATCCCGGAGGCAACACGGGCCCGGCGCCAGGAAGTTCTGGAATCCGTTGAAACCCTGAACGTTCCGGTCCAAACCATTCCAGACATGGCTGACGTGATCTCCGGCAAGGCCAAATTCAACGAACTGCGAGATGTGGCGATCGAGGATTTGCTAGGCCGAGACCCCATCCCACCAGACGCTTCCCTGATGGGAGCAGATATTGCCGGCAAAGTGGTGATGGTCACAGGTGCTGGGGGCTCGATAGGTAGTGAGCTCAGTCGTCAGATTCTTGCACAGCAACCCCGCCAGCTACTGCTCATCGATGTATCGGAATTCTCGCTCTATCGCATAGAACAGGATATTACTCATATGAAGATGGGGGAGGGGCCTAAGGCACTGTGCCTTCCCATCCTCGCCTCAGTTCAGGATGGTGAGCGGCTTGAGGCGCTTATGCGCCTGTTCCATGTCGATACGGTTTACCACGCAGCGGCCTATAAACATGTGCCGTTGGTTGAGCAGAACATGGCCGAAGGCATTCGCAATAACGTCTTCGGTACATTGACCATGGCCAAGGCGGCCGTAGCGGTGGGAGTGGAAAAAGTTGTGCTTATCTCCACCGACAAGGCCGTTCGGCCCACGAATGTGATGGGCGCCACCAAGCGGTTGGCCGAGCTAATCTGTCAGGCGCTCGCGAAAGAGCAGTCTGCAACTCGGTTTGCAATGGTCAGGTTCGGCAACGTACTCGGTTCCTCTGGCTCTGTAGTACCCCTGTTTCGTAACCAGATAGAGCGAGGCGGCCCCATCACAGTGACGCATCCCGATATCACTCGTTACTTCATGACAATTCCGGAAGCTTCCCAATTGGTGATACAGGCCGGCGCCATGGCGAAGGGAGGGGATGTGTTTGTTCTCGACATGGGGGAACCAGTCAGGATTACCGACCTTGCTTATCGAATGGTGCGATTGTCCGGCCTGCAGCCCTATTTTCTCGAGACGCCCGAGGGAGAACGGGCGGTGCAGCCGCTAATGAAGGAGAAAAAAGGTGATATTGGCATCCGATTTTCCGGTCTTCGCCCCGGAGAGAAGCTTTATGAGGAGCTTCTCATCGCCGATGCTTCGAAATCGACGCCTCACCCACGGATCATGACGGCTAACGAATCGATGCTCGAATGGCGGGAGCTGCAGCGGGTACTCGAGGCGCTGGACAGCGCCTGTCAACGTCAGGATATGGATCAGGTTCGAAAGATTTTGCGCTCCGCTTCGACAGGCTACGCTCCCCAGAGCGAAATGGTCGATATCCGCTGGCTTCAAAAGGAGAAGCGCGAGCGAATGCTTGACGAGACTGCCGAGGGGTCTATCGGAGTCCAAGAGAGTTTAGAGCACAACCAGGTGAAACTATCCCCGGCGCTGGCCATGAGCGGTGCAAGCGCTGAGGTGGGTGCAGCCTTGCCAGCCTGGTTTGATGAGCCGTGCCAGAGTAGCGCGTTTTCAGATTCTACGTCTGCGAAGCTCGGCCAGACGGCGGATACAGCGAAGACTGTCTACAAATCCGACAAACACTGATCATCGTTTAATCGAGTAAATCCGGTTCGAACCGATGTCAGATACACTGTTGTCAAGGCCTCGAGAATGCGCCAACACCTCGGGGCGGTAGCGTGCTCGAATCAACCTTGGTGTGTGCTCCAGGGCCCAGCTGACATCTAGAACAAAGGGGATTGTTAATGGCGATATCCAAGTCACTTCGGATGGTGCTTGCGGGCCTGGCGTTGCTTGGCATGACTAGCTGTGTCATTGCCCCTGGCGGGCACATGGAGCGTCGAGCAGATGACAGTGAAAGCGTTGACTTGACCTCGCTGGTGGATATCTATGCCATCACGCCGCAGCTTTTACAGCGTGTTGAACGCCAACGACCCACCGCGCATCCTCAGCCAGAGGAACTACGTCGCAAGATTGCCGAGTACGATTACCAAGTGGGTGCTGGCGATATCCTGAGCATCATCATTTATGATCACCCCGAACTCACGATTCCTGCTGGAGCGGAGCGTAGCGCATCTGAGGCCGGCAATGTCGTAAGACCGGACGGTACCATCTTCTATCCTTTCTTGGGCCGCATTAGTGTGGTTGGCAAGACGACCGATCAAATTCGCGTGCAATTGACGCGTGGCCTTTCGGTGTATCTGAAAGATCCACAGGTGGATGTGTTCGTCGCTCAGTTCAATGCAAAGAAAGCCTATGTGACTGGTGCCGTGGGTTCACCGGGCGCACTACCGATTACTAACGTGCCCATGACCATCGTGGATGCCATCAATGCTGCCGGGGGGCCGAGCGATGATGCCTACTGGCACGATCTCACCCTGATTCGTGATGGTGAGGAGGAACAGCTATCGCTCTTTGCGATTCTTAGTGAGGGTGACCAAACCCAGAATCGGTTACTGCGCGATGGCGATCAGCTTCACCTGGCAAGCGCCGATAATCAGGGAATCGCCATGCTTGGGCAAGTCATTTCGCCGGGCAATCTGCGTATGAGCCGTGAGCGTCTCTCGCTGACCGATGCTCTCTCGCGTGTAGGGGGTATCAACGAAACGCGTGGCGATGCCTCGGGCATCTTCGTGCTACGCCCGGCGCCAGCGGAAAGCGACAAGTTGGCCACGGTATATCAGCTTGATGTCAGTGACGCCACTGCCTACATGATGGCCAGCAAATTTCCACTTGAAGCCAGTGACGTGGTGTATGTCACAACGGCCCCCGTGGCTCGCTGGAATCGTGTGATTAGCTTGCTGCTGCCGTCGTTGTCGCTACCGGGTAACATCGGTAGCAGCGGTAGAGGCTTCGAAGAGTTGCTCTAAGTATGTTCCATCGGATCTTGGTAGTGTGCACTGGCAATATCTGCCGTAGTCCCGTGGCAGCGGCAATGTTGCGTCGTCAACTCACGGGAGTAACGGTACGCTCTGCCGGGCTGGGCGCGTTGGTCCAGCACCCTGTTGATGAGCAGGCTCGCCGACTAGCCAAGAACGACGGGCTTGATGTCGATGACCATCGGGCCCAGCAGTTGGATGATGACTCCCTGGCCTGGGCGGACCTGGTATTGGTGATGACGGATGGCCAGCGCCAGGCCCTGGCCAAGCGCTGGCCTGAAGCACGCGGCAAGACCCTGCTGATGGGAAAGTGGCTGGATCAGCGGGAATCACCCGACATCCCCGACCCCTATCACAAGAGCACAGAAGTGTTCGAACACGTTCACCGGTTGTTGCGGGAGGCCACGCGCCTCTGGGTAGAACGCCTTTGACGGCCTTACCTTGGCCTCGTAATTCTTTTCATCACTTGGTGTAAACGAGTTAATGAACCAGACTCCGAATACTTCAACACAACAGAAAAACAGCTCGGATGCCGATATTGATCTAGGGCGTTTTTTGGGTGTGCTGCTTGATCACAAGTGGCTGATCATTATTGTAACTCTCATTTTTTCTGGATTAGGTTACGTTCAGGGTCAGTTGGCAACGCCGATTTACCAGGCAGACGCCTTGGTGCAAGTTGAGCGGCGCTCAAGCGTTAGCCCATTTGGTAATGTAGCCAGTGTCATTGGTGATGAGGCTCTCAGCACTCCGGCGGAAGTGCAGATACTGCAGTCACGCATGGTGCTGGGGCAGGTTGTGGATCGTCTCGACCGTGATGTCATCGTACAGCCGGTCGAGTTGCCCATCATCGGTAACTTCGTGAAGAGACGGGGTATTTCACGCCCGGAGTTTATGGTGGGCCAGCCACATGTCTGGGGCGACGAATCTCTCGATGTTGCGCGCTTCGATTTGGCCGACAGCCGCCGAGGCCAGCGGTTATTCGTCGAGCGGTCAGCAGAGGGGTATCGGGTACTTCTCAACGATATCTTGATCGGCAGCGGTCAGGTCGGCCAGGTGGAGCAATTTCTCAACGACGAGTTGATTCTGCACATTAAAGACTTCGATGCGGCGCCCGGAGCTCGCTTTCGCCTTATGAAGCAACACCGTATCTCGGCGATCGCTAGTATCGGCTCGAGACTTAATATTCAAAACTCTTCAGGCAATGAAGGTGCCGGGATGCTGCGCTTGTTCATGAGGGGGGAAGATCCCATCGAACTGGCACGTACCCTGGATGCTGTCACCGAGACTTTCCTAACTCAAAATGTCGAACGTCAGTCTGCCCAGGCGCAGCAGAGCCTGGAGTTTCTGGAAGAGCAGGCACCAGAATTGCGCGCGCAGCTGGCTGAGGCCGAGCAGTTGTTAAATGAGTATCGAGCTAACCTGGATAGTGTCGACCTCAATAGCGAGTCTCAGGCCGCCATACAGCGCTATATCGAGCTGGAAACTCAGCTCAACGAGCTGGAGTTTCAGGAGGCAGAGTTAGCCCAGCGTTACACGCCTAGCCACCCCACCTACCAGGCCTTGCTGCGCCAGCGCCGCCAGATCATGCAGGACCGAACCGAACTGAATGACCGTGTGAAGGAGCTGCCTGCCGCTCAGCAGCAGGTGGTACGCCTGCGTCGTGATGTCGACGTCACGCAGGCGATTTATGTCAATGTGCTCAACAAGATTCAGGAACTGGAAGTGGCGCGCGCTGGCACCATCGGCAACGTGCGCATTATTGATAACGCAGTGATTACCGCTCAGGTTGCCCCCAATCGCACTCGAATGTTGATTCTGGCAACGTTGGTAGGGTTCATGTTAAGTGTCGTCTTAGTACTCACGCGCGAGCTGTTGCGCCGGGGTGTGACTTCACCTGATCAGATCGAGGCGGCCGGGATTCCCGTGTATGCCACCATTCCGCTCTCACGCGCCCAGGAACGCCTGACACGCCGGTTACGACGCAAGGGTTTAGAGGCCAAGAGTGTGGTGACGGATGTGCTGGCTGAGCGTGAACCGGCCGACTTGAGCATCGAAGCAATTAGGGGGCTGCGCACTAGCCTCCACTTCGCCTTGCTGGAAGGTTGCAATAACCGCATCATGGTTACTGGCTCCAGCCCCGGCGTGGGCAAGAGTTTTCTGGGCATCAACCTGGCCTCGGTGTTTGCTCAGGCCGGCAAGCGCGTACTGCTGGTTGATGCAGATTTGCGCAAGGGGTACCTGCATCGCGCCTTCAAGTTGGATTCAAGCCCCGGGCTTTCCGACTATCTGGCGGGGCATTACGAGCTGTCCGATATCATTCGCTCAACAGATATCGAGAATTGCCACATCATTAGCCGGGGAAAGGTGGCGCCGAACCCCTCCGAATTGCTTATGCAATCGCGACTGGCTGAGGCCATGGAGGCGCTAAGCGATCGTTTTGATTTGGTGCTGATTGATACTCCGCCGATGTTGGCGGTGACCGATGCCAGTGTGGTCGGCAAGCTCTGCGATACCACGCTGTTGGTTGCCCGCTTCGAAAAAAATCCTGTACGCGAGATCAAGGCAGCCAAACGGCGCCTGGAAGACAACGGCATCGCCGTGCGTGGCGCCGTGCTGAACGCCGTGGAGCGTAAGCCCTCGACGGCCAGCGGATACTACGGCTATTACCACTATCAATATCGCTAAGCAGCATCACAGAGCCGTATATTGAAAAAATTCAAAAAGCATCACTGAGGGCACCCTGATCACATTGAAACCCTCGTTACGGGTAATGCCGGCTTTATTGGCTTCCATACTGACAAGTGATTATTGGAACGCGGTGAAAGCAGGGCGTCGCCAACTTTGTTGCCTAGTACCGCGAGTACTATCAGGTATAACCTGGCCTTATCGCTAACGCACCTAATCAATCAGTCAATTGGCAGCCCGCAACGGCCGCCCCGCGCCACCCTGCTTGGGACTGTCACCGGCCAGGGATGGCCGGTGACTGTCCCAAGCAGGCAACCTATACCAGCGGGCCACCTTGCTCTTTGTAGCCCTTTTTCGGCTCTTCGTCGTTGGGTGTGGAATTCGCCCCCTGAGCTGGGCCAGGATATGACCTCCACGACGACAGGAGGTATGACATGGACGGCACCCAGATTCTGACCCTCGGTCTGGGCCTGGAAGCGCCCTGGATTCTCAAGGACCAGCACCTGGATACCGCCGTATCGCCCCACCGCCTGGACCTCTACGTCGAGGCCGAGCGTGGCAGCCTCTACCCCTGTCCTGAGTGCGGCGAGGCCTGTCCGGCTCATGACTTCGCTGACAAGACGTGGCGGCACCTGAACTTCTTCCAGCATCACTGCTACCTGCATGCTCGCGTGCCGCGTACCAAGTGCCCGGTGCATGGCGTCAAGCGCATCGAGGTCCCCTGGGCGCGGCCGGGTAGCGACTTCACCCTGCTGTTCGAGCAGGCGGCCATGTTGTTGGTCAAGGAGATGCCGGTGCTGGCCGTCTCCCGGCAGCTGGAGATCTCCGACAAGCGGCTGTGGCGCATCGTGCACCACTACGTCGGTCGGATGCTGTGGGAGCTGGATCTGAGCAACGTGGCCACCATCGGCGTGGACGAAACCGCCTCCCGGCGCGGCCAGCGCTATGTGACGGTGTTCCTCGATATGCAGCGCAAGCAGGAGCCGGTGATCTTCGCCGTCCCCGGCCACGGCAAGGACGCCATCGAGGCCTTCAGCTCCTTCCTGGCAGCCAACGTGGTCGAGGTCGTCTGCGACATGTCACACGCCTTCCTGAGCGGCGTAGCCGAGCACTTTCCCAAGGCCGAGGTCACGGTCGACTGGTTCCATATCGTGCAGACCTTCACCAAGCGACTGGACGAGGTACGCAAGAAGGAGCGCCGCGAGCAGGAACACCCCAAGTCGCTGCGCTGGGCCCTGCTGAAGAGCCTAGAAAACGAGAACCTGACGCCCAAGCAGCTGGCGGCGCTCCAGGAGCTGGTGGCTGATCAGAGCGCCACGTCCGATGCCTGGGTGATCAAGGAGAAGCTACGCTGGATCCAGAAGGCGCCGACGCCACGCGCGGCTCGATGGCGCATCACGAACTACCTCAAGGTCATGAAGGCGGCGGTCTCAGAGAAGCCACTGCTGAAGCCGATGGGAAAGGCCCTGGCGACGCTGGAGCGGCACGCCGACGCGGTGGTCAGGCGCTGGATCTCGGGACTGACGAACGCACGACTGGAAGGCATGAACGGCCTGTTTCAGGCGGCGAGGTCACGCGCACGGGGTTACCGGAACGAGGCCAACTTCATCGCCATGATCTACCTGATTGGCAGCCCGGTGGGCCGCCTGTTCGATCAGGCCAAATCCACATGAAACGACGAAGAACCCCTTTTTCTATGAAGCTCCTCACCACTGACGATCCGCACTTTACTGGCTAAGTGACGGTTTTTCATGATTCTTGGAGGAGTGTGAATCTCCACCTATACAATGAAGTTTTCTCTCAGTGCCAAACCCTAAAGACCAACTCTTCAACGCCGACCACTTAAAAATTGGCATGAAAGAGCGCGCTGTAAAAAGTGCCGGTATTACGCTAGCCGCTCAGGGTATCAAATTATTCCTGCAGCTGGGCTCCATGGCTATCCTAGCTCGCTTGCTGCAACCGTCAGATTTCGGTTTGATTGCCATGGTCACCGTGTTTACCGGGTTGGCTCTCCAATTTATGGAAGGTGGCCTCTCCATGGCCACCATCCAGCGTGATCAAATTACCCATGCACAGGTGTCCAACCTGTTCTGGGTAAATAGCGCCCTAGGAACAGTTCTGTGCCTGCTCGGCATCCTGATCTCGCCGCTCGTCGCGACGATATACGACGAACCTCGCCTGACACTGGTGATGGCAGCGATGAGTTTGACCTTCCTCATTGGTGGACTCTCCGTACAGCACGATGCTCTGCTGCGTCGGCAGATGAGGTTCAAAGCCATCTCGGTGATCGACATTGTGTCTATGGCGGCAGGCATTTCTGCAGGCATAGCCGCAGCCTTGGGGGGGCTTGAATACTGGGCGCTTGTGATCAGCCCCATCGCCACCTTCGCGACAAAAACGGTGATGCGTTGGCTGAGTGCCCGCTGGATGCCATCCATGATCAGCCGTGGCTCCGGGGTGAGGCCGCTTTTGGGGTTTGGGGCAAACCTTACTGGTGCTAACTTCATCGGGTACTTGGCCTCGAACCTAACACCCTTTTCAGTAGGCTATTTTGGAGGCCCACAGGTACTTGGTTTTTTCAATCGAGCAACTACTCTAAGCTCATTACCTTCGGGTCAGCTCTTGGCCCCTTTGATGAGTGTAATGCAGCCAGCATTAGCAAGAGTCTCAGGAGATCCTCCACGGTTTCGTCGAACTATATGTTCTTTCATGGGTAAGCTTGTTTTGATAACCATGTTTGTGACGATAGTGATGGGGGTGTTGGCTGACTGGATTGTCCAGATATTTTTAGGAAATAACTGGAGTTCGGCAGTTCCCATATTTAGAATGTTAGCAGCCTTTTCACTTGTTGAGCCAATAGCAAATTTTATAGTTGTTTGCATGGTTGTAAAAGGAGAGGCGAAAGCGTTGTTGCGATGGAAGCTGATAACGTTATCCGTATTGACTATTTCAATTGGGGTTGGATCCTTTTGGGGGGCGTTTGGTGTTGTTGTAGCGTATTCCCTATCTGGTGTTTTTATACGTTTACCATTTTTCTTATTGTATTCAAGCAAGTACCTTCCTGTAACTTTCGGTGAGTTTTACAGGGTTCTGCTACCTTTTTGGTTCTGTGCTGTTGCTACAGTTGGAGCTTCCTTTGCTCTCCGAACTCTTTTGAATATTGAAAATGCCTTGGTTGGAATTGTATTGTTTGTTCCATCAATCTTGGTGATTTACTTATTGGTTTGCTCTTTGATCAGGCCAACACGGGATGAAGTTTTTGAGCTTTTTTCGCTATTCAGAAATTTCTTTTTAAAGCGAGTGTGCTCTCATGCTGTACCTAAAAAATAAAAACTTTTCGTGGTTCAAGATTTGCAAAAGTATTGTTCGGCGAGGGCGAGCTAAGCTGAGCCTTCCTATTAAGTTTTTAAATGAGATGTTTTGCTTGATTTTGAAAGGGAAGAAAGCAATCCCGTTGCGATACTTTAGCGCAAAAAAAAATGTTGGTGATGCCCTAAATGTTTATCTTGTAGAGAATATATCTAGAAGATCTGTTGTAGAAATAAAATCAAGTTGGGTTCCCCATGTTCTTGGTGTAGGAAGCATTATGCATTTAGGAAGTTCTAAAAGCGTGGTGTGGGGATCAGGTGTCATTGATGAACCCCAAATTCCAAATTCAAGAATAATTAAAAAAATGAAGTTTTCTGCAGTGAGGGGGGTGAAAACTCGAAATTTAATAAGCGAAGTTCTTGGTAAAAAACTCTCTTGTCCTCTAGGCGACCCAGCTGTGTTGATGCCTTTCTTTTATACACCAACCACGAAAAAAAAATATCGTCTTGGTGTGGTCCCTCATTATGTTGATAAGAATACATCTGCATTTACAAACTTTCTTTCTGAATCAGGCGCAAAGATAGTAGATGTTGAGTTACCGGTTGAAAAATTTATTAATGAATTGGCTGAGTGCGATGTTGTAGTTTCGTCGTCACTCCATGGGTTGATACTTTCTGATGCCTATGACATACCTAATATTTGGGTTAGATTTTCAAATGGTGTGATTGGTGGAAATTTCAAATTTTTAGATTACTACAGTACAACTGATTCAATGACTTCATCGCCAGTTGACTTGTCGGTGGGTGATTTTATAGGTAAGGACTTAGATTCTTTAGTTTCTAAGGCTAAAGTTGCTCTGTTCGTAGAAAATAAAAAATTGTTGCTTGATGCTTTTCCTTCGAGGTTGTAAATGAATGCATTAGATGTATCGATTTCAATAATCATCCCTGCTTACAACGTTGAGAAGTACTTAAAGGCAGCGCTGGATTCAATCGAGGCTCAAACTGAGCTCCCAGATGAGGTGATTTTGATTGATGATGGGAGCACTGACAAAACATTGGCAGTCGCCGAGAGATATCATTTTTCTATTCCATATAAGGTTTCGTCTATAGAGAATGGTGGGCAGGGGAATGCCCGGAACTTGGGTGTTAGCCTCGCATCTTCTGAGTATGTGTACTTTTTTGACTCTGACGACTTACTGAAGAAGGATTTCATCCATTCGATAAAAAATCAGATTCGCCAAAACAATAGTCCGGATATCGTATTATTTTCTGGTGAATCTTTTAACGATAGCGAATACCAAGGCAATCGCTGGGTAAATTACCGCCGTGGTTTCTCGGGCGTTTTTTTTGATCGTGCTGAATTCCTTCAGAAGGCGAGCTCGCATAATGCCTTGTTCTGCTCGCCTTGTTTGTATGTGTCCAAGAAATCGCTCTGGGGGGCGCATGGTTTAGAGTTCGGGCACAACTTCTTAGAAGATGATGCTATTTTCTTTCCAGTTCTTTTTTCATGCAGTAGCTTTGTGGTGGTTGATGAGGTGTTTTTCCTAAGGAGAAACAGAGAAGGGTCAACTATGACAATGGTCCGCAACGCAAAGCATGTGAATGGTGTATTGGATTGTTTAAATAAAACGCTTTCTCTTTATGATAGTGCAGACTTCACTTCCTTAGAGAGAAAAGTTGTGCGTAATAGAATTGGTTCTTTCTGCATGGCCTATATCGTCATGGCTAGAGAAGCAAACGTAGCCCTGGCTTACAAGAAAATATTTAAAATTATTATTAAGGTAAGAAGTCCTGTTATAGCTTTAAAAATTTTTGCATTTATGATTCGTGCTAACGAGTCGGCATTGGTTAGATATTTATCTAAAAATATGAAACGCTTTAAGTCTGTTGCATTTGGTTAGTAGGTGTGGGGTACCGGATGATCAAGTCGCCTATAGGAGTTATCCTCTGCTAGCCGCGAGGGAGCTTCTTCAGCAATTCATCCGGGAGCAGGTTCATGGACATCAAGCTGCATAAACAAGCGACGACGACACCGAAGATCCGTGCCGAGATCCAGGCAGCACCCTCCAGCATCACGGATAGCGAGCTGGCCCGTCAGTATGGCGTCGCCACCGCGACCATCCGGCGCTGGCGTTACCGTGATAATGTCCATGATCGATCTCACACGCGACACTGATCCTACCCAGCATTAATGATGCCGTTACGGGGCATCGGACCCTGATGGGCTATTCGCGCACTGATTCCCAATCGTTTTCACGAGCTTAGAAGCTCTACGCATGAAAAGGGTTTTTCCAGTGCCGGTTCGACCTGTTCGCCATCAATCAAAGTGCCAAGCAATCGTGGTGATAAGTAACTTCTAATTTTTTAAGTTTTCTGTATCAGTTAGCTGGGTATTTAGGCAGCAGCCAGTGCTTCATCATAGCCGACATTTCTGTAGACAAGTGCCCAGGCAATTCGGGCTGTTTTATTGGCTAAAACCACTGCCGCTACATTTTTATGCTTTCGAGCAATCAAACCTTTCAGCCAACAACTCAAACCATCATCTTTGCAGCCTGAGTGCTGTATGACAGCCCTTGCACCATGAACCAGTAGTTTTCGTAAATAGCTGTCACCGCGTTTGCTGATGCCCAACAACCGGTCTTTACCACCGGTACTATGCTGTCTAGGAGTCAGGCCCAGGGAAGCCGCAAAATCACGCCCTTTCTTGAAAGCTTTGCCATCGCCCAGTGCTCCGGCCAAGGCACTGGCAATTAAAGGGCCGACACCACGCAGTGTCATTAAACGCTTAGCAACAGGGTCACGCTGTACGCTTTCTGTAATCTGATCGGTAAGTTTTTGAACACGGTCATCGAGATAACGAAGATCTTCTGCAAGGTCACTCAGTAAGAGCCGGAAGGGGTAAGTGAGCCCATTACCTGCCTCTTCTAACCAGCAGGGTAAAGCTCGCCTTAACTGATGAATACCAACGGGTGCAATGATGCCGTATTCACCGACTAAACCTCTAATCTGGTTGGCCTTGGCTGTGCGTTGAGCAACTAGCTCTTCCCGAATTCGATGCATGGCCTGGATGTTCTGCTGTTCAACCGATTTTGGAGTGACAAAGCGCATGTTGGGGCGGCTCATAGCTTCGCAAATGGCTTCAGCATCAACTCGGTCATTCTTGTTACTTTTGACATAAGGCTTAACAAATTGCGCAGCAATCAAACGAACCTGGTAGCCACGTTTTGGAGTTCTCGCGCCCAGTGATGAGAAGAAGCACAGGCTTCCATGCCGATTTCAGCGTTGACGGGAACTTTGTTACTGATCGCATCCAGCCATTTGCTGCGTGAATACTTACCTTGCCAACAGGTTTTACCCTGACGGTCAGCACCATGAACATGGAACACAGACTTTGCAATATCAACACCGACACGGATAATAGTTATCTGGACTTCTCCTCATCGTTATGATGGTTTGTAGCCTACCTACTCACCATTTTGGCACATTGATGCCGATTAGGTGAGGAGGAGTCCATCCCATTGTTTTCCTTGCCCGCAACTGGACGCCACGCTGGACGGCTTGGCTGAATCCCGACCAGGAAGATTCGATCTTCATGCAGGATCAGCGGTTAGAAGCCGCGTGATCCCGTGTCCCAACAAGCTTGACAGGCATCGAGGTGTAACCGTGAAGTTTGAAGAAATAAAAAGTTACCCTGTTTTTTCTGTAATAATTCCTGTTTATAATAAGGAAGAAAATGTTGAAAGAGCAATAGCTTCTGTTTTTAATCAGACTTTTGATAATTTTGAGGTTATAGTCATATGTGATCCGTCAACTGATAAAAGTGATCAGGAAGTCCTCAAATTTTCTGATGACCGTCTTCGAATATTCTATAGGAATGAGCCTGGCCCAGGAGGTTACGCTGCACGTAATCTCGGAATCAAGAATGCAAGAGGTAAATGGATAACTTTCCTTGATGCAGATGATGAATGGTTCCCTAATCGCCTTTTGTCACACAAAAAAATATTTGATCAGCATGATTGCGATATAATCTGTTCGAGTTGGCAAGATGTTTATGATGATGGAACCAAATCGGAACCTTTGCCTCTTCGAGCGGGCATGCTGACAGCGCATCAGTTTTTTAGGCTGTATGGTAAATCTACACGCGTAATACATACAAATACTATCACTTGTAAAAAGAAGATATTTAACGCTGTAGGTGGCTTTCCTGTTGGGCGTTACAAAAGAGGGGGTGATGTATATACTTGGTTGAAGATTGTCGATTTCAGTGGTTTTGTTTTTCGAAGTACAGAAGAGGTTTCAATTTATCATAAAGAAGCTTCTACGGTAACAAAGAATCATAGACCGGACCTTGAAGGAAACGCTGTCTATGATATGTGTAAAGCTCTAACAGAAAAAAATGGCAAAAGTTTTTTATATAACTATAACCTTTATGTGATATCTAATAGACATATAAGATATGGTTTGGTTGATCGGGTTAAGTCCGGGAGTTTTAAGTTGAGTGACCTTCAGCTCTATCGTTTTTGGGTTAATCCGATCGATTACGCAAGGTTTCTTGTAGTTGGGATGCTTCCAGAGTCACTTAGGATTAGGGTGGTTGGATGGATAAGGTCAACATCGAAGCTGGGTGTAAAAGAGTAGTTGAAGAGAGGATGATCTTGTGAATTTAGTTTTTGTTTGCTCTAGTTTGAATGGTGGCGGTGCGGAGAGAGTTGCAGTTAATTTGGCTAACTCGATGGTTGGTCTTGGTCACACAGTAACCATTTTTTTAAGAAAAAATTTGCCGGACTCTTACCAGCTAGACTCGCGAGTGAATAAGCGGATTTCTAACTTTCATAGTATATCAGGGCAGATTTTATCCTTGAAGCGGTTGATAGATAGTGAGCATAAAGAAGTTTTGGTATCTTTTACCGACGTCCCTAATATTATTGCATTTATTGCGCTGAAAGTGTCTAAAATAAAACCGGTTTTTATTCCAACTGTACATACAAACTTAAGAGTGAGAGACGAGCGGCAAACTCAAGGAGTAAGGTTTAAGATTATCCGCTACCTTCACAAGCACGCCTGCCATAAATCGAGCTATGTCGTTGGTGTGTCTGAAGGCGGATGTCAAGAGTTGGTTGATTATTACAAAATAGATAAAAAGAAGGTCGTTTCTATCTTAAATCCAGTGATTGACAATGCTGCTTTGATTTTGAGCACAAAGCCATATTCAGCGAGGAAAAAAGTTAAACTAGTAGCTGCGGGTCGCCTAACTGAAGCGAAAAACTATTTTTTGATGCTGGATATTATTAAAAAACTTAATGCAGAAGAATATGGTCGATATTGCCTTGATATATACGGAGAGGGAGAGCTGGCTAGTCAACTTTATGAATACGCTGAAGCACTGAGTATCATTGATCTTATTAATTTCAAAGGGTTTGAAACCAACTTGAAAGATAAGCTGTCGAACTATGACTTATTCCTTTTTACATCAGACTGGGAGGGTTTTGGCAATGTCTTAGTAGAAGCTTTATGTGCTGGTCTACCTGTTATATCTACCGATTGCCCGTCTGGCCCAAGAGAAATTTTAGCTGGAGGTAAGTTCGGTAGGCTCCTTCCTGTTGGTGATGTGGATGCTTTTTGTACGGCAGTTAAGGAAGAGATTAGAACACCTTTGAAAATATCTAATGATGACCTTGTTATGCATTTAAATAGCTTTCGTGGAAGTGTGGTTGCACAAAAATATATAGATTTGGTAAAAAATGCTAAACGATCTTAACCGTAGTATTAATTTATATAGGCGCTATGCTTACTGGGCCCGAATGGGTTGTATATTTGTTCACGTACCAAAGGCCGCTGGAACCAGCGTAAATAAGGCGCTGTATGGTAGAACGTTAGGACATTATTCAGCTACAGAAATACATAATAAGTTTCCTGGCTTATACAAAAAATGTTTTACATTCTCTATGGTAAGAAACCCCTGGGATCGTGCTCTGTCTGCATATCGGTTCGCTACTGTTGGTAGAACAGATTCAATGGGTATCCATGATCCTAGTCAATATCAAATACCTCAGTTTGAATCTTTTGAGCGATTTGTTTTAGAGTGGTTGCAGAGTCAGTGTGTTGAAGAGCTGGACTTTGTGTTCAAGCCTCAGTGGGTTTTTGTTTGCAACGATACACGTCAGGTAATGGTCGATCACCTAGGGAAAGTTGAGTCGATGGACCGCACAGTTTCTGTTTTATCTGAAAAGTTAAAAAGGAAGATCGTAATCGGCAACGAAAACATGACTGCCAGCCGTGATGAAAAGGGCTACTGTAAGGCCTATGTTAGGCAGGAAATGGTAGAGATTGTTCGTTCGGTCTACAGTGCCGATGTCGAAATTTTTGGTTATGAGTTCGAATAAATGGATGTCCTCTCGTATTAAAAGAAATCCTGAGGTTTAGACAACAAATATAATAAAGAAATATTTTTGCTAATATTTAACTCATATATTATTTCTTTGCTTTTTATTCCAAAATAAAGGTTGGTTTAAAGCATGATTTCACTTAGCAAGATATATGATTTAGCACCAATATGGCTTCAAAACGTTATGGTTACAGCTGCTGGCTACCGTAATAATAGAACCCGGTATGGATTAGCATATTATGAATATAAAAAATTTTTAAAAGTATTCGATACGCTACCTCTTTCTAAGAAACTCGAACACCAACGCTTGGAGCTAGTTCGTTTCATTCGTCACGCACGCGATAATAGTGAATTCTATAAGAAGTCGTATAAGGATATCGATGTAAACGCTATACAAAGCTTAGAAGATATTAAGCGGCTCCCCATAGTTGATAAGGAGATGCTGCGTATCAATGCGAATGAGGTTTTTACTATAACCCGTGAGGATGCAATAGAAGGACATACGGGAGGTACTACAGGAAAGTCACTTGTAGTATTGATGACACCCGATGATATGATGAAGCGAATGGCGATGCTAGATCACTTCAAAGAGCGGGTTGGGTTTAAACATCGTAGCATGCGACGAGCTACTTTCAATGGGAAACATATTGTACCCCCTGCTCAGAAAAAAAAGGTTTTTTGGCGCTATAATCATGCCTGTAAACAAATGATATACTCATCTTTTCATATTACTGAAAAAAATGCTGGCTATTATGTGAAAAGTCTAAATAGCTTCAAACCCCATGCCTTAGATGGCTTTTTTACTTGCATGATTGATATAGCTAACTATATTGAACGGAAAAATATTAAACTCGATTTTCGACCTGTGGGAATTTTCCCGACATCCGAAACGCTAACTGATTCCGGACGTGATCTTCTGGAAAAAGTATTTAACTGTAAAGTTTATGATCAGTATGCTTCAAGTGAAGGGGCCCCTTTTGTTACTGAGTGCAAAGACCAGCGGTTACATATTGAGCTTGCATCAGGCTTTTTTGAGTACTTTCAAGAGGGCAGCAGTAATGAAATCCTGGTAACCAGCTTCACAACTCATGGTACGCCTCTTATTCGCTATCGTATTGGCGACTCCATGGTACTATCAAAAGAAGATAATGTATGCTCTTGTGGTATGCATACTCCTCTCGTGGAAAGCATTCGAGGTCGTGAGTTGGACTTTCTCTATACTGCGGAGGGGGCTAAGGTAAACGCGGGTAATGTGGCTAATCTGTTCAAAAATATGCCCAATGCGCTGATTCGTGCTCAAACTAGACAGGAGGAACTTGGCCAAATCCTTGTACTTCTTGAAGTTGATAAAGAAGCTTACAAACAGGAATATGACGATTTGTTGCGTGATGAGTTTTTACATAAGTTTGGAAGCGATACTCAGGTTTTCATAGAACATGTTGATGAGATACCTAGAGAACGAAGTGGTAAATTTAGGATGGTAAAAAATTTAGTGCCTGGTGAATAAATGGATACTAATGTGCCGGTTCGCGTTCTTCATGTTTTCGCCAGTCTCGATCGAGGTGGCGCCGAAGGGATGGTAATGAGCTTGTATCGTAATATTGACCGATCGAAATTGCAGTTTGATTTTGTCGTCAATGAACATCCCCACGATTATGCTCATGAAGATGAAATAAATGCCCTTGGGGGAAGGGTATTCCGTATGCCTGTCTTTAAAGGGATTAACTCTCTCCAATATTATCATGCATGGAGGCAACTGTTTCGTGAGCATCCTGAGTGGAAAGTTGTACATGCACATCATACATCACCAGCTTTTTTATACTTAATGGCTGCTAAGAAACTAGATCGTATTACTATCGCACATAGCCATATAGCTAGCTACGAAAAAAACCTTAAATCTTTATCTAAAATTTTTACAAGATATCCCCTTAGATATATTTCTCATAATTTATTCTCTTGCTCGGATGCTGCTGCGAAATGGATGTTTGGAAAAAAATCAAATGAATCGATCATATTAAACAACTCAGTTGATGCTAGCGCTTTGCGTTTTAGTTGCATTAACAGAATTAAAAAGCGAGACGAATTAAAATTAAATTCTAAATTTGTTGTTGGGCACGTAGGAAGATTTGAGACGCAAAAAAACCATGATTTCCTATTAGATATATTTTACTACATCAAGGAAAAAAAACCTGACGCTGTCTTGCTTCTTGTCGGTGATGGAGTTCAAAGAAGTAAGATTGAAGAAAAAGTATGTAAATTAAAGCTCGAAGAAAATGTAGAATTTTTAGGGGTTAGGTCAGATGTTGTCGAATTACTGTCGGCTATGGATGTTTTTGTTTTTCCCTCTATTTATGAAGGCCTTCCAGTCACACTGATAGAAGCCCAGGCTAACGGACTGCCTTGTGTAGTATCAGATTCGATTACTCAAGAGTCAGCAGTTAGCAATTGCGTACATTTTTTATCTCTTGATAAATCAGCTAAAAATTGGGCTGATTTAATAATAGGGTTTTCTGGAAATAAACAGCGGGTTGATACTTATAACGATCTCGTAATATCTGGCTATGATATTAAAAGTAATGTTTCCTGGCTCGAAGAGTTTTATTTGAAGGTTTTTAATTAAAATAATTTCGTTAAATTAGTGATTTAAGTTAACTCCTTCTGTTTGGCGTTTTATTTTTTAAAAGGGTCGAATCCGAAGCATTTTCGTGATTTATGTACATTTTTTTGCGCATGTATAAGCTCATAGTGGTTTTATGAGTTTGTGTATAAACTTCTGATAATTTGATTGCAGATTGTCTATGTTTGTTATTTTATTTTCAATTGCAGATTCATTGATAATTTTTTTCATAGGATTAATTTTTTCTGCATTTGTACCTAAATTGCTAAATGTTCGCCAAAAAACCGGGATGTTTTTGTACCTTTGGCATACTGTTTGGTGTTTAGTTTGTGCCTGGTTTATTATGAAAGATGGTGGCGATGCTCTCAAGTACTATGCAGATTCTCTCGGCGAAGGTTATGTGAGCTTTAGACCGGGTTCTCCTTCAGTTATAAATTTTACTCGATTTTTCACTAGCAATTTTGGGGTTTCTTTCTATGGAATGTTTCTAGTTAATAATATTATTGGTTATGTCGGGGTTTTAGCGTTTTTTGCTTCTTTGAACGCAGTGACAATAGGCAAGGGACGGTTTGTTGGATTGATGGCTTTTGGTGTGGTCATGCTACCTTCAGTGAGTTTTTGGTCCTCTGCTATCGGTAAAGACTCGATCTCTTTCCTGGCCACTGGACTCGCCCTGTGGGCGGCCATTGACCTTAAGCGAAGAATAGGTCTTATGCCGATAGCAGTCATACTGATGCTTATCGTGCGACCACACATAGCTGCAATTTTGGTGCTAGGCTTATCAGTAGCGTTTGTACTACATGCTAAGGTTTCGCTTGCTCAGCGTGTTGCTCTAGGTGTCTTGAGTTTGTTTTTTGCCGCCATCATAACTCCTTTTTCTCTTGAATATGCAGGTGTTGGCGAAACTGTCGATATAGAATCTCTCACTGATTATGTGGAAGGTCGACAAGGTCTTAATTTAAGAGGGGGAGGTAGTGTCGATATTTCCTCAATGAGCCTCCCTATGCAGATGATCACTTATGTTTTCCGGCCTTTTATATTCGAGGCACGTTCCTCCTTTCAATTGATAAGTGCTGCCGAAAATATTTTAATTTTGTTAATATTTATCTTGGGAATAAGATCTTATCTTCATGGCAGTCAATCTCCTGTTAACGATACTCGAGTTTTCATGTGGGCTTTTTCAATTTTGGCATGGGTTGCACTTTCTATGACGACAGCTAATTTAGGAATTGCTTCACGTCAAAAATGGATGTTTGTTCCCTTTCTTGTTTATTTAATGATTTCCGTAATAGATTATAGGACGGGAAAGTTTTTTGCTAGGCAAGAGGTCCAGAAATCCAATGTTAACCCCTAGTTACTGTCGTGATAAGCGCCGAATTATGGTCGTGGCAAGTTATGCCCCATCGCTTGTTAATTTTCGAGGTCCGTTGATACGCGCTATGTTGCGCGCCGGACTTGAGGTGCATGCCATTGCTCCCGGGCTTGATAAAGTGAATAGTACCAATGATGTATTACGCGACTGGGGAGTGGTCACTCATCATTTGCCGCTGAGTCGTGCCGGTTTGAATCCTCTGTGCGATGTAGTAGTCATCAGTAAATTATTTACCCTTTTTAGAATTAATCAACCCGATATAGTGTTTTCCTATACCGTTAAGCCCGTGATTTATAGTATGGTGAGTGCCTGGTTGTCCAAGGTGCCTAATCGTTACGCGTTGATTACCGGGCTCGGCTATGCTTTTACAGGGGAGGCGCGTGGCAAGCGGGGGCTGGTGAAACGCCTTGTACGCCGTTTGTATAGCCGAGCGCTGAAACGTGCTGACCGCGTTTTTTTCCAGAATTCCGATGATGAGCAACTGTTTCGTAAGCTTGGTCTGCTTGGCGAAGTGGTTCCCTCCCAAGTGGTCAATGGCTCGGGCATCGATACCGATTATTTCAAGGTAGCGATGCTACCAACGGGTTCGCATCGCTTTCTTCTTATCGCCAGGCTGCTTGGTGACAAAGGTGTGCGTGAGTATGTTGCAGCCGCTGCCCAAGTCCGTGAACATTATCCCGAGGCAGTATTCTGCTTGGCGGGGGATATTGATACCAATCCAGATTCTATTACCCGGCAGGAATTGAACGAGTGGAGGTCAGCTGGCCATATCGAATACTTGGGGCATCTTGATGATGTTCGCCCGGCGATTGCGGATGCCAGTGTCTATGTACTTCCTAGCTATCGTGAAGGTACACCACGCACGGTGCTGGAAGCCATGGCCATGGGGCGACCGATTATAACCACTGATGCTCCCGGGTGTCGTGAAACGGTGGTGGAGGGAGAGAATGGCTACCTGGTGCCGGTCAAGGCGGTGCAAGAACTGGCCGAGGCGATGATTCAGTTCATTGAAGCGCCTGAGTTGGTGGCCAGGATGGGCGCGCGCTCTCGCGATATTGCCGTAGATAAGTATGATGTACACAAGGTCAACGCGGTCATGCTGGAATCGATGGGCATTGCTTTCCCGGCTAATGCCGGTGACGGCTTCTCCGCGGCGCTCAAGGATAACTCTTCGCGCCTGGCCAAGGTCGATGTGAACGAGTAATAGATTGCCGCTGCGCGGTTTTATGACATCCCTCTGGATTTTTTACGCTTATGCTGAAACGTTTTATTGATTTCACCGCTGCTCTCTGTGGCTTGGTACTCTTGACTCCTGCGCTGTTTGTAATAGCTCTATTGATTCGTTGGAACCTTGGTTCTCCTGTGCTGTTTCGGCAGGTCCGCCCCGGTTTGCACGCCAAGCCTTTCGAGATGATCAAGTTCCGCACCATGCGCGATGCCGTGGACAAGCACGGCAATCCGCTTCCGGATGAGCAGCGCATGACCCGCCTCGGCCATATGTTGCGGGCGACCAGCCTTGATGAACTGCCGGAACTGTGGAACGTACTCAAGGGTGACATGAGCCTCGTTGGTCCGCGCCCGCTGCTAATGGAGTATCTATCGCTGTATAGCGCCGAGCAGTATCGCCGTCATGAGGTGCGCCCCGGCGTCACCGGCTGGGCGCAGGTCAACGGCCGCAATTCGCTTAGCTGGGAGGAAAAGTTCAAGCTGGATGTCTGGTACGTGGACAATCGCTCACTGTGGCTGGATATCAAGATCCTATGGCTGACTGTCAAGAAGGTGGTACTACGAGACGGCATCTCCGCGGAAGGGCTGGCGACCATGGAACGCTTTCGGGGAAACGAGAAGTGAAGTTAGCCATCCTGGGCGCCAGCGGCCACGGCAAGGTTGTCGCCGACACCGCCCTCCAGGCCGGCTGGCAGGAGGTGGTCTTCTTCGACGACGCCTGGCCGCAGCTCACCGAGATCGGTGCCTGGCCGGTCGTGGGCGATAGCCGGGCGCTGCTTGAAACGGCCAACACATTTGATGGCGTTATCGTCGGTATCGGCAATAACGCCATTCGCCTCGCCAAGACCCGCGAGCTGATTGACGCCAGAGCCCCCATCGTTACGATCATTCACCCCAGCGCCGTGGTCAGCCCCATGGCAAGGCTGTGCGCTGGTTGTGTGGTATTTGCCGGTGCCATCGTTCAGATCGACAGCCGGCTAGGCCATGCCTGCATCGTCAATACTCATGCCTCGGTCGATCATGACTGTGTACTGGAGGATGGTGTGCATATCTGCCCAGGAGCGAACCTGGCCGGCTTGGTCCATGTGGGAGAAGTCAGCTGGGTCGGTATTGGTGCCTCTTTGAAACAGCTAATACGTATCGGGCGCGATGTAGTGGTGGGTGCCGGTGCCGCTGTGGTGGAGGATGTTGCCGATTCCGACGCTGTCGTTGGTGTACCCGCACGCTCAATCGCGCAATGAATTGCGCTCCTACCTATTGATTCATTCGTCGGTGGTGTAATGCTTAACGGACCCTTCTCCCCTTGGCCCTCCTATACCCAAGAAGAGGCCGAGGCGGTACAGCGTGTACTGCTCTCCAACCAGGTGAACTACTGGACCGGCCAGGAGGGCCGCCAGTTCGAGCGTGAGTTCGCCCGCTTCGCCGACACCGAGTATGCCATCGCCGTCTCCAACGGCACCACGGCGCTGGATCTGGCCCTGAAGGGGCTGGGCATCGGCGAAGGTAAGGGTAGGGGGCGCGACGAGGTGATCGTCACCTCACGCACCTTCCTAGCCTCAGCCTCCAGCATCGCTCTCGCCGGCGCGGTGCCGGTGTTCGCCGATGTGGACCGCGACTCCCAGAACATTACCGCGGAAACGGTAGCGGCGAAGATCACTCCTTACACCCGGGCGATTGTTGCCGTGCATTTGGCGGGCTGGCCGTGTGAGATGGTGGCGCTGATGGCGTTGGCCGATAAGCATGGCCTTACCGTGATCGAGGACTGCGCCCAAGCCCATGGTGCGACTTACAGAGGCCGCAGCGTGGGCGGCATCGGCCATGTCGGGTGCTGGTCGTTCTGCCAGGACAAGATCATGACCACCGGCGGGGAAGGCGGCATGGTCACCACCAATGACGAAGCGCTGTGGCGCGAGATGTGGGCCTACAAGGACCACGGCAAGAGTTGGGAGGCGGTGTATGAACGCGAGCATCCGCCGGGGTTTCGCTGGCTGCATGAAAGCTTCGGCACCAATTGGCGGCTGACCGAGATGCAGTCGGCCATCGGACGCATCCAGCTGGCCCGCATGCCGAAGTGGAAGGCGGCGCGCCAGGCCAATGCCCAGAGAATCTGGCAGGCGGCGAGCGAGTGCTCCGGCCTGCGAGTGCCGGAGACTCCTGAGCATATCGAGCACGCCGCCTATAAGTGTTATGTGTTCGTCGAACCCGAGCGGCTGGCCGAGGGCTGGGACCGCGATCGGACCATGGGCGAGATAATGGCCCGCGGTGTATCGTGCTTCTCCGGCTCCTGCTCCGAAGTGTATCGAGAGAAGGCTTTCGATGGCTATTCAGGCAGCCCGGGCTGGCGTCCCGAGACGCCGCTGCCCGTTGCCCGTGAGCTAGGCGAGACCAGTTTGATGTTCCTTTGCCATCCCACGCTTACCGAGGCCGAGATCGACAAGACTTGCCGGGTGTTGCAAGAGGTGATGGAGCTGGCGACTGAGAGAAAGGGCGACACATGACGGTATTGGTGACCGGCGGCGCCGGCTATATAGGCTCCCACACGGTGCTGGCCCTGCTGGAGGCGGAGCATGAGGTGGTGGTGCTGGATAGCCTCTGCAACGCATCGCGGGAGTCGCTGCGCCGTGTCGAGAAACTGACCGGGCGAAGTCTGATCTTCGTGCAGGGAGATATTCGCGACCGCGACCTGCTGGATCACCTGTTCAGCGAGCATGCGATCAGTGCGGTGATTCACTTCGCAGGGCTCAAGGCGGTGGGGGAAAGCACACAGCAGCCTCTTGCCTGCTACGAGAATAACGTCGCCGGCACCCTTACCTTGTGCCAGGCCATGCAGGCTGCCGGGGTGAAACAGCTGGTGTTCAGCTCATCGGCCACTGTGTACGGCGATGGCCACCCCATGCCGCTGCACGAGGGGTTACCCACCGGACGACCCACCAATCCCTACGGCCGCTCCAAGCTGATGATAGAGGCGCTGCTGGAGGATCTCAGCGCATCGGACCCAAGCTGGTCCATCGGCCTGCTGCGCTACTTCAACCCCGTGGGGGCGCACCCGAGCGGTGAAATCGGGGAAGACCCCCAGGGCATTCCAATAACCTGTTGCCTTATGTGGCCCAGGTCGCGGTGGGGCGGCGTGAGCGCCTGGCCATCTACGGCGACGACTATGCTACCCCGGACGGCACCGGGGTGCGCGACTATATCCATGTAATGGAATCTTGCCGAAGGGCATCTCTGTGCCCTGGATGCCCTGCAGGAGCGTTGGGGCGTGAATACCTGGAACCTGGGCACCGGCCAGGGCCACTCCGTGCTCGAGGTGGTCAAGGCCTTCGAAGTAGCTTCGGGCAAGACGGTGCCCTACCGCATCGAGCCTCGCCGTCTCGGGGATGTCGCCACCTGCTGGGCCGATGCGTCGCTCGCCAAGCGAGAGCTTGGTTGGAGGGCTAAACGCAACCTGGAAGACATGATGGCCGATACCTGGCGCTGGCAGAAGCAGAATCCCCAGGGTATGAAAACGCCTGGCCGTGAGTGGTGGGGCGGCAACAGCGGCTTGAGGAGTCCGGTAAGTTCCCCACTGCGGTGGCGGAGCCAGGAAGCCTGTCACGCAGGTCGTGTTTCCGCCGGGTGTCTGATCCGTCGGGCTGCGGCTTGGCATTTTTTATTGCTTTCTTCTTGATCGGGAATTGTATGACGCGTTTCGACTCTCTCCAGGCCGCACTTAAGGCCACGCCGCGTACCTGGCTGGTGACCGGCTGTGCCGGCTTTATCGGCAGCAATCTGCTAGAAACCCTCCTCAGGCTCGACCAGCGGGTGGTGGGGTTGGATAACTTCGCCACCGGCTTTCAGGCCAACCTGGATGAGGTGCGCTCACTGGTCAGCCCCGAGCAGTGGGCCCGCTTCACCTTTATCGAGGGGGATATCCGCGAGCCCGAGATGTGCCATGCAGCGATGTTGATCGATGGTCAGCCGGTGGACCATGTGCTGCACCAGGCGGCATTGGGTTCGGTGCCGCGCTCCATCGCCGATCCGCTGGCCACTAACGCGGCCAATATCACCGGGCACCTGAACATGCTGGTAGCGGCCAAGGGGGCTGGGGTAAGGAGCTTCGTCTACGCCGCTTCCAGTTCCACTTATGGCGATCATCCTGCGCTGCCCAAGGTGGAGGAACGCATTGGCAAGCCGCTCTCACCCTATGCGGTGACCAAGGTGGTCAACGAGGTGTATGCGGATGTGTTTGCCAAGACCTACGGTTTCAAGGCCACCGGACTGCGCTACTTCAACGTGTTCGGCAGGCGTCAGAACCCCAACGGTGCCTATGCGGCGGTGATTCCCAAGTGGGCCGGGGCCATGCTTACCGACGAGGCTCTGTTTATCAATGGCGATGGCGAGACCAGCCGCGACTTCTGCTATATCGCCAACGCCGTGCAGGCCAACTTGCTGGCGGCCACCGCCGACGATGAGGCCCAGGGCGAGGTCTACAACGTGGCGGTGAGCGGGCGCACCACTCTCAATCAGCTCTTTGAGTATCTGCGCGGCGCCCTGGCCGAGCAGGGGGTGGCCTATGCCCAGAATCCCACCTACCGCGACTTCCGTCCTGGCGACGTGCGTCACTCCCAGGCCGATATCGGCAAGGCCACCCGGCTGCTGGGTTACGCGCCCAGCCATACTATCGTCGAGGGCATCAGCGAGGCGATGCCTTGGTATGTCGATCATTTCCGCCAGGGCTAAGCGGCACTGGCTGGGAGTCAATGAATCGATATCAATCCTTGGACCACTTTTACTCTTCTCAGTAAGGAGTTGAACTGTGCCAACAGTGGATAACGTGCGCCTGGGCGTGATCGGCCTCGGCTATGTGGGCCTGCCTCTTGCGGTGGAGTTCGGCAAGGTGTTGCCCACCGTGGGCTTCGATATCAACAGCAAGCGCATCAACGAGCTGCGCAACGGGGTGGATCATACCCTGGAGGTCGAACCTGACCTGCTGGCCGAGGCTTCTCAGTTGAGTTTTGCCAGCGACCTGGAAGCGCTTCGCGGCTGCAACGTTTACATCGTGACCGTTCCGACACCCATCGATGCCAGCCGGCGGCCCGACCTGAGCCCACTGATCAAGGCCAGCGAGACGTTGGGGCAGGTGGTGGGGCAGGGCGATGTGGTCATCTTTGAGTCGACGGTCTACCCGGGAGCAACGGAAGAGGAGTGCGTTCCGGTAATCGAGCGCGTCTCTGGCCTGACCTACAATCGCGACTTTTTCGCTGGCTATAGTCCTGAGAGGATCAACCCAGGCGACAAGGAGCATCGTGTCACTAATATCGTTAAGGTCACTTCCGGGTCGACGCCTGAAATAGCCGAGTTTGTGGATGCGTTGTATCGCCGGGTGATCACGGCGGGCACGCACAAGGCGAGCTCCATCTCCGTGGCCGAGGCGGCCAAGGTGATCGAGAACACCCAGCGCGACGTGAATATCGCACTGATTAACGAGCTGGCAGTGATCTTCAACCGCCTAGGCATCGATACCGAGGAGGTGCTGCAGGCCGCCGGTACCAAATGGAACTTCTTGCCCTTTCGGCCAGGGTTGGTGGGCGGTCACTGCATTGGAGTCGACCCCTACTATCTGACCCATAAGGCCCAGCAGGTGGGCTATCACCCGGAGATGATCCTCGCCGGGCGGCGGCTCAACGATGGCATGGGTGCCTATGTGGCTAGCCAGTTGATCAAGCAAATGATCAAGCGGCGTATTCAGGTGGAAGGGGCTCGAGTGCTGGTGTTAGGCCTAACTTTCAAGGAAAACTGCCCTGATATACGTAATACGCGCGTGGTAGACATTCTTGCGGAATTGGCCGACTACAACGTGGTGCTGGATGTCTTTGACCCGCAGGTTAACAAGGACGAGGCCGAACATGAATACGGCATTCGGCCTATCGAGTCGCCTGAGGCTGACGCATACGATGCTATTGTCCTTGCTGTGGCACACCGTGAATTCCATGAGCTAGGCAGCGCAGGAATTCGTGCTTTTGGCAGGTCAGAGCATGTGTTGTATGACCTAAAGTGCTTGTTGCAAAACGGGCAAGCTGACTTGCGTTTGTAGAATCACGAAACTGTGTTATGAGTAAGACGTTTTTGGCCTTCCTCCTGTCTATATTATAAAGAATCAGTCACCCAATGGGATCGAAAGCTATGGTGAATCAAAGACAAGATTGTCAGCTTCGGGAGTCAACATTCTTGAAGGTTGATCATGAGCGGCGTGGTAGTAACCCTAAAAGTGATCTACGCTACTATTATAGCACTTATGGTTTAAAGATAGAGTCTCAATTAAAGCTACCCGAACTCCCCGTGATTGCACCGTGCGCGAAACCTGACGTGCGCATTGTGACAGCGAGCGTCGATGAGAAACTTGAGGATGCCACCTTTCGAAAAGGCTGGTTGGAAATGGGGGATGATCGTTGCCAAATCACGATCGAAGGTATAGCGCGTTACCGTGTCGAATACGGTCAGCGAATCCTGTTAGAGCGAAGAGTTCCAAAAGTTGTAGATTCTACCACTGACCCAGGTGATATTCGCCTTTTTCTGCTGGGAAGTGCCCTGGGTGGGCTCCTGCATCAGCGGCATTGGTTACCACTACATGTCAGCGCGTTGAATACGCCTAGTGGTGTATGGGCGTTCACTGGCCACTCTGGAGCAGGTAAGTCGACAATTAGCGCTTGGCTTCATTACACTCAAGGTTGGCCACTTGTAACTGATGATGTGGCAGTGATCAAACCGCATGAGAATGTGCCTTATCTCCACCCAGGGCCACCTAGAGTCAAGCTTTGGAAAGATGCCTTGGCCGCGCTTGGCATCCGTACAGAAGGACTAGTCAGAGATCTAACGCGTGAAGATAAGTACCATTTGATGCTAAATAATGCATTTTTGAATGCGGCGTTTCCGTTGCAGGCATTAGTAAAGCTAGAGCATGCAAAAGAAGGTGAGCCTGCTTCCATAGTAAGGGTTAAGGGGGTAGAAGCATTCAAAATTTTAATGGGTTCAATATATCGCCCGGAAATGGCTGAAAAGTTTAATAATGACTTGAGTCTTATTGATAATGTGTCAGCATTGTTATGCCAGATACGAATTTATCGATTTCGTCGCCCTTGGGCACTTGATGATTATGCTAGAGGAATTGAACCGCTACTATCTGAGATCAAAGATCCAGTCGTTGAATGATTGTTAAATTAGTAGTAATGCTCTGTAATGACCCCCTGCTTTTTGCGCACCCTACGCGACTAGTTTCGGGTGTGCTCGGGAAGTTACATAGTTCAGAGTCTGATGCGGCCGCTCTTGGTTGTAGTGCCGGATCCAGCGACCAATCACGACCCTGGCTTGGCCTAACGACTCGAAGCAATGGAGTCAGATCGGAACCTGTCCAACCCTGAAGTCATTTTATATGGGAACTGTGTTGACAGACTCCGCTATCACTGCACTATAGCCTGTGCAACTATGGATAAAGCCACTTCAGCTCTACGAAGTTTTTCGTAGAGCATTTTTGTGTTTTTTCTGTTATGATTACTTAATGAAATCGGTTTTTTTGTTTTTTATGATAGGGCGATATGTTTCGATACCCAGCCTTGCTAAGGTAGCATCCCACAATAGTGTATTCAGAAAAACCATGGCCACCCGTTACCGCGACCTTTCCGGCGGTCACCCAAGCATGCGCTATGAATTTTTTATTTTCAGGATCTTTGGCTAAACCGAAGTAAAGTGTGTAAGGTATATTGAAAAATCCAAGTATGACTCGAGCGGTAACTGCCTGTGGAAAGCAGTTTGCTATCCAAGGGCTATATTGTGAAGCTACGCGAATGACATGAGATATTTGAAGTGCTCTGATTTCCTGCTCAGGGCTAATTAAGCATGTGCAGGCCTTTATGCCAATAGGATGGCCAAGATAAGGCGCAAGTCGACGAAAATTTATCGTCAATATTATAATTCGGCTTATCCCCAAAGTTATAAGTGTAGGTAGAAACCAAACTTTGGTGAATGTTGCTTTCTTTGACAATGAGTTAAAGTATTGTCGGTAATGGTTCATCGTTTTTACAGGCCTGTTTTTTATCCTTTTATCTCTGTTTAGTTCGTTGAGCTAAGTTGTTTTCAGTTAACAAATCAAGAAATTTTAAAACATCTTGGCGGCAGGTTTTTTCATCAATTTCATATTCACTAGTGATCGTCTTTACTAAGCCATCAACGCTAATGGGTGATGTTAAAAGCTCAAAGGCACGTGGCCCTATCCCAGATATTCCGTAATATTGACCGGATTCAGCGTCCATCATCACCAAGTCGCCGTCCAGTTCAGCCGCTACTAGGCCAGGGTTGATTTGAAATAAGATGTTATGGTACTGAGAGGATGGATTTGACATGGAAAAAACTCTTTGTGTGCATTATTCATCGAGAAGCCAGCACACAATGTTATCGTGTGCTGGCAAAGCTATAGATCTAGTGTTTTTTAAGAGCCCGGATATGCAGCGGTAGTTAGATCCTTGTCATCAAAGTTAGGGGAAGCACCATTCTCGGTAATGCCACTTAAGCTGCCGAGGACTTCCAGGCTGGGTGCTTCATATGCCTTGCGATCTTTATGATCCATGTTATTCACCTCAATAGGCCAGTGCGTTATTTTTTCTCTGCTGCCATCTTCATGAATTTTCAAGGATGGCAATTTAATAGTAGCAGGGAATTTGTCCGAATGAAAGTTTTTTGAGGATGTGTTTTATAATGCTTTCTATATTATTCGTTTCCTTCCTCTGCGTATCTGATGAATTTACCAACAGCGATTCCTCTAAGCAATAATCCTCTGTATCTAATCATCTCTTTTGTGTTGCTCATTTTTTCTTTGTCATAATTCCAGTTCTTTAATATCTTATCCATTTCCTGGAGATTTAAATAGTTTTTCGCGCTGTCGTGATTTTTTAGCTTTTGCATTTCTCGGGTTAGCTGAGGCACGAACTTTTCCGTATTTTCATGCCAGTCAGGAGCTTGAAGTCCTCGTGTTTTGGCGTTTAAAATCTCATCAGGCAAGATCCCCTTCATTGATCTTCGAATCAGCCATCTTGCTTTTCCGTCACCTATATATTGTGACTCTGGTACTGATAAGCAAAATTCTATCAGATCTCGGTCTGCTGTTGGGTCTCGTTCTTCGATGCCTGATAAATTAGTATGTGCACTATACTCTCCGGAATCAGAAAAAAAGATACGCATGATTCTCTCTTTGCGACTTTGCCAACTCGGTTGAAGGTTCAAGTCTAGACCCGCGCGATTAGCGCGAGCTTTGCTGTTCATTTTTTGTGAAAATTCCGGGTTGACAGATGAGTAGTCAAATAGTGAAGAAATTCGTCCTCTATGTCTTTCATGATATCGCCATACTATATTGGGCAATAATGGCATCAGGCAAAGACGTACCATTCGGCGCCAAGTAAGATTAGGGTTTTGCCTTTTCATTTGTCGATGGATAGAGGCTAATGTGAGCCATTTTCCATTAGCAAATAGCCAAGGTAAATAAGACATTCCATCATGTGATATACTTATATTTCCCATGGTGCCACTAAGCAAGACCTTAACTCCCCGCTCAGCGGCGTCCTTGTATATTGCCCTCGTCCATACCATGTTACAAGCATTGAGAGGCGCGCGGTCAAGCTCTTCAACAATTTCCTGAAGTTCATCCAGTGGAGTAGACTCTTTGTCTCGTCGTAATATGATGTGTTCAATGTTATTGAACCTGCTACTAAGCGCCTTTGCACCTATGGTTTCATCGGCGTGCCAGCCAGGTGGTACAGGTCCATCATAACCAAGCCGTGGGGCTGCCGTATAAGCCAAAAGATTTTTACCTTGTGAAGAAAGAAGTCTCGCAGCTGTGGCCGTAATAGTTGAACTATCGAGGCCTGAACTCAATTGTGATGCGATGGGACCGCAGCTGCGCAGCCGGCGCTTGGTTGCTCGATTCAGGTGCTCCATAAATGCTTCGACGTAGTCGTCATCGCTTTTAAGGCGAACCTCCCGGTTAGGGTCGAAACGAAAGTAATGGTGACACGAGCGTTGGCCTCTATCTAGCTCTACTATCTGGCCGGGTTCGACACGAAAAACGTCTCGATAAAAGGATTTCGCCCCAGTCATTGGTATTAGACAGAGAGAGTCGTGTAGGCTTTCTTCACACAGTTCCTTAGTCAGGCCTGGAATGGAAAATAGCGCCTTAGGCATGGTGGCAAAGGCAAACAGATTGTTACTGTGATACCAGAACAGAGGGCGCGTGCCCAGTACATCGCGTGCCAGCCACAGGCGTTGCCGCTTTGGTTGCCAGCAGGCGATGGCATAGTCACCGAGCAGGTGCTTGGGGGCTTCCGTATCCCAGTTAGCGCAAGCGTGATAGGCGATATCGCTGTCCGCCATTTGAGCAGCACGACTTGGTGCAATCGCCAGTTTGGTGACGAGCTCGTCTCGATTATCCAGTCGACCATCAAAGACCATTGCCATCTGTTGGCCATGATGCCAGAGGGGTTGTTGATCGAGGCTATCTTCTGGAGTGATGCGCAACAGGGTGCGTGTCAGGCCCGCGCAGCCTCGGTGCCAGCTATGCTGAGCATCTCGTCCATATGGCGTGAGTAGACTCTGCATGCGGAACAAGGTATCGCGATCCAGCGAGTCGCCGTTTAGATGGATGAGACCGGCGATAGCGCTCATGAGACTCTCCTAAGGGCGAGGCCCGGTGTCAGCAGGTCGCTGAGTTGTTCGAATAGCTTATCGGCGACCTCATCGGGGTGTCGAACGGTGAGAACATGTTGATAAAAACGCGCTACATCCTGACCGGTCCCGATGGCGGCCAAGTGGATTGGGCTGCGCTCCAACTCAGCGACGATATGGCGTAGATGACGTTCTAGAAAGTCTCGCCCGTTGGCCTGGGCGGTAGCTTTATCGTAGGGAGCCCCATCTGAAAGCACTATAAGTACCTTGTGCGGCTCGGGACGACGTGACAGGCGCATAGCCGCCCAGTGAAGGGCTTCACCATCGATGTTTTCATGGCCGGGCAGCTCCCGCAGTAAATAGCCGAGTTGGGGGCGCACACGACGCCATGGCTGTTCGGCTGCTTTGTAAATCACGTGTCTGATGGCATTGAGTCGTCCAGGTTGGCCGTTGGCACCACGATGACGCCACTGCTTAGCGAGTGGGCTATCCGCTGTGTATCGTGTCGTGAAGCCGAGCACTTCACAGCCGATGCGACAGGTTTCCAGGGTGTGCGCGGCCAGGTCTATTGCCAGCGCCGCCATATGGCGACGTCGGCCGCTCATGGAGCCCGATTGATCGACAAGTAGCGTTACGCAGGCATCTGGCAGGGGAGGAGTCTGTTCCTGGCGAAATACTCGCTGTGTTGGATGGTCCCCGACCAGTCGTGCCAGGCGTCGGCTATCCAGGCGGCCCTCCTCTTGGTCGAAGTCCCAGTAGCGCTGGCGTGCTGCAATAAGTTTGCGCTGAAGCCGGTGAGCAAGTTGGCGTACTCGCCGCCTGTCGAAGGTATCAAGCTGGCGCAATGCGATGGTGTCTTCCTGAGTGGCCCAATAACTGGCGGAATGAGTTTGATCCCACTGGCGAGAAAACACCTTGTACCCCTGGTGGGCGTCGTCACGCTCAGCCAACTCCTCTGGCAGGCCATGGTTGGCTGATGCATTGTGTTCCTCATCCGCGCTGTCATCTTCGAGCTCTGTTTCATTCTCGGCGTTTGCCGTCGCGCTGACCAGCTGCGTTTCCGATGGGACGGGGAGTGTGACAGTATAAACTCGGGACAGAGCGGCAATGAGATTGATTAGGCTGTCCGTGAATGCCTGGCTGTCGTGTAGATGTCTGGCGGCGGCCTCCAATGCTTCTTTAAGCTGGTGCTCGGAGATATCATCGTGCGAGTCGGCGATGCTATCGTGCTGCTTCCCCTTGAACAGGCTTCGTAGCACCCGGGTGGGCCACGCATTCTTGTCAAAGCTACTTCTTGGCCTCGGTAATGCCATTCGAGTAGCGGGTTCGCCAGCAAACACCTGTCGGGCAATGGCGTAGAGTGCGTTCTTTACGCACTCCTCGTAACCGTCAACGTCAGTTTTTCTAAGGTTGCTGGCCATGCCGCTTAGCTCGCTGCTGGCCAGGGTTTCCACGCGGGCGCGTTCCAGCACATCGAACCATGGGCGCTGATTGGGGTTGAATCGCTGTTGTTGTAATGGTGCATGCCAGCGTCGCCAGGCGGCCAGTGTATCAGCCTCAGCTCTTGTCGAAGCTTCGTGGGATACGAAACTTGGTAGGCAGGAAGACTTCTCACGACCCGCTGCATAGATTCGCTCCCAGGTATTAGCTAGCGCCTGGGGTTGTGGTGCCACGGAATCAGTAGAGTGGGTTAGCATCACGGCTCTCCTGATACAGATCGACATCGAAGCAGCGCTGGTAGATCTCGTTGACCAGTGCGCGCTCTGTTTCATCGCAACGGTTCAGGAAGGTGATGCGCATTGCTTCGTGAATGTCTGCTAGGAGGGTCGCGTTCTCCCCCCAAGCGACCAAGGTACGGAGCGATATGAGAGAGGAAAGATCGCCTTGTTCGAACGCTCGACGAGCAAGGTTGGCGAATCCCACCATATTAGCAATGGTGCTTCCTGCCAGCTCCGGCAAACGCGACTGGAGTACGGCTTCCTCCTGTTCAGCAGGCATGTAGCCAAGTTCGGTAATGATTTGCCAACGGTCCAGCTGGGCCTGGTTAAGTGCCTGGGTTCCCGCATAGAGGCCGCTAGGGTCTCCCTGGCCCGCTGTGTTGGCTGTAGCAAACAAGCGAAAGTCTGGGTGGGGGGTGATCACTTGATTCTGGTCGAGTAGTGTCAACTTGCCGGTAGATTCCAGCACGCGCTGGATGACGAACATGACGTCTGGACGGCCGGCATCATATTCGTCGAAGATCAGCGCCATCGGGCGCTGCATCGCCCACACCAGCATGCCGGGCACGAACTCAGTTATCTGCTTGCCATCGCGAATCATTACCATATCGCGGCCGATCAAGTCGGCACGCGTTATATGCCCATCAAGGTTAATGCGTACACAGGGCCAGTTCAGCCGTGCGGCAACCTGCTCGATGTGCGATGACTTCCCGCTTCCATGGGGGCCGTGCAGGTAGACTCTTCGATTATGGGTAAAACCGAGTAGCAGCGCGCGAGTAACGGCCGATACGAAGCGAAAGCTGTTGTCGCGCTCGGGTACATGATCGTCAGCGTCAAGAAAGGCCTCTACTTTCCAAGGGATATCGAGCTGGAAGATCTCCATGGGATTGCATGCGATCTTGGGCCTGAGCTGGGTATAGTCATTCATGACGGCGATACAAGTCCTCTGAGCGGGCCGGAGGCAGCTGAGCGTAGCGCTCGATTAGGATGGTTAGATCAACAACACTCCTGCGCCGATGCGTGCTTCAATTTGATTCATCGATCAAAGGTTAGGCTAGCAGGTTGGTTGTGTTTTGGCAACAAAATGCAACCTATTGTATTTTTATGTTACTTTAAGTGATACTCAATGCTGCTCATCGTAGAAGCATTGATGATCAAGCACATCAAGGTATCGATAGTATCTTCAGGCAATAGGGCGACATCGCATGGTGATTTCTACAGCACGTCACCTCCTTCTGAGTCGGAATCTGCGCTTGCTACTTTTGCTATCTCGAATGGAGCTGGATGATGCTCAGGAGAGGGCAGCGAAGGCCATCTGTGAAGAGGTGGAGGACTGGGAGGTAATTCGTCGCATGGCAACGGATCGCTTTATCCTCCCCGTGGTCTATCGCCACCTGCGCCGTCTCGAACCGACTTCCTTGCCTGCCGAGCAACTTGCACTGATGAAACTGCAGGTGATGACTCTGTATCGGCATAACCTCAATGTGATGGCATGCCTAAGCGACATCCATGAGCAGCTGCTGATGCCGTTGGCGATTCCCTATGTGACGTTCAAGGGACCGTCGCTGGCGTCCAGGTACTATGATGAGCCCGCCATGCGCTTCTCTCGTGATATCGACATTCTGGTGCCCCAGGAGCGCATGGCTGAGCTGTTGGCACGAGCATTGGCGGCGAACTACCGACCGCTAGACCCTTCTGATCTCGACGATGATCCCGTTAGCCTGACATTCGTTTCCAGGCACCAGAAGGTGGTAACGCTGATGTCGCCGAGAGGTGTCGCTGTCGAAGTTCACTCCCGGATCGATAATATCGGCACGGTGTATGATTCGCGCGCATTGATCGAGGGCACAGAATCCGTCCGTGTGGGAAGCGCGGAGGTGTCGGTCATGCCGACCGATGAGCTTTTCGTGTACATCTGTTGGCACCACACCAAGCATTTCTGGTCACGCTTGCACTGGTTGGTTGATCTTGATGCCATTCAACGCCATCCGAGCTTTGATCGTCAACGCGCTATCGCCTGCGCCGAGCGGCACGGCTTGAGCTCAACGGTCGAGGTGTGTCTGGAAATGGCAGATATTTTAGGTTCGCCCGACCCTGACCTGTATGACCACCAAGACGAACGGCTCGCCACCTTATTACATCATGCGCTACAGGCCATGCAGGGCGATTCGACAGTGGAACATGAATTGGGTAAACGAAAGTCGACACCAGACTTCGCCTTCCGTTGGCAAGCTGATCGCTGGCATGAGCTCCGCTGGCGACTGTTTGGCTGGCTAAGGGTCTTTCGGCCCAGCTATGTCGACTACCGTGACTGGCCTTTGCCGCAGTATTGGCAGTGGCTGTACCGGCCCTTGCGTCCTTGGCGAGAGAGCCGCCGGCGTTTGCTAAAGCAGGACTCTGATTAGGTCAAAAAATATGATGCATTCACTCGCTAAGCTGTTGGCGCCTTTCTCCACACTGCGGCGAATTTTCCCCATCTTATGGGCCAGTAGCCCAAAGTGGACTGTTTTATCTACGGTCTTGATGGCGGTAGAGATCATCTTTGGCCTGGCCGTTCTTTTTCTTCTGAAGCAGCTAGTGGATGTGGTCACCACCATGCTGGGCAGTGATGCGCCATCGAATGGTATTCATTCGGTTCTCTGGACGGTAGCGGCTACAGGTCTGTGCTCTTTGGGTTTTCTGGTGGCAAAGGGCTTCGCTGCGTTGGCGCGTGAGGCTCAAGGCTTGATGGTCGCCGATGCCATCGATCAGGAGATTCACTACCGTGCTGTCAGGGCCGACTTGGCATTCTACGAAAGCCCACGCTACTTCGATACTCTGCAACGAGCGCGTGAGTCAGGCAGTCAGCGGCCCGTGCAGGTGGTCAGCAATCTGATGATGTTGACCAAGAATACGCTGATGCTGGCAGCTATCGTGGTGTTGTTGGCCACGATCAACTGGATGTTGCTGCCGCTCTTGTTGATTGCCATCGTACCAGCTTTGCTGGTGCGTGTTCATTTCACGCGCCATCTGTACGAGTGGCAGCGACGGCGCACGCAGATGGAACGCAGGGCAGGTTATTTGGACTGGTTGCTGACTTCTGATATCAATGCCAAGGAGCTACGGCTCAACCAGCTGGGCGACTTTCTGCGCGAGCGTTACGCCAAGCTTCGCGAGACGATCCGCCATGAGCGCCTGGTGATTACCAAGCAGCGAACTCGAGTGGAGATGCTTGTTGCTGCAGTTGCGACGATAGCATTTTTCTCGGCACTGGCCTTTTTAGCTTGGGAAACGTCGGCAGAGCGTAATAGCGTGGGTGATCTGGTGTTGTTCCTACTAGTGTTCCAGCGTGCCCAGTCGATGGGGCAGGAACTAGTAAGCCAGCTATCCAAGCTCTATGAAGACCACCTCTATATCGGGCTATTATTCGAGTTCCTCGATGTGCGGCCCGTTATTGCCGAAACCGAGTCACCCACACAGCTTCCCGAGCGTATTGCGGAAGGTGTGCGTTTCGAGAATGTGAGCTTCCACTACCCGGGAACGGATACTGAGGTGTTGAAAAACCTGAGCTTGACGATACGTCCCGGTGAGATCGTTGCACTGGTCGGCGCCAATGGCTCCGGCAAGACGTCGCTGATCAAGCTGCTCTGTCGGCTCTACGACCCCAGTACAGGGCGTATCACGTTGGATGGCGTTGACGTGCGTGAATACTCACTAGAGGAGTATCGACGCAAGTTCAGTGTGATCTTCCAGGATTACGGCAAGTACGCTGACTCAGTGCGTAGCAATATTCGCTACGGAGATATTGAACGGCCCGAGGATACGCCTCTGGTCGAGGAAGCGGGTGAAAAAGCGGGTGCTGATGCCTTCGTCCGATGGCTTCACAGCGGTTACGATACACAGCTTACTCGGATGTTTGATGATGGGGTTGAGCTCAGCATTGGTCAATGGCAGAAAATTGCGCTATCTCGTGCTTTTATGCATCAGTCCGAAATCATGATTCTCGATGAACCCACCAGTGCGCTGGATCCGGGTGCAGAGTTCGATCTCTTTGCCAACTTTCGCGAGCGAATCGATCATCGTGCCGCCCTGGTGATTAGCCATCGTCTATCGACGGTACGTATGGCGGATCATATTTATGTACTCGACGGGGGCGCCATTCGTGAGGAAGGTACCCACGATGAGCTAATTCGTCAGCAGGGCATGTACTGCGAGCTGTTTAGTCAGCAGGCGTATCACTACCGGGCAGTTGAAGTCTGATGAATGGGCTCTGTAGGATTCTGCGCTTCGATGTCTCAGGAGGCATGAGGTGGCTCTGGAAGCATGATCCGAAAGAAGCTATGAGCGGCTTGCTGATCCTTGGGTTTATCGCCTTGTTGGTAGTATTGCCCTGGGCTCATTGGATAATCCCCGCTTTAGGGTTGATAGGGCTGGTACCCGGTGCTATTGCCATCAAGTTGGTGGTCGCAAGGAGGCGAGCTGCGGGTGCCATTTCGGTGCCTCTCGAACGCGATGACTGGCTGTTGCTCCTGGTGTTTCTGGCCTATAGCGTGGGGTGGTTGTTTGATGTTGCGCGCAGTGAGCAATGGCCGGCTGATTCCTCCGGATGGTTGATACCATTGCCGTTCTGGCCGCTATTGGCAGCTGTGCTGATGTTATGGCTGGCTCGTTATCCGCCCGGCGTGCACGTTTTCTGGGTAGCCGTCTGCTGTGGAGGACTGGGCGCCGGTTTGATTGCTTTGTATGAAAGTCTGATGCTTGGCAGGGCTCGTGCAAGCAATGATCTCAATGCGATTCTGTTCGGCAACCTTTCCTTGTTGCTGGGACTGCTCTCTCTGCTTGCCCTTGTTTGGTGCCTGCGGCGAAATCATGCTTGGTCTTATGGGCTTGCCTGCCTGGCGATGTTAGCAGGCCTATCGGGTATTTTGGGGTCGCTGTTGTCCGGCACGCGAGGCGGCTGGATTGCCATGCCCTTGCTTCTGTTAATCTGGTTCTGGAGTACGAGAGGCCTTTTGCCTACAGGCTGGAAGCATGGCGTAATTGCATTGCTGGTCGTGGTTGTCTTTACTGCCGTATTTGTGCCCGGCAGTAATATTACGCCTCGTATTGCCGCCATAGGTCCACAGTTACACCAATTTCAGTCGGGCGAAGCGCAAGGGTCGGTAGGGCTGCGCCTGGAAATGTGGCGTAGTGGCGTGATGCTCTGGCGTGACAGGCCGTTTTTGGGGTGGGGTGAGGGTGCTGTGACAGAGCGCGTTCACGCGCTTATTGCCGAGGGTCAGCTTAGTCCGCAAATTTACCGTTTCCGCCAGCTCCATAGCGATGTGATCGATACAGCCGCCCGGCGTGGGCTGGCCGGGGTGACGATGCTATTCCTGCTTTACTGTGTGCCTTTGTGGCTGTTCTGGCGGCGCTTTCGCTCAGTGAGAGGCGCCGAGGTTCAGTTGATGGCAGGGGCTGGCTTGATGATCGGTGTCGCCTTTATTGCTTTCGGCCTGAGCCAGTCGATGTTGCGAGACTCGCTTGGGCTGAGTGGGTTTCTGGGGCTCAGCATAGCCTGTTGGGTTTCACTGCGTGGTAGTGAGAGATACGCAGCCCAGGAGCAGGCCATACGAACACCTGATAATCTCTAAGTGCCTCTAAAATGACTCAGCGGTCGACGTTATCGCGAAGCTCATGAGCGAAGCAGGGCGGCGAGCTGGGCTCCCTGTCTGCCAGATCCTCCTCGCGCAGGGCAAACAGGATGCGCTCCTTGAGCAGCGGCAACGGCGAGGCCTCGACGTCGCGCTCGGCGGTGAGCAGCGTAAGTGCTCCTCGGTAACGGACCTGGCGCATCAGGGGCAATAATCGCTCGGGGTGGTCGCGCAGCTCGCCACGATAGCGAGCGGCGAACACGCCCTCACTGATTTCGCCTAGCTGATACTGGCGGCGCAGTGCCGGGCTGGGCGAGGCATCGCGGTACCAATCGTCGAGCGCAAGTTCCTCGCGGGTGCGGGCCCGGGGCCAGAGTCGATCCACCAGCACACGGGCACCGTCGTTGGGGTCGGTGGGCTGGGCGAGGCCCTTGATAGCGATGCGATAGCTCAAATTCATTCCTCCTCGGTAAGGCGCTCCAGGGCCTCTCGGCTGTGCTCCTGCCAGGGGCCGGGAAGCGCCGCGGCACGGTTCAGGGCCTTGCGGGCCGCGTCTCTGTGGCCCGCGGCGGCCTGGGCGAGCCCCAGGTTGAGCCAGGCCGGCGCGAGTGTCTCGTCCGCCGCCGTGGCATCACCGAAGGCGGTGATGGCTCCCTCGAGATCGTCGCCGGCATGGCGGGCGTTGCCCAGGCCGAAATGGGCCATGGCGCGCTCGGGGTGGCGGCGGGCGAGGGCTTCCCAGGCGGGCAATGCCGCGGCGCTGCCGTTGACCGACTCGAAATCGCCAGTCGCCTGCAGGGCGGCATCATAGCCGATGCCGGCCGGCAGCTTCCCGGGGGCAAGCGCCACGAAGGCCCAGCGGTCGCTGCGAGCCCAGGTGGCATCGAAGCGCTTGAAGGACTCCTCGCGTTTCGCTTCCATCCCGCTGTGCAGGATCATGGCCTCTTCCTGTAGATCGTAGCCGATGGCCACGGCGTAGTGCCATAGGGGCCAGGCAGGCAGAGAGAGGTTCTGCATGACCACCACCGGATGGCCGGCGTCGAGCTCGGTCAGCAGAGCGTCGAAGCGGCCTTCGATCACGAAGGGTATCCGCCCGTGGCGGCGAACCGTGGCCAGCATCTCCGGCTGAACGCTACCCTCGCGCCCGGGGGTAAAGACCTGGGGAATCAGGGTGTCGACATCGGTAGCGACCCCCTGGTACTGCAGCGCCATGGCCAAAGAGGCCGGCCCGCACTGGTAGTCGCGCTGGCCATGGAAGGGAACATCGCCGATCAGCATGCGGGGAGCCACCGCGTTGCGGGTGGCGTCATCGAGGCGCGGCGTGGCCGCGCAGCCGGCGAGGAGGCAAAGCAGCGCCACCAACGCAAGAACGCCCGCGGGGCGGGCGTTCCTGTGGCTGGTCGGCTGCCGTTGGGGGCGGTCGATCATGCTCTGATTTATCAACCTGTCACCTATCAACGCGTGAAGGGGTAGACGTTGGTCAGGCCGAGGATATCGGTCACCAGCAGGATCACGAAGACGGCGAACAGCGCGCCGACCACGCTGGCGCCGGCGGGCATCTGGTCGAGACGGTCGGCCATCTGGGCGGCCTCGGCGTCGGAGAGCGCCGCGACGCGCGCCTCGACCTCGGCGGGATCCACGCCCTGGGCGACCAGCTGTTCGCGCACATCATCCCTGGCCAGCACGGCATGAATGCGTTCGCGATCGGACTGGGAGCGCTCTGCGGCGAGGGCGTCTTGGGTGGTGATCATGCCGCTGGCGGGGGCGGGAGCCGCGACGACCGGCAGGCTGCCCAGCATCAACGCGGCGATCAGCAGCGGGCTGAGATAGCGGCAGAGTTTCTTCATCATGTGAGTGTTCCTTTTCGTGGTGTGGGCTTCCGGCTCCTGAATGATCCACGCGTCGCGTCCTGCGAGTCCGTGGCGTCACGATGAGTCTCGCGTAGTATAAGACGAAATGGCGTGAATTTTCATGCCGTTGCCCTTAACGCCCGGGGTGGTGGCGTCAGGGCGGTGGCGTCAGGCGATACGATAGGAGGAGGGCAGCTCGGCCAGCAGGCCGCGGCCGCCGGCCAGAGTCAGTGCCAGGTCGTGAAGGCCGTCCTGCAGGGGCAGGGCGGCGGCGCCCTTGATGGAGAGGTCCAGGCGCTGGGCGAACATCAATAGCTTGTGCAGCCGCTTGACCGGAAGCCGGGCGAGCGCCTGCTGATAGGCGGGCCGACGCTTCTCGAAGATGGACGGCTTCTGTGCCTTGCAGGCGTGCTCGAAGCTCTGGCCCTGGTCGAGGTGCTGGTGCAGGGAGAGCAGGGTGCGCAGCTCCCGGGTCAGGGCCCACAGCACGATGGGCGGCTCCACACCTTCGCCGGCCAGGCCGGCCATGATCCGGGCCACCCGGGAACGCTCGCCCTTGAGGCAGGCGTCCACCAGGGTAAAGACGTCGAAGCGCGCGCTGTCTTCCACCCCGCCGGCGACGTCTCGTGGCGAGACCCGGGCGCCGGCGGGCAGCAGCAGGGCGAGCTTCTGCAGCTCCTGGTCGGCGGCCAGCAGGTTGCCCTCGGTGCGCTCGCCCAGCAGCCGGGCGGCGTCGAGGTCGAGATTGAGGCCATGATGGCCGGCGCGGTCGCGCAGCCAGAATCCGAGCCGAGAGGCGTCCACGGGCCACACCGGCACGAAGAGGCCCGCCTTGTCCAGGGCCTGGAACCAGGCGCTCTTCTGCTGGCGGAAGTCGAGCTTGCCCATGGCCAGCAGCAGCATGTTGTCGCTGCCTTTCATCTCCTCGGCATAGGCCCTCAGAGCCTTGGTGCCTTCCTGGCCGAGATTGCTGCCCGACAGGCGCAGCTCGATCAGCTTGGCGCTGGCGAACAGCGACATGCTGGCCGAGGCCTCGTGCAGGCGTCCCCAGGCGAAGTTGCCCTCGACGTGGAGAATCTCGCGCTCCTCGATCCCGCGTTCGCGGGCCGCGGTGCGCACGGCGTCGCAGGCTTCCTTATGCTGCAGGGGCTCTTCGCCGGCCACGATCACCACCGGCGGCAGCTTCTTGGCCAGGGCGCCGGCCAGCTTGTCGGGAAAGACTTTCAACGAGGGTATCCTTTACCAACGGGGCTGATCCGAGGACAGGCCTGCGAGGAGGCGCTGTGAACCCCTCCCTGGGCGCTACCGATGCCCTGCTTCGCTCTCGCATCCTGCTCCGCTTGCAGGACCGGTGCTGGCCATCCATGGCCAGCCCGTTCGAAGCAGTGCTTCTCACCCTTGGCATAGGACCTCCTCTTCGACCTGCCCTCGGCGCCCCTTTTCCGGTATCTCAAGCTTTGAAATTTATAATGAACGCAGGCGTTCAATGAGCTGACGGACGGCATCTTCGAGCAGGGCCTCGCGGGTGTTGTCGCGGCTGTCTTCGCGGCCGAGCAGGTCGCCATCATCCACGCTGTAGCGACGGTTGACCTCCAGGCGTTGCTGGTCGAGCAGGTAGGCGCCGTCGGCGCGCTGCACCGAGAAGGGGGCAGCGAGTTCCATCACCTCGTCACGCGGCCCCGAATCCAGCACGCTGACGCGGCGCTGGCGAATGTCGGGGTTGCCCAGGTTGAGGGTCAGCCCGGCACCGTCATGCACCCGGGTGCCGGCGCTGGTCAAACGCCGCCTGGCGAGCCTTGCCAGGTCGCTGTCGGGGCCCGCCAGGGCGAGCTCGCCCACCGGTGCCGACGAGGCGCCCAGGCCACGCAGATGAAAGCCACAGCCGGTGAGGGCCAGGCCGGCGGTGCCGGCCAGACCCAGGGTGAGAAAAGTGCGTCGCTGCATGCGTTACTCCCTTTAACCCACCACGATGTTGACCAGCTTGCCCGGCACCACGATCACCTTGCGGACCGTCTTGCCCTCGGTGTGGCGCTGGACGTTCTCGGAGGCGAAGGCCGCGGCCTCGGCGGTGGCCTTGTCGGCATCGGCGGGTATCTCGATGCGTGAGCGCAGCTTGCCGTTGACCTGAACGACCAGCTCGATGGTGTCACGGGTCAGGGCGCCCTCATCGAGCGCCGGCCAGCGCGCGTCGATCACCGGCTCCGCGTGGCCCAGTGCGGACCACAGCGCGTGGCAGGCATGGGGGATGATGGGGGCGAGCAGCAGCACGCAGGCCTCCACGGCCTCACGCGCCACGGCCAGGTCTCGGGGCGTGGGGGCGTCGCTTTGCTTGTGGAACTGGCCGATGGCGTTGCTGAGCTCCATCACCGCGGCGATGGCGGTGTTGAAGGTGGTGCGCCGACCGATATCGTCGCCGGCCTTCTTGATGGTCTCGTGGGTCTTGCGACGCAGTTCGCGCTGGGCGTCATCGAGGTCGGCCGCGTCGAGCCGGCCGGGCTGGCCCGCCTCCAGGTGTTCGCCGACCAGGCGCCACAGGCGCTTCAGGAAGCGATGAGCGCCCTCGACACCGGCATCGGACCACTCCAGGGATTGCTCCGGCGGGGCGGCGAACATCATGAACAGGCGCACGGTGTCGGCGCCGAAGCGTTCGATCATCGATTGGGGGTCGACGCCGTTGTTCTTCGACTTGGACATCTTCTCGATGCCGCCCATCTCCACCGGCAGCCCATCCTCGAGCAGCACGGCGCTGACCGGGCGGCCCTTGTCGTCGCGCTTGACCTCGACGTCGGCGGGGTTGAACCACAGCTTGGCGCCGTTATCGGCTTCCCGGTAGTAGGTCTCGGCGATCACCATGCCCTGGGTCAGCAGGCGCTGGAAGGGCTCGTCGACGCTGACCAGGCCCAGGTCGCGCATCAGCTTGGTGAAGAAGCGCGCGTAGAGCAGGTGCAGGATGGCGTGTTCGATGCCACCGATGTAGAGGTCGACCGGCAGCCAGTGATTGGCCCGCTCGTCGAGCATCGCCTCGGTGTTGTCGGCGCAGCAGAAGCGCGCGAAGTACCAGGAGGATTCCATGAAGGTGTCGAAGGTGTCGGTCTCGCGCGTCCAGCCGTCGCCCAGGTCGGAGAACGCCGGCATGCGCTTCAGCGGTGAGCCGGTGGCATCCACGGTGACATCCATGGGCAGCGCCACGGGCAGCTCTTCATCGGAGAGCGGCACCGTCTGGCCCTCGGGGCCGTATTTCACGGGAATCGGCGCGCCCCAGTAACGCTGGCGCGCCACGCCCCAGTCGCGCAGGCGGTAGTTGGTCTTGACCTCGCCGCGGCCGAGTTCGGCCAGCTTGGCGGCGATGGCATCGAAGGCGCCCTCGAAGTCCAGGCCGTCGAACTCGCCGGAGTTGATCAGGATGCCGTGCTCGTCGTGGGCGCCGGCCGAGAGATCCGGCGCCTGGCCATTTTCGGCGGCGATCACCGGCTCGATGGGAATGCCGTACTGGGTCGCGAACTCCCAGTCGCGCTGGTCATGGGCGGGCACCGCCATGACCGCACCGGTGCCGAACTCCATCAGCACGAAGTTGGCGACATAGACCGGTACCTCGCGGCCAGTGAGCGGGTGCACCGCCAGATGGCCGGTAGGCATGCCCTTCTTTTCGCGGGTGGCAAGCTCGGCCTCGGAGGTGCCGCCCTGGGCGCACTCCTCGCGGAAGGCGGCCAATTCGGCGTTGGTCTCGGCGGCCTGCCGGGCCAGCGGGTGGTCGGCGGCCACCGCCACATAGGTCACCCCCAGCAGGGTATCGGGGCGCGTGGTATAGACCGACAACGGCTCCTGGGCGTCTTTGAGATTAGAGCCTTCAGCGGTCTTGAGATTAGAGCCTTCAGCGGTCTTGATATCAAAGCTGAGCTCCACGCCGCGAGACTTGCCGATCCAGTTGCGCTGCATGGTCTTGACCTGCTCGGGCCATTCGATGTGCTCGAGGTCGGCCAGCAGCTCTTCGGCATAGTCGGTGATGCGCAGGAACCACAGCGGGATTTCCTTGCGCTCCACCAGGGCGCCGGAGCGCCAGCCGCGGCCGTCGATCACCTGCTCGTTGGCCAGCACCGTCTGATCCACGGGGTCCCAGTTCACCGTGGACATCTTCTTGTAGACCAGCCCCTTCTCCACCAGCTTGGCGAAGAACCATTGCTCCCACCGGTAGTAGTCCAGGTCGCAGGTGCTGAACTCGCGGCTCCAGTCATAGGCGAAGCCCAGGGCCTTGAGCTGCTGGCGCATATAGTCGATGTTGGCGTAGGTCCATTCCGCCGGGGGGACCTGGTTCTGGATGGCGGCATTTTCGGCCGGCATGCCGAAGGCGTCCCAGCCCATGGGCTGCAGCACGTTCTTGCCCTGCATGCGTTGATAGCGGGAGATCACGTCGCCGATGGTGTAGTTGCGCACATGCCCCATGTGTAGCTTGCCGCTGGGGTAGGGGAACATCGACAGGCAGTAGAACTTCTCGCGGCTGGCGTCCTCTACCGCCTGAAAGCATTGGTTCTTTTCCCAGAACTGCTGGGCGTCGTGTTCGATCTCTTGGGGCTTGTACTGTGCGTCCATCGCGGTCAACGAATACCTTGGCTGTCGGTTCGGCGCGCCGGCGGCGCACACTCGAATGGCTTGTCCCGTGTCATGTTGCCCGTGCGTCCTGGTGGCAAGGCATTGAACTGACGACGGGAAGTCGTCTAAATGGTCGTCAGAGGATACCCTAGCACGACGTCGTCCGGCTACGTTGGGGCCTGGCGTTTGCCCATTCGCATACCGAGGAGAGCACCATGAGTGAATCACACAAGGAGCACGAGGAGCACCGGCTGCGGAAAGGCTACGAGCGCATGCTGGATCGGCTGCGGGAGGGGGCCAGCGAGCTGACCTGGGAAAACCTTCAGCAGGACCTGGATGATGCCGTGGCGTTCGAATCCGAGCTCGAGGAGTTCACCAAGGACGAGCTCTCGCTGCTGCGCGCCTGGGTGGAGCGCGACCTCAAGGACATGCGGCGCTACCTGAGCGCCGGGGGCGAGGGGGTGGCGACCTGGCTGGGCATCGACCTCTCGGCGCTGTCGCGGCAGGTGAGCGAGTCACTGCTCTCCATTGCCGATCGCAGCGTGGTGGAGCGCGAGCGCTTCGAGGAGGAGCTCGAGGCCGCTCGTGCCGACTACTGCGAAGGCGAGATGGCGGTCCCCGGCTGGCTGGCCTGTGTGCACTGTGATGCCGAGGTGAACCTGCCCGAGCTCACGCGCATCGAGCCCTGCCACCAATGTGGCCACCGCTTCTTCCGGCGCATCTCTCGGTAGGCCCGGGCTGAGGCTATATGGGTACCCAGGAGCAGCGCTATCGCCGAGAGACAGGCGGTTGTGATAGCCCGATGCATGGGCGGTGACAGGTATATCGGGGCGCCATCGCCAAGAGCCTGGGTTTCCCAAAAAGAGTGCGTCGGGCCACCGTCATCTCATTTTCATGCTAACCATGCCCCGCATCGGGTTCACGCGCCGCGTCCAGCTGCTCGAGCATGGCGCGGGTGGCATTGGACAGGGTCCGGTTGCGGTGCACCAGATAACCCAGTGGCCGATGGATCGGCGGGTGATCGATGCGTAGTTCGTGGAGCTCGTGGGGCGCATCGGCCACCAGCCGTTCCGGGAGCAGGCTCCAGCCCAGCCCGATGGCGGTCATCATCTTCAGGGTCTCCAGGTAGTTGGTGGAGAGCGCCACCGGCAGGCGCAGGCCGGCGGCCTCGAAGCGTTCCTCGATCAGGCCGCGGGTAAAGGTCAGGGGGCCGGGCAGCACGGCGTCGAAGTCGCACAGCTCGTCGAGCGCCAGGCGCTGGCGCCGCGCCAGGGGGTGGTCATGGGCGCAGACGAAGCAGAGGCGGTCCACCCACAGCGGCACGACCCTGAGCTGGGCGTCCGGGTGGGGGGCCAGGGTGACCACGGCGATCTCCACGGAGCCGTCCAGCACCCCCTGATACGCCTGTTCGGAGTCGAGGAAATGCAGGTCCAGGCGCACGTCGGGGTGGGTCCGGGTGTAGGACTTCAGCAGCGGCGGCAGGCGATGCAGGCCGATATGGTGGCTGGTGGCCAGGGTGAGGCGGCCACCCACGGCGCCGGCGAGATTGCCCAGGGCACGCCGGCTGTCATTGACCATCACCAGGATCTCCCGGGCGCGGGGCAGCAGCACGCGCCCGGCCTCGGTGAGGGTGACGCGCCGGCCGATGCGGTCGAACAGGCGCGCATCGGTCTGGGCCTCGAGCACGGCGATGCGCTTACTGACCGCCGGCTGGGTCAGGTGCAGCTGTTCCGCGGCGCGGGAGAAGCTGCCGCTATCGGCCACGGCCAGGAAGGCCTGCAGGCTCTGGGTATCCACGACACCTCCATCTCGGATTCCATTCAGGAATGCATTACATAAATAACATGAATTGATTTTATGCACGAGGGGCGGGAGACTGGCACTAAAGCGCCAAGACTCGCGAGAAGGGACAGTCCCCGGCGGTGGCGGCGATGCTAGCGACGAGCATAAACACCGACTCGGTGGCTCGGCGGGGGACAGTCCCTATTGGCTCAGAAAGCCGCGTTGGTGGCGCAGTTTCAAGACCGAACATGATAAGCAGGGCCCCAGGCCCGGGAGAAACGATATGGCAGGCCAGACACTCTACGACAAGCTGTGGTCGCAGCACCTCGTCAAGGAGCGCGACGACGGCACCGCATTGATCTACATCGACCGTCAGCTGCTCCACGAGGTGACCTCGCCCCAGGCCTTCGAGGGCCTGCGACTGGCAAACCGTCGGCCGTGGCGCATCGATGCCAACCTGGCGACGCCGGATCACAACGTGCCGACCACCCTCAAGGAACGCGCCGAGGGCAATGCCGGCATCAAGGACCCGGTGTCGCTGATTCAGGTGCAGACCCTCGATGACAACTGCGGCGAGTTCGGCATCGAGGAGTTCAAGATCAACGACCCCCGCCAGGGCATCGTCCACGTGGTGGGGCCGGAGCAGGGCGCCACCCTGCCGGGCATGACCGTGGTCTGCGGTGATTCCCATACCGCCACCCACGGCGCCTTCGGCGCCCTGGCCCACGGTATCGGCACCTCCGAGGTCGAGCACGTGCTCGCCACCCAGTGCCTGTTGGCCCAGAAGATGAAGAACATGCAGGTGCGCGTCGAGGGTGAGCTCGGCGTCGGCATCACCGCCAAGGATGTGGTGCTGGCCATCATCGGTCGCATCGGCACCGCCGGCGGCACCGGCTATGCCATCGAGTTTGCCGGCAGCGCCATCGAGGGTCTCTCCATGGAGGGGCGCATGACGGTGTGCAACATGGCCATCGAGGCCGGTGCCCGAGTCGGCCTGATCGCCGTCGACGACACCACCATCGACTACCTGCGCGAGCGCCACTACGCCCCGACGAGCGAGCAGTGGGAGGCCGCAGTCGCCGACTGGCGCGACCTCGTCTCGGACCCGGATGCCGAGTTCGACAAGGTGGTGACCCTGGAGGCCGCCGAGATCGAGCCCCAGGTCAGCTGGGGCACCAGCCCCGAGATGGTCACCGGCATCTCCGGCGAGGTGCCCGACCCGGCGAAGCAGGACGACGACACCTTGCGCAGCGGCTATACCCGTGCGCTGGAGTACATGGGGCTCGCGCCGCGTCAGAAGATCACCGATATCCGGCTCGACAAGGTGTTTATCGGCTCCTGTACCAACTCGCGCATCGAGGACCTGCGCGAGGCAGCGAACGTGGCCCGCGGCAAGAAGGTCGCCGACTCCATCAAGCTGGCCATGGTGGTACCGGGCTCCGGTCTGGTGAAGCGCCAGGCCGAGGTGGAAGGGCTCGACAGGGTCTTCATCGAGGCGGGCTTCGAATGGCGCGAGCCGGGCTGCTCCATGTGCCTGGCGATGAATGCCGACAAGCTGGGTGCCGGCGAGCATTGCGCCTCCACCTCCAACCGCAACTTCGAGGGACGCCAGGGCTACGGCGGGCGTACCCATCTGGTGAGCCCGGCCATGGCCGCCGCCGCCGCCATCGCCGGTCACTTCGTGGATGTCCGTGGAATCGACAACGGTGGCGCCGCCAACGACGACGCCCGGGCGCAGGAGGCCTGAATCATGAACAAGTTCGAACGCACCACCGGCATCGTCGCGCCCCTCGATCGGGCCAACGTCGATACCGACCTGATCATTCCCAAGCAGTTTCTGAAGTCGATCAAGCGCACCGGGTTCGGCGTCAACCTGTTCGACGAGCTGCGCTATCTCGACGAGGGTTATCCCGGCCAGGACTGCTCCCAGCGTCCGCTGAATCCCGACTTCGTGCTGAATCAACCGCGTTATCAAGGCGCCAGCGTGCTGCTGGCGCGGCGCAACTTCGGCTGTGGCAGCTCCCGGGAGCACGCCCCCTGGGCGCTGGAAGACTTCGGCTTTCGGGTGGTGATCGCCCCGAGCTTCGCCGATATCTTCTACAACAACGCCTTCAAGAACGGCCTGCTGCTGGTGACCCTGCCCGAGGAGACGGTGGAGCGCCTGTTTCAGGAGGTCGGTGCCAGTGAAGGCTATGCCCTGGACGTGGACCTGGCGAGCCAGCGCATCACCACGCCCTCGGGCGAGGTCATCGAGTTCGAGGTGGACGCCTTTCGCAAGCACTGCCTGCTCGAAGGCCTGGATGATATCGGCATCACCCTGAAGGACGAGGATGCCATTCGCGCCTTTGAGGCGAAGCATCGTGAAGCGCGTCCGTGGCTGTTCCGCGACCCCGCCGAGGCCTGAAGATGTGGATCTGGGGCCTTAGGAGTTGGCCTTAGGGGTCAGACCCCGGCGGTGTTTGGCATGGTTGGGGTCAGACCCCAAATAGGCTAAGGGGTCAGACCCCCGGTGGTGTCATGGTTGGGGTCTGACCCCAAGAGGCTAAGAGGGCCATGGGGTCTGACCCCAAGAGGCTTACGGCTTTAAACAAGGATTGACGAGAAGATGACGCAGAAGATTCTGGTATTGCCCGGCGATGGTATCGGCCCCGAGATCACCGCCCAGGCGAGTCGTGTCCTGGCGGCCTGTCAGGCTCGGGGCCTGGACGTGGAGGTCGAGGAAGGGCTGCTGGGTGGCAGCGCCTATGATGTCCACGGCGAGCCGCTGCCCGCCGAGACCCTGGAGAAGGCCAAGGCCGCCCGGGGCATCCTGCTCGGCGCCGTCGGTGGCCCTCGGTGGGACAAGATCGAGGACCTCGCCAAGCGCCCCGAGAAGGGCCTGCTCGGCGTGCGCAAGCAGTTGGGCCTGTTCGGCAACCTGCGCCCGGCGATGACCTATCCTCAGCTGGCCGAGGCGTCGAGCCTGAAGCCTGAGCTGGTCGCCGGCCTGGACATCATGATCGTGCGCGAACTGACCGGCGGCATCTACTTCGGCCAGCCCCGCGGGATCGAGGAGCGCGACGGGCAGCGCGTGGGTTTCAACACCTATGTCTATTCCGAGAGCGAGATCGAGCGCATCGGGCGAGTGGCCTTCGAGATGGCCCAGAAGCGCAACAAGACACTCTGTTCCGTGGACAAGGCCAACGTGCTCGAGGTCACCATCCTCTGGCGCGAGGTCATGGAGCGGCTGGCGCCGGAGTATCCGGACGTCGAGCTCTCCCATATGTATGTCGATAATGCCGCCATGCAGCTGGTGCGCGCGCCCAAGCAGTTCGACGTGGTGGTCACCGGCAACATGTTCGGGGATATCCTTTCCGACGCCGCCGCCATGCTGACCGGCTCCATCGGCATGCTGCCCTCCGCCTCGCTCAACGAGTCCGGCCAGGGCATGTACGAACCCTGCCACGGCAGTGCCCCGGACATCGCCGGCCAGAATGTCGCCAACCCCCTGGCGACCATCCTCTCGGTGGCCATGATGCTGCGCTACTCCCTGGACGAGCCGGCCCTGGCCGAGCGCATCGAGGCCGCCGTGGGCAAGGTGCTGGATGATGGCCTGCGGACCGCGGATATCGCCTCCGACGGCACGCGTACCGTCTCCACCAGCGAGATGGGTGACGCCGTGCTGGCCGCCTTCGAGGCGCTCTGACGGCCGCTAGCTGTTGCCCCGAGCCATCCAGAGCTGGCCGCCCGGGGCTGATCTGGCAATAAGCCCCAGCGCCCCTCCTTACGGTGGCCGACTGGTCGCCCTGAGCCATACCCGGGCCCGCCTGCGAGGTGGGTCCGCTTTCTGTATAATATTCCCCACATTCGATTTCTGGAGGACTTCAACATGTTGAAAGTCGGTTTCGTCGGTTGGCGCGGCATGGTGGGCTCGGTGCTGATGCAGCGCATGGTCGAGGACGGTGATTTCAAGGATATCGAGCCGGTCTTCTTCACCACCTCCCAGGTCGGCCAGGCCGGCCCGGATGTGGGCGTGGATGTGCCGCCGCTCAAGGATGCCTTCGACCTCGACGCGCTCAAGGCGCTGGATGTGGTGATCACCTGCCAGGGCGGCGACTACACCCAGAAGGTCTATGCCGACCTGCGTCAGGGCGGCTGGAAGGGGTACTGGGTCGATGCCGCCAGCACCCTGCGCATGGCGGATGATGCCACCATCGTGCTGGACCCGGTCAATCGCCGCGTCATCGATGCCCAGCTGGCCAAGGGTGCCAAGACCTTCGTCGGCGGCAACTGCACCGTCAGCCTGATGCTGATGGGGCTGGGAGGCCTGTTCGAGGCCGACCTGATCGAGTGGATGACCTCCATGACCTATCAGGCGGCTTCCGGCTCCGGTGCCAAGCACATGCGTGAGCTGCTCAACCAGATGGGCGGCCTGCGCGATAGCGTGTCCGGTGAGCTGGCCGACCCGGCCAGTGCCATCCTCGATATCGATCGCCAGGTGACCGCGGCGATGCGTTCCGGGGATTTCCCCACCGATAACTTCGGTGCGCCACTGGCCGGCAGCCTGCTGCCGTGGATCGACAGCAAGCTCGATAACGGCCAGAGCCGCGAGGAGTGGAAGGGCTCCGTGGAGACCAACAAGATCCTCGGGCTCCAGGATAACCCCATTCCCATCGACGGCCTCTGCGTGCGTATCGGCGCCATGCGCTCCCACAGCCAGGCCTTCACCATCAAGCTGAAGAAGGACGTGCCCCTGGACGAGATCGAGGACCGTCTCGCCAAGCACAACGACTGGGCCAAGGTCGTGCCCAACGAGAAGGATGCGACCATTCGTGACCTGACGCCCTCGGCCGTGACCGGCACCCTGGGTGTGCCGGTGGGGCGCCTGCGCAAGCTGGCCATGGGGGGCGAATACCTCTCCGCCTTCAGCGTGGGTGACCAGCTGCTGTGGGGGGCCGCCGAGCCGCTCAAGCGGATGCTGATGATCCTCAAGCAGCAGTGATCGCGTCGCGGTATCGATAGCGGCTGGCAAGTGGGGCGCCTCGAAGGAGGCGCCCCACTTTTTTAGGGTTTCCTTCCCGCCTCATCATGCGGATAATGGACGACTTTCCGTCAGCGCCGGCGACTCGTGACGAGGCCCTGGCGCGACTCAGACGACTGGATGCCCGATTACCGCATGACCCTCTTTCAACGCCTCGATGAACGCACCCCCATGACCGGCCGCCTGGCCATGGGCGTGGAGTATGACGGCAGCGCCTATTGCGGCTGGCAGCGACTCAAGCACTCCGCCTCGGTCCAGGCCTCGCTGGAGGACGCGCTGTCGAAGGTGGCGAACCGGAAGGTGACGATCCACGCCAGCGGGCGTACCGATTCGGGCGTGCATGCCACGCGTCAGATCATTCATTTCGATGCGCCGGTGCCGCGATCCCAGAAGGCCTGGGTGTTCGGCGCCAATGCCAACCTGCCCCGCGATGTCGCCGTGCGCTGGGTCACCGAGGTGCCCGACGAGTTTCATTCGCGCTTCAAGGCCCTGGCGCGTCGCTATCGCTATGTGATACTCAATCAGCCGAGTCGGCCGGTGCTGGAACGTGCCAACGTGACCTGGTGCCGTGACTCCCTGGATGCCGATGCCATGCATCGCGCCGCCCAGGCCCTGGTGGGCGAGCATGACTTCTCCAGCTTCCGTGCCGCCGGTTGTCAGTCGAAGACGCCCTGGCGCCACCTGCACTTCATCGAAGTCCATCGCCACGGCCCGCTGGTGGTCATCGATGTTCAGGGCAATGCCTTCCTGCATCATATGATCCGCAATATCGCCGGTGCCCTGATCACGGTGGGGCGCGGCGAGCGGGGCGACGATTACCTGGCCGAGCTGATGGCCCTCAAGGATCGCTCCCTGGCCGATGTCACCGCGCCGGCCAGCGGTCTGCACTTCGTGGACTCGCTCTACGACGAGCGGTGGGGCCTGCCCCGGGAACCGCTGGGCCCCAACCTCCTGGCGTTTCTGGGGGAGTGGAGCGGCGAGCGAGCGTTGCCGGACTGCCCCATGGTGGCGTCTCGCCGGGGTCAACCCGGGGTCGTCGACCGGGAGGTCATATGAGGCGCCGGACCCGAGTGAAGTTCTGCGGCCTGACCCGCCCGGCGGATGTGGACGCCGCCGTGGCGGCGGGAGTCGATGCGCTGGGCTTCGTGCTCTGGCCCGGCAGCAAGCGCGCCGTGGGTGAGGCGCGTCTGGCTGAGCTCGCCGCCCGGGTGCCGGCCTTCGTCACGCGTGTGGGGCTGTTCGTCGATGCCGAGCCGGCGTGGGTGGCCCGTTGTGCCCCTCATCTCGACCTGTTGCAGTACCACGGTAACGAGTCCCCCGCGACCTGTGCCGCCGGGCCGGGCCCCTGGATCAAGGCGCTGCGCATGCGCGATGGCCTCGATCTCACCGCCGCCGCCGATGCCTACCAGGGGGCGCAGGCGCTGTTGCTGGATGCCTATCGGCCGGGCGTGCCGGGAGGCACCGGCGAGACCTTCGACTGGTCGCGGATCCCCGCAAGCCTGAAAAAACCTGTTATCCTCGCCGGAGGCCTGAGCGCGGCCAATGCGGCCGCGGCCATCACGGCGGTCGCGCCCTTCGCGCTGGACGTTTCCGGCGGTATCGAGGCCGCGCCGGGCATCAAGGATGTTCCGCGCATGGCGGCCTTCATGGCCGCGGTAAATGACGGCGACGGCCGCGCCTGAACCTCGTGTTTCCCGCGCTGTCGATGGCCATGTCTCTGTATAACCCAAGCCCCTGTAACCCAAAGCCCAATGGCGACCTGTGAGGTGTCTTTCGTGAGCAAGTTCAGTGACCTGACCCGACTGCCGGATACCCGCGGCCACTTCGGCCCCTATGGCGGCCGGTTCGTCTCGGAGACCCTGAGCTTCGCCCTGGACGAGCTGGAGAAGACCTACCTGAGTCTTCGCGATGATCCGGATTTCCAGGCGGAATTCGACTATGACCTGGCCCACTATGTGGGTCGGCCTTCACCGCTCTACCATGCCGAGCGGTGGTCGAAGCGGCTCGGCGGGGCACAGATCTGGCTCAAGCGCGAAGACCTCAACCATACCGGCGCCCACAAGGTGAACAACACCATCGGCCAGGCGCTGCTGGCGAAGAAGAGCGGCAAGCCGCGAGTCATCGCCGAGACCGGGGCCGGCCAGCACGGCGTGGCGACCGCCACCGTGGCGGCGCGCCTGGGGCTCGAGTGTGATGTCTACATGGGCGCCGAGGACGTGCAGCGCCAGAAGCTCAACGTCTATCGCATGCGCCTGCTGGGGGCCAACGTCATCCCGGTGGAGTCCGGTACCCGCACCCTCAAGGACGCCATGAACGAGGCGCTGCGCGACTGGGTCACCAACGTCGACAACACCTTCTATATCATCGGTACCGTGGCCGGCCCGCATCCCTATCCGATGCTGGTGCGCGACTTCAACGCCGTGGTGGGTCGCGAGGCCCGCCGGCAGTCTCTCGAGGAGTTCGGGGCCCTGCCCGACGCGCTGGTGGCCTGCGTGGGCGGGGGGTCCAATGCCATGGGACTCTTCTATCCCTTCGTGGAGGACGACGCGGTGACCATGTACGGTGTCGAGGCCGGCGGCGACGGCGTCGAGACCGGTCGCCATGCGGCACCGCTCTCCTCGGGGGCGCCGCGCGGCGTGCTCCACGGCAATCGCACCTACCTGATGTCCGATGAGGGCGGCCAGGTGTCCGATACCCACTCCATCTCGGCGGGCCTCGACTATCCCGGGGTCGGCCCCGAGCATGCCCTCTGGAAGGACCTCGGTCGCGTCAACTATGTGGCCGCCAACGACACCGAGGTGCTCGAGGCATTCCGCGAGCTGACCCGCGTCGAGGGCATCATGCCGGCCCTGGAGTCGGCCCACGCCCTGGCCTACGCCAAGGAGTTGGCACCCACCCTGCGTCCCGACCAGAACATCATCGTCAACCTCTCCGGGCGCGGCGACAAGGACATCATGACGGTGGCAAACCTCGACGGGATCGAATTCTAGATGACGGGCCAGACCATGAATCGTATCGACCAATGCTTCGCTAATCTCAAGTCCCAGGGTCGCCGTGCGCTGATTCCCTTTATCACCGCCGGCGACCCGGCGCCCGAGTACACCGTGGGCTTCATGCACGCCCTGGTGGAGGCGGGGGCCGATGTCCTCGAGCTGGGGGTGCCGTTCTCCGACCCCATGGCCGACGGCCCGGTGATTCAGAAGGCCTGTGAGCGGGCGCTCAAGCACGGGGTGCGTCTCTCGCACCTGTTCGAGATGGTGCGCGAGTTTCGCCAGACCAACACCGACACGCCGGTGGTGCTGATGGGCTATTTGAATCCCATGGAGCGTATCGGGCTCGAGGCCTTCGCCGAGCAGGCCGCGGCGGCCGGCATCGATGGTGTGCTGGCCGTGGACATGCCCCCGGAAGAGGCCGAGGAGCTCGGCCCGCTGCTCGAGTCCCGTGGGCTCGCCTCCATCTTCCTGGTGGCACCTACCACTACCGAGGAGCGGGCCGCTACAATATGCGCCCATGGCCAGGGGTATCTCTACTACGTCTCCCTGAAGGGCGTCACCGGGACCGCTACCCTGGATGCGGCGGATATAGCCGCGCATCTGGCGCCCCTGCGGGGCATGACCGACCTGCCGCTGTGCGTGGGCTTCGGCATCCGTGATGGCGCCTCCGCCGCCGAGGTGGGCAAGGTGGCCGACGGGGTCATCGTCGGCTCGGCGCTGGTCAGTCGCATCGCCGCGAATACCGAGACGCCCGAGGCGATTCCCGGCGAGCTCAAGGCGGTGCTGGGCGAGATGCGTCAGGCCCTGGACGCCTTGAGCGACTGAGCCTCGCGAAACGAATCGATCCAGGCGTCCGGGTGAGCCGGGCGCCGACACGAACATGGACCCTTTCTGACATGAGCTGGCTAGACAAGATCGTGCCCTCCATCGGGCGTATCCAGCGGCACGACCGCCGCGCAACCGTACCCGACGGCCTGTGGCGCAAGTGCCCCAAATGCGAGTCGGTGCTCTACCTTCCCGAGCTCGAGAAGCAGCACAGCGTCTGCCCCAAGTGTGATCATCACCTGCGGCTGACCGCCCGCAAGCGGCTGGACTGGTTCCTCGACAAGGAAGGGCGCGAAGAGATCGCCGCCGAGGTCGAGCCCGTCGACCGCCTCAAGTTCCGCGACTCCAAGAAGTACAAGGATCGCCTGGTGGCGGCCCAGAAGGCGACCGGCGAGAAGGATGCCCTGATCGCCATGCGCGGCACCCTGGATGGATTGCCGGTGGTCACCGTGGCCTTCGAGTTCTCCTTCATGGGGGGCTCCATGGGGGCGGTGGTCGGCGAGAAGTTCGTGCGCGCCGCGACGCTGGCCCTCGAGGAAAACCTTCCGCTGGTCTGCTTCGCCGCGTCGGGTGGCGCACGCATGCAGGAGGCGCTGTTCTCGCTGATGCAGATGGCCAAGACCTCGGCGGCGCTGGAGAAGCTCAAGGAAGCCGGCGTGCCCTATATCTCGGTGTTGACCGACCCGGTCTTCGGCGGTGTCTCGGCCTCCCTGGCCATGCTGGGCGACCTCAACGTGGCCGAGCCCAATGCCCTGATCGGTTTCGCCGGCCCCCGGGTCATCGAGCAGACGGTGCGCGAGAAGCTGCCGGAAGGCTTCCAGCGCAGCGAGTTCCTCCTCGAACACGGCACCGTGGACATGATCGTGCACCGTCGCGACATCCGCGACCGCCTGGGGCGCGTGCTGCGCAAGCTGACCCATCAGCCCGCCATCGGGGTGGCCGAACCGGCCGTGGCCCCGGTGCCTGATCTGGTCGAGGCGGCGGAGCAGGCGGAGGCCCCGGCGGACGTCGAGCCCACCACGGCCGAGCCCACCGCCGCCGAGCAATCCGTTGCCGAATCACCCGTCGCCGAACCCGCGGACGCCATGCCAGACGCCGGCGCCGAGGACGAGGCCGCATCGGGCGACGACGTCCCCGATGACGAGCGGCGCTGAGCGCGCCATGAGTGAGTCGCCGCTGCCGACCACGCTGGACGCCTGGCTGGCGCGTCTCGAGGCCGCCCATCCCGTGGGCATCGATCTTGGCCTGACGCGTGTGGCCGAGGTCGCCCGGCGCATGGCGCTGTTCGCCCGGCCGCTGGCCGGGCGGGTGATCACCGTGGCCGGCACCAACGGCAAGGGCTCCACGGTGGCCATGCTGGAGGCGCTGGCGCATGCTCATGGCCTGACCACGGCGGCCTACACCTCGCCCCACCTGGTGCGTTACAACGAACGGCTGCGCCTCGACGGCGAGGAGGCCGACGACGCGACGCTGATCGACGGCTTCCGGGCGGTGGAGCACGCGCGCCAGGCCGGCGAGACGATCAGCCTGACCTATTTCGAGGTGGGCACTCTGGCCGCGCTCTGGGCCATCTCCCGTCACTCCTGTGATCTCGCCATTCTCGAGGTCGGCCTCGGCGGGCGCCTCGATGCGGTGAATATCATCGACCCCGATGTGGCGGTGGTGACCACCGTGGCCCAGGATCATGCCGCCTTTCTGGGCACCGACCTCGCGCAGATCGGCCGCGAGAAGGCCGGCATCATGCGTCCCGGCCGCCCCGCGGTATTAGGCAGCCGAACGCTGCCGGCGAGTGTCCGCGAGGTCGCCGATAGCCTCGGCGCCCGCGTCCATGCGCTGGGCGAGGCGTTTGCCCGCGAGGGCGAGGCCCAAGGATGGGGCTGGCGGGGAGTCGCGGGGTCAGACCCCAGCGGGGGTGACGCCGCCATCAGCGATCTCCCCGATCCGGGGTTGCCGCTGGATAACGCCGCCACCGCGCTCCAGGCGCTGTCCCTTTCCGGTGTGACCCTCGATACCGACGCCTGCCGTCGGGCGCTGGCCCGTGTCCGGCTGCCCGGGCGCATGCAGTGGCGGGGCCAGTGGTGCCTGGACGTTGGCCATAATCCCCATGCGGCCGCTTATCTGGCGGGCCGATTACAGGACCGGCCCTGTCGGGGTCGCACCCTGGCGCTGCTGGCGATGCAGGGTGACAAGGATGCCGATGGCGTGATCGCCGCGCTGGCGCCGGCGGTGGATGGCTGGGTGACCGCGGGCCTCGAGGGCGAGCGTGGGCGCGGCGCCGACGATCTGGCCCAGCGCCTCGACGGACGGGGTGAGCGTGTCCTGCAGCGCGCCGCATCGCCCGCCGCCGCGGCCGATTGGCTGGCCGCGCGGCTGGGCGCCGAGGATCGAGTACTGGTGTGTGGCTCCTTCCTCACGGTAGGGGCGGTATTGCAGTGGCTGGCGGGCCCCGTCCAATCGGGTCAGACTGATACGGATGCGAGCTCCAGGGAGGTAGCCCCGTGAAGTACGGTATGCGAGAGCGTCTCAGCGGCGCGATTATCCTGATCGCCCTCGGGGTGATCTTCGTCCCCATGCTGTTCGATGAGCCGGCGCCGCGAGAGGGGCGCCCCGAACCCTCGCTGAGTATCGACGCGCCCATCGACGTCGAGCGCCATGACGTGGCCGAACCGACGCCTCCGGCCTCGCTGGCCGGGACGGATTCGAGCGAGGAGGTGGCCGAGGGCGAGGCGGCCGGCGAGGGCGCCTCGCCCCGGCCCGACGCGGCGCCGTCCCCCGGCGAGCCGGCCGACCCCATCGCCGACCTGGCACAGGCGGCCGACCAGCGCCAGGCCGAGCGTGAGGCGGCGTCATCCGCATCGTCATCCGCCCAGGCCGGCGGGGTTGAGCCCGCCGTCGAGTCGGGCGACTGGGCCGTTCAGGTGGGCAGCTTCGGTGAGCCAGCCAACGTCGAACGGTTGCTGGCACGGCTGCGTGACAAGGGCTTCAGCGCCTACAGTCGTCCCCGGGGCAACGATCTCACCACCGTCTATGTGGGGCCCTTCGGCAGCTCCGAGGCAGGCGAGCGGGCGGTCGCCGAGGTCAAGGCAAGCATCAACCTCCAGGGCCTGTTGGTACGGGTAAAGGAATGACATGACGCTTACCTGGCTCGATTGGATCTTTATCGCCCTGCTGGCGGTCACCGGCATCACCGGCCTGCTGCGCGGCCTGGTGCGCGAGGCCTTGGGCCTGGGCGCCTGGATCGTCGCTCTGCTGGCGGCGCGGGTACTGGCCCAGCCGGTCGCCGACCTGCTGGTCGGGATGATCGACAGCGCCGATGGGCGCCTGGTGCTGGCCTTCGTGCTGGTGGTTCTCGGCGTGGTGCTGGTCTGCGGCATCATCATCCGCCTGTTGCAGGCCGCCGTGGAGTGGGTCGGCATGGGGCTGGTCAACCGCCTGCTGGGTGCCGCCTTCGGGATGGCCAAGGGGGCCGCCATCCTGGTGCTGGTGACCATCGTGATCGGCCTGACACCCCTGGCCCGCCTCGAGGCCTGGGAAGGGGCGGTACTGCGCCCGCACCTCGAGCAGCTGCGGGACTGGGCCGTGAGCCATGTCGAGGCCTGGGATGGCCGGCTTCCCGAGCCGCCGGCGTCGTTGGAGGCGCTGTCCCTGCCCCCCGAGAATTGATTGTCCCGCGGCGGCCCCAAGGGCCTGCCGCGGTTCTGTATAGCAGTTACGAGTTCAGGACTATTGTGGTTACGCTAAGCGAGGGGCGCCGGCTCGCCGCCAGATCCGCCCCGAGCGATACAGGCTAGCCGCGATAGCCATGGTTACCAGTTCAAGGCAAGTTCCAGGAAAGCGAGGTAAGGTGGAATGTGCGGTATTGTAGGCCTGATGGCCAAGCAGGCGGTGAACCAGGGCATCTATGATGCGCTGACGGTGCTGCAGCATCGCGGGCAGGACGCCGCCGGCATGATGACCTGGCACGAGGGCCGCTTTTTGCTGCGCAAGAGCAATGGACTGGTGCGTGACGTCTTCCATACCCGTCATATGGCGCGCCTCCAGGGGTGTCTGGGCATCGGTCATGTGCGTTACCCCACCGCCGGGTCTTCCAGCGAGGCGGAATCGCAGCCGTTCTACGTCAACTCCCCCTATGGCATTGCCCTGGCCCATAACGGCAACCTGACGAATTCCGACCAGCTCAAGCAGGAGCTGTTCTCGTCCGACCTGCGCCATATCAATACCAGCTCCGACTCCGAGGTGCTGCTCAATGTCTTCGCCCACGAGCTGGGCAAGCAGGGGCTGCATCTCACCCCCGGCGACGTCTTCGATTCCGTGCGTCGCGTGCATCGTCGCTGCCAGGGAGGCTATGCGGCGGTGGCGGTGATCAATGGCGTGGGGCTGGTGGCCTTCCGCGACCCACACGGGATTCGCCCCGTGGTGTTCGGCACCCGGGACGAGGGTGCCGGCCAGGAGGTGATGATCGCCTCCGAGTCGGTGGCCCTGGACGTGGGGGGCTTCGAGCTGCATCGCGACCTGGCGCCGGGCGAGGCGATTTTCGTCGACATGCAGGGCGAGATTCACACCCAGCAGTGTGCGGATGCCCCGCGGCTGGCCCCCTGTATCTTCGAGCATGTCTATCTGGCGCGCCCCGACTCCATTCTCGACGGTGCCTATGTCTACGGTACCCGCATGCAGATGGGCCGCAAGCTGGGGGATCGCATCCAGGGCGAGTGGCCGGAGCACGATATCGATGTGGTGATACCGATCCCCGATACCTCGCGGACCTCGGCGCTGGAGCTGGCTCAGCACCTCGGGGTGACCTACCGCGAGGGATTCATGAAGAACCGCTATATCGGCCGCACCTTCATCATGCCGGGCCAGACCCAGCGGCGTAAGTCGGTGCGCCAGAAGCTCAACGCCATCGGCGTGGAGTTCGAGGGCAAGAACGTGTTGCTGGTGGATGACTCCATCGTGCGCGGGACCACCTGCAAGCAGATCATCCAGATGGCTCGCGAGGCGGGGGCACGCAAGGTCTACTTTGCCTCGGCCGCGCCGCCGGTGCGCTATCCCAACGTCTACGGCATCGATATGCCGGCGGCGGACGAGCTGATTGCCCATGGGCGCAGCGAGGCCGAGGTGGGGGAACTGATCGGCGCCGACCGCATCTTCTACCAGGACCTGGAAGACCTGAAGGAGGCCTGTCGGGAGGTCAATCCGGCCCTGGAGAGCTTCGACTGCTCGGTGTTCGACGGCAACTACGTGACCGGTGATATCGACGCCGCCTATCTGGCGGCCCTCGAGGCCTCGCGCAGCGACGACGCCAAGGAGCAGAGCGCCGGCGACCACGCCCTGGTAGGCACCCATAACCTCGATGACGATATCGACCACTGAGGCTGATCCCATGCACGACGAATACGAGGCGGCATCGATCTGGGCGCGCGAGACCCTGGCGATCCGCGCCGGCCACGAGCGTACCGGGGAGCAGGAACACGGCGAGCCCATCTTCCCGACCTCGAGCTTTGTCTATGGCAGCGCCGCCGAGGCCGCGCGCAAGTTCAACGGCGAAGAGCCCGGCAATGTCTACTCGCGCTTTACCAACCCCACGGTACGCACCTTCGAGCACCGCCTGGCGGCGCTCGAAGGGGGCGAGCGCTGTGTGGCGACGAGCTCGGGCATGGCGGCGATCCTCTCCACTGCACTGGCACTGCTCTCGGCCGGCGATGAGATCGTGGCCTCGCGTTCGCTGTTCGGCTCCACGGTGAGCCTGTTCGACAAGTATCTGGGCAAGCTGGGTATCACCACGCGCTATGTGGAGCTCTCGGACCTCGCGGCCTGGGAGGCGGCGGTCACGCCGGCGACGCGGCTGCTGTTCGCCGAGACACCCTCCAACCCTCTCTCCGAGGTGGTGGATATCGCCGCCCTGGCCGATATCGCCCATCGTCACGGGGCCTTGCTTGCCATCGACAACTGTTTTCTGACCCCGGCATTGCAGCGGCCCCTGGCCCTGGGCGCCGACCTGGTGATTCACTCCGCCACCAAGTACCTGGATGGCCAGGGCAGGGCGGTCGGGGGCGCCGTGGTGGGGCGCGACGCGGAGCTCGAGGCGGTATTCGGCGTGGTCCGCACCTGCGGCCCCTGCATGAGTCCCTTCAACGCCTGGATCTTCACCAAGGGCCTCGAGACCCTGGAGCTGCGCATGCGCGCCCACTGCCAGAATGCCCAGGCGCTGGCCGAGTGGCTGGCCGCGCATCCTGCGGTGAGTCGCGTGCATTACAGCGGCCTTGCCGGCCACGCCCAGCATGCCCTGGCCGCACGCCAGCAGAGCGGTTTCGGTGCGGTGCTGGGGATCGAGGTGGTGGGGGGGCGCGAGGCGGCCTGGTCGGTGATCGATGCGACCCGTCTGCTCTCCATTACCGGCAACCTGGGGGATGTCAAGAGCACCATCACCCATCCTGCCACCACCACCCATGGACGCCTCTCCGAGGCCCAGAAGGCGGCGGCCGGCATTACCGAAGGGTTGATGCGTGTGGCGGTGGGGCTCGAGGCCTTCGATGATATTCGTAACGACCTGGCCCGAGGACTCGACGCCCTGGTTTGATGGCGGTCGGGTGCACTTGACCGTCTTGTAAGTGAGCAAGGAGGCATCATGTGGCGTAATACCCACAACGGCTGGGGGGTGGTCAGCATCCTGCTGCACTGGGCCCTGGCGGCGGTCATCATCGGCCTGTTTATCCTGGGCTGGTGGATGACCGGGCTGGGCTACTATGACCCCTGGTATAACCTGGGGCCCTGGTGGCATCGTTCGTTGGGCATGCTGGTGCTCTTCGCCACCCTGTTGCGCCTGGCCTGGCGCCTGGTCAACCCCACCCCCGTGGCACTGGGTCATTCGCTCGAGCGGCTGGCGGCGCACCTGGGGCATATCGCCCTCTATGGCCTGATGCTGGTCGTGTTGATCAGCGGTTACTTGATCTCCACCGCCGACGGCAAGGGCATCGCGGTGTTCGACGCCTTCACGGTACCGGCGCTTGTGAGTGACCTGCCCAATCAGGCCAGCGTGGCCGGTGTGGTGCACTGGTACGCCGCCCTGGCGCTGATGATCCTGTCCGCCGGCCATGGCGCCGCGGCACTCAAACACCACCTTGTCGACCGTAATTCGGTCCTCAAGCGAATGCTCGACCCCCGGGTGGGCCGGCGCTAAGCGTTCGCCCGAGTGCATTTCCTCGTTTCGCCCATGCATTGTGTATCCACAGGAGATAATCGACATGTTGAAGAAGACCGCCATTGCCGCCGCCCTGAGCGCGACCACCCTGATGGGCATCGGCCAGGCCCAGGCCGCCGACTACACCATCGACAGCGAAGGCCAGCATGCCTTCATCCAGTTCAAGATCAGTCATCTGGGCTTCTCCTACATCCTCGGCAGCTTCGAGGCGTTCAGCGGCAGCTTCCAGTACGACCCGGAGAACCTGGAAGCGGCAAGCGCCGAGCTCGAGGTTGACGTCGACAGCCTCAACACCAATCACGCCGAGCGTGACAAGCACATCAAGAGCGATGACTTCCTGAATGCCGGCGAGTATCCCACCGCCACCTTCAGCTCCACCGGCTTCGAGCCGACCGGTGAGAACGAGGGCGTGCTGACCGGCGAACTGACCCTGCACGGTGAGACCCAACAGATCGATATGCCGGTCACCCTGCTGGGTGAGGGCGATGACCCCTGGGGTAACTACCGCGCCGGCTTCGAGGGCAGCACGACCCTGGCGCTTGCCGACTATGGCATCGATATGGAGAGCTTCCCCGAGGCGATGCATGAGCTGGAGCTCTATGTGACCTTCGAAGGCGTTCGCCAGTAAGGCGACCTCCCTTGGTTATCGTCGTTACCCGAATCCAGGGGCGCTGGGGATAGGCCCCGAGCGGCGATAACTCTGGTTGCCTCCTGGGACTCGCTCGAGGCTCTGCGAACACCCCCGCCCGGTCGGGGGTGTTCGCGTTTTTGCCGAGGAGTAGAATGGCCCGCCCCCGTACTATCCTGGAGTGATCGTGACGCAACACGAAGACAATGGCGTGCCTCTCGGCGTGACCCTGTGGCGCCAGACCTGGCCCATGGCCATCGGCGCGCTGGCGCTGCTGGGGTTTCAGCTGGTGGACAGCGCCTTCATTGCCCGCCTGGGCACGCCACAGTTGGCGGCCCAATCCTTTACCTTCCCCTTGAGCTTTCTGATCATCGGCGTTCAGGTGGGCATGGGCATCGCCATCGCCGCTCAGATATCGCGCTCTCTGGGCGCCGGCGACACCGCCCGCGCCCGGCGCCTGGGAAGCCTGGTGCTGGTCGTGGGGGCCACCGTCATCGGCCTGCTGGCGCTGGCCCTGTGGAGGCTGCAGGCGCCGATCTTCGCCCGCCTGGGGGCCGATGTGCCGACCCTCGAGCTGATTCGCGGGTACTGGGCGCCGCAACTGCTGGCCGCCTGGCTGGGGGCGGTCGTCTATTTTGGCTATAGCCTGTTTCGGGCCCATGGCAATACCCGGCTGCCGGGCTCCATGATGGTGGTGACCAGCCTGGTGAACCTGGTGTTCGACCCCTTGCTGATCTTCGGGATCGGCCCCTGGCAGGGGCTGGGGCTGCCGGGGGCCGCCTGGGCCACGGTGATCGCCTTCGGTTCGGGGGTGGGCGTGCTGGGGTGGTACCTGCGCCAGACGGACTGGCTGGCCGGCGAGGGGCTCGCCGAGGAGCTGCGCGCCTCGGCGAAGCCCTTCGCCGGCATTGCCGGGCCGGCCATGATCAGCCAGCTGATGCCGCCGCTCGCGGCGATGCTGGCGATCGCGGTGGTGGCCCGGCTGGGTGAGCCACAGGTGGCGGCCTGGGGCCTGGCCAGCCGCCTGGAGCCCCTGTCGCTGATGGTGGTGCTGGCCATGACCATGTCGCTTCCGCCCTGGCTCGGGCGTTGCTATGGCGCCGGAGACTGGGCCCAGATACGCCGCCTGATGCGCCTGGCGCTGCGGGTCATCGTCGTCTGGCAGCTGTGTCTCGGCCTGGTGGTGGCGGCATCCGCGCCCTGGGTGGGGCTGGCGCTGAGCGGCAACCCCGAGGTGCGCGGCGACCTGGCGCTGCTGATCCGCTTCCTGTTGCCCAGCTATGCGGCCCTCGGGGTGTGCATGATCGTGGTATCCGCGGGTAATGCCCTGGGCTGGCCGTTGCGGGCCATGCTGATGTCCGGGGCCCGGCTGTTCGTCTTCTACCTGCCCTGTCTGGCACTGGGCGCCTGGTGGGGTGGTCTTCTCGGCCTGGCGGCCGGGGCCGCCATCGGCAACCTGATGGCGGGGTTCGCCGCCTGGCGGCTGTTGCGGCGCCTCCTGGCCAGCCCACAGCGGGTGGCAACCTGAAAAAGTCTTGATGTTCGTCAGGACAATGACTTGCGACGAGTTTCGGCGTGGCACCCGGGGGCCGGCTCAGGCATCATGGGGGGACGATAAGGAGGCCTTCGATGATCCCGCAACACGACCTTACCGGATTGATTCTGGCCGGTGGCCAGGGGCGCCGCATGGGCGGCGTCGACAAGGGACTGGTGCCGTTTGCCGGACGCCCCCTGGTGGCCCACGTTCGCGAACGCCTGGCAGGCCGGGTGGCCGAGCTGTTGATCAACGCCAACCGTAGTCATGCCACCTATGGCGAGTTTGCCGAGCGTGTCATCGAGGACGCCGAGGGAGGCTACCAGGGACCGCTGATGGGCATTTACAGTGGGTTGTTGGCGGCGCATACGCCCTGGCTGCTGGTGGTGCCCTGTGATACGCCGGCACTGCCCCAGGATCTCGTGGCCCGCCTGGTGGCCGGCATCGGCGAGGCCGATATCGCCGTGGCCGGCGATGGCCAGCGCCTGCACCCCGTGGTAGCGCTTATTCGCACCTCCCTGGCCCAGGACCTGGGTGAGGCCCTGGCCGCCGGGGAGCGCAAGATCGACCGCTGGTACGCGCGTCATGCCTGGGTGCGGGTGGACTTCGCCGAGGGCGCCGAGGCCTTCGCCAATCTCAATACGCAAGAGGAGAGGCAGCGGCTGGAGCAGGCGCTTGCCCAGGAGCCCATCAAACGATGAGCAACCCCGTTGACGCCCTGAGTCTCGACGACCATCTCCCGCTGCTGGGCATCGCCGCCTGGAGCGGCACCGGCAAGACCACGCTGCTCGAGGCGTTGCTGCCTCGCCTGAAGGAGCGGGGGCTGCGCGTGGCGGTGGTCAAGCATGCCCACCACGGCTTCGATGTCGACCAGCCCGGCAAGGACAGCCATCGCCTGCGCCAGGCGGGGGCCAGCCCGATGCTGGTGGCCTCCCGTGCACGGCTGGCCCTGATGATGGAAACCCCGGATCAGGACGAGGCGGATCTCCAGGCCCTGCTGGCCATGGTGGCTCCCCAGCGCCCCGATCTGGTGCTGGTGGAGGGCTTCAAGGACTGGCCGCTGCCCAAGCTGGAGATCCACCGCCCGGCCCTGGGCAAGCCCTTGAGGGTCGCCCAGGACCCCTGGGTGCGCGCGGTGGCGACGGACGCCTCCCTGGCGCTGCCCGAGGGCGTCGAGTGCCTGGACCTCAATGACCTCGAGGCCATGACGAACTGGATCGCCGCCTGGCCGACGCGCTGGCCCACCCAGCGCCATCCGCGGCCGGCGGGGGAGGTAACGACACCATGACCCTGTCCTGTTTCGAGCTGGGCGAGCGCATGCTGGCGGTGGAGGATGCCCGCAGCGCGGTGCTGGCGTTGAGGGAAGGGCCTCTGCCCGGCGAGAGCGTGGCGCTCGGTGCCTTGCGGGGCCGGGTGCTGGCCGAGCCCGTTCTCGCGCCCATCGATGTGCCCCAGAACACCAATGCCGCCATGGATGGCATAGCCCTGGCCTGGCGGCCGGAAGCGATACCCTCGGCCGGCTTCCTGCGGGAAGGGGAGATCCTGGCCGGCCACAGCGCCGAGCATCCCGTGGGGCCCGGTGCCTGTGTCGGTATAACCACCGGGGCGCCGCTGCCGCCGGGGGCCGACACCGTGATCATGCGCGAGCAGCTGCGCCTGGAGCCTTCCGCCGGCGGCGAGGTGCGGGTCCGCGTCGAGCAGCCCGACCGGGTGAGGCGTGGCCAGAACGTGCGTCAGGCCGGCGAGGACATCGCCCGCGGAACGGTGACGCTGGAGGCCGGCACCCGCCTGGGCGCCGCCGAACTGGGCCTGATCGCGTCGCTGGGCATGGCCGAGGCCCGGGTGGTGCGTCGCCCCCGGGTGGCCGTCTTCTCGACCGGGGATGAGGTCACCGCCCCGGGCGAGGCGCTCCCCGCGGCGGGGATCTTCGATGCCAATCGCTTCACGCTGATGGCCCTGGTGGAGGAGCACGGCGGAGAGGTGCTCGACCTGGGCATCCTGCCCGATACCCGCGAGGCCATCGCCGACGGGCTTGCGCGTGCCGGGGCCGAGGCCGACCTGGTGCTTTCCAGTGGCGGCGTCTCCGTGGGGGACGCCGACCATACCCGGTTGGCCCTGCTCGAGCAGGGCGAGCTGGGTTTCTGGAAGATCGCCATCCGCCCCGGACGCCCCCTGGCCTGCGGCCGCCTGGGCGCCCGCGGCGTGCCGTTTCTGGGCCTCCCCGGCAATCCCGTGGCCAGCATGGTGACCTTCCTGCAGTTCGCCGCCCCGCTGTTGGCCAAGCTGCAGGGACGCGAGGGCTCCTGGCCGCCGCGGCTGACCGCGGTGGCCCAGCAGTCGCTGAGAAGCCGCGAGGGGCGCGTCGACTACCTGCGTGGCCACTACCAGAGCACCGCCGACGGCCGACTGGTGGTGAGCGATATCGGCGCCCAGGGCTCCGGGATTCTCTCGTCCATGGCGCGGTCCAACTGTCTGATAGAGATAGACGACGCGCGTGGCGCTGTGGCCGCGGGCGACAGCGTCACCATTCAACCCCTGTTCCGACTTCCATGAGGTGTCGATCCATGTCTCTCACCCATCTCAATGCGCGCGGCGAGGCCCATATGGTCGATGTCGCCGACAAGCCGGAGAGTCGCCGTGAGGCGTCGGCGTCCGGCCATATTCGCATGCGCCCCGAGACCCTCGCGCTGCTCGCCGAGGGCGGGCTGCCCAAGGGAGACGTGCTGGCCACGGCGCGCATCGCCGGCATCCAGGCGGCCAAGCGTACCCATGAGCTGATTCCGCTGTGCCATGCCCTGGCGCTTTCCAAGGTCACGGTCGACTTCCGGCTCGATGAGGCCGACAGCCGGGTCGACGTGACCGCCACCTGCCGCCTCAATGGCCGCACCGGCGTGGAGATGGAGGCGCTCACCGCGGTATCGGTGGCGTGCCTGACGCTCTATGACATGTGCAAGGCGGTGGACAAGTCCATGGAGATCGGCGCCGTCCGGCTCGACACCAAGACCGGGGGCAAGTCCGGCGACTATCACCGCGAGGCGTTCGCGGCGCAGGCCGCCCCCATCGTCACGGGTGAGGGGCAGGCCGGCGAGGTCAGTCTCGGCAACCGCTGCGATGTCGCCACGCCCTGTATCCGCGTCAAGTGCCTGGCCGAGCTGCGCGAACGCCTCGGCGTGGGCGAGGTGGCGGTGGCCCTCGACAGCCTGGAGCGCTCCGATGTGGCCGGCCTCAAGGCGGCCCTCAAGGGGCTCGATTCGCGCTTCATGGGGCTCGATGAGGGACGCGTATTATGTGCCGTCAACCAGGTGATGGCCTCGGATACGACCCCGGTGACCAACGAGGACGAGGTCGCCTTCTTCCCGCCGGTGACCGGAGGCTAGGCCATGATTCGAGTACAAGAGGCCACCTTCGATGCAGGGGCCGAGCAGCAGGCCCTGCTGGCCGGGCGCACCGATATCGGGGCCGTGGTCAGCTTTACCGGCCTGGTGCGCGACTTCAACGAGCACCCCGAGGTATCGGCACTGACCCTGGAGCACTATCCCGGCATGACCGAGTCGGCGCTGGAGGCCATCGTCGCGGACGCCCGGGGTCGCTGGCCCCTGGATGCGGTCACGGTGATTCACCGGGTTGGACGACTGGGCCCGGGAGACCCTATCGTGTTGGTAGTGGTGGCCAGTGCCCATCGCCGCGCTGCCTTCGAGGCCTGTGACTTCATCATGGATTACCTCAAGACCCGCGCGCCATTCTGGAAGAAAGAACACGCCGGCGACGGTGACTACTGGGTGTCGGAGCGTGACTCCGATCATTCGGATGCCCGTCGCTGGGAAGCCTGAACCGGGAGATTGTTCCATGACCACCCTGCCTCGCGAACTCATCGATGATTTCGGTCGGCGCGTCAGCTATGTGCGTATCTCGGTCACCGACCGCTGTGACTTTCGCTGCGTCTACTGCATGAGCGAGGAGATGACCTTCCTGCCTCGCGCCCAGGTGCTTACCCTGGAAGAGCTGGCGATGGTGGCGCGTGCCTTCACCGAGCTGGGCGTCGAGAAGATCCGCCTGACCGGGGGTGAGCCGCTGGTCCGGCGCGATATCGGCTCCCTCGTCGAGCAGATCGGTGATCTGCCCGGGCTCAATGACTTCGCCATGACCACCAACGGGGCCAGCCTGCCCAAGCATGCCGAGCGGCTTCGCGAAGGGGGCCTCAAGCGGCTCAACATCAGCCTCGACTCCCTCGACCCCGAGCGCTTCCGTCGGCTGACGCGCACCGGTGAGCTCGCGCGGGTCATCGACGGCATCCACGCCGCGCGAGACGCGGGCTTCGAGCGCATCAAGCTCAATGCGGTGATCCTCAAGGGCCGCAATGATGACGAGGTGCTCGACCTGGTGGAGTTCGCCCGCCGCGAAGGACTCGATATCAGCTTTATCGAGGAAATGCCGCTGGGGGATGTCTCCGACCATAGCCGTGCCGAGACCTTCTGCTCCAGCGATGAGGTTCAGGAGACCATCGAGAGTCGTTATCCGCTGATTCCGACGCCCGAGACGACCCCGGGACCCTCGCGCTATTTCCGCATGGCCGACAGCGATTCGCGTATCGGCTTCATCTCGCCCCACAGCCATAACTTCTGCTCTACCTGCAACCGTGTGCGCGTGACCGTGGAGGGACGACTGCTGCTGTGCCTGGGCAATGAACACTCCGTGGACCTGCGTCGTGTATTGCGCGCCAACCCGGGGGATATGGATGCCCTGAAGCATGCCATTGTCGCCGCCATGCCCCTCAAGCCGGAGCGTCATCATTTCACTACCGACGGCGATGTTCAGGTGGTGCGCTTCATGAATATGACCGGTGGCTAGTGTCTCTCTGCCGGCTTGTCCCGGAACACGTCTTATCTGCAGCGGCGCCTTTGGGCGCCGCTTTTTCGTGAAATATTCGGGGCATTGGGCGTCCGGTTTTTACCGCATGTCGGAATAAAATCGGTCGACTCTTCTTGCTAATCGATGGCTACTGCATATACTTTTCTCTAGGTAATCGTGCGTTACACGTCTTATGAATTCAGCCTAGGAGGGACCGATGTCCAGCGACACCCTGGAGCGTATCGCTCGCAACAAGAACGTGGCACGCGCCGCGGCACGTCAGCTCAGCATGGAGCAACTGCATAAACTCGCTGAGGTGGTCGAGGAGGCCATCGAACAGAAGAAGGATGAAGAGCGCCAACGCCTTCAGGATGAAGCCGAAAAGGAGCGCAAGCGTTCCGAGATTCTCGAGGCGATCAACGAGGCGGGTCTTTCCGTGGATGACCTGGTGGTGGAGCAGCCGCGTCGCAAGCGTGGGCGTCCGCCGAAGAATGCCGGCAAGGACCAGTAAGAGATAACAAGAAAAAGTAAGAAAAAGTAAGAAACAGGAAGTCCGAAGAAAAATGAAGCCGCTCTCGATGAGCGGCTTTCGTGTTTTTGTACTTACGTATTTGTGCTTTCGTTTATCGAGGGGGAGACGGGAGGAGGATTACTCCGAATGGTCGGCCGCCGGGGCCTCCATGGCGAGTATCTGCAGATGAATCTCCGGCAGGCGGCGCAGGTGGTCGGCGAACCAGCCAATCAACCGCGGCTGCAGGGCCAGGCGCAGGTCGGCCAGGGTCTCGGCGTGCAATGACTCGAGGACATCGTCGAGCCAGTCGCAGAAGGCGGTCTCGTCGAAGGCCTGTCCATCGCCGGCGTCGAGCATCAGCCGGCCGATACGGGTCCAGCCGCCCTGTTCGGTGATGGCGACCGAGAGTGCCAGATAGAGGCTGCCGTGGCGGCCCTCCTTGCCCGAGTGGCCGCCCAGGCCGGGGAGGGGGGCGACGGCATCCTGGTTGACGATACAGGGCGGCTGGGGATGGCGGCCCTCGAGGGTCAGGCCGTCGGCGTCGAAGCGGATCATGTCGCCATTCAGCGGGGAGAGCGGCGCCTGGATGCCCAGTTCCTCGGCGATGTCGCGGTGGGCCTGCTGGTGGCGAGGCTCGCCGTGTACCGGCAGCAGGTAGCGGGGCCGTACCCAGCCATAGAGGGTGCGCAGCTCATCCTGGGCCGGATGCCCCGAGGCATGCAGTTCGGGGTGGTTGAACTCATCGAGGACCTCGACACCCTGATGGCGAAGCCCCTTCTTGAGCCGCTCGATCAGCAGCTCATTGCCGGGGATCGCCTTGGCCGAGAAGATCACGCTGTCGCCGGCCCCCAGTTCCAGGGAACGGTGTCGGCCACGCGCCAGGCGCTGGAGGGCGGCGCGTGATTCGCCCTGGCTGCCGGTGGCGATCACCAGCACTTCTTCGGGGGGCAGATAGCCCAGGTCGTTACTGGGCACCAGGGGCGGGAAGTCGTCCAGGTAGCCGAGGCCGCGGGCGATCGCCACCATGCGCTCCATGGAGCGTCCCATCAGGCTGACGCGCCGCCCGCAGCGCTCGGCGGCACGGCCGATGGCCAGTATCCGGGCCAGGTTGCTGGCGAAGCAGGAGACGATGACGCGGCCCCCGCAGCGGGCGATGGTGTGTTCCAGGGCCCTGGCGACCTCGCCCTCGCTGCGTGAGTCGCCGGGCAGCGGGGCGTTGGTGGAATCGCCGACGACCAGGTCCACCGGGGCCAGGGCGCGAAAGGTCGTCGATGAGATCGGTGCGCCGAGCAACGGGTCGGGGTCAAGCTTCCAGTCGCCGGTATGCAGTACGCGATGCTCTCCGGCGGCGATCAGCAGCGAGCAGCTCTCGGGGATGGAATGGGGCACCGGAAGGAAGCGCAGGGTGAAGGGGCCCGACTCCATGGCCTCGCCGGGGTCGATCACCCGAATGGCGTCGGTGGCGAGCCCCCGTTCGTTGAACTTGGCGCGCAGCAGACCGGCCGCCAGCGGCGTGGCGTGGATGGGGCAGCCCCATTTCGGCCACAGCCAGGCAGCGGCACCGATATGATCCTCATGACCATGGGTGATGACCAGCGCCCGGGGCACGATGCCCAGCGCGTCCAGGGTGCTCTGGTTGGGCACCTGTAGCGGCGAATCGGGGAGGTCCTGGCGGATCATCATGCCGCAGTCCACCGCGATCCAGTCAGCCTCCCGGCCCTCACCGAGGCCGTAGAGGCTAAGGTTCATGCCGATCTCGCCACAGCCACCCAGGGGCAAGAAGCGCAGGGGAGGGCGGCGGCGGGGGCGGATCTGGACTCGGGGCTTGAGCATCGCGGAGGAGGCTTCCTGGTATATGACGCTTTCACTATACGGGAAGGCCACCGGGGGCCACAACGCGGCCCCTGGATATCGACGTTAGTTCACGCCCTCCGGCGATACCTGAGTGGCGAGTACCTTGCGCAGGAAGTTCCGGGTGCGCGGGTCCTGGGGCGCCCCGAAGAGCTGGTCGGGTGGCCCCTGTTCCACGATGCGCCCCCCCTCCATGAAGATCACCCGGTCCGCCACGTCCCTGGCGAAGCTCATCTCATGGGTGACGACCAGCATGGTCTGGCGCTCCCTGGCCAGCTGCTTCATCAGCTCCAGGACCTCTTCGACCCACTCGGGGTCCAGCGATGAGGTGGGTTCGTCGAAGAGGATGACCTCGGCCTGGGCCGCCATGGCGCGGCCGATGCCCACCCGCTGCTGCTGCCCTCCGGACAGGGAGGCGGGGTAGGCATCGGCCTTGTCGGCCAGCCCGATGCGCGCCAGGATCTCCCGGGCGCGTGCATGGGCCTTTTCCTTGGGCCAGCGGTTGACCACGATCAGCCCCTCGGCGATGTTCTCCAGTGCCGTCTTGTTGGCAAACAGCGCGTAGTTCTGGAACACGAAGGCGGTCCGCCGCCGTGCCGTCAGGATATCGCGCCGGCTGGCCCGGGTGACATCGACATCGAGGTCGTTGATGGTCAGGCGCCCGGCGTCCGGGCGCTCGAGGAAATTCAGGCAGCGCAGCAGCGTCGACTTGCCGGTGCCGGAAGGGCCGATGACCACGATGATCTCGCCCTGCTCGATGGCGAGGTCGATGCCGTCGAGTACCGCGGTCCCGCCGAAGCGCTTGATGAGTCCTGCTACCTTGATCATCGGCGATAGGCCTCGTTAAGTCGGGTTTCCAGGCGCCGCTGGAACCAGGCCAGCAGCTCGACGATGGCCCAGTAGAAGATCGCCACGGTGATAAAGGCCTCGAAGTAGAGGAAGCTGCCGGCGGCCTCCTTCTGGGTGGCGCCCATCAGCTCGGTAACACCCAGGGTGAAGGCCAGGGACGTGGCCTTGATCATGTCGATGAAGTAGTTCATGAGCGTGGGGACGGCGACCCGCGTCGCCTGAGGCAGCACGATGCGTCGCATCAGCTGACCGTTGGTCATGCCGATGGACAGCGCCGCCTCCGTCTGACTGCGGTCGACCCCGACGATGGCGGCACGGATGGACTCCGCCATATAGGCCGAGAAGTGCAGGGTCAGGCCCATGATGGTGGCGGTGACGCCGTTGATCTGGGTCAGGAAGGCCAGCAGCTGCGGCAGGCCGTAGTAGAACAGGAACAGCTGTACCAGCAGCGGCGTGCCGCGAAAGAAGGAGATGAACAGCAGGGTGGCGGCATTCAGGCCCGGGATCCGCAGCACGCGGATCACGGCGAGGCCACAGGCGAGCACCAGGGCCAGCACCATCCCCGCCGCGGCCATCTCCAGGGTCAACGGCAGATAGCGCATCAGGATGGGGGCGAGCCCCAGCATGTAGTCGAGGTCGAGTAGAGACATGAGAGCCGTTCAGCACCTTAGGGGCGAGTGACGTCGCTGCCGAACCACTCTTCCGAGAATTCCTGCAGGGTGCCCGATTCGCGCAGGGTGTCCAGGGCGGTATCGACCCGGTCACGCAGGGCGCGGCCTTCCTCGGTGTCCCGGAAGGGCAGGGCGTTATGGATCTCGGAGAACGGCGTCCCGGCCAGCGCCAGGGGCATCGGCTTATCCTTGATGACCTGGCTGGCACTGATCCTGTCCATGACGAAGGCGTCGACGCGGCCCAGGGCGGTATCCTGTTCGATATTGCTTTCGTAGGTGCGAATATCGATCTCGTCGGCATAGGGGAGTTCGCGCAGCAGCTCCTCGTAGTTGGAGCCGAGGTTGACGGCCACGGTCTTGCCCTTCAGGTCCTCGACGGACTGGACTTCCTCGTTGCCTTCCTTGGTCACGACCTGGGCACCGTCGTAGACGTAGGGGTCGGTGAAGACGTACTTGGCGGTGCGCTCTTCGGTAATGGTGATCTGGTTGGCGATGGTGTCGATGCGTCCGGATTCGAGCATGCCGAACAGCCCCGAGAAGCTGGCCGTGACGAACTCGACCTCGACCCCCATTTCCTCGGCGACGGCCTCCATGACATCCACCTCGAAGCCCTGGAGCTCGTCCTGTTCGACGAAGGCGAAGGGGAAGTAGCTGCCGGACATGCCGACCTTGATGACATCATCGTCTGCCTGGGCCTGCCCGGCGGTAAGGATGCCTGCGGCCAGGGCGGCGAGGGTAATATGCTTGAGCATGACGTGCTCCCGGGTAATGGCTTGAATGGTGAGGGGCCATGGGGGTTACGGTATTTCAGTGGGACCAAAATAAAGAATAAGGATATTAATTTCAAATAGCTTTTGGTTATTAATTGCTAAGCCCCCGGCTATCCCCCTTCTTCGGGCCCGGCGCCGAGGCGTGTCGGAATCCGCGGTTTTCGCTACACTATTGCGCCCGCAATACCTAGCCTGGAGCCTCTGATGTCACATTACTACCGCCTGGTGGTGTCCTGTCCCGACCGTGTGGGGATCGTGTCCCGCGTCTCCGGTTTTATCGCCGGTCACGGTGGCTCGATCACCGAGGCCAGCCAGCACTCCGACCTCGAGGCGGGGCGCTTCTTCATGCGCTACGAGATCCTGGCCGACTCCATTGGCATGCCGCCCGAGACGCTGCGCGAGGCCTTTGCGCCCATCGCCGAGGAGTTCGACATGACCTGGGCGTTGACCGATACCCGCCAGCTGCCGCGGGTGGTGCTGATGGTATCGAAGGAGTCGCACTGCCTGGTGGACCTGCTCTACCGCTGGACCACCGGTGAAATCGACTGCGAGATCGCGGCCGTCATCTCCAACCATGAGACCATGCGTGGCCTGGTGGAGTGGCATGGCATTCCCTATCACCATGTGCCGGTGCCGCCCGGAGAGAAGCAGGCCGCCTTCGACGCGGTGGAGCAGCTGGTCGAGGAGTTGCGGGCCGATTGCATCGTGCTGGCGCGCTATATGCAAATTCTGCCACCGGCGCTGTGCGAGCGCTATGCCGGCCGCGTGATCAATATCCATCATAGCTTTTTGCCCAGCTTCGCCGGGGCCAAGCCCTATCATCAGGCCCATCAGCGTGGGGTCAAGTTGATCGGTGCCACCTGCCACTATGTTACCGCCGAACTCGATGCCGGGCCGATCATCGAGCAGGACATTCACCGGGTCAGCCATTGCCATACCCCCGAAGACCTGGTGCGCTTCGGCCGCGACGTGGAGAAGGCGGTGCTGGCCCGGGGCCTGCGCTGGCATCTCGAGGATCGCGTGCTGATCCAGGGTAACAAGACCGTGGTCTTCGCCTGACGGGAGAGCGTCATGTCCTTCGCCGAGCTGGTGCTGGCTCCCTGGCTGCTGGTGATGACCAGCCTGGTGGCCTTCGTCGTCCTGGGGCTGGCGCTGGCCCAGCGCCCCTGGCGGTTGCTGCTGGCCGACACCGGGCTGCAGCACCGCTGGCTGGCCGCCACCGTGGCAGTGCTGCTGATGTGGCAGCTGCGGGCCCAGGCGGTGGACTGGCTGACCCTGCACCTGCTGTTTACCGGGCTTATGGTGTTGGTGTTCAAGGCACCCCTGGCGCTGCTCTCCCTGCTGCTGGTCAACCTGGCGATGGTGGTGACCGGCCGGGTGGACTGGACCCTGCTGGGGGTGAATCTGCTGGTGACCGGCGTGATGCCGGCGCTGACCATGGTGATCGTCTGGCGGTTGGTCGATCGTTTCCTGCCCGATAACCTGATGGTGTTCCTGTTTGTCTGCGGCTTCTTCGGCGCCGCGCTCTCCACGCTCGCCGCGGGGCTCGCCGCGGTGGGGCTGATGCTGCTCGGGGCCAATGATGCCTATGCCCTCTATCAGGCGCTCGAATATGCGCGTTTCCTGCCGCTGCTGATGCCCTCGGAGGCGTTTATCACCGGCATGCTGTTGAGCATCCTGCTGGTCTATCACCCGGACTGGGTGGCGACCTTCAACGACCACCGCTATATCGACACCAAGTAGGTCCCATGAGCACCTCCTCCACCGCCTCGCCACGGCGCCCGGTTCGCCGCGAGCTGCTGGACGGCCCCATCGCCGCCACTCTGCTGCGCAAGACCCTGCCGGTGATCGGCGGCATGATCGCCATGATGAGCTTCAACCTGGTGGATACCTGGTTCATCTCCCGGCTGGGCACCGAGCCGCTGGCGGCGGTGTCGTTCACCTTCCCGGTGGTGTTTACCGTGATCAGCCTGGCCATCGGCCTGGGGATCGGCACCTCGGCGGTCGTGGCGCGGCAGCTGGGGCGCGGCGAGTTTGACACCGTGCGTCGCCGTGCCACCGATGCCTCCCTGCTGGCGCTGGTGGTCGGCCTGGCCATGACCCTGCTCGGCCTGACGACCCTCGAACCGCTGTTCCGACTGCTGGGTGCCGACGCCATCCTGATGCCGCATATTCGCGATTACATGGGGATCTGGTACTTCGGTGCCGCGGTGGTGATCATCCCGCGGGTGCTCAACAGCCTGCTGCGTGCCCACGGCAATACGGCGACCCAGGGGCTGATGATGGCGCTGGCCGCCGTGTCCAATGTGTTGCTGGACTGGCTGCTGATCTTCGGTGCGGGGCCGCTACCGGCCATGGGCGTCTCCGGTGCGGCCCTGGCCACGGTGCTGAGCTGGGGGCTGATGGCGGTGGCCCTGGTCTTCCAGCGTGAATTGCGTGGCCTGTTCGACCTGGCCGGCCTGACACGACACGGGCTCCTCGAATCCTGGCGGGAGCTGGGGCGTATCGCCGGCCCCGCGGCGCTGACCAGCGTCTTTACCCCGCTGGCCATGGGGCTGCTGACGCGCATCGTTGCGGGTCACGGTCATGATGCCGTGGCCGGCTTCGGTGTCGGCACCCGCCTCGAGGCATTCGCCCAGATCGCCGTGCTGGGGCTCTCCATGACCCTCTCGCCGCTGATCAGCCAGAACGCCGGGGCCGGCCAGTATGCTCGGGTGCGCCGCGCCATCTTCGGCTGCTTCGCCTTCGTGCTGGCCTGGCAGCTGCTGGTCTGGGGGCTGCTGCAGGCGCTGGCCCCCTGGCTGGTGGGCGCCTATGCCGAGCGCGAGGCGGTCGGCGAGGTGCTGCGACACTTCCTGTGGCTGGTGCCCCTGGGGCTCGGGGCCCAGGGCGTGGCGATCCTGGCGATTTCCTCGTGCAATGCCCTGCATCGCCCGGCCCGGGCCATGCGTCTCTCGGTGGTACGGCTCTTCGTGCTCAGCGTGCCCCTGGCCTGGCTGGGAGGGCGCCTGGCCGATACCACCGGGGTCTTCGTCGGCATGCTCACGGCCAATCTGCTGACGGCCCTGGTCGCCTGGTGGCAGATTCGCGTGGTGCTCTCGCGTTATCGCTAGCCGATTTTTCTCGGTGGGGCTTGGCAGGGCAGGGTTTATACTCTACATTTATTGAAAATGTAGATATTAATCATCGCCCCGCCACCGAGGATTTCGCATGAGCCAGATCACCCCCGTCACCTGGGACGACCCCCTTCGCCTCGTCGACCAGCTCTCCGAAGAGGAGCGCATGGTCCAGCAGACCGCTCATGACTACTGCCAGGAGAAGCTGTTTCCCAGGGTGCTGGAGGCCAATCGTCACGAGATCTTTCATCGCGAGATCATGAGCGAGATGGGAGAGCTGGGCCTGCTCGGGGCGACCATCGATGGCTATGGTTGTGCCGGCCTCAATTACGTCAGCTACGGCCTGATCGCCCGGGAAGTGGAGCGGGTCGACTCCGGTTATCGCAGCGCCATGAGCGTGCAGTCGAGCCTGGTGATGTATCCCATCCATGCCTTCGGCAGCGAGGAGCAGCGCGAGAAATACCTGCCCAGGCTCGCCACCGGCGAGTGGGTCGGCTGCTTCGGCCTGACCGAGCCCGACCATGGCTCGGACCCGGGTGGCATGTCCACGCGTGCCATCCGCACCGACAACGGCTGGCGCCTCAACGGCACCAAGACCTGGATCACCAACTCGCCCATCGCCGATGTCTTCGTGGTATGGGCCCGGGATGAAGAAGGCGTGATCAACGGCTTTATCCTCGAGAAGGACATGCCGGGTCTCAGTGCGCCCAAGATCGAGGGCAAGTTCAGCCTGCGCGCCTCCATCACCGGCCAGATCGCCATGCAGGACGTGGAGGTCTCCGACGCGCAGCGCCTGCCCCATGTCAAGGGACTCAAGGGGCCGTTCTCCTGCCTCAACCGCGCCCGCTACGGCATCGCCTGGGGCGCCATGGGGGCCGCCGAGGCCTGCTGGCACGCCGGCCGAGAGTACACCCTGGAGCGTAAGCAGTTCGGCCGCCCCCTGGCCGCCAACCAGCTGATCCAGAAGAAGCTGGCCGACATGCAGACCGATATCGCCCTGGGCCTGCAGGCGGCGCTGCGGGTGGGGCGCATGATCGACGACGACCAGCTCGTGCCCGAGGCGATCTCGCTGATCAAGCGCAACAACTGCGGCAAGGCGCTGGATATCGCCCGGATGGCCCGCGACATGCACGGGGGCAACGGCATCAGCGACGAGTACCACGTGATTCGCCATATGATGAACCTCGAGGCGGTGAACACCTACGAGGGCACCCACGATGTTCACGCCCTGATCCTGGGGCGCGCCCAGACCGGCCTGCAGGCCTTTACCGGTTAAGCCGGTAGGTCACTGAGAGTGAGCAAGGAGCTGCAGATGAGCGGACCGCTTGAGGGCATCACGGTGCTCGATATGTCACGGGTGCTGGCGGGCCCCTGGGCGGGCCAGCTGCTCGCCGACCTGGGGGCCCGGGTCATCAAGATCGAACACCCCCAGCGCGGCGATGATACGCGTGGCTGGGGGCCCCCCTGGCTGGCCGAGGAGAGCGAGCGCGACAGGGTCGCCGCCTATTATCTCTGTGCCAATCGAGGCAAGCACTCCCTGGCCGTGGATATCGCCTCCGAAGAGGGCCAGGCACTGGTGCACAAGCTGGCCGAGGGCGCCGATATCCTGCTCGAGAACTTCAAGGTCGGCGGCCTGGCCAAGTACGGCCTCGACTACGCCAGCCTGCGGGCGCTCAACCCGCGGCTGATCGGCTGCTCCATTACCGGCTTCGGCCAGGATGGCCCCTACGCGCATCGCGCCGGCTACGACTTCATGATCCAGGCCATGGGCGGGCTGATGAGCCTCACCGGTGACGCCGAGGCCCAGCCGATGAAGACCGGGGTGGCGATCACCGATGTGATGACGGGGCTCTATGCCACCGTTGGCGTCCTCGCCGCGCTCCAGGAGCGCAACCGCACCGGCGTGGGGCGCCATGTGGACGTGGCGCTGCTCGATGTCCAGGTGGCGACGCTGGCCAACCAGGCGCTCAACGTGCTGGTCAGCGGCGACAACCCGGATCGCCATGGCAACGCCCATCCCAACATCGTGCCCTATCAGGCCTTCGCCTGCGCCGACGGACACCTGGTACTGACCGTGGGCAATGACGCTCAGTTCTCCCGCCTGGCCGCCCTGTTGGGGCGGCCGGAGTGGGCCCGGGATCCCGCCTATGCCACCAATGCCGCCCGGGTCGGCAACCGCGAGGTGCTGGTACCCATGATCCAGGCGATCCTGATGACCCGACCCCGGGACGAATGGCTGGACGAGCTGGAGGCCCGCGGCATTCCCGGCGGCCCCATCAACACCCTCAGCGAGGTGTTCGATGACCCCCAGGTGCGGCATCGCGAGATGTATCGCACCCTGCATCGCGAGGCCCTGGAGGTGCCCCAGGTGGCCAACCCCCTGCGCTTCGATGGCGCCTCCGCCACCAGCGAGCTGGCGCCGCCACGCCTGGGGCAGGACAGCGATGCCCTGCTCGCCGAGATGGGTCTGACCGCCGATGATATCGCCCGGCTACGCAAGGCCGGGGTGGTAAACTAGGGTCTGCCGGTGCCTGCAGGAGGGCGGCTTTGCTGCCCTCCTGCAACCTGGCACTCAGCGCGGTGAAAACCGCCGCATCAGCCCCATTTCGGCGATCATGCGGGTGGAGATCTCCTCTACCGAGAAGCGCGTGGTATCGATGAAGGGGATATGCAGCTGGCGGTAGAGTCCCTCGGCCTGGCCCACTTCCTGAAGGCACTGATCCATGGAGCTGTAGCGGCTGTTGGGGCGGCGCTCGTGGCGGATCGCGGCGAGCCGCCGGGCATCGATGGTCAGGCCGAACAGCTTGTGATGATGGGGCGCCAGTACCTTGGGCATCTTGAGGCTGCCATCCTCGTCGAGGTCGTCCTCGGTCAGGGGATAGTTGGCCGCCCGGATGCCGAACTGTAGCGCCAGATAGAGCGAGGTGGGGGTCTTGCCGCAGCGCGATACGCCGATCAGGATCACGTCGGCCTTGTCGTACTGGTGAGTGCGCGCGCCATCGTCATTGTCCAGGGCGAAGTGCACCGACTGGATGCGGTCCATATAGGCCTCATCCTTGCCGATGGAGTGGGTGCGGCCCACGGTGTAGCTGGAGTGCGTCTCGAGTTCCTGCTCCAGGGGCGCGAGGAAGGTCGAGAAGATATCGATATTGAAGCCTTCCGAGTCGCTGATGATCTGACGGATTTCGCTATCGACGATGGTGTCGATGATGATCGGCACTTCGCCGTCGCGCACCGCCACGCCGTTGATGATCTCCACCAGGCCGTGGGCCTTCTCGAGGGTGTCGATATAGGGTTTGGTAATCATGCGTATCTCGACGTTCTCGAACTGTGCCAGCAGGCTGCGGCCCAGGCTCTCGGCGGTGATGCCGGTGCCGTCGGAGATAAAGAAGGCGGTGCGGGTCATGGGGGGATCGCTTGGTCGACAAAAATCCCATTGTCGGCCTCCATGTCCCCCGCGACAAGTTGCTCCGGCGCCCTTCGTATATCGTAATGGTGCGGACTACAGGAAGGGGCGAAAAGAGCACACTGTTGTAAAAATCCTCCAGTGACTTCGCTATTAGACCAATGGCGTACATGGTTGCCGCTTGGTAGAGTCGTTAACATCCCGTCATGCCCGTCGGCATGACGAACTTTCGTCGTAAGCCAAGGGGGTCCCGTGGACGATTACATTCTGTGGTTCGATGAGCTGGGCATGGACGATGTCGAGCGTGTGGGGGGCAAGAACGCCTCTCTTGGCGAGATGATCTCCAACCTGGCCGGCGCCGGCGTTACCGTGCCCGGCGGCTTTGCCACCACTGCCCACGCTTACCGCGAATTCCTCTCCCACGAGGGCCTCAACGAGCGCATCAATCAGGCACTGGCGACCCTGGACGTGGATGACGTCGCCGAGCTGTCGCGTGTCGGCGCCCAGATTCGCCAGTGGGTGATCGACACCCCGCTGCCGCCGGTCTTCGAAGAGCACCTGCGCAGCGCCTACGAGATGCTGCTCGCCCGGCACCCCAACCTCAAGGCGGCGGTGCGCTCCTCGGCCACCGCCGAAGACCTGCCCGATGCCTCCTTCGCCGGCCAGCAGGAGACCTTCCTCAACATCGAGGGCTTCGACAACATCAAGCGTGCCGTCCACGAGGTGTTCGCCTCGCTGTTCAACGACCGCGCCATCTCCTATCGCGTGCACCGCGGCTACGCCCACGAGAACGTGGCGCTCTCCGCCGGCATCCAGAAGATGGTGCGCTCCGAGACCGGGGCCGCCGGGGTGATGTTCACCCTCGATACCGAATCGGGCTTTCGCGATGCGGTCTTCGTCACCGCCTCCTGGGGCCTCGGCGAGACCGTGGTACAGGGTGCCGTGAACCCCGACGAATTCTACGTCCACAAGCCGACACTCGCCGCCGGCCGGCCCGCCGTGTTGCGTCGCAATCTGGGCTCCAAGCTGATCAAGATGGTCTATGGCCAGGAGGCCAGTGCCGGCAAGTCGGTGGAAACCGTGGATGTGCCGCTCAAGGAGCGGGGGCGTTTCTGTATCGATGATGAGCAGGTGATGGCGCTGGCCCGCCAGGCGACCACCATCGAGGCGCACTACCAGCGGCCCATGGATATCGAGTGGGCCCTGGACGGCGACGATGGCCAGCTCTATATCGTTCAGGCGCGCCCCGAGACCGTGGTCTCCCAGCAGCAGGGCGGCCAGCTCGAGCGCTTCCAGCTCAAGGAGAAGGGACGCAACCTGGTCAGCGGCCGTGCCATCGGTCAGCGTATCGGTAGCGGTACGGTCAAGGTGGTCTTCTCGCCGGATGACATGGAGAAGGTCAACGCCGGCGACGTGCTGGTCACCGACATGACCGACCCCGACTGGGAGCCGATCATGAAGCGGGCCTCGGCCATCGTGACCAATCGTGGCGGCCGGACCTGCCATGCGGCGATCATCGCCCGGGAGCTGGGCATCCCGGCGGTGGTGGGCTGCAGTGATGCCACCGAGATTCTCGCCGATGGCCGCGATGTCACCGTCTCCTGCGCCGAGGGCGACGCCGGTCATGTCTACGAAGGGCTGCTGGCCTTTGACCGCCAGGTCACCAGCGTCGATGCCATGCCCGAGATCCCCTTCAAGATCATGATGAACGTCGGCAACCCCGACCGTGCCTTCGGCTTCGCGAGCCTGCCCAATGCCGGTGTGGGCCTGGCGCGCCTGGAGTTCATCATCAACCGCATGATCGGCGTGCACCCCAAGGCGCTGCTCGACTACGACACCCTGCCGGAGGATCTGCAGCAGACCATCGATCTGCGCACCGCCGGCTATAACAGCCCGATCGACTTCTACGTCGACAAGCTGGTGGAGGGTATCTCCACCCTGGCGGCCGCGTTTCATCCCCAGCGGGTCATCGTGCGCCTGTCGGACTTCAAGTCCAACGAGTACGAGAACCTGATCGGCGGCAAGCTCTACGAGCCGGGGGAAGAGAACCCGATGCTGGGTTTCCGCGGGGCGTCACGCTACATCTCCGACAACTTCCGCGAGTGCTTCGAACTGGAGTGCCGTGCCCTCAAGCGGGTCCGGGAGGAGATGGGGCTGGATAATATCGAGATCATGGTGCCCTTCGTGCGCACCACCGAGGAGGCCAGCGAGGTCATCGACCTGCTGGCCGCCAACGGCCTCAAGCGTGGCGACAATGGCCTCAAGGTCATCATGATGTGTGAGCTGCCGGCCAACGCCCTGCTCGCCGAGGAGTTCCTGGCGTATTTCGATGGCTTCTCCATCGGCTCCAACGACCTGACCCAGCTCACCCTGGGGCTGGATCGTGACTCCGGCATCGTGGCGCACCTGTTCGAGGAGCGAAACCCGGCGGTGAAGAAGCTGCTGGCCATGGCCATCCAGGCCTGCAAGGCCCAGGGCAAGTATATCGGCATCTGCGGTCAGGGCCCCTCGGACCACCCCGACCTGGCCAAGTGGTTGATGGAGCAGGGGATCGATTCGGTATCGCTCAACCCCGACGCCGTGCTCGAGACCTGGTTCATGCTGGCCGGGGAAACCATCGGTTAACGCCCCGGGCGTCTCCCGCCGCGTCGACTCTCGACCCAAGACCCCGCCCCTCGTGGCGGGGTCTTGGCATTTTTTACAGGACGTGGTCCGGGTCCTTCTGTTAATTTGTGCGCCCTGCGAGCCTGCCGCTAGCGCCGAATCTCGCCGCATGGCGAGGGCAGGGGCGTGTTCGCACCCATTTTTGAAGGAGAGTTCCCTTGGCCAGTTTTACCCTGAACGGCGAGCCGGTCAGTGTCGAGGTGTCCCCGCAGACGCCCCTGTTGTGGGTGCTGCGGGACCATCTGGGCATGACCGGCACCAAGTTTGGCTGCGGCATCGCCCAGTGCGGCGCCTGCACCGTGCATCTCGATGGCGCCGCCACCCGTACCTGCGTGTTGCCGGTCTCCGCCGCCGAGGGGGCCGAGGTAGTCACCATCGAGGGGCTGTCGGAGAACGCTGATCATCCCCTGCAGCAGGCCTGGCGCGAGCATCAGGTGCCCCAGTGTGGCTACTGTCAGTCGGGCCAGATCATGCAGGCCGCCGATTTCCTGAGCCGCAACGCCGACCCCAGCGATGAGGAGGTCACCGAGGCCATGGCCGGCAATCTCTGTCGTTGCATGGCCTATCGGCGCATCCATCGGGCGGTGAAGCGTGCCGCCGAGATCACCCAGGCCCGCGAGGCCGATACGGCCGGCGTCGGCATCTTCGACCCCACCCGTGCCCAGGAGGTGACCCATGGCCAGGTTTGATGACCAGCTGGCGGCCGTCGAGGCCGGAGACAGCGAGGCCCGGGGCATCACCCGTCGCGGCTTCCTGATCGGCACCATGGCCGGCACGGCGATGATGGCCTTCGGGCTGTCGGGCACCGCCGGTGCGGCGAGCGATTCCGCCAGCCAGTCCCTGACCGCCGGGCGCTACGAGCCGACGATCTGGTACGCCATCGGGCCGGACGGCATCGTGACCGTTCACATCACCAAGGCCGAGATGGGCCAGCATGTGGCCACCAGCCTGGCGCGACTGGTCGCCGAGGAGCTCGAGGCCGACTGGTCCAGCATCGAGGTGGTCTACGTCGATAGCGACCCGAAGTGGGGCTACATGGTGACCGGCGGCAGCTGGTCGGTGCACCAGAGCTATCTGCCGCTCTCCCGGGCCGGCGCGGCGGGGCGCATCGCCCTGATCGAGGCCGGCGCCACGCTGCTGGGGGTCGATCCCGCCGCGTGCCATGCCCGCGAGGGTCGGGTCATCAGCGGTGATGCCTCGATCGGCTATGGCGAGATCGTGGCCCAGGTCGGGCTCGAGCGCACCTTCTCCGAGGAGGAGCTCGAGAAGATCGACCTCAAGCCGGTCGGCGAGCGCCGGGTGCTGGGCACCCAGGGGGGAGCGCTCGACGTGCCGGCCAAGGTCAACGGCGAGGCGATCTACGGCATCGATGTCACCGTCGACAAGATGCTCCATGCCCGTCCGGTCCTGCCGCCGACCCGCTTCGGTTCCCGGCCGGTCTCGGTGGACGATAGCGCCGCCAAGCAGGTCGAGGGCTATCGCCAGACCATCGAGCTCGATGACCCCTCCGGCGTCTGCCAGGGCTGGCTCGCCGTGATCGCCGACAATACCTCGGCGGCGATGCGCGCGGCCGACGCGCTCAAGGTCGAGTGGCAGCGGGGCGACAGCTACGCGATCACCGAGGCCGATATCCAGGCCCAGGGCCGGGCCCTGGTCGCGTCGCCGAGCCGCGACAACGGCGGGCTGTTCGTCGATATCGGTGACGCCTCCGGGGTCCTCGAAGACGCCGGCCGGGTGGTCGATTCGACCTACACCACCTCCAGCGTGCTGCACTTCCAGCTCGAGCCGGTCAATGCCACCGTGGTCGAAGAAGATGGCCACTGGCACATCCACTGCGGCAATCAGCAGCAGTCGCTGGCGGTGAACATGCTGGCCAAGGCCCTGGAGGTCGACGAAAGCCGTATCACCCTGCACCAGTACTACCTGGGCGGTGGCTTCGGGCGACGCCTCTATGGCGACTACACGGTGCCGGCGGCACTCGCGGCCAAGGCCCTGGGTCGCCCGGTGAAGATGCTCTTCACCCGGCCCGACGATACCCGCCTCGACTGCGTGCGCTCGCCTTCGGTGCAGCGCCTGCGATCGGCCCTCGATGCCTCCGGCCGGGTGCTGGCCTCCGAGCACGCCGCCGCCGCCGGCTGGCCGTCCGCCGCCATGGCGCCGGCATTTCTCGCCGAGACGGTCGAGAATGGCGGCAAGGTCGACGCCTTCGCCATCAGCGGTGCCGACCACTGGTATGACGTCGGCGCCCAGCGGGTCTGGGCCCAGCAGAATCACAGGGTCCATGAGGTCTTTGTGCCGGGCTATCTGCGCTCGGTGGGGCCGGGCTGGACCACCTGGGCCGTGGAGCAGCATATCGATGAGCTGGCGCTGGCGGCCGGCGCGGATCCGGCCGAGTTCCGGCTCGGGCTGCTCAAGGCCGAGGGCCGCAACGCGGGGCAGGCGCCCCACAGTATTGGCGGGGCCGAGCGCCTCAAGGCCGTGCTGAACAGGGCCATGGACAAGGCCGGCTGGGCGGATCGCGACAACCTGCCCGAGGATGTCGGCATGGGGGTGGCCCTGACCTTCGGTCAGGAGCGCCATATGCCGACCTGGGTGGCCTGCATCGTCCGGGTGCGGGTCGATCGCGGCGATGGCACGATCACGGTGGAACGCCTGACCACGGTGGCCGATGCCGGCACGCTGGCGCACCCCGATGGGGCCATGGCGCAGCTCGAGGGCTCGTTGCTGTGGGGGCTGTCGATGGCCTTGCATGAAGGCACCGAATACGGAAAGGGCAAGCCCGAGGCCCTGAATCTGGATGCCTACACACCGCTGCGCATGCATCAGGTGCCGGAGATGGACCTCGAGTTCGTCGACAGCGATGCGATGCCGGTGGGCCTGGGCGAGCCGGGTACCACGGTGGTGGCGCCCGCCATCGCCAACGCCGTCCAGCATGCGGTGGGCGTGCGCCTGCGGGACATGCCGATGCGTGCCGAGTCCCTCAAGGCCGCCCTCTAGGCGGCCCGATAGCCTCGCCCCGGACCGCCGGGGCGAGGCCTTCCTGTGTGAGGCCTATCATGCAATATCTTGATCTGACGGTGATCCGCCAGGCGCTGGCCTGGGCGCGGGCAGGGGAGACGCTATGGCTGTGCACGGTGCTCTCGACCTTCGGCTCCTCGCCGAGAGAGCCGGGTGCCTGGCTGGTGGCGCGCCGCGATGGCCAGCATGTGGGCTCGCTGTCCGGGGGCTGCGTCGAGGAGGATTTTCTCGAGCGTCTCGCCGAGGGCGACTTCGCGGCGCCCGTGCAGCGGGTGCGTTACGGCGATGGCGCCGAGGAGGGGGCGAACGGGTCGCGAGTCACGCTGCCCTGTGGCGGCATCCTCGAGGTGCTGGTGGAATGCCTGGCGCCGGGGGAGGCGACGCTGGCGCACCTCTCGGCCCTGGAGCAGGCCCTGACCGGTCAGCGACCGCAGCGGCGCCATGTCGACCTGGCGAGCGGCGAGGCCCGCCTCGAGGATGACGCGGGCCTCGGTGACCGGGTGATCTGGCCCCCGGCGGACGAGGCGGTGCCGAGCACGGTTCAGCTGCGCATCGGGCCCGCGGCCCGGCTGGTGCTGGCCGGGATGTCGCCGGTGGCCGAGGCCTGCGCCGAGTTCGCCCAGCGCCTGGGCTTCGAGGTCATCGTCTGCGACCCCCGCCCGGGAATGCTCGAGGCCCTCGACCTGCCCGGCGTGGAACGCGTCGCGACACTGCCCTCGACCTTTATCGCCGGCGGCGGCTGCCACGCGGCCACCGCCGTGGTGGCGTTGACCCATGACCCGCGCCTCGACGACCTGGCGATGATCGAGGCGGTGCGCACCGAGGCCTTCTATATCGGCGTGATGGGCTCCCGGAAGGCCTCGACGGCCCGGGCCGAGCGGCTCCAGCGTAGCGGCGGGCTCGGCGAGGCCGAACTGGCGCGCCTCCATATGCCGATCGGCCTGGGGCTCGGCAGCAAGACGCCGGCGGAGATCGCCCTGGCGACGATGGCCGACATCGTGCGGGTGCGTCGTGGGCGAGGGCGGGAAGGGCTATGAATCGGGGGAACGCGACCGAGCGTGTCGTTACCCTGATGATGGCGGCCGGGCGTTCGCGCCGCTTCGGCCCCGCCGACAAGCGTCTCGCACGCCTGCCGGATGGACGCTTCCTGCTGGCGGCGAGTCTCGAGGCCAGCCAGGCGCTGTCGGCCCGGGGCGTGCTGGTCGTGGGACCCGACGCGAGCCTCGCCACGCTGGGACTCGACACCATGCCCGAGGCGCCGCGCCTGCTGGTCGCCCCACGGGCCGACGAGGGGCTCGGGGCGAGCCTCGGCGATGCCTTCACGCGACTGCTCGAAGACAACGAGATGCGTGACGTCGAGGCGGCGGCGGTGTGGCTCGGTGACATGCCCGCCATCGCCCCCTCGACCTGTCGACGACTGGCGGGCGCCGCCGCGCCGGAGCGCATCGTGCGACCCCGTCACGCCGGCCGTCCCGGGCACCCCGTGCTCTTCGGTCGGGCCTTCTGGCCGCGCCTGGCGACGCTGTCCGGGGCGCAGGGCGCCCGTGGCGTGATCGCCGAGTCTCCCCACGCCTGTGTCGACCTCGAGGTCGATGACCCCGGCGTGCACCGGGATATCGACACCCCGGCATGCCTCGCGGCCTTCTGGTGCCTGGATTGACGCCTTTGCCTGGATTGACGTCTGCTTGGATTGATGACTTTCCTGCGACGCGCGAGCCACGCGACACGACGTACGAGCCACGCTGCGTGATACACCAACGCCCGGCCATGTTATGGCCGGGCGTTGGTATGTCAGGCGTCGTTGGATGCCGCCCGTGGCGGGCGGGCAGGGCGTATCAGTCGGCGTCGCCTTGCCGCTCTTCCAGCGGCTCACCCAGCCATTCTGCGACCAGCTCCGGATGTGTATCGACCCAGGCGCGGGCGTTGGCCTCGTACTCGCCATTGGCCTGGTTGGCCTCCAGCAGCCCCTCGACGTCATCGGCGCTCCACGCGAAGCGGTCCAGGATGGCGGCGACTTCCGGCTGCGCCTCGGCAAGGCCCTGGCGGGTGATGGTGTGGATGCTGTCGTCCTGGGAGTAGAAGCCCTGGGGGTCTTCGAGGTAGCGCAGCGACTGTCCCGAGAAGACCGGGTGCGGGGCCCAGGCGGTGACGACGATGGGGTCCTGATTGGCCGTCGCACCCGCCAGGGTCTTGCTCATGGCCGCATCGCTGCCGGCGACCAGCCGCCAGTCATCGAGGCCATAGGCTTCCATGGCCTGCTCGGTCAGGGCCATGATGCCGGCGCCGGGGTCGATGCCGTGGATGCGCCGGTCGAAGGCCTCGCCGGCCTCGGCCAGGTCCGCTATCGAGGTCGCCTCGGCGTAGCTGGGCACGGCCAGGCCGATGCGGGCATCGCTGAGATTGGGGCCCAGGTCGTCGACCTTGTCGTCCACGGCGGTGTAGTAGCTGGCCTGAGTCACCGGCAGCCAGGCGCCGGTGAAGGCATCCAGCTCGCCGACGGAGAGCCCCTGCCAGATGGCCGCCAGGCTCACCGAGTGGACCTGGACCTCATGACCGGCGTCCTCGAGGACCGTCTTGAGCACATAGGTGCTGGCCTGGCCGGTGGCCCATTCTCCGATGCCCAGGCGCAGGGTGTCGGCCTGGGCCATCGGCGTGGCGGCGACGAGCAGCAGGCCGGTGGACGCGATCAGCGAACGCAGAGTCATCACAAACATCTCCAACTTGGATCAGGATAGGCTATCATCTAATGCCCCCATGATACCTGTTCTCGCCTGTTCACGCGCAATGGCGAATCCGTTGCCGGGGGCTCGCCGAGCCAGTGTCGCCGGCAGTCAATGTCGTAACCAGTCAATGTCGTAGCCAGTTATGCAGCTTGATCAGCAAGAGGGCGCCATCGCTGAGTTCCCGGCGCTCGGCGACCAGCCTGGCGAGCCGAGCCGGGTGGTCGGTGATAATGGCGTCAACGCCCAGGTCGATCAGCTGTGACATCCGGGCGCGGCTGTTGGTCGTCCAGGCGTGGAGCGCGTAGCCGTAGTCTGCCGCCAGCCTGACCTCCCGCTCGTCGATGCGGTTATGGCGCAGCCCCAGGGCGTCCAGGCGCCGGCGCTCCAGGGAACCGGGCAGGATCAGCTGGGCCAGCAGGGTCACGCGCAGTTCGGGGTGACCCGATTGAATCACGCGGGCCAGCCTGGGCGAGGTGGTCGCCAGGCGAGTCTCGGCGGCGACATCGGGGTTGCCGCAGGCCCGCACCGCCATGGGCGCCCGGGTCGGGTTCGCCACCGCTTCCGCCAGGCAGCGCAGGCGCTCGGCCCGCTCGGCATCGAGGGCGGCGACCACCGCCTCCACCAGCGCCGCCTCACGGCCGAGGTCGGTCTTCAGGTCGATCATCAGGCCGCTGCGGCCGCGCACCGCGGCCAGGGCCTCATCCAGTCCGGGAATCGACTCTCCCACATAGGCGTCGCCGAACCAGCTGCCCACATCGACGTTGGCCAGCGCCTCGCGGTCGAGCTTGCCCAGCCGTCGAGGGTCGCCGGCCAGGCGCTGCAGGCTGCTGTCGTGATAGATCACCACCTGGTTGTCTTGGGTCAGGCGCACGTCGAGCTCGACCATGTCCGCGCCATCCTCCAGGGCGCGGTGGATCGCCGGCAGGGTGTTCTCGGGGGCGTCCAGGGAACTGCCGCGGTGGGCGATGATCGTCACCTCGTCGTGCAGCGTGAAGCTGTTGACGATCAGCCACGCCTGCCACAGCGCGAACAGCACCACGCCCAGTTCCACTCCCCAGGCCAGGCGTCCCGGATGGGCATCGCGGGGAGGCCGGGCCGGCCGTGGCTCGCGATGGGTCAGGCGCCGGTAGAGACTCGCCGAGAGCAGGGCGTTGGCGGCGATCCCGGCGAAGGTGATGGCGAGGGTCAACAACACGTAGGCGGTCAGATAGGCCAGGGTGGCCGGCACCAGCACGGCGTTGCGCTCGGGCAGCCACCACAGCAGCGGGGTAAACAGCCAGTCGAAGATCAGGGTCGTCAGGACGGGCAGGGCGAGAACCAGCGCCAGCAGGGCGAGGGTGGTCACAGCGATAAGGCGCCGGCGGCCGCGGGTCAGCTCGCCGCTACGCGCCAGGGCCCGACGCGGCGACAGCGTCTCCAGCGCCACCAGGGGCAGCGCCAGTATCCAGCGCACGTAGAGCGTGGCGGCGAGCCCAGCCCAGCCCGCTACCAGGGGCAGGGCCAGGGCGAGAAACTGCCACAGCGCCGCGGGGCGAACGCGTTGCACATAGTAAGGGTCGAGATCCCCCAGCAGGACGCCATACAGCCAGACCAGGCCGATGGCGACCGGCAGCACCAGCAGCAGGTGGGTGCCCACCTGAATCACGACCAGGCCGGCCAGCGCCGGCAGGCGATGCACGGCCCCCCACAGCGCCTCGAGGGCCAGGCGCAGGTGACGGTCTCGCGGGCGAGCCGCTACCAGGATCATGCCCGCCTGCTGCAGGTAGAGCACCAGGAAGGCGAGTCCTATGGCGGCCAGCAGCCACAGCGCCCCGGCAGGGGTCAGCAGCAGGTCGAGCAGCTCGGCGCCGCTGATGACCGTGCGTCCGAAGCGGCCCACCAGCCCGGCCAGGCTCCAGGCCACCGCCGGCAGCAGCAGGCTGGAGGCCAGCAGGGTGAAGAAGAGGTGGTAGGCCACCAGCGGGCGAAGATGCGACCGCAGGTGATACAGGACATCGCGGCTCAGGTTAGCGAATGCCAGCATTTATTCGAGGGGCAGGCGCCGGTCGGCGACCAGGATGCCGTTGTTGTCGGCGTAGAGCCACTCCCCGGGGGTGAGCGTCGTGCCGGCGAGGGTCACCGGGACGTCGCGGCGTCCCTCGCCATGCTTCTCGCTCTTGCGGGGGTGGGCCCCGAGGGCCTGCACGCCCAGGTCGATCTCGGCCAGCACGTCGACATCGCGCACGCAGCCGTACATGACCACGCCGCTCCAGCCGTTGGCGGCCGCCTGTTCGGCGAGCATATCGCCGAGCATGGCGCAGCGCTGTGAACCGCCGGCGTCCACCACCAGTACCGCGCCGTCACCGGGTTCGGCCACGGCCTGCTTGACCAGGGAGTTGTCCTCGAAGCACTTGACGGTACGGATCGGGCCACAGAAGGCCTCGCGGCCGCCAAAATTGATGAACAGCGGGTCGAGGGCGCGTACCTCGGGGTGGGCGTCGCAGATATCGGGGGTAACGATCTGGGCCATGGCGGGGCTCCTTGCTTGATGAGGGAGTCCTGATGATGCCATACCGACCGCCGTAATATCATTGATGGAAAGTGGGCCCTGGGGCGTCAGGCGCATGGGGATAGCGGCTATGAGACAATGGGAGTCACGAGGCCAGGCTGATGCCAGGCTGGCGTAGGGTGATAGGCGGCGAGTGATCGAGGAGCGCGACCATGAGCGACGAGGTGAAGGATGAGCGGCGGATACCGGTGGGCATCAGTGCCTGCCTGACGGGCGAGGAGGTGCGCTACAACGGGGGCCACAAGCGTTCGCGTTACTGCCTGGAGGTGCTGGGCGAGCGCTTCGCCTTCGAGCCGTTCTGCCCCGAGCTGGAGGCGGGACTCGGCGTGCCTCGCGAGCCCATCCGCCTGGTCGGCGTCGAGGGGGAGGAGCCTCGGGTGGTCGGTACCCGGGACCCTGAACTGGACGTCACCGACCGGCTGGCGGCGGTAAGCCAGGCGTTTATCGACCGCCACCGTCACCTGCGCGGCTTCATCCTGATGAAGGGCTCGCCCAGCTGCGGCCTGGAGCGGGTCAAGGTCTATCGCCCCGATAATGGCATGCCCAGCCACTCGGACGCCGGGGCCTTCGTGCGCGAGCTGCGTCGCCACTTCCCCGAGCTGCCGCTGGAGGAGGAGGCGCGCATGAACGATGCCGTGCTGCGCGAGAACTTCATCACCCGGGTCTATGCCTATGACGACTGGCTGCGCCGGGTGGCGGCCGAACCCAGCTACCATGAGTTGTTGCAGTTCCATAGCCGCCAGAAGTACCTGCTGATGGCCCACGACGTGGAGGCCTATCGGGCACTGGGGCGCTATCTGGCCGAATCCAGCAAGCGCCCCCTCGACCAGGCCATGGCCCACTACCTGGAACGCTTCATGGCGGCCCTGTCGACCCCCGCGACCCGCAAGACCCACGCCAATGCCCTGATGCACGTCTTCGGCTATCTCAAGGCGGCGCTGGACGGGGAGACCAAGCAGGACCTGCTGGCGGCCATCGATGACTATCGCCGGGGGCATGTGCACCTGGCGGTGCCCATCCGCCTGCTCAATCACTATCTCAAGCGCTACGGTTCCGACTATATTCGTGCCCAGACCTATCTCGACCCGCATCCCTACGAGCTGGGCTTGCGCAACACCCTCTGATCCACGGCCCGTCTCGGGAGAGCCTGTGTCCCACCCATGGAATCCGGCCCGGCGCTTCGAGCGCCTGACCGCGCTGCTCGCCGAATGGCGACCGCTGTGGCAGCCCCTGCCGTTCCAGCATCCTCGGCGGCCCTGGCCGGCCGAGTGGTCCGCCATGGCCGAGGCGCTGCTGGCGCTCTCCGATGCCGAAGCGGCGCGGCTGCAGGAGACCCCCTTCAGTGATTCGCCCCTGGTCGACTGGTTGCCGGTGGCGGAGCTCGAGGCGCTGGCCGACCTGCCGCGGCTCGCGTCGGAGGGGGAGGCCCTGCCGGAGAGCTGGGCGGCCCATATGGGCGGGCGCAAGTGGCGCCAGATCCAGGCCTTTCTGCCCAGGGTGCGCCTGGGTGAGCAGGAGACGCCCCTGGAATGGTGCGCCGGCAAGGGGCACCTGGCCCGCACCCTGGCGCGCCGGCATGGAGTCGATGTCACGGCCCTGGAGTGGGATGGCGCCCTGTGCGAGAGCGGTGCCGGCCTGGCCGAGTCCCAGGGGGCGGCGGTGGTGCTGGCCCGGCAGGACGTCATGGCACCCGGCGTCGAGCGCTGGCTGACACCGACCACCCATGCCTGCGCCCTGCACGCCTGCGGGGACCTGCATCGCCGCCTGCTCGAGCAGGCGGTCGCGGCGGGCTCGGCGGTGACCCTGGCGCCGTGCTGCTATCAGCGTACCGCCGATACCCGGTATCGGCCGCTCTCGCGGCTCGGCGCCCAGGGCATGGCGCGCCACCACCTGGCCTTGACCCGGGAGGACCTGGCCATGGCGGTGCAGGAGATGGTCACCGCACCACGGCATCACCGGCGCCACCGCCAGCGGGCGGGTGCCTGGCGGCTCGGCTTCGACCGGCTGCAGCGAGAGGTGCGGGGCCTCGATGACTATCTGTCGGTGCCGAGCCTGGCCTATGGCCGCATGCCCGAGACCTTCGAGGACTTCTGCCGCTGGGCCGCCGCGCAGAAGGACATCGAACTGCCCGATTGCATCGACTGGGCCGGCCATGAGGCCTGGGGGCAACAGCGCCAGGCGGAGGTGACGCGCCTGGAGCTGGTACGCCACCTGTTCCGTCGCCCCCTGGAGGTCTGGCTGGCGCTGGACCGCCTGGTGTTTCTCCAGGAGGCCGGCTACACCGCCGAGCTCGGCACCTTCTGCGAGCGCGAGCTCACCCCACGCAACCTGCTGATCCGGGCGCGTTAGCCTCGCATCCTGAGGCGGCGATTCCCGACGCGGCTTTAATCATCCGATGCGGCCTCGGCCGGCTTGGGGGCGGCCGGGGCCTTGCCGCCCGGCGTCTCCCGGGCCTCCAGCCAGGCCGTGAAGTAGTCGTTCATGCGGGTCAGGGTACGCGCGTACCAGTCCTCGTCCTTGACGATGGCGCGCTCGTCGTTGAGCGGGTGCGTAGGGATATGCAGGCGCATGTCCACGCCGCTTTCCGGATGGCGCCCCACCTGCACGGCCGCCGACTCACGGGCCGGCCCGTAGGGAATGCGCCCGGCCAGGGCGGCGAGCCGCTCGGTGGAGGTAGCGAAGCGGATGAAGTCGCGGGCGGCCTGGGGATGGCGGGCATGACGCGGAATCACCCAGGTCTCGTGCTCCTGCACCTGGCCGTCCCAGAGGATCTCGATGGGGGCCCCCTGCTGGACCATGGCCTCGAAGAAGCGGCCGTTGTAGCCCGAGGCCATGACCACCTGGCCGTCGAGGAGCAGTTCCACGGGTTTTTCGCCATCTTCCCACCAGCGAACGGCGCCCAGAGTGTCCAGGGTCTCGAGGGCCAGCGTCAGGCCCCGTGGCGTGCTGAGCAGCCGGTAGAGTTCCTCCCGGGGGACGCCGCTGGCGAGCAGGGCCCATTCGAGATTGACCGCCGGCGTGCGCTGCAGCGCCCGGGGGCCCGGAAAACGTTGTTGGTCGAAGAGGTCGGCGATGCGGGCGGGACGCCGCCCCGGGAAGGCGTCGGCGCGATAGGCCACCACGGTGGCAAACAGCGTATGGGTAAGGGCGCAGGTGCCCATGGCCCCGGAGATGAAGTCCCGGTCGGCGGGGGTGCCGTCCGGGGCCGGGGCGGGAAGGTCTTGCGGCAGGGGCTGCAGCAGGCCCTCATCGCAGGCCGCCATGGCCTGGCTGCGAGTCATGTCGATGACATCCCAGGGCACCTCGTCGGCGGCGACGGCACGGCGCAGCGCGTCCAGGCCCCCGGCGTAGCGCGACACCTCGACGTCGGTCCCGCTCTGCTCGGTGTAGGGCGTGAAGAGGGCGTCGCGCTGGGCGCGCTCGTAGGCCCCGCCCCAGCTGAGCACCCGCAGGGGCTCGGCCAGGGCCGGGGAGCCCCAGGCGATCATCGTCAGCAGAACCGCGGCCAGCAGTAGAGCCACGGCCGGCAGCGAACCCCGGACCCGCCTACCCATGATCATGCTCCTCTCGGCGCAGGGCCTCGCTCTGGTGGAGATAGGCGCGGGCGATCGTGACCTCATACACCACGCCGTGGAAGAGGCCCGCGTCGTCCACCACCGCCAGGGCCTCGCCGGTGACCTCCTCGAGCAGGGCCATCGCCGCCCACAATGTGGTCTCGGCACACAGCGTCGGGCGTGTCTCGTCCCGGCATTCGAGGAGTCGCCGGGGCGCGCCTGCCGCCTGCCGCGCCGCCTCGAGTTCGGCCAGCGTCACGCAGCCGTGGAAGCGCCAGCCGGCATCGACCAGGTAGGCCTCGGCGTGGCGTTGCCGGGCGAGACTGGCGATCGCCTCGTCCAGCGACGCCTCGGGAGAGAGGATGACGCATTCCCGGGTCATGTAGTCGGTCACCCGGGTGTCCATCAGCAGGGCCTGGCCACGCCCGGAGGAGAGGTCGAGGCCGCGCTGGTGGAGTTGAATATCGAACAGCGAGCGCCCGAACAGCTGGGCGGCGATGGGGCTTGCCAGGGTCACGCTGGCCAGGGCGGCGGTGGTCAGGGCGTAGTTGCCGGTAAGCTCGAAGACGATCAGCAGGCTGGTCAATGGGGCGCCGATGACCGGGGCGGTGACGGCGACCATGCCGCATACCGCATAGAAGACGAAGGTCTCCTGGGAAATGCCGGTCATGCCGCCCACCAGGGTGCCGCACAGGGCACCGAACAGCATGCCGACCACCAGGGCGGGGCTGAAGACCCCGCCGCTGAAGCCCAGGCCCAGACACAGGGCGGTGGCCGCCACCTTCAGGCCCAGCACCAGCAGCAGTTCGCCGCTGTCGAAGGCCCCGGCGATGGTGGCGAAGCGCAAGGTCTCCTGGCCCATGCCGAGGATATCGGGCACCCACAGCGCCGCCACCCCCAGCAGGGCGCCGGCCAGGGCGGGCTGCAGTTCGGGGCGTAGCGGCAGGCGCTGGGCGACACGGCTCAGGCCGAGAATGGCATGGATATAGCCACCGGCCAGCAGGGCGCCCAGGCCGCCGATGACGACGAACAGGGCGAACTCCCAGGCCCGGGGGACCACGGTCTCGGCGACATGAAAGAGCGCGCCCTGGGCCAGCGCCTGGGTGGCGATCACATGGCCGACCAGGGCCGCGGCGGCGATGGGGGCGAAGGCACGCAGCGCATAATGGCGCAGCACCACCTCGTGGGCGAAGACGATGCCCGCCAGGGGGGCATTGAAGGCGGTGGCGATCGCCGCGGCGACCCCGCAGGCGATGGTGATATTGTCGTCGGAGCGGCTCAGGCGCAGCAGCCGCGCGCCCAGCGAGCCCAGGCTCGCTCCCAGGTGCACCAGGGGACCGTACTGGCCCACCGAGGCCCCGGCCCCCAGGGAGAGCATGGCGGTAAATGCCGAGACCGCCCCGGCCTTGAGCGGCAGCCGGCCGCGACGGGTCTGGACGGCGGCGATGGCGTCGGTGGGCGTGTGGGGGCGCCGCTCGGGCAGGGTCTGGTGCAGGCGGCCGACGATCAGGCCGCCCAGGGCGGGCACGGCCACGGTGGTCAGCGTCAGCCACTCCGGCAGGGCAAACATCATGCGGCTACGCGGCGAGATCAGCAGTATCTCGTTGAGCCAGAGCACGCCGCGCACAAAGCCGGCGGCAAACAGCGCCGCCACACCACCGACGACGGCGCCCAGCACGATCAGTACCAGGAAGCGCAGCACCGACAACAGCCCGCGGGGGGAAGGGGGGGCGTCAATCTCCATAACCAAGGTGTAGGCGCCAGGGCCATGAAGGTCCAGCCGGGGGCGTGACGGGGACGCGCCTTGTTGGCGTGGCGAACCCGCCGGAGGGAGGATCAGGCGGTGGCGAAGCGCCGCTGCAGCCAGGCGTTGATATCATCGGACTCGTAGAGCCACTCGACCTCGCCGTCGTCCTGGGCGATGCGCAGGCAGGGAACCTTGACGCGTCCGCCGCCCTCGGCGAGCTCTCGGCGATGATCCGGGTCCAGCTGGGCGTCGCGGACCTCGATGGGCAGCCCCAGGCGGGCGATCTCCTTGCGCACCTTGACGCAGAAGGGGCAGGTGCGGAACTGGTAGAGGGCGAGGCCTTCACAGGCGCGGTCGACCTCGGCCTGGGCCTCCGGGGAGCGTTCCACGGCCTTGGGCGTCGAGAGTTTTTCGGAAATCAGCACGAACGGGGCCAGTACCTGGCGCAGGCCGCGGAAGAAGAGGCGAATCAGGGGGCGCATGGCGTCTCGGTATCCTCTCGGGTGGTCAAGTCGGGTGGTCAAGGGGCCGCCATGATGCCATGCCCCCTGGCGAGCGACCACCCGTGGCAGCAACCCCAGGCGCTGCGGGGCAGCATCTCCAGGCCGATGATGAGTTCGGGCTGGTCGGCATGCAGCGCCGCCAGGGTCAAGGCGAGAAGGGGGGCGCGATCGACGTCGAGGGAAAGCGACGAGCTTGTCTGATATGGTAGCCAATGCGGTCGACTACAAATCGTAGTAATTCGCGTTATTATATAAGCTAACATTGTTGTTCGTATGCCGTCTTGACCATGATTCAGGAGCCTTCCGTGCCGAGATTCTGCCATCGATTCGCCTCCCTGCTGGGGCTTTCGCTGATGTTGACCGGCGTGCCGGCCTTCGCCGACGCACGCCTCAATCTGGTGGCGACCACCGGCATGGTCGCCGATATTGTAAGCCAGATCGGTGGCGAACGGGTTGAGGTCCAGGGGCTGATGGGGCCGGGCGTCGACCCGCATCTCTATCGCCAGACCCGCAGTGATGTGGTCGCCATGAGCCGCGCCGATGCCGTGTTCTGGAACGGTTTGAACCTCGAGGTGCAGCTTGCCGAGCTGCTGGGGCGGCTGGGCAAGCGTAGCCCCGTCTTTGCCGTGGGCGAGGCGGTGCCTCGAGAGGTGCTGCTCGCCGACGAGGATTACGCCGACCAGCCCGACCCCCATATCTGGATGGATCCCGGCCGCTGGCGCCATGCGGTAATGGCGGCGCGCGACGCCCTTGTCGAGCTGGACCCCGAGGGCAGCGATGCCTTCGAGGCTCGTGCCGAGGCCTACCTGGAAGAACTCGATGATCTGGATGCCTATGCTCGCAAGGTCCTGGCCAGCATTCCCGACACCTCCCGCGCGCTGGTCACTGCCCACGACGCCTTCGGTTATTTTGGCGAGGCCTATGCGCTTGAGGTAATGGGCATTCAAGGGTTTTCCACCGAGAGCGAGGCGGGGCTCTCGCGCATCGAGACCCTGGTCGATCTGCTGGTCGAGCGCGAGATCGGCGCCATCTTCGTGGAGACCTCGGTATCGGAGCGCAGCATCCGCGCGCTGATCGAGGGCAGCGCCGCCGTGGGCCACGAGGTGCGCATCGGCGGCGAGCTCTTCTCCGATGCCATGGGACCGGAAGGCAGCTATGAAGGGAGTTGGCTGGGGATGCTCGACCACAACATCACCACTATCGCCCGGGCCCTGGGCGGCGACGCGCCGGAGGCCGGCTGGCAGGGCCGCCTGGGCATGGATGCGCCCCATACCGACGAGGAGGAATGACCCATGCCCGATTCACTACTCGGCAAGGCGGTGATCGCCAGTCCCCTGGCGCTCCAGGGGGTCACGGTCAGCTACGATCATCGACCGGTGGTGCACTCGGTGGATTTCGTCACGCCGCCGGGCAGCATGAGCGCGATCATCGGCCCCAATGGTGCCGGCAAGTCGACCTTGCTCAAGGCGGCGCTGGGCATTACCCGGCGACTGTCCGGCGAGGTGCGGGTGTTCGGCCGCCCCCTGGAGCAGGAGACCCGTCACCTGGCCTTCGTGCCCCAGCGCTCCAGCATCGACTGGGATTTCCCGGCACGCGTCATCGATGTGGTGGGCATGGGGCTCTATCGTGACCTGCGCTGGTGGCAGTTCGGCTCGCGGAAGCTGCGCCGGCGCGCCATGGAAAGCCTGGTTCGGGTCGGCATGGAGGGCTTCGCCGAGCGTCAGATCGGGCAGCTGTCCGGTGGCCAGCAGCAGCGGGTCTTCCTGGCCCGGGCGCTGGTCCAGGAGGCCGACCTGACCATCCTCGACGAACCCTTCGCCGGGGTCGATGCCGCCACCGAGGCGGCCATCATCCAGGTGCTGAAGTCGCTGCGTGACGAGGGCCGAACGCTTTTATGCGTGCACCATGATCTCGCCACGGTGCGCGAGTACTTCGATCATGTCTTGTTGATGAACGTCCGCCGTGTGGCGGCCGGCCCGGTCGACGAGGCCTTCACCGAGGATAACCTGCAGGCCACCTACGGGGGGCGGTTGAGCCCGGTTCAGCTGGCACGCCTGGTCGAGCCGACGCCGGCAGGGTGGCAGGCAGAGTGGCAAGAAGGGACGGAGAGGCGCTGATGGAGATCTGGTGGCGGGCGTTGACCTTTACGCTGGGCTACAACACCAGCCTGGTGACCGTAGGCGCCATGCTGCTGGCCGCGGCGGCGGGGATGGTGGGCAGCTTCGTGCTCTTGCGCAAGCGTGCCCTGGTGAGCGATGCCATCAGCCATTCCACCTTGCCGGGGCTGGCGCTGGCCTTCCTGATCATGGGCGTGTGGCAGGGGGATGGCCGCGTACTGCCGGCGCTGCTCGTCGGTGCCGCCGGCAGCGCCGGCATCGGACTATGGATGGTGCAGCGCATCGGCGAGCGCACCCGGCTGGGCGAGGATGCCGCCATCGGCGCCGTGCTTTCCACCTTCTTCGCCTTCGGGGTGGTGCTGATCACCGTGATCCAGTCGCTCTCGGTACGCGGCCAGTCGGGTCTGACCGGCTACCTGGTGGGAGCCACCGCCGGCATGCTCTATTCCGAGGCGCTCTTGATCGCCGCGTGCGCCATGGGGTTGCTGCTGGCGCTGTTGATATGGCGCCGTGACCTGCTGCTGCTGTGCTTCGATCCGGCCTTCGCCCGCACCCAGGGCTACGACACCGGCAGGCTCGACCTGTTGTTGCTGGTGCTGCTGATGGCGGTCGTGGTGATCGGCCTCAAGGTCACCGGGCTGATCCTGATCGTGGCGTTGACCATCATTCCGCCGGTGGCGGCACGCTTCTGGACCGACCAGCCCATGCGCATGGTGGCCCTGGCCGCACTGCTCGGGGCCCTGGCGGGCTATCTCGGGGTGACCCTCTCCAGCGTGCGTGAGGGGCTGCCGACGGGGCCCCTGATCGTGCTGGCGGCCTTCGCCCTGTTCCTGGTCTCCTTTCTCTTCTCGCCGCGCCGCGGCGTGCTGGCATCGCTGCTTGCCTATCGTCGCCTGCGTCGCCGGGTGCATCTGCGCCAGGGGCTGTTGGCCCTGGGGCGCGACGAGCCCATCTTCGACGGCCTCACGCTGGCGCTGCTGCGCCGCCGCGGCCTGGTGCGCCGCGACGGGGTCGCCACCTCGAGGGGCCTGGCGGTGGCCAGGGATGCCGTGCACGAGGAGCGGCTCTGGGCGCTCTATCGGCGGCGCTATCCGGATGATGCCCTGCATCGCGAGCATGCCGGGCTGACGCCCATCGGCCAGGTGCTCTCGGCGGATGCCATCATGGCCCTGGAGGCGGAGCTGCCGCCCGCGGAGGTCGTACAATGAACGAGTTCATGGTGTTTAGCCTGGTGCCGCTCGCGGTGTCGATCATCATCTCGATGACCTGTGCACTGCTCGGCAATTTTCTGGTGCTGCGCCGCCAGAGCCTGATTGGCGATGCCATCAGCCATGTGGCCCTGCCCGGGATCGTGGTCAGCTTCCTGATCACCGGCACCCTGGCGTCGTTTGCCATGATGCTCGGCGCCGGGGTCGCCGCCCTGGTGACGGTGGCGCTGATCGAGCTGATCCGACGCCTGGGGCGGGTCGAGGGCAGTGCGGCCATGGGCGTGGTGTTTACCAGCCTGTTTGCCGTGGGGGTGCTGCTGCTGGAGTGGCATGGCGCCGCCGGGGTGCACCTGGACGTCGAGCATGCCCTCTACGGCAACCTGGAGAGCCTGATCTGGTTCGAGGGCGTGGGCCTTGGCGCCCTGGTCGACCCGGCCGCCCTGGCCGAGCTGCCGCCCCAGCTGGGGCGCGTCGCCTGGGTGGCGCTGGCGGTGGTGGCCTTCGTGATCGTGATGCGCCGCCCGCTGGTGCTGTCCACCTTCGACCCGGATTTCGCCGCCAGCATGCGCGCCCGCCCGGCGCTGGTGGACCTGCTGCTGGTGACGCTGGTGGCGGTGGCGGCCATCGCCGCCTTCGAGGCGGTGGGCTCGATCATCGTGATCGCCATGTTTATCTGCCCGGCCGCCGCCGCCCGGCTGATGACCAATCGCCTCGGCGCCCAGATCGCCTGGAGCCAGTGTTTCGCCCTGTTGGCGGCGGTGAGTGGCTACCTGCTGGCCGGCGAGGCGCCGCTGTGGCTGGGCTTCGAGGTCTCGCTCAGCGCCGCGGGAATGATCGCGACCGTGGCGGGCCTGATCCTGCTTGCCGCCTGCCTGTTCGGCCCCTGTCGGGCGCGTACCGGCGCGGCGCATAACGGCTGATCCCGACGGGTAGACGATGCGGCGCGCATGGGGTGTACTGCCACTGGGCCCGGCCCGGAGTGACCGGGTGGGAGATGCCTTGGCCTGATAGGGAGTGGTCGATATGAGACGCTATCTTGCGTGGTGCCTGCTGCTGCTCGGCCTGTTGATGACCGGCGCGTCGGCGGCGCAATCCTCCGAGAGTGGCGGGGGCCGCTGGTTTTCCGTCGAGGCGATCAACAGCGGGCTCGGCGAGCCGCCTGAAGGGGTGCGCCGTCAAACGCCCCGTGGGGCGCTGCGCAGCTTCTTTACCCTGACCGGGGAGGAGAACTACTCGGCGGCGGCACACCTGCTCAATCTCGCCGACCTGCCGGTCGAGGAGCAGGCCGCCCGGGGCAGCGAGCTGGCGCGTCAACTGGCCTCGGTGCTGCGGCGGGGGGACTGGCTGCAGCCCTCGGACCTCTCCAGCCGGCGCGATGCCATGGTCGAGGATATGTCGGGTCAGCATCCCCGCACGGGACAGACGCGTCGCAACCTTCTGCTCACCTCGCTGGAGGCCGAGGGCGAGTCCCACGCGATTCGCATCGCCCGCTATCGGGTCGGCGAACGGGAGCCGGTGTGGCTGATCACCCCCGATACGCTGGCGTTTATTCCCGTGCTGTATGAGGCCTATGGGTCCTCCTGGATCGAGCGGCACATTCCCGAACGGTTCCAGCGCTCGCTGGGCATGCTGCGGTTATGGGAGTGGCTGGCGATTCCCGTCTTCCTGGGGCTGGTCGGCCTGCTGGGGTGGGCGGTGTATCGGCTGACCGAGGCCCTGGCCCGCTGGCTGCCGGCGGGCACGGCGAAGCGCTTCGTGCATCGAATACCGGCACCGCTGACCTTTATCGCCATGTCGCTGATGGCCCAGGTACTGCTGGACGGCGTGGTGTCGTTCTCCGGTGTCGCGACCGCCGTCTTTCGCATCCTGTTGGTCGTGATCATGGCCTGGGGCATGGGCCTCGCCGCCCTGCGCCTGGTGGACACCTTCCTGCACCGAATGACCCGGCGCCTGGTGGGGGAGATCGACGACACCCGCCACCGGGATGAACGCAAGCTGTTGACCTCGCTCTACGCGCTCAGGCGCGGCATCATCCTGGTCACGGTCATCGCCGTGACGGTCTATATCCTGGCGGAGATCGACCTGTTCGGCACCCTGGGCCTGTCGTTGCTGGCCTCGGCCAGTGTGCTCACGGTGCTGGTGGGTATCGCCGGCCAGGCGGTGCTGGGCAATATCCTGTCGTCCTTCCAGGTGTCCCTGGCCAAGCCGATCCGGATGGGGGATCTGGTGGTATTCGAGGGGCAGTGGTGCTACGTCGAGGGCATCTTCTACACCTTTATTCGCCTGCGCAGCTGGGATGGGCGGCGCCTGATCGTGCCGGTCAAGCACTTCGTCTCGCAGCCTTTTCAGAACCTGTCGGCCAAGGATGCGCGCCTCTATGGCCAGGTGGTGCTGACCCTGCACGTCAGCGCCGATATCGAGTGCCTGCGCCAGCGCTTTCTCGAGCTGGCCGAGCAGGAGCCGGATGTGGTCGAGCCGGACAAGCTGTGCTGTTACGCGACGGCCCAGCATGAGGCGACGATCGAGGTGAGGTGCTATCTGATGACCCGGGAGCCTGTAGGCGGCTGGGTCGCCGAGAACAACCTGCGCGAGAAGCTGCTGGCCTTTATCCGCGACGAGCATCCCGAATGGTGGCCCCGTGAGGTGGTCGCCATCGGCCGCCACGATGTGGCCCTCACCCAGGGCGCGGAGAAAGACGCGGCTGAGTGATTGGCGGCTTTGCGTGGCCTCTTCCAGACTGAGAGGGGCCATCTGTCTGCCGGGTAGGGACCCGGCAGCGGGCTCGCCACGCGGGTCACGGATCACAGGAGCCTTTCATGAACCAGCCGATCATCGCCGACAACAAGCCTAAAAACGTCATGTTGGAGAAGGGCAAGGAGTACGCCTTCTGCCGCTGTGGCCGCTCCAGCGGCCAGCCGTTCTGTGATGGTTCCCACCAGGGGACCGGTTTCACGCCGCTGATCTTTACCGCCGAACAGGATGGCGAGGCCTATCTCTGCCAGTGCAAGCAGACGGGCAATGCCCCCTATTGCGATAGTACCCACCAGCATTTCAGCAAGGAGCAGGTGGGGCAGGAGGCGCCGGCGCCCGAAAAAACGCATGGCGACCGGATGCCGGAGGCCAAGGCCACCGAGGAGGAACCCACGGTGGCGCTGATTCATCGTCTGGCCCGGGAGGGGCTGGACGGCGTCGGGCCGCAGGGACCCATCGATGCCATGGGCGTGCCGCGCCACAGCCTGCCCGACTGGAACGACCTGCAGGTGATGACGGCGCAGCTGGCCACTCGGCCGCTGCTCGACGACGTCCCGGTCGCGACCCGGCTGGTGGTCGGCCCCGAGGCGCAGAAGCCGCTGACCCTGGAGATGCCGCTGCTGGTCTCCGACATGAGCTTCGGGGCCCTCTCCGAGGAGGCCAAGACCGCCCTGGCGCGGGGTGCCGAGCGCGCGGGTACCGGCATCTGTTCCGGCGAGGGTGGCATGCTGCCCGAGGAGCAGGCCGAGAACTCCCGCTACTTCCATGAACTGGCCAGCGGTCGGTTCGGCTTCGACGAGGACCTGCTCGCGAGGGTGCAGGCATTCCACTTCAAGGGCGGCCAGGCGGCCAAGACCGGCGCCGGGGGCTATCTGCCCGGCAGCAAGGTGTCGGCCAGGATCGCCGAGGTACGAGGCCTGAAGGAGGGGGAGCCCGCCGTGTCACCGGCGACCTTCGAGAACCTGCACTCGGTCGATGATTTTCGCCGCTGTGCCGACCGGGTGCGCGAGATCACCGGGGGGATCCCGATAGGCTTCAAGCTCAGCGCCAACCATATCGAGCGCGATATCCAGTTCGCCCTCGACGCCGGCGCCGACTACCTGATCCTCGATGGCCGCGGCGGTGGCACCGGGGCGGCGCCCTTGATGTTCCGCGACCATATCAGTGTGCCCACCATTCCGGCCCTGGCTCGGGCGCGCCGCTACCTGGACGACGAGGGCGCCAGCGGGCGCGTGACCCTGATCGTTACCGGCGGACTGCGCCTGCCCATGGACTTCGTCAAGGCCCTGGCGCTGGGGGCCGACGGGGTCGCCCTGGCCAACAGCGCCATGCAGTCCATCGGCTGTGTGGCGGCGCGGATCTGCCATACCAACAACTGTCCGGCAGGCATCGCGACCCAGCGCGGCGACCTGCGCCAGCGTCTCGATGTCGACCGCTCCGCCGCTCAGCTCGAACGCTTCCTGCAGGCCTCGGTGGCACTGATGCAGGTGATGGCGAGGGCCTGTGGTCACGCCAGCCTGGCCGATTTCGGCGTCGACGACCTGGCCACCTGGAAGCACGAGATGGCCCGGCTCAGCGGCGTCCGCTTCGCCGGCCTGTTGCCGCTCTAGTCGAGGTAATACTCGATGGTGGTGACGACCCTGACGGTCTTGATCGGCTGCTGCCCCTCGGAGATGCCCGCCGCCTGGTCGCGAGCGCGTATTTCAAATACCCCCTGATTGGCGCGACGCAGGGTGCCGATCCTGGCGTTGGCGTCGTGGGCAAACTGCTCGGCCGAATCCCGGGCCGCCGCCGTGGCTTCGGCGATCATCTCCGGCTTGATCTCGTTCAGGCGGTTGAACAGATAGATCGGGCCGCTGGGACCGTAGTTCGAGGAGAGCACCACGCCGGCGTCGAGCAATTCGCCCACCGCCTGGGCGGTGTCGCGAATCTGCTCGATCTCGGTGCTGCGTACCATCAGGGTCTGGTTGATGATGAAGCGTTGTTCGGCATCGCCGCTGCTATAGGGGTCGGCGGCGGTGTCGTTGACGTTGAGGCGCTGGAGCTCGACTTTCTGAGCATCGATGCCATGGTCTTCGATAAAGGCCAGGATGGCCTCGCGGCTGGTGCGAGCCTCTTCCCGGGCCTGCTCCAGGGTCGTGCCTGAGGCCACGAAATGCAGCGGCCAGAGGGCGAGGTCCGCCTTTACCTCCCGCTCGGCCAGCCCCTTGACGGTGACATAGCGGTCGCCGGTACGCAGGTCGGTAAGACCATCGCCAATGAATGAAGCCGCCACGATGGTGGCGACGGCGAGAATCAAGGCAGAAATGACCTTCATGATGACTCCCTCAGCGTAAGGAATGTCCCCGGTCGGGGCGTCCAATGATATTCACACCATCCCGGGCTCAAGATGCCCCAGGGCGTAGATACAAGAAAGGAGGCACCCGACCGGGCGCCTCCCTTGCATGATGCCGAATCGCCAGGAGCGAATCAGCTGGTCTTGGGGGTCGCCATGGACTTGGGCGACAGGATTCCCTGCTCGCGTGCCATGGCGTAGGCGGCCTGGGGGCCGGCCCACAGCGAAGGCAACAGCACCAGCGAGACGGGAATCGCGGTGATCACGATAAACTGCTGCAGCGCACCGATCTGTCCGGCGCCCATATAAAGCAGGATACCCGCCATCACCGCCATGGCGAAGCCCCAGAAGGCGCGAACCAGCGGGCTCGGCGCATCGTGGCCGGCGCATACCACGGCGATGGCGTAGCTCATGGAGTCGCCGGTGGTCGCCACGAAGATGCTGGTCAGCAGCAGGATGGCCAATGCCATCAAGGAACCACCCGGCAGAGCCTGGGCCACGGTCAGGGTCGCCACGTCGAACTGGAAGTTGTTCAGCGCTTCGGTGAGGTCGATCGCCCCGATCAGCTGGTAGTGGATGCCGGAACCGCCCAGCAGGGTGAACCAGATGGTAGTGGCGACCGGCGCCATCACCGCCACGGCCAGAATCATCTCGCGGATGGTACGACCGCGGGAGATGCGCGCCACGAAGATGGCCATCAGCGGTGCATAGCCGATAAACCAGGCGAAGAAGAACACCGTCCACCACTGCATCCACCAGGCCGGCGCGGTCTCGGCGCTCATGGTGGCCATGGTGAAGAACGAGGACAGGTACTCGCCGAAGCCTTGGCTGAAGGCGTTGACCAGGTACAGGGTCGGGCCGGCGATCAGGATCACCGCGGCAATCGCCAGGGCCAGGAAGACGTTGAAGCGCGACAGGACCTGGATGCCCTTGTGCACGCCGGTCATGGCCGAGGTGATGTAGACCGCCGCCAGCACCACCAGGATGCCGAGCTTGGTGCCATAGCCTTCGCTGATGCCGAATATCTCATGCAGGCCGAAGCTCACCTGGGTGGCGAGAAAGCCGATCGGGCCGACGGTGCCGGCGACCACCGCGATCACGCAGCAGGCGTCCACGATGCTGCCCAGGGCGCCGCGCATGACGCGCTCGCCGAATACCGGGTAGAGCAGGGTACGCGGCTGCAGCGGTTGCCCCTTCACGTAGTGAGCATGGGCCAGCACAAGGGCGCTGAGCGTGCCGAGTACCGCCCAGGCCAGAAAGCCCCAGTGCATGAACGACTGGGCCAGGGCGCCGGCCACGGCATCGGCGGTGCCTGGCTCGGTGTCGAAGGCCGGCGGGGTCACCACGAAGTGATAGATGGGCTCGCCGGCCGCGAAGAAGACGCCACCCCCGGCCAGCAGGGTGCACATGATCATCGCCAGCCACTTGAAGGTGCCGATCTGGGGGCTGTCGAGATTCCCGACTCGGGCGCTGGCCGCCGGTGAGATGGCGACGCCGATGGCGATCATGAAGGTCAGCAGCAGCAGCAGCTGGAAATAGGTACCCAGGGTCGCCGCCGTCCAGGCGAAGCCGGCACTGATGCCGTCGGCTACCATGTCGATGTCGTAAAGCGATAGGCCGACGAAGGCGACGATAAAGCCGACCGTCAGTAACAGCACTATGGGATCGCCCAGCTGCGACAGTGCCGAGCTTCTCGTGGAAGCGGAGGGGGGATTCGGAGGCATGAGGAGTGCTCTAGTTGTGAGAATGATGGCATCGGGAGAACAGAGGGATGCCGACCAGAGCGAAGGGATTCTAACAACCTTTTACCTAGGCCTAAAGGGGAGTGGCACAATGTGCCTGCCACCATGCCCTTGAGCGACCCACGAGAATTGCATGTTTAACGACACTTCACCGAGTCGTCGCTGGTGCGCGATGATGATCGCCGCCATGCTGTTGATGGCCGGTTATCTATTTGTTTGGCACTCGCCCGAACTCGCCGCTGTGCAGCGCTGGGCTACCGAGGCCTCTCACCATCCCGCGGTGATCGTCGCGGTGATCCTGATCATGGCGGTCACTCTGGCGATAGGGCTTTCCAGCAGCATCGGGCTGTGGTTGATCGCCCCCTTCTATACGCCGCTGGCTGCCACCCCGATGCTGACGCTAGGCAGCGTGGCGGGCTCCCTGGGCGCCTACTACCTTTCCTCGCACCTCAGCGGACGGTGGGCGTCAAGGGGCTTCGCTGGCAGGATAATGGGCAAGTTCGAGACGCGCGGTGATTTCCTGACCCAATGCGCCCTGCGCATGCTGCCGGGGTTTCCTCACACCGTGATCAATGTCGCCGCAGGCCTGCTGCGCCTGCCGCTGGTCACCTTCGTGATGGCGGCGACTCTCGGCCTGGGGGTGAAATGGGCGGTCTACTCCAGTGCCATCTACGGCGCCCTGGAGGCGGTAGAAAACGAGGAGGCAATCAGCTTCAGCGTGCTTCTGCCGCTGATAGCGCTGACCCTGATGCTGCTCGTGGGTGCCTGGCTGCGGCGCCGGCTCGGGGCCCGGAGCGCCCCGCGAAACTAGGACGGCCTATCCCGGTTCCCGCACATCGACAACATGAATATCATCCTCTATCTGCAATAGCCCTGAACGCGCCGTGAGGAATGAGATAACTCGCCCGTCTTGCCTCCCGTCGTTGCTTCGGGTGTCGAGTTTCGTTCCAATACCGGCCTCGTCTTTATGCCTCGAGGAATCGTCGTGCCGGATGCCCGCCTTACCGAGCTGAGCCTGTACCACAGCCTGAATGACAGCCACTGGAAACAGAGCTTCGATATGCGATCGTTTGCCCGCGGGCGTGCCTATGCGCAGCAGGGCAAGGTGCGCGAAGGCACGCGTATCGAGCATGAGGGCGAGATGTTGGTGCTGCGGGCCCAGGTAGATGGCAGCGGGCGTCGCCGCTATCTCACCAGCCTGGCCGTGGATCCCGACAATCCCGGAATGGGCGTGGTCAGCGACTGCAGCTGCCCGGTGGGGCGCCAATGCAAGCATGCGGTGGCGGTGATCCAGGGCTTCATCGATGCCATGGAGGCCGAGGGCATACCGCCACAGGACGATGCCGCCATGCTGGAGCAGCGCTGGGAGGCGTGGCTGGCCGAGCTCCAGTCGCCGCTCGGTGGCAAGCGATATGTCGAAGAGCTTGAGGAGGACAGCCGCCTGGCGCTGTTCCTGGATGTTGACGCGGACCCACGCACGCCGACGCTCCAGGTATCGCCGGTCTGGGTGCGGCCCACCAAGCAACGCGCCCGTGGTAATGGCTGGGTCAAGCCGCGCCCCATCAATATGCGACGCGGTGGGGGCCTGACGCCCAGGCCATCTCAAGGGCTGGCTCCCGACCTGGAGGAGGCCCTGGAGCTGCTGATGCTCGGTGAGAAGCGCCGCCAGCTCTCCGGCACGGGATACGAGTACACCTGGAGCTCGGTCACCCACGCCTTCCAGGCCCGGGCGCTATGGTCGCTGCTGGAGAGCGATGCAGCGCCGCTGCTGTTTCATCCCAAGCAGACCGGCACCATGCTCGACCCTGGCCCGGCCGCCCGCTTGACCCTTGCCTGGGAGCCCGACGCCGACGGCAACCAGCATCTGCGTGCCGATACCGACCCCGCCGAGGTCATCTCTGACGAGGCCGTGATCGTGCGCGCCGGTACCGAGCTTTGCTATCTCGATGAGAGCCGCGGTCGCTTCGGGCGTCTGGAGGGAGACCCCGGCCTGCTGATGCGCCTGCGCCACTCGCCACCGCTGCCGCCGGAGATGAGCGGCTGGCTCAACGAGCGCCTGCACCAGACACCGGCGTTGGCCGAGGCGCTGCCGGCACCCCGGGCGATAGAAGAGCGCACCCTGGACGGCGTCGCCCCGCGCTTGAAGGTCACCATGCAGGTGGGGTCCGGGCAACTGGGCTACGGTGATGGCGTTCCGGTTCCTCGTTGGGTCGAGGTGGGAGCCGCCGTGGTGAGCTTCGATTACGCCGGCATCGAGGTGCCGCCGGAGGAGGGCGAAAGCGTGCGGGCCTTTCGCGACGGGCAGCGACTGACCGTGATGCGCGACGCGAAGGCGGAACTGGCGCTGGTGAGGTCATTGCCCCCCGGTATGGTGACCCTGGAGCGTCTGCAGCAGATCGAGGCGGTGCCCGCCCATCTCGAGCTGCCCGAGTGGACGCTGTTGCTGCCCCAGGAGGGGACCCCGCCGGCCACCGCCGCCGAGTGGCCCACGCACCTGGCCGGCCCCAATGACTGGTGGGAGATGATCGGCAAGCTGCGCCAGGCGGGTTGCCTGGTCGCGTTCGACGACGACTTCCCCGAGGAGCCGACCTATGTGACGCCGGACGACTGGTACGGCGAACTGGAACCGGCGGGCAACGGCTGGTTCGACCTGGCGCTGGATATCGAGGTGGAGGGCGAGCGCCTCAACCTGCTGCCGATCCTGCGCCGCCTGTTCCGGGACCCGGCGTTTCCGCTGGAGCCCGCCGTGGATGAAGCGGACGATGCCACCTGGACGCTGAGGCTATCGGAGAACCGGCGCCTGGTGATGCCCCTTGCCCGGCTGCGTTCGCTGATGGCGCCGATTCTCGATTGGCTGGGCGACGAGAGTGACCCGGAGGCGGCACTGCGCCTGCCAGTGACCGCCGCCGACAGGGTCGCGCCGCTGGCCGAGCATGAGCGCTGGGCGGGGCGCGAGGATGTCTCCGACCTGGCCCGGCGCCTGCATGCACTGCCGGTCAGCCTGCCGGCGCCCCCTGGCTTCGTCGGCGAGCTGCGTGACTACCAGGCCCGCGGCATCGCCTGGATGCGCTTTCTCTCGGAGCTCGGTACCGGTGGCATCCTGGCCGATGATATGGGCCTGGGCAAGACGATACAGGTGTTGGCGCACCTGCTCGATGAGCGAGCCCGTGGCGCACTGGAAGGGCCGAGCCTGGTGGTGGCGCCGACCAGCCTGGTGGGGAACTGGTACGCCGAGGCGGCACGCTTCGCGCCTGAGCTAGATGTGGTGGCCCTGCAGGGCGGCAAGGCCCAGCGCGAGCGCCAGTTCGACGCGGGGCTGGCGGATGCGGACCTGGTGATCACCACCTATGCGCTGCTGATGCGTGATCTGGAGCGCCTGCGTGACTATCGGTTCGGGCTGCTGGTGCTCGACGAGGCCCAGGCGATCAAGAATGCCGCCAGTCAGACCGCGCGGGCCGTGCGCGAACTCGATACCGAGCGCGCCATCGCCATGACCGGCACGCCGCTGGAGAACCATCTGGGTGAGCTATGGGCCCAGCTCGACGCCGTGGCGGCCGGGGCGCTGGGCAGCCAGCAGTGGTTCGGGCAGCGTTTCCGCACGCCGATAGAGAAGGAAGGCGACGTCGAACTGCGCCAGCGCCTCTCCCGACGCATCGCGCCCCTGATGCTGCGCCGGACCAAGCAGCAGGTGTTGACCGAGCTGCCCGAGAAGACCGAGACCCGCCGCGAGATCACCCTGAACGGTGCCCAGCGTGAACTCTACGAGAGCCTGCGCCTGGCCCAGCACCAGCGGGTGCAGCAGGCAGTGGCCGAGCGTGGCCTGGCCGGCTCGGGGATCGTCATGCTCGATGCGCTGCTCAAGCTGCGCCAGGTGTGCTGTGATCCACGGCTGGTCAAGCTTCAGAGTGCGCGCAAGACGCGGCGCTCGGCCAAGCTGGAGCAGCTGCGCGAGCTGGTGCCGCCGCTGGTGGAGGAGGGCAGGCGCATCCTGGTCTTCTCCCAGTTTACCGAGATGCTGGCGCTGATCGGCGAGGCCCTGGAGAAGGATGGCATTCCCTTCACCACCCTGACCGGCGACACCCCGGGCAAGACCCGCACGCAGCGGGTGGCACTCTTTCAGCAGGGCGAGATCCCGGTGTTTCTGATCAGCCTCAAGGCCGGCGGTACCGGGCTCAACCTGACCGCGGCGGATACCGTGATTCACTACGATCCCTGGTGGAACCCGGCGGTAGAGGCCCAGGCCACCGGGCGTGCCCATCGCATGGGCCAGCAGAACCCGGTCTTCGTCTACAAGCTGGTGTGCGCCGGCACGGTGGAGGAGCGCATCCTCGACCTTCAGGCGCGCAAGGCGGACCTGGCCGCTTCTATCCTCGAGGGCGGTGCCGAGCACAAGAGCGATGGCCCGCTGTTCGACGAGGAAGACCTGGCGCTGCTGTTCGCCCCGGTGGCATAGCCCTAGCCATCCATCTGCCCGACCCACGCCAGCTCCAGCCGAAAGGGCCCCGGTCGGCGGTCGGCGATAAGCAACCCCACCTGGCGAAGCGCCGTGGGGTCGAGGGGCGGGGCATCTTCAAGCTGTCGGCCACGGAACACCGCCTCGAAGGCGTGCCAGGGCAGGGCAACGCATTGCCACTCGCCGGCGGGTGGCTGAAACAGCGCCCGGTAGGCGCCGCCGTCGAACAGCTCGTCGGTGCGCAGGCGCAGCTGGTAGCGGCGGCCATCGCCACGCACTCGGAGCATCAGGCCCGGGGCATGGCTCGGGTCCATGGCCTCGGGCTCGCGGCGCACCGAGGCGAAACCGCCGTTGTTCTCGAGAGAGGTCTCGCCGCGGAACACCCCGACGCCGTCTTCCACATGCAGGCCGCCGCGGGAGACGCCGCCCATCACGTCATCGTTGATGGCCCGCCAGCGCCTGGCTTCGGCCGGGTATTGAAAGTCGATCAGGTGTGCCGTCATGGGGTCTCCGCAGTCGCTTGTCGCCGACTGCCCAGTCTGCCTGCCAAGGCACCCCTTGTCTTTTGCCGCCTTGCCGTCGTGAAGGAGAGACACTGTCGAGCATCGGCCCGTCAATGCGTGCCTGTCCTGAATCAAGTGAACGCTACAAGTCAGAATATTCCCCTTTCGCCTTACTGTGCTGCCCCCTTCGAGAATGCTAATCTACGCATAAAGGTGTCACCCCAGCACGACAAATAGACTTTACTCGTCACCGAATCGCGACACTGGGATGCGATATGTAACGATGCGACAGAGGGTGTCGGGTTTGTCTGCCAGCCTCACCGGCCTACTCACTATGGTTCTTCTCGGCGTCGCCGGTAGCTCCTGAACGAGGGTCATGACGAAAGCAGGGCTTCGGCGAGAGGTCAGGGCATCTTCCTCAACGGCCCCTGAGGTAACTATCGCTAAGTACAAGGCTCCGCTCTTCCACCTGAGCAGGGAAGAGAGCCACCGAGTTGTGTGAGTGTGAGCAAGAGATAAAAAAGAATTTGGCATGATGCCAAATATGTGGCCGCAAGAGCCATGCAACAGACGGTGACATGATGTTACCAAAAAACGCAAAAGAAAGAAGGGAACATGAAAATGAAAATGCTTAAGTTGACTGCTGCCATCGCCACCTTATCTCTGGTGACTGGCTGTGCCTCAATCGTCGGTGAAAAAGAGCAGACGGTGACGATTAATAGCAGCCCGAGCAATGCCAATGTGCTGATTACTGACGAGCGCAGCATGGAGGTGCACTCAGACACTACTCCGACCACTGTGCAGCTGCGCAAGTCGGATGGTAGCTACTTCGGTGGCAAGACTTACACCGTTGAGCTTTCCAAGGATGGATATGAAAGCCGCACCATGATGATCAGCTCCAACCCCAATGGCTGGTACATCGGCGGTAACCTGATCTTCGGTGGCCTGATCGGCTGGCTGATCGTGGACCCGCTGACCGGTGCCATGTACAACCTCTCTCCGGATACTCTCAATGCTTCTCTGGGTGAGAACGTAGCTACCGCCGAAGATGGTAACTCCGAAATCACTTTGGTACTGGTCGAGGATGTGCCTTCGAACATGCTCGACAAAATGCAATACCTTGGCAAGATCTAACATTGTGTTGGCATCGCCTTCAGGCGATGCCATTCTTAAAATCTGATGATGGAGAATCCAAGGTGATATCCAGAAAAGTACTCACTTTTGCTGCTGCCAGTCTGGCAGCTATTAGCCTGACTGGTTGCGGTTCCGTTGGTGTACAGCCTGTTTCTATGGGTGAGGTAAAGCCACCTAACTGCCAACTCGATAGATATGTCAATGATCGAGATATTGAACGTCCTTATGAGGTGGCGTGCATGATCAGTTCACGTACCGGGACGACACTTGGGCATGATAAGAGTGCCTCTGCCGCGATCAATAACGCCCATGCCGATGCGTGCGCCTGCGGCGCGGATGCCATTGTTGTGGAATCCGTCGAGGAACAAGGCATCACGGCCTTTACTTGGGGGCAGGGTAAGGCTCAATTGAAAGCAGTGCGGTATCTGGATTAACTCTGTCAGCATGATGCAATGCATAGGTTGGTATTAGAAGGAGATCTTGGAGTACCTAGAGAGTCGCAAAGAGGCTGTCAAGAAGAGCTGGTCCTGGCCAGGCTTTTTCTTTGGCCCTCTCTGGGCCATGGTCAAGAAGATGTGGGGTCTCGGTAGTGGTTTGCTTGTCGCAGTGATTGTGCTGGCTATGTTACCCATTGATAGCAGTATCGGTACCTTAGCTTCCCTGGTTTCGCTCGGGATCTACGTCGCTTGCGGGATTAACGGCAACCGCTGGTGGGAAAAGAACCTTTCAAACCGTGGCTATGATCATGTGGATACCGTCTCCGCTTCGAACCCTGAGGGGGCCGTGGCTCTTTACTTGAAGGGGCGGTATGCAGATGAATAGCTATGGAAAGAACTGATCCGCAGGGAGTTGGATCATCATGAAGGTTTTGACGCTACTCGACCAGATCGATAACGGCCAGACGGCTCTACCCGGGTTCCAGCGCGGCTGTGTATGGAATCGTGCCGGCTATCTGGTGTTCGAGGAAATTGACCACCTGAGGCACCATGTGGCGGAGCAGATTCTTGATAATCCTTTGGCGGTGCCTCCTGCTTGGGCGCACCACCTGGACGATATGGCGGCTCTGCCTGTTGTAGAGTGGATTGTCGACAAAGATCTGCCAGAGCCGGTCATCGGGCAGAACGTGGAGGATGCCAAGGGGGAGGTCGTGGGGAGCTTCGAGCTTGCCTGGCTGGAGTATAGATATAGAGTGGGCATCTGGAACGAACAGGGCAAGGTATTCTCAATCCCGCCAACCTTGGCTGGCTGGCGCCTCTATCACCTGGAAGAGGTGCGCCAGGCACCTTACACCCGGCAGACTCCACTCCGTACCTTAGGATAGCTTTCAGCGATGTCTGCACCGACGGTCGCTGGGAGTTCATGGGTAAAGTGGCTAGCGAACGTGAGAAAGATAGATACAAGGGCATGGATGTGTCAGGGTGGCTCGAGAAGGGTAGTATCAATTCGATACTGTACATCAATATTGGATGATTTTTATTTTAAAGCTATCGGGTAGTATACAGAATGATTGAGTCAGTTTCGCATCTTCTTCCCAATTTTTACGCCATGAATCTTTCCCGGTACCAAGAGCTAGTGGTGAGCGATTTTTTCTGGCTGGGAATGATGGTGATCATGGTTATCGCCACTTCTTCAATTTTATACTATTGCAATAAATATCGAAAGAATGTAAGTCTTGTTGAAAGTTTAATAAAAGGGCAGACGCGAGAAGAACTGGCCTGGAAACGTCAGGAAATTCTTGAAAAGGCTCAAAGGTCAGGTATCAAGGCCGGAAATCTGTGGGAAGAATTTGACGAGAGTCTAGTATATTCTTCTGATAAGGATAAGCTTTACAATACTTTGGACGCCGACCATTTTTTCAATGGAAAAACATTAGCTTACGGATTGACATCAAGTCGGCTGCTGGCAGCCGCACCAACCTTTCTTACTGCGATCGGTGTTCTGGGTACCTTTATTGGCCTAACAATTGGCTTGAGAGGCCTTCAGGTCGACGCTGATGATGTCGATACCCTCAGGGTGGGTATCGCGAGCATGATAAACGGAGCCGCTATTGCTTTTTTGACATCAGTATGGGGGGTTGGGCTAAGTCTTTTCTTGAATGTTATAGAGAAACTGGTGGAAAGGCGTGCGTTGAGGCGTATTAATAAGCTTCAGCATGAAATCGATTTTCTTTATCCGCGTATGCCTGCCGAGCATTCCCTTATTCATATTGCCGAGTCCAGTCAGGCAAGCAAGGAGGCACTCCAGGAACTTCACGAGCGTATTGGAGACAGGCTTCAGGAAACCGTGTCTGGAATGAGCGAGGCCATGCAGCAGGCTATTTCAGATTCGCTTAACAATGTCATGGCTCCAGCCATACAGTCACTTGTTGATAATGCAAGCACCCAGTCAACTGAAACTCTTGAGAAGCTTGTTTCCAGTTTTATGGAGGGCATGAAGACGGCTGGGAGTGAGCAAAGTAAGGCGCTTGGAACTGCTTCTGAGGAGGTAAACCAAGCGGTTAATTCAATGAGTAAAAGGATGGACGAACTCTTTACAAAGCTAACCGAGCAGCAACAGAAAAGCGGTGAACATGTCGAGAGTACATCGCGCGAGCTGGCTGAGCAGCTTTATAGACAGCGAGAGACATCATTGGAGCAGCAGTCTGCGTTGGCGGAAAAGTTTGAGTCCTTCATGGAGCGCATGTCAGAGTCGATGGACACCCAGTTTCATCAAGCATCTGAGCGGGATGAGCAACGGAAGCGAGCACATGAAGAAAGTCTACAGAAGTTATCTGACGACCAGACTGCAGCGATTAAAAATCAAGTTGCCTTGGCAGAGGAGCGGGATCAGGTGCGTGCAGCTCAGTTTGATGAGCAGCAAAAAGCTATCGAAGAACGGTTCGGTGGTCTTGTAGAAAAGCTTGTCAATGAACAGCAAGAGTTGATGCGACAGGTGGGGGAGGCATCCAGAAATGCCAATCAGCATTTGACAAGCATATCGTCCCAATACGAAATGCTGTCCACTTCGCTAAGCGAAGTGGCACATTATGCTGAACGTAGTAGTCAGAACATGACAAATAGCTCTGCCCAGCTAGGCACCTTGTCAGCCAATCTTCACAAGACCGCAGTGCTTCTTGATGAGAGGGTAAATTCCGTTACAGAAAGTCTGGAGCAAGTGTCAGATAAAAATAGTGAAGTGCTTTCTGGTATCTCCGAGCACGCGCGCACACTTGTGAGCATGCAGGAAGCCATCAGTGACGCTGCTCGTCAGCTTGATGCTGCTGCTAAATTCGCCAATGAAGGGTTCAGCGAGCTTGGAAGCAGTAATGACGAATTTATCCGCAAGTTGCGTGATGAGTTTACGCAGCTGGGTGACTCACTGAGTGAGCAGGTGGAAAATATTGAGAAGCAAGCTGAAGAGTGGCTTAGGACATATAGCCAAGAAGTTCGTGAGCAAGTTTCGGAGAGAATGGAAGCTTGGAATACCAATACGCTATCGTTTGCCGATCAGATGAAGAGAACTGTCACAGCAATCAGTGGTGTTGTGGATGACCTGGAGCGTCGCTGATGAGTCTTAATAGGCGTGGAAAGTCTCAAGTAGACGAAGAGAACCCATATTGGATGTCTTTTTCAGACATCATGTCGGTGCTGCTGATAATTTTTATACTGGCGTCGGTCGTTCTTATTGTGCAGCTGATAGAGATTAGGGAGCAGCTGGAAGAGCAGCAGCAAGAGTTTACTGAAGAAATTCAGATGCTACGTCAGGCTGAAGAAGTCAGGAGGACTATATTGCATGAAGCTGCTGAGGAGCTGAAGCGGAGAGGAATACAAGTTTCCGTCAGCGAAAACGACACTGTGTTGAGTATACCCAATGATATTCTTGGCTTTGAGACGGCTGAATTTGATCTTGGTCCGCAGTATCAGAAAACTGCCACTCAAATTGGTAATGTTCTTTCTGACGTGATCCTCCGGGAAAATCGAGTAGAATACATTGATACCGTTTTTGTTGAGGGACATACCGATAATCGGCCTTATCAGGGGATGATGGGAAAGGGTAACTGGGGGCTTTCAGCTTTTCGTGCCATTTCTCTTTGGCAACACTGGCTGGATGTCCTTCCGGAGGGTCGCCGCCTGGATAGCTTGATAAATCAGGATGGGCATCCGATATTTTCCGTTAGTGGTTATGCCGAAAGTCGTTCTGTCACGGAATTTCAAGATACTGAGGAAGAGCTCAGGGCTAACAGGAGAATTGATATAAGATTTACCATCCGTCGCCCTACGATGGAAGATTATCGAGAAGTTCAGGATACATTTGTAGGTGGTTCTCAGTGATATTGCCTCCTCTTGAAGTTATCAATATAAACTGGGGTTCCTCGTCTCTTGAGCCTTGGGTACTTCTTATCGAATCGACAAAGAAAATTGAAGACGATGTCGGTCGCGGTGATGCCTACCTTAAGGCAGAGGAGAAGTTACTGGATGTGGCAAGAAGTCGAAATTTCGGAGTTTTACCGACCTTGCTCAAGAAAAGGGTGTCCGTTCGGGCCCTGACCCAGCTTTGGCTCGATGACTCGGACGTACTCAAGAGGCTGATGAGCCCCAGGCTGCTTGAAATTATTGTTGAAGCGCAGCGGCCCAGGCTAGGCAGGGTGCCGCTTCTCAATATGCTCCAGCTCTACCTTCAAGAATTTGACAGACTGGATCGTTATGCCTCGCAAAGCGATGGCACTCTAAGGGAACAGTTTGAGAATGTCCTTGTTGACCAGGTAGAGAAAGTTGAACTTCTGGATGAAGAGCTATTAACAAATGATTTGATTTTAGTTGTCAAGCAATATGGCGGCTGGATTTTGAAGATTGATGGGCCGGCTCAGGTTGTCAGAGTCGCCATAAAGAATGGTATAACACTAGAGGATGCGTTCTCAAAATTTGGCTTAAAGGGGTTTGATAACGGTCGATATGCTGATGTCTGTCGTGCATATTATTATATAGAAAAACTTCATGAGATCGATGAACAAGAATGGTCTCCTGTCTTTGATGAGTTGTTGCATCACGACGTCTCCAAGGCGCCATATGGAAGAGAAGGGAAGCGAATAGGCCATGCCGCTCTGGAGGTGTTGATTGACCGTGTTACAGAGGCTAGTGAAGCCTGGCAGGATTTTATGTTGAGCTTGGCCGGCGACCCTCGTGTCTCAAGTAGGGTCAAGAGCTACCGGGAATGGTGGGCGCCCCTTGGTGAGCAAAGGGTGGAAAAAGTGCGCGGCTGGTTTTCCAAGCAGGATCTCCGTCTTTTTCTTCAGGCGTTAGAACAGTATGGTGAATCAACTAATAATGCTGATTTGAAGAGAATGTTCCCTGCTAGAAAAGCTTTTCTAGAAGGACTTTTTCGACTCAAGATGATCAAAAATACCAGACTGATGCTTGGAAAAAAGGCCGAGTACTCAGTCAGGGGTATTTTGAAAAATGAGTTGAAAGTAAATTATATAAAACTGGATGGTCAGCTTTCTGATAAAGCAGTTATCTATCTGGATTGTGGTGATTTTTACTTGATTGAAGGCTCGCATAGCTTCAAGCTTTGGGTATACTTGGCTCCGCCAAGCCTTAAGCATCTTAGCTATGAGGTGACCAGTTTGTCGCACTTTGAGTTAACAAATATAGTGCCTAAGGTCTACAAGCAAGAGAATCCTAGCCTGGAGTATGCTGCCGTTGTTCACAGTCCTTCGAATTGGCAGAATAAGGTTTTTGAATTTCTAGCGAAAAATGGCATTAGTCTCGATGTTGAGGCTCTTCTTTGCAAGGAGGATTATAGAAAGTATATTGCGAGATTTGGACTTCCTACTGTGAGGCCTGTAATACAGGATGATGCACGTGTTTTTCATGCTTCTTTTGACGCTAAAAAAAATGGTGATACTTCAAATGTGGGTCAAGGTCAGAGCTCTATTTCAGATCTAGCTATAAAGATATTATATTATCTTTATAGGCATCCTGATAGCAAGTCGAGGGATATTTCAAAGCACTTTGGCCTTCCAATAAAGGCCATCAATCATGTGATGCATTTGGACCTGAAGGGGTACTGTATACAAGTCTCCAACTTCAACTGGATCATCTCGGCAGAAGGCGAGAGAGTGCTAAGAAATAGCGAGGTGCTGGGTGATGAAGAATAGACTTGCTCAAATCATCAAGAGATTTCTTCCTGACGCTGGCGATCACCAAGGCGGATCGGAAAGCTTTGAGATTAGATTTGATGCTGATGGTGTCAAGCTGTACCTTGAAAAGGTAGAGTTTGAAAGATTTCTTTCCGGAGGAGGTGCGCCCAATATTAATCTACAGGGCGTTGTCCTTCGGATGCTTGAAGAGCAGGGGCTTGCCTCGCGTTTTCCTAATGGATTTAGCCTTGATGCTAGTGTTGCTGGCTCTCTTGATAATGAACAGGCAGAAATTCTGGGGCTTCCACCACGTTTTTCTGGTGAGTTCAAAGTTTCCATTGATGGGCACTCTAACAGCAAGGCTTTCTCAGTAAAGATATTTCCAGAGCATGATGGGGCTCAAGTCCCTTGTCGTCGCAAAGGTGCGTTGATGGAAGTTGGGTCGGGTCACCGCTATCTGCTGGATCAGCCGCAGATGCAAGCTTTTCAGGCCCTTGATAGACATTCACTGCTTCCCGAAGCCTTGAAGACAAGCAGTGAGAATCTGTTGCTTCTGGCAACATTGCAATTGGCCAAACGCAGTGGAATGAATATTGATCTTAGCCACTTTGAAAGAATTAATGTAGAAATGGCCGAAGAGGTCGGTGTTATTGCCAAGCAATTGCCCGATGGCAGCCTGGAGCTTTTTCCCAGTGTAGGTGATGGTTATGGGCTTGATGAGATAGAGGGGCGGTTAGGTCAGTTGGACCTAGATGAACGTGGCGGCGTTATTAGAATAAAAAATAACGTTGTAATACTTGACGAGGAGAAAATGAGTGGCATCAAGGAGGTTATGGGTAATCGGCGAATTCCCTCAGAGAGTGTTGCCGATTTTATAAAATCTCCTTCTGCGTTCCTTGACGCCTCTCTTGTTAATCTAGATCTTGGATTCTCGGTGCGAGTGCTTGGGGTAGGTAAAATCAAGCACATGGACTTCGGGGGGCTGGGGCAAGGAGAAAGCGACTGGTTCGGTGTCAAAAGCTCGGCTTCACCCCCCGAAATTATCAATAAACTTGTTAAAAGCCATGAAGAGCTTTCGGAACTTCAGGATAAGATTGATACAGCATACTCTCAGGGAGCCCAGACTGTTGACTTTCAAGGAGAGAATATCGATGTGTCTGATCCTGGTATAGTGAAAAGCATTCTTGGCAAGGTGGCGAATTCGCTTAATAAGCCAGAGGAGTCAGCAGTTGCTGCTAAAGACTCTGCCGAGATAAGTGAAACTCAGGTCGGTGTTATTGTAAAAGATGCCGAAGATATCGGCGAGACATTATTAGATAAGCTCAAGCGCCATAACCTTCAGCGCCAGCCTGACTGGGAAGCTTATGCCAGGCAGCCCTTCCCTCATCAAGAAGAGGGCGTGAATTGGATGCTTCGACTAATTGAGCTAAGTACTCTCGACGACACTGAGAACTTTGAGCGCATTCAGGGAGGGATTCTCGCCGATGACATGGGCCTGGGCAAGACATACATGACACTTGTTGGCATCAATGAGTATCTGTCTCACAGAAAACTGCAAGGTCTACCGGAGAAACCTATTCTGATCATTGCTCCCCTCAGCCTTATGGAGAATTGGGAACAGGAGGTTTCACTGACCTACAAGAGCATCCCCTTCAAAGATATCAAGGTATTGCAGGCCGGCAGGGATCTTGCTGAATTCAAAAAAAAAGGGGAGAAGCGGGAATCCGTTCAGGCATCTGAACTCTTGGACGAAGAGGGGCAGATGGAGTCCGACAAGATACGCTTTGCTCTTCATGTAGGACCTGATGCAGGTGTGAAGAGGCTGGATATCAACAGGCGTCTCGTGATTACTACCTACCAAACGCTTCGTGACTATCAATTCTCTTTCTGCCTCATTGATTGGGGCATGGTGATCTTTGATGAGGCGCAAAATATAAAAAATCCTAACACCCTGCAGACCCATGCGGCAAAAGGCCTTAATAGCGACATCAAGATACTGGCAACTGGTACGCCTGTTGAGAATTCGCTGGGTGACTTCTGGTGCCTGATGGATACTGCTCAGCCTGGGCTTCTGGGAGATTGGGTCTATTTCAGGGATCGTTGGATAACTCCGATACTTCGTGCCGAGGAGAACGAAAAAGATTCCGTTCGTGGGTCGGTTGGGAACGACTTACGCAAGGCTGCCGGTGAATTCATGCTGCGTCGTATTAAGGAAGACCAGCTATCAGCCTTGCCTACGAAAAGCATTTTTAGTGGCGTTCCCGATGCCTCCCATGGGGCTTCCTATAACCCGAAGCTGTCTTCCTCCATGAGTGGTTTCCAGCTCTCGGCTTACAATGAGGCAATTGACCTGTATCGAAAGCGTCGCGCAAAAGAAGAAGATGTTCGTGGATTTGCTCTGTCAACGCTTCAGAGTATGAGGGCGATATCCCTTCATCCGCGAGCAAATGAACCGTTGCAATCTCTTGTTTCCAAACCTGACTCATATCGTATGATTATGTCAGAGTCGGCAAAAATGAAAGTGACTCTTGATGTCCTTGATGAGATAAGGTCAGCGCAGCAGAAAGTCATTATATTTATACTTTCAAAAAATGTGCAGCGCTTTATGAAGGTATGGCTCGATAAAATTTATGGTCTTGATGTCAGCGTTATCAATGGGGACACTTCCGCAGTAGAAAGAAAAGGTGAAAGCCTGACAAGGAAGGGGCTGATCGAGCAGTTCGAATCCGTTGACGGCTTTAATATCATCATCATGTCGCCGGTAGCCGCCGGTGTTGGTCTGACAGTTGTGGGCGCCAACCATGTCATTCACCTGGAGCGCCACTGGAATCCAGCCAAAGAGGCACAGGCTACTGACAGGATTTACCGGATTGGTCAGAAAAAGGACGTGTACATCCATATTCCAACCGCCTTGCACCCTGAATTTGCTTCATTTGATGTCCATCTAGATAGGCTACTTAGTGGAAAACTGCTTTTGAAGGATGCAGTTGTCACTACAGACGTGGTCAGTGAAAGTGAGGTGATGAGGTCTCTTGGTCTGGATTGAACTTATCCAGCAAGCCACTGGCCAACGATGCAGTCACGCTCACGGTTGCGGATGATTAAGCCTAATCAGGCACCGCCAGAGCGGTCCCGAGCGATGCAGGCCATCTGCGATAGCCCTGGCACCTGGGGGATTGGGCATGACGCCCGGCGGTAGAGCTGGGATAATGCGCGGTTTCGTTCGTTCACGCTCAACGCTCCCCGGTGCCCCATGGAAATCAAGGTCAATTATCTCGACAACCTCCGCTTGGAGGCCAGGTTCGACGACTTCGCGGTCGTTTCCGACCAGCCCATCCGCTACAAGGGTGACGGCTCGGCGCCGGGGCCCTTCGATTACTTCCTGGCGTCCTCGGCGATGTGCGCGGCCTACTTCGTCAAGGTCTACTGCAATGCCCGGGATATCCCCACCGAGAACATCCGCCTGTCGCAGAACAACATCGTCGACCCGGAAAATCGCTACAAGCAGATCTTCCGCATTCAGGTCGAGCTGCCCGAGGATATCTCCGACAAGGACCGCCAGGGCATCCTGCGCTCCATCGATCGCTGCACGGTCAAGAAGGTGGTGCAGACCGGCCCCGAGTTCCAGGTCGAGGCGGTGGAGAACATCGACGAGGACGCCCAGGCCCTGCTGATGGGCAAGGCGTTGGGCGAAGCGGACGGCGATGATGGCACCTGGATCGAGGGCAAGGATCTGCCGCTGGAGCAGACCATCGCCAACATGACCGGCATCCTGGCCGATCTGGGCATGAAGATCGAGATCGCCTCCTGGCGCAATATCGTGCCCCACGTCTGGTCGCTGCATATCCGCGACGCCGCCTCGCCGATGTGCTTTACCAACGGCAAGGGCGCCACCAAGGAGAGCGCGCTGTGCTCGGCGCTGGGCGAGTTCATCGAGCGCACCAACTTCAACTTCTTCTATAACGACCAGTTCTTCGGCGAGGAGATCGCCGATGCCGAGTTCGTTCACTACCCCAACGAGAAGTGGTTCCAGCCGGGGCCCGACGATGCCTTGCCCGAGGGCATCCTCGATGCCTACTGTCGCGAGGTCTATGACCCGGAGGGGGAGCTGTGTGCCTCGAACCTGATCGACACCAACTCCGGCCGGGCGGATCGCGGCATCGTGGCCTTGCCCTTCGAGCGCCACTCCGACGGCGAGACGGTCTACTTCCCCTCGAATTTGATCGAGAATCTTTACCTCAGCAACGGCATGAGCGCCGGTAACACCCTGGCCGAGGCCCAGGTGCAGTGCCTCTCGGAGATCCTCGAGCGGGCGGTGAAGCGCCAGATCATCGAAGAGGAGATGGTACTGCCCGATATCCCCCAGGCAGTGCTGGCGCGCTATCCGGCGATCGTCGAGGGCCTCGAGGCGCTGGAGGCCCAGGGCTTCCCGGTGCTGGTCAAGGATGCCTCCCTGGGCGGCCAGTTCCCGGTCATCTGCGTGACCCTGATGAACCCCAAGACCGGCGGCGTATTCGCCTGCTTCGGCGCCCACCCGAGCTTCCATGTGGCCCTGGAGCGGACCTTCACCGAGCTGCTGCAGGGACGCAGTTTCGAGGGCTTCAACGACTTCCTGCCGCCTACCTTCAACTCCATGGCGGTCACCGAGCCCAACAACTCCGTGGAGCACTTCATCGACTCCGCCGGGGTGATGTCCTGGCGCTTCTTCAGCTCGCGCTCGGACATCGCGTTCTGCGACTGGGACTTCACCGGCAACGGCACCTTCAGCAACGAGGAGGAGAGTGCGGCGCTGTTCGGCATCCTGGAAGAGATGGAGCTGGAGGCCTATATGGCCGTGCGCGAGGAGCTCGGCGCGCCGGTGTGCCGCATCCTGGTGCCCGGCTTCTCCGAGGTCTACCCGGTGGAGGACCTGGTGTGGGACAACACCAACATGGCCCTCGACTACCGCGAGGATATCCTCAACCTGCATCGGTTGAGCGATGCGGCGCTTGCCGATTTGCTCGAGCGCCTGGAGGAGAGCCAGCTCGACGAGCATATGACGATCATCACGCTGATCGGCATCGAGTTCGACGAGAACACCATCTGGGGCCAGCTCACCATCCTCGAGCTCAAGCTCCTGATCAACCTGGCGCTGGGCCAGCACGAGGACGCGCTGGAGCGGGTCGAGATGTTCCTGCAGTACAACGACAACACCGTGGAGCGTAATCTCTTCTACCAGGCGGTGCAGGCGGTGCTGGAGATCGTGCTGGACGGCGCGCTCGAGGTGGCGGATTTCCGCTACAACCTGGGCCGCATGTTCGGCGAAGAGACCATCGAGGCGGTGATCGGCTCGGTAGACGGCAGTGTGCGCTTCCACGGCCTCACGCCGACCAGCATGGCGCTGGAGGGGCTGGAGAAGCATCAGCGCCTGATCGAGAGCTACCGCAAGCTGCATGCCGCCCGCGCGGCCCGGGCCGGGATCGCCGTGACGCCGGCGTAGTGTCCCCGCTCGTTCGCACTAGCGAGTGATATCGCCCCCGCGTCGGTCGCCTGGCGTGGGGGCGATGCCTTGTAGCCCCGGGGCGAGCCGGTCAGCGGTTGACGCCGGCACCATTTGGCATGATTGTTTCAAATAGACGTTTGATTAATCGTTTTACGTTCCGGGGTGTTCAATGCGATATCTTCCCCTAGCACTGCTGATGCTGGTGCTGCTGGCCGGCTGTCAGGAGGCGTCGTCGCCACACTCGGCGGCGGACTCGCCGCGTTGGGTCAAGACGGCCACGCTGACGACGAATTCGGCTCCTACGCTGTCGCTCACCGGCGTGCTGCGTGCCCGCTATGAGACACCCCTGGCCTTTCGGGTCGGCGGCCAGATCGCCACGCGCCACGTCGATGCCGGCCAGCGGGTGCGCCAGGGGGAGGTGCTGTTCAGCCTCGACCCCAGCGACCTGGAAGAGTCGCTTGCCGCCGCGCGCTCGGAGCTTGCCGCGGCCGAGGCGGCACTGGATGTGGCCGAGGCGGATCTCTCTCGTGACCGGCAGCTGCTGGAGAAGGGGTATCTCAGCCGGCAGGCCTTCCAGCGCGCCGAGCTGGGGGTACGCGAGAACGCCACCCGTCGCGAGGCGGCCAGTGCCCGGGTCACCCAGGCGCGTAACGCCCTGGACCATGCGACCCTGCGCGCCGAGGCCGATGGCGTGCTGATCGAGGTCAGTGGCGAACCGGGGCAGGTGGTCGGTGTCGGCCAGGCGGTCGCCCGGCTGGCCCAGGAGGGGCCGCGAGAAGTCGAGGTCAACTTCCCCGCCCGGTCGCGGCCACCCCAGGCGGGTGAGCTGCTGACAGGGGAGAAGCGCATCGCCCTGACTCGCCGCGAGGTGGCCGGGGCGGCCGACCCCGCCAGCCGCACCTGGCGCGCCCGCTATCGCCTCGAGTCGCCGCTCGAGGCACATAGCCTGGGGGAGGTGGTCCAGACGCGATTTACCCTGCCGGAGACCGCTTCCCGGGGGCGCTTTCGGGTACCGGTGGCGGCGCTGGATGAGCGCGGAGACGGCCCCAGGCTATGGCGCATCGTTGAGGGAGAGGCCCGACCGCTGGCGGTGACCCTGGAGCGGGTCACCCGGGAGCATGCCTGGGTCAGCGGCGAGGGGCTCGAGGCCGGCCAGGCGGTGATCAGCCTGGGCACCCATCTGCTCACGGCTGGCATGGCGGTTCGGCCACTGGGCGAGGAGGGCGGGCCGTGAGCTTTCCCAACCTCTCGGCGCTGGCGGTTCGCGAGCGCGCCGTCACGCTGTTCTTCCTGGTGATCGCGCTGTTGGGGGGCCTCTATGCCTTCACCTCCCTGGGGCGAGCGGAAGACCCGGACTTCACCGTGCGCGTGATGATGGTCTCGGCGGCCTGGCCCGGCGCCTCGCCGCAGGAGATCCAGGCGAGCGTGGTGGACCCGCTGGAGAAGGATATCCAGGAGGTCGATGATCTCTACCGCATCGAGACGACCATTCGCCCCGGGCGCGCCGACCTCAAGGTGGAGTTCGAGGATACCGTGCCCGGCGAGGCGATCACGGAGCGCTTCTATCAGGTGCGCCGTCGGATGCAGGATGCCGCCCCTGGTCTGCCCGAAGGCGTGCTGGGGCCGGTGATCAACGAGGACTTCGGCGACGTCTACTTCTCCCTGGCGGCCTTGAGCGCCCCGGGCATGCCGATGCGCGAGCTGGTACGCGAGGCCGAGGACATTCGTGATCGGCTGCAGCGCGTCGAGGGGGTCACCAAGGCCGAGGTGCTGGGCGAGCGTCAGGAGCGCATGCATGTCGACTTCGACCTGGCCCGGCTGCAGAGCCTGGGCATTTCGCCCGAGGCCGTCTTCTCCGCCATTCAGGCGCATAACCGGCTGCTGCCGGCCGGGCGCATCGATACCCGGGGGCCGCGCCTCTATCTGCGGCTGACCCATGACCTCTCCGACCCCGAGACGCTGGCCGACGTGCCGATCCGCATCGGCGAGCGGCTGATTCGCCTGGGCGATATCGCCGAGATCTCCCGCGGCTATGAAGACCCGCCCAGCTACCTGGTGCGCGCCTTCGGCGAGGAGAGCCTGCTGCTGGGCGTGGTGATGGAAACCGGGGTCAACGGCCTGGCCTTCGGCGATCGCCTGGACGCCTTCTGGCAGCAGGAGCGCCAGCGCCTGGCGCTGGGCATGTCGCTGGAGGTGATGACCAACCAGGCCGACGCCATTGCCGGGGCGGTGAACCTCTTCCAGGTGAAGTTCCTGGTGGCCGTGGTGGTGGTGATGCTGGTCACCATGCTGGCGGTCGGGCTGCGCGCCGGCATCGTGGTGGGGATCGCCATACCGGTGACCCTGGCGCTGACCTTCGTGACGATGCTGGCGATGGGGATCAACCTGGACCGCGTGACCCTCGGCGCCCTGATCATCGCCCTCGGGCTTTTGGTCGACGACGCCATCATCGCCCTGGAGATGATGATCGTGAAGATGGAGGCGGGCTGGGATCGCCTCGAGGCCGCCGCCCATGCCTGGCATGTCACCGCGGCCCCGATGCTGTTCGGCACCCTGGTCACGGTGGCCGGCTTCGTGCCGGTGGGCTTTGCGCAATCCGCCGTGGGCGAATACACCGGTAATATCTTCTGGGTGCTGTGCATTGCGCTGCTGCTGTCGTGGATCGTGGCGGTGGTCTTCACCCCCTATCTGGGCGTCAAGCTGCTACCCGAACAGACCGCGACCCACGCCCCGGGCGAGGCCTATCAGTCCCGCGGGTATCGGCGCCTGCGGGGCATCATCAGTGCCTGTGTGCGCCACCGCAAGAGCGTGGTGGCCCTCACGGTGGCGCTGCTGGTGGCGGCCGCGGCGGGCCTGGCCGGGCCGGTGGAGAAGCAGTTCTTCCCCAGCTCCGACCGCCCCGAGGTGCTGATCAGCGTCTACCATCCCCAGGGCACGGCCATCGGCGCCACCGATGCGACCACGCGTCGCCTCGAGGCGCTGATCGGCGGGGCCGAGGGCGTGGAATCGCTTTCCGCCTACGTGGGGGCCGGGGCGCCGCGCTTCTTCATCTCCGCCAACCCCGAACAGCCCAATCCGGCGTTTGCCAAGCTGATCGCGGTGACCGAGGGTGTCGAGGCGCGGGAGCGGCTGATCGACAGGCTCAATGGGCATATCGCCGACGGTGACTTCCCCGAGGCGCGGGTGCGCGTGCAGAAGCTGCTCTACGGGCCGCCGGTCGATTGGCCGGTGAGCATCCGCGTGCTGGGCGATGACGCCGACCGCCTGCGCGACATCGGCCATGAGGTCCGCGAGGTGATGGCCGCCCATGCCGCCATACGGGACCCCCACCTCGAGTGGGATGAACGGGTGGCGCGGCTGCACCTGGCCATGGATCATCACCGGCTGCAGCTGATCGGCCTGACCCCGGACGAGGTGGCGCGTCAGTTGCAGTTCCAGCTCGACGGCATGACCATCACCGAGCTGCGTGACGGCATCCGGCTGGTGCCTGCCGTGGGGCGTGGGGCCCAGGCAGACAGCGTCGACCTGCAGGGCCTGGAGATACTGAACCGCGAGGGACGGCGGATACCGCTCGCCCAGCTGGGGGAGCTGGAGACGGTCTTCGAGGAGCCGGTGATCAAGCGTATCGACCGCCAGCCATTCCTGGCCGTCAACGCCGAGATCGAGGGGGCCCAGCCCAACGACGTGACCCAGGAGGTCTGGGAGGCACTGGGAGAGCTGCGCGAGCGCCTGCCTGCCGGCTACCGGCTGCAGATTGGCGGCTCGGTGGAGCAATCGGCCAAGGCCGAGGCCTCGATTCAGGCGCTGCAGCCGCTGATGGTGGTGCTGATGCTGATCTTCATCATGCTGCAGATGCGCTCCTTCGCCGGCACCTTTATCGTCATGGCGACGGCCCCGCTGGGGTTGATCGGGGCGGTGGCCGCGCTGCTGCTGTTCAATCAGCCGTTCGGCTTCGTGGCCACCCTGGGGCTGATCGGCCTGGCGGGCATCCTGATGCGCAACACCCTGATCCTGACCCAGCAGGTGGCGGATAACGTCAGGGCCGAGATGACGATGCGCGATGCCGTGGTGGAAGCGGCCGTACAGCGGGCCCGCCCGGTGGTGCTGACGGCGCTGGCGGCGATACTCGCCTTCATCCCGCTGACCCTGGACAGCTTCTGGGGGCCGCTGGCCTATGTGCTGATCGGCGGCGTGGCCGTGGGCACCCTGATCACCCTGTTCTTCGTACCGGCCCTCTATGCCCTGGGCTATCGCATTGCCCCACAGGCAGAATGACGCGGGCCTGGTCGTATCATCCAGCTCCTGGGCTCGCCGGTCGGCGCGGCCCAGGCCATTTCATGCCATCGGATTGTCATCATGCTTCGCGCCGTCTTGCGCTATTTCGAAACCCGAGTGAACCCCTATCCCGAGGATAACCGGGGCACACCTCCCAAGGGACTGTTCGCCTTTATCCTGCACTTTTCGCGGCCGCTATTGCCGCTGCTGCTGGTGATGTCGCTGCTGACGGCGCTGGTCTCGGCGGCGGAGGTGGTCTTCTTCGGCTACATGGGCGAGCTGGTGGACTGGCTGTCCGACGCCGAGCGCGCGGGCTTCTTCGCCGAGCACGGCTGGCGCCTGGCCGGCATGGCGGCGCTGGTGGTGATCGGCTTGCCGCTGCTGACCCTGCTGCAAACGCTGGTGACCCAGCAGGGCGTCTTCGGCAACTATCCGATGATCGGCCGCTGGCTGGCGCATCGCCATATGCTCGGCCAGAGCCTGGCCTTCTATCAGGACGAGTTCGCCGGGCGAGTCTCTCAGAAGGTGATGCAGACGGCCCTGGCGATCCGCGAGACGGTGATGAAGCTGATGGACCTGATGGTCTATGTGCTCGTCTACTTCAGCGGCGCGATGCTGCTGATGGGCCGCGCCGAGCCCTGGCTGATGCTGCCGCTGGTGCTCTGGTTGATCGGCTATATCGCCATCATGTGGGTCTTCGTGCCGCGCCTGCGGGCGGTGTCCATGGCCCAGGCCGACGCGCGGGCGGTGATGACCGGGCGCATCGTCGACAGCTACAGCAATATCCAGACCATCAAGCTGTTCGCCGATACTCACCATGAGGAGGCCTACGCCCGGGACGCCATGGAGGGCTTCATGGGCACCGTATATCGGCAGATGCGCCTGGCCACCGGCCTTACCGTCAGCCTGACGGCGCTCAACTCGCTGCTGCTGGCCGGAGTGGCGGCCATGGCCATCGGCGCCTGGTACCTGGAAACGGTGTCGCTGGGTGTCATCGCCGTGGCCATCGCCCTGGTGATGCGCATCCGCTTCATGTCCGACTGGATCCTCTGGGAGGTGGCGAGCCTGTTCGAGAACATCGGCACGGTGCAGGATGGCCTGAACACCATCGCCCAGGAGCCGGCGGTCCAGGACGCGCCCGATGCGGGGGCGCTTGTGGTGCCGCACGGCGAGATCCGCTTCGACGCGCTGCACTTCGGCTATGCACGGCCCGACGGCCAGGGCCGGCCGGTCTTCGAGGGCCTCGACCTGACCATCGCCCCCGGCGAGAAGGTGGGGCTGATCGGCCGTTCCGGGGCCGGCAAGTCGACCCTGGCCAACCTCCTGCTGCGCTTCTATGACCTGGAGGGCGGGCGTATCCTGATCGACGACCAGGATGTCAGCGGGGTGACCCAGGAATCGCTGCGCCGGCATATCGGCATGGTCACCCAGGACACCTCGCTGCTGCACCGCTCGGTGCGCGATAACATCCGCTACGGCAGCCCCCAGGCCAGCGAGGAACAGATCCAGGAGGCGCTGCGCCGCGCCCATGCCGACACCTTCATCGATGATCTGGTGGATCTACAGGGGCGCCGTGGCCTGGATGCCCATGTGGGGGAGCGCGGGGTCAAGCTCTCCGGCGGCCAGCGCCAGCGCATCGCCATCGCCCGGGTGCTGCTCAAGAACGCGCCGATCCTGGTGCTGGACGAGGCCACCTCGGCGCTGGACTCCGAGGTAGAGGCGGCGATCCAGGAGCAGCTCTATACACTGATGGAGGGCAAGACGGTGATCGCCATCGCCCACCGGCTGTCGACCATCGCCATGCTCGACCGTCTGGTGGTGATCGATGAGGGCCAGATCGTCGAGAGTGGCAGCCATACGGAGCTGCTGGCGCGGGGCGGGCTTTATGCCGCCCTGTGGCGGCGCCAGTCCGGTGGTTTCATCGGCGTAGACGTGGAGAACGGTAATGACGAGACCTGACTATCGGTGGCTCTACGACACGGTGCGTAGCCGCTTCGACTCCGACGACGCCATGGAGGCCTTCCTGCCCAGGCCGCTGTCGGCGGACGAACTGACGCAACTGGGCGATGATCGCTACCTGTCGGCCATGAGCCTGCGCGTGTTTCGGGCCGGCATGAAACACTCGGTGGTGGATGCCAAGTGGCCCGCCTTCGAGGACGCCTTCTGGGGCTTCGACCCCGAGACGATGGTCTTGCTCACCCCGGAGCAGGTCGATGGTTACATGAACAACGACCGCATCATTCGCCACCGCACCAAGCTGCATACCATTCCCAGGAACGCCCAGTTCATTCTGGATATTCGCCGGGAGCATGGCGGCAGCTTCGGCGAGTTCATCGCTAACTGGCCCGGTTACGACATCATCGGTCTATGGCGCTTGCTGGCCAGGCGGGGCGCTCGCCTGGGGGGACGCTCGGGCGCCGGCTTCCTGCGCCTGGTCGGCAAGGACACCTTCCTGTTGACCAGCGACGTGGTGGCCCGCCTGGTGGCCGCCGGAGTCATTGATCAGGCGCCGACGAGCCAGCGCGACAAGCAGCGGGTCCAGGACGCCTTCAACGAATTACAGCAGATATCGGGAAGGCCGCTGTGCCAGCTCTCGGCCATGCTCTCGTTGAGTATCAACCCGAACTTCTAGCCGATGGTGCCGGGTCGATGCGTTCGGCCCGCAAAAATCCTGGCTGTCGGTATTTCGTCGTGTCTAAATAGTAGTAATATGGATGCATCTTATGGTGATGCATTCGATAAAAAGGCATTGATAGTAAGGCATTGATAAAAAGGCAAGGGGAATACGATGTCATCTGATCTGAATAGCCGCTACGGCCTGAATCCCGTGCACAGCGAGGTGGCCGAGACATGCCGGGTGGTGGCGCCCTGCAGCGCCCTGGACATGGGCTGCTCCAACGGGCGCAATGCCCTCTACCTCAGTCAGCTGGGCTTCGATGTGATCGCGGTGGACAACAATCCCGGCGCCATCGACGTGCTGCAGCAGATCGTCGGCCGGGAGGGGATCGATAACATCGAACCCCGGGTGTACGACATCAATCGCGCCGCGCTGGACAAGGAGTACGGGCTGATCGCCTGTACCGTCACCCTGATGTTTCTCGACCCGAGCCGTGTCGAAGCGGTGATCGCCGACATGCAGGCGCACACCCGGCCCGGCGGCTACAACACGATCGTCTGCGCCATGGATACCGCCGAGCACCCCTGCCCGGTGGGCTTCCCCTTTACTCTCGGCGCCGGGCAGCTACGCGAGGCCTACGCGGGCTGGGAGCTGGTCAAGTACAACGAGGATGTCGGCACCATGCATAACGGCGCGCGGCTGCAGTTTGCCACCCTGCTGGCGCGCAAGCCTTAAGCATGACTTTGATACCTAGAACGTTACAGGTTACAGTTAAGGAATGATTCGAAGCTTCAAACACAAGGGCTTGGCCAAATTCTTCAAGACCGGCAACACTGCGGGCATCCAGGCAGCACATGCGAAGAGGCTTCGACTCATTCTCGGCCGTCTACATGCCGTATCGGATGCCAAGGATATGGACCTGCCTGGGCTTCGATTGCATGGGCTATCGGGTAATCGAACCGGCATCTGGTCGGTCACCGTTAGCGGTAACTGGCGCGTGACCTTCCGGTTCGTGGACGGAGATGCCGAGATCGTGAATTATGAGGACTACCACTGAGGTGACGCCATGCTGATGCACAACCCCCCTCATCCCGGCGAGGTATTACGAGAGCTCTGCCTGGAGCCTCTGGGCCTTTCCGTCACGGCGGCGGCAGAGGCACTGGGCGTGAGCCGTAAAACGCTGAGTGCCGTGCTAAATGGGAAGGCGGGTATCAGCCCCGAGATGGCGGTCCGCCTCTCCATCGCCTTCGATACCTCGGCGGAAAGTTGGCTGAGCCAGCAGTCCCAGTACGAGCTGTGGCACGCCGAGCAGCACCGTAGCGAGCTCAAGGTGAAAAGGCTGGTGGCGGCCTGACAAGACATCCGAGTGCTACTGGCTTGGGTGCCCAGATTTCTAACAGTGCTCTGTCAAGTCGCTAGCGGCCAACTCTCGCCTCGCCTCTGATAACTAGATTGTCTTACGCGACATCTAATACGCGCATTTCGACATGTAACCCCACTGCTACCACCATGTTTACCAGCGTATCGAGACCAAACAGGTGGATTTTGCCACGCATCAGATCGGACACCCTGGGCTGAGTGACGCCCATCCGCTTAGCGGCTTCGCCCTGGGTCCAGCCCTGGCGGTTAATGTGCTGCTCAAGGGCCATCATCAGACCAGAGCGCAGCCTCATGTTTTCCGCTTCGGCGGCAGTGTCTTCGATGGCGTCCCACACGCTGTCGAATGTCTCATTACTCATTGTTTCACCTCACTCAGCAAGACGCGGTATCTGGCTTCGGCCAGGTCGAGATCCGCCTTGCTCGTCTTCTGGGTTTTCTTCTGGAAGCAGTGCAGGACATAGACAGCCTCGGCGGGCTCTTGATTCAGGGCGACGACACCGAGGTTCCCCTGTTCGATACTACCGAGATACACGCCGAACAGGCGATGGCCAGGCTTCTGGCCCACGGCTGATGTCCTGCATGGTCTTGCATAGCTCTCTCGGCGCCGCCTCCCGGTCAGGGCGCTGGGCGAGGCTAGCGTTGCTGTTTCGCCGCACGGCGAGTCGTGTCGTCGTCCTGGCCTTGGCCGCCGAGAGTGGCCGGCAGCCAGGGCAGGCGCGCGAGCAGGGCGATAACCACGAGCGCGAAACCGAGCCGGGCCCACAGCAGGCCCGAGAGGTCGGCGCCCATCAGCATGATCAGGGCTATGGCGCCATGGCGCCACCAAAGCCGGAGAGCTACTGCTCGTCCGGCCCGTAGATCAGGTCGATAAACTCGGTGCGGTCCACCTCGCCGAAGTAGGGGTAAAGATCGATGTCTTCCAGTGCGCCTTGAATATCGCCCTTGTCGTAGCGCACGCCGACCAGGGCGTCTTCGATCTCGCTGACCGGGCGCTGGCCGAAGAAGTCGCCGTAGATCTTGACGTTTTCGATGGTGCCGCCACGCTTTACCTTGAGGCGGAAATCGATAATCCCCGCGGTGAAGCGTCGGGTGCGCTGGATGTCGAAGTCGGGTGAGCGGCCGTAGTTCCAGTCCCACTGGCGGTATTTTTCCTCGACCAGCGCGTTGATGCTGTCCCAGTCCTCGGCGGTCAGGCGATAGGTCCTGCGCTCGGTTCCATCGAGGAAGAGGCTCGCCAGTATTTTCTCCTTGAACGCCTCGGTGGAAAGCGGCGCTTCCAGAAACTCGGCGATGTTGGCGACCCGTGCCCGGGCGGACTTGTGGCCCTTGGACTGGATCTTGGTCATCTTCACGTCGAGCGCCTTGGTGACCTGGCCAAGGTCGCAGTCCAGCAGCAGGGTGCCGTGGTTGAACATGCGCTTGGTGGAGGAGAACTGGGCGTTGCCGGAGATCTTCTTGTCGCCCACCACGATGTCGTTGCGACCCTTCATCTCGGCCGACACGCCCATGTCGTTGAGGACCTCGATGATGGGGGTGGCAAACTGTTTGAAGTTGTTCAGCTTGTCTCTGGAAAAATCGGTCAGGAAGCTGAAGTTGAGGTTGCCGTGATCGTGATACACGGCGCCGCCGCCGGAGATGCGCCGCACGACATGAATGCCTTGTTCGTCGATATACGCCTGGTGGATCTCTTCCAGGGTATTCTGGTTGCGGCCGATGATGATCGACGGCGCGTTGATGTAGAACAGCAGGTAGTCCTCGCCGGCGGGCAGGTGACGGATGCAATGCTCCTCGATGGCGAGGTTGATGTGCGGATCGGTAATGCCTTGGTTATCGATGTAGATCATGACGAACCTGCTGTGACGTTAAGCATAGCCGCGACAAGTGCGGCGGGCGAAGAGTGTCGACTCGATGAGCGAGAGTCAGCCCCGGGCCGCGGCGGGCGGGGGTACGTCGCCCTCGGGGAAGCGATGCCGAGTCCGGTTGGCTATGCGCACCAGGGCCAGCATCAACGGCACTTCCACCAGCACGCCAACCACCGTGGTCAGTGCCGCGCCCGACTGCAACCCGAACAGGGCAATGGCGGCGGCCACGGCCAGTTCGAAGAAATTGCTGGCGCCGATCATCGCGCCGGGCGCCGCCACGCTGTGGGGCACCCGCCAGGCCTTGGCCCAGCCATAGGCGATGAAGAAGATCAGGACGGTCTGGAGGATCAGCGGGATGGCGATCAGCACGATATGCAGCGGGTTGGCGAGGATCACGTCGCCCTGGAAGGCGAACAGCAGTACCAGGGTGATGATCAGACCAATCGGTGTCACCGGACCGATACGCTTCATAAAGACGTTGTCGTACCACTCACTGCCATGGCGGGCGATCAGGGTGCGCCGCGTCAGGTAGCCCGCGGCGAGCGGGATGACGATATAGAGCACCACCGACAGCGCCACGGTGTCCCAGGGGACCTGGATGTTGGAGACGCCGAGCAGGAAGACCACGATGGGCGCGAAGGCGAACAGCATGATCAGGTCGTTGAGGGCGATCTGCACCAGGGTATAGGCGGCATCGCCGCGGGTCAGATAGCTCCACACGAAGACCATGGCGGTGCAGGGGGCGGCCCCGAGCAGAATGGCGCCGGCCAGGTATTGGCTGGCCAGCTGCTCCGGAATCAGCGGCCGGAACACCACCATCAGGAAGAACCAGGCGATGGCGAACATGGTGAAAGGCTTGATCAGCCAGTTCACCGTGGTGGTAATGATCAGCCCCTTGGGCTGGCGGCGCACGCCGAGCACCGCGGAGAAATCGATCTGCGCCATCATGGGAAAGATCATCGCCCAGATCAGGATCGCCACCGGGATCGATACCTGGGCGTATTCGAAGCGTGACAGCGTTGCGGGCACCGCCGGCGCAAACTGGCCGAGTAGCACCCCGGCGACGATAGCCAACGCCACCCACACCGAGAGATAGCGTTCGAACAGACCCATTCCCTCGGCGGCGCTGGTGGCCTGGGAGTCCTGGCGTTCGTTCATGGTTTGGTTCCTCCCCGTTAGATGACGCCCTGGTTCACGCGCCGGGATACCTCTTCGGCACTTTCCACGCGCTCGGAGTAGCGGTCGGTCAGGTAGTCGCTGCGTCCCCGAATCATCAGGGTGAACTTGGTGAGCTCCTCGCAAACATCCACGATGCGCAGGTACAGAGACGAAGGCTTCATGCGGCCAGCGTCATCGAATTCAACGAAGGCTCGCGGCACCGACGATTGGTTGGGGATCGTCACCATGCGCATCCAGCGTCCGAGGATGCGCATCTGGTTGACCGCATTGAAACTCTGGCTGCCTCCTGAGACCTGCATCACGGCCAGGGTCTTGCCCTGGGTCGGACGAATACCGCCCAGCGACAACGGAATCCAGTCGATCTGGGCCTTCATGATGGCCGTCATGGCGCCATGGCGCTCGGGGCTGACCCACAGCATGCCTTCCGACCACTGGGCCAGCTCGCGTAGCTCCTGAACCTTGGGGTGGTCGGCCCCGGCATCATCCGGCAAGGGCAGGCCGCTGGGATTGAAAATCCGCACCTCGCATCCGAACCAGCGGAGCAGTCGCTCGGCTTCTTCGGCAGCGAAACGCGAGTAGGAGCGTTCTCGAAGCGATCCGTAGAGCACGAGAATGCGTGGCGCATGCTGGGGGGCATCGGGGCCTGCCAGCAGTGCCGTGTCGATGGGGCGCAGCTGAGAAGGGTCGATATGGGGAAGGTCTGCCAGCATCTTGATGTCGCTCATGGCGCGATTCCTGGGTAATGAATGATGTCACCATCTTCCTTGACGAAGTGCGCTACCGGATGGTCAAGGAGATCGAGTACGGTCTCCGCGGGTCGGCATAGCCTGGCACCTTTGCGTGTCACCACGAGCGGCCGATTGATCAGAATCGGTTCCGCCAGCATGGCATCGATCAACTGATCATCCGTCAAGGCCGGGTCGTCCAGCCCCAATGTCGCGTAGCAAGTTTCCTTGCGTCGCAGCAGCTCTCGCGGGCCGATACCCATCATCGCCAGCAGCTCCACAAGGCGTTCCCGGCTCGGGGGCGTCTCGAGGTATTCGATGATCTCGGGAGACTCTCCAGAGGCCTTCATCATCGCCAAGGTGTTACGCGATGTGCCGCAGTTCGGGTTGTGATAAATCTGGGGAAGCATAACGCCTCATTTTTCGTCTTGATTCGGGGGGTAATCGAGCAGGGACTCCGCCAAGGGCTCACACACCTCCGGATGCCCCGCGCAACAGTCGCGCACCAGAAAGCGGATGGCTTCCTGCATGTGGCTCAGGTTCGCCCGATAGATGATCGAGCGCCCCTGGCGACGGGAAACCACCAGGCCTGCCCGCGACAGAACGGCGAGGTGTGCCGACATCGTGGCGTGTGGCACCGACAACTGCCGTGCGATCTCGCCGGCGGGGAGGCCATCCGGTTCTTGCCGCACCAGTAGGCGAAAGACCTCCAGGCGCGTCTCCTGGGCCAGGGCGGAAAAGCTCTCGATGATGTTTGATTTTTCCATATTTCGTAAAGTATAGAAATATCAGGCGTGCGTCAAGCACACTCTCCAGTCTCTATTCTCTAGCCTTTACCCACTCGATCAGGCGGCGATAGGTCGCCACGGCCGACGGCGAGGGTCAGCGGAAGCGCTTGAGCCACTCATTCACGTCATCGCCGCTGCCCATGCCCGGATCCATCAGGCCGTCGACCATGAAGGTGGGGGAGCCGTGGATGCCGTTCTGGCGAGAGTACTTGGCGTGGTGTTTGATCTCGCGCTCAAGGTCGGGGGTATCGAACGCCGCGGTGAGGGCCACGCCGCTGTAGTCTTCCAGCTTCTGGAGCAGCTCATCCGGTGTGGTGCGTCGATTGGGGCCGCTACAGTGATTCTCGAACACGAACGCATCGCGGTGCTCACCCACGGCGGCCATGACCCGGTAGGCGTTGGCCTTACCACCCTCAAGCGTCGAGGCCGCGATGATCGCGCGGATGACGATGCCGGAAAGCAGATGCCAGGGTTGAGAGTGCAGCCAGATCCGCACGCGGACGTTTTCCTCGCCGGCCTGGCTGAGAAAGTCATCGAGCTTGTTGAAGGTCTTGACCGAGAACGGGCAGGTTGGCTCCAGGAAAATCTCGAACAGGCGAGGGCCGCGGCCCCATACGAGCGGATCGGCATGCCACTGGTTAGCCATGTCATCACTCCTTCTTGCCGGGTACGAACAGCAGACGCCTGTAAAGGCGGCAGCAAATTCACTTTAACATACAGCCGTCACCACCCTGGAGCGGCTGGGCCAGCCAGTGCCCCCCTCCTGGGGACCACCGCGCCCCATCGACAAGTTCTACTGTTAATCCCATATTGGCTCACATAGGCTTTGCTAATGCGTACGCTGCAGGGAACCAGGAAGGCATATCGCAATATCCAGTGACTACCGCATGGATGGCTACACGTCACCACCATGCTCAGGTAGGGGCGGTAGCGTGCCTGGCGTCTTCGGTGCTTCAACCAAGTGGGCTGCGTACTCCAACAAAGCCTTTGCCAGCTCTCATCGTAATAACCTGACGCTCGAAGTCGATATCGCGAACACGTAGCCGGCATTTCTCGATGAGCCGAAGGCCTAAGTCATACACCAGGGTGGCCAGCAGGTGGATGGGGTTGCCAGGTGGCCCAGCATTCGCATGACATCTTCATGGGAAAGCACCACCGGAAGCCGGCGAGGGCGCTTGGCACGCGAGAACTCTCCGATATCTCCCAAGGGTTGATCGAGGACGTGACGATAGGGGAACGCGAGGGCGTTCAGCGTCTGGTTCTGTGTGGCCGCCGCCACTCGGCGCTCCACCGTCAAATGCTCGAGGAAGGCGCATACTTCTGCTCCACCCATGCCGGAAGGATGACGTATCCCATGGTAGCGAATGAAGAAGCGTATCCAGTAGCAGTAGGTTTTCTCGGTGCGCGGGCTGTAGTGTTTCACCCGCATGGTGGCCCTGACCCGGTCCATCAGCTTCGGCGGTATGCTGTGCGTATCCATACTCCCGTCCTTCCGATGCATGGATGCCCATACAGTATTATTAACGCTGGCAAAACGCGCGAGCGAGCGAATTTTGTATAGGTGGCCAAGGTTTTCTTTGTAAGCCCTGAAATCAAAGGGTTAGCTGAGGAAAGGTTGCGCTGATAAGATTGTTGAACGCGCATGCTCGTTCAAGTCAATAAACGAGCGCGCTATCTAATACCTGTTATCTAATACCTGTTATGAGCAGCATTAAACTTTAGAACTGAGTTATATATGACAGAAAGAGAAAAAATGCTCTCTGGTGAGTATTACGATCCGAGTGACGCTGAGCTCGTCAAGTTGCGTCTTGAGGCTCGTTTACTCACAGAGAAGCTAAATCAAACAAGTGTAAGTTGCCCAGATAAAAGAGTAGAGATAGTCAAATCCTTGTTGGGTTCTACAGGAAATAGCATTCACATTGAATCGACTTTCAACTGCGATTACGGGCTGAATATACACGTTGGTGAGAATTTCTATGCCAATTTTGGCTGTGTCATTTTGGACGTAGCGGAAGTTCGTATTGGTGAAAACTGTTTTATAGCACCGCAGGTCGGAATCTATACGGCAACTCATCCAATCGATCCGATTCAGAGAAACAGTGGGGTAGAGTTTGCAAAGCCAATCAGAATAGGTAACAACTGTTGGATTGGTGGTCATGCAACGATCAACCCTGGAGTGACGTTAGGTGACAATGTTGTTGTTGCCTCGGGAGCTGTTGTGACAAAGGGCTTTGGTAGCAATGTTGTCATTGGTGGCAACCCAGCACGAGTGTTAAAAGCAATCGAGTAACCTTTAGCTAGCTGCTCATAACAAACGCTTCAAGAGGGACAGCCAACGCGTGGCATTTTTACTATGCGTTGGTTTTTGTGATTACGGTGTTATGCGGTAAGTTGGTAGTAACGCTGGCTGCCCCTTAAGCGGGCGTTATGTGCTTCGAGAAAAGTTGGAATTATGAACTATTTTGAATCTCCTTTTTTAGGCGTTTCGTTGCTATAACAAGTGACGAATCCAAATATTATTGTTGGCAAGCATAGCTACTACTCGGGCTGTTATCATGGTCATAGCTTCGACGATTGTGCGCGTTATCTCAGTCCTGATAGAAATGACGTAGATAAACTGATAATCGGTAGCTATTGCTCCATAGGTTCTGGTGCCGTATTTATGATGGCGGGAAACCAAGGCCATCGAAATGACTGGATTAGCACATTTCCATTTTTCTACCAAGACAATGAAACCTTCGCGGGTGCCGAAGACGGATTCCAACGTTCGGGCGACACCGTCATTGGAAATGATGTTTGGATTGGCTCCGAAGCCATGATTATGCCTGGTGTGAAAATTGGAGACGGTGCGATTATTGCGAGCCGTGCTGTAGTAACCAAAGATGTAGCGTCATATGAGGTTGTGGGCTCTAATCCGGCGAAGCATATTAGGTTTCGGTTTTCAGAATCAGAAATTTCTATGCTGTTAGACATGGAATGGTGGGCTTGGCCTGATCTGAAGCTAAAAAATTGCATGAAATACCTTTGCTCATCGGATATTGAAGGTCTATATGGGTATTGGAAAAAGGAAGTCCGCACATAACAAAGCCAATCACGGCGACGCCTACTACATTGCGGCTTCGCCTCCATTCCGTAGTCGCGCATGTTGGCAGCGTTATCTAATTCGAACACCCCCGAGCTATTCACTTAGCTCGGGGCTTTTCGTTGTAGCCAACGAATCCACCATAAAAAGCCCCCGGCATGAGCGACATACCGGGGGTAAGGACAGAAGTAGTTTGAAAGGGCAGGGTGCAGAGCCTGCCTGCCGTCAGCGGCTGGCTAGCGCCACACCTACCTTGGAGCGGTTGGGTCGCCCGATGGTTTGGGTGATCCAGGTGCCGCTGGCGGCGAGGGCGTCGAGGTCGATGCCGGTGTCGATGCCGAGGCCATTGAGCAGGTAGACCACGTCCTCGCTTGCCACGTTGCCCGATGCGCCCTTGGCGTAGGGGCAGCCGCCGAGGCCGGCCACGGAGCTGTCGACGACGGCGATGCCTTCTTCCAGCACGGCGTAGAGGTTGGCGAGCGCCTGGCCGTAGGTGTCGTGGAAGTGGGCGGCGAGTTTGCCCATGGGTACGTCGCGACTGACGGCCTCGAGCATGCGCTTGGCGGCGAGCGGGGTGCCGGTGCCGATGGTATCGCCCAGCGAGACCTCGTAGCAGCCCATGTCATACAGTGCCTTGCTTACTTCGGCGACCTTGGCGGGGGCGATCTCGCCCTCGTAGGGGCAGCCCAGCACGCAGGAGACGTAGCCGCGCACGCGGACGTTGGCCTCGCGTGCGCGCTCGAGTACGGGCTCGAAGCGGGTCAGGGATTCGGCCACCGAGCAGTTGATGTTCTTCCGGGAGAAGGCCTCGGAGGCGGCGCCGAAGACCGCCACTTCCTCGACGCCGCACTCGAGTGCCGCGTCGAGCCCCTTGAGGTTGGGGGTAAGCGCCGCGTAGGTAACGCCGTCGCGGCGGGTGAGGCCGGTCATCACCTCGCGGTGGTCGGCCATCTGGGGCACCCACTTGGGGGAAACGAAGCTGGCCGCTTCGATGTAGCGCGTGCCCGCCGCACCCAGGCGGTCGATCAGCTCGAGCTTGGTGGGGGTCGCGATCGGCTCGGGCTCGTTCTGCAGCCCGTCCCGGGGGCCGACCTCGACCAGGCGTACCTGCTTGGGAAATGCCATCTATTGTCTCCGATTCTTGCAGCCTGGATAGCGGTCTATTTCGAGTTCGGTGGCTGGCCCCTCCGGGTCAGACCCCTGCCTGGCAGTGTGGCTCGTTGCAGTGGCCACCGCCGGGGTCAGACCCACGGGGCCTCGTGTCACTCTTCGGGGGCGAACTCGAGCAGCACGTCGCCCTGGCCGACGGTGTCGCCGGCGGCGAAGTGGAAGCTCTCCACGCTGCCGTCGGCGGGGGCGGCCATGGTGTGCTCCATCTTCATGGCCTCCATCACCATCAGCGGCATGCCTTTCTCCACCTTCTGGCCCGGTTCCACCAGCAGCGCGACCACGGTGCCATGCATCGGGGCGGTGAGGGTGGATTCGGCCTCGTGCTGGCCGTGGTCGATGGCGTCGATGCGGCGCCAGAACAGGCGGGTTTCGCCGCCGGTATCGGCCATGACCACCACGCCGTTATCGGCTAGGCGGGCCTGAAGGCGGCGGCGGTGGCCGTCCAGGGTGACCGCCACGGCGTCGCCTTCCAGATGCTGGATGCGTGCGGTGAGCGTGCGCTCGCCGATCACCAGCTGCCAGGGGCCGGCGGCGGTCTCCCGGCGGCCCTCGACCACTACGACGTCTTCGGCGTCGGGTGCCTTGGCGCGGGCCAGGTCATGACCGGTGGCACACAGGGAAATCCGGATGGTGTTAGGCGCGTTGAGGCGAAAGCCGTCGTGGCGATCCCAGGGGGAGTCGCTCTCGCATTCCCGGGAGAGCTGCTTGAGGCCGATCAGGGCCGCCGAGGCGTAGGCCTCGGTGGTGATCTCGCGGGGGGCGAGCAGGGTGTCCTCATGCTTCTCGATGAAGCGGGTGTCGAGATCACAGCCCTTGAAGGCCGGGTGGGTGGCCAGGCGCTGCAGGAAGGCGCGGTTGGTGACCACGCCCTGCACGTCCAGCGCGGCCAGGGCGCGGTTGAGGGTGGCGAGGGCCTGGTCACGGTCGGCGCCGTGGACGATCAGCTTGGCGAGCATGGGGTCGTAGTGCATGGAGACGGCGTCGCCGCTCTCCACGCCGCTGTCCAGGCGCACCTTGTGGGCATCCAGGCCGGCACCCTCGAGATCCAGGGCGAAGCGGGTCAGGGTGCCGGTGGCGGGCAGGAAGTCCTGCTCCGGGTCCTCGGCGTAGAGGCGCGCCTCGAAGCTATGGCCGCTGATCGTCAACTCATCCTGGGCGAGAGGGAGGCGTTCGCCCATGGCAACGCGCAGCTGCCATTCCACCAGGTCCTGGCCGGTGATCATCTCGGTGACCGGGTGCTCCACCTGCAGGCGGGTGTTCATCTCCATGAAGTAGAACGACCCGTCGGCATCCAGGAGAAATTCCACCGTACCGGCGCCCACATAGCCGATCTCCTTGGCGGCACGCACGGCGGCCTCGCCCATCTCGCGGCGAAGCGCAGCGCTCATGCCCGGGGCCGGGGCCTCCTCGAGTACCTTCTGGTGGCGGCGCTGCACGGAGCAGTCGCGCTCGAACAGGTAGACGCCATTGCCGTGGCCGTCGCAGAACACCTGCACCTCGACGTGGCGGGGCTGGGTCAGGTACTTCTCGATCAGCATGCGCTGGTCGCCGAAGGCGGCCTGGGACTCCCGGCGACAGCCGTCCAGGGCGGCCTGGAAGCCGTCGCCGGCTTCCACCACGCGCATGCCCTTGCCGCCGCCGCCGGCGCTGGCCTTGAGCAACACGGGGTAGCCGATCTTGTCGGCCTCGGCCCTGAGCAGGGCATCGTCCTGGTCGTCGCCGTGATAGCCCGGTACCAGGGGGACGCCGGCGTCATGCATGCGCGCCTTGGCGGCGGACTTGTCGCCCATGGCGGCGATGGCGGAGGCGGGCGGGCCGACGAAGGTGATGCCGGCCTGGTCGAGGGCCTCCACGAACGGGCCGTTCTCGGAGAGGAAGCCGTAGCCGGGGTGGATGGCGCCGGCGCCGGTGCGCCTGGCCGCCTCGACCACCGCCTCGACCCTGAGATAGCTTTCCCGGGCGGATGCGGGCCCCAGGCGCACGGCCTCGTCGGCCTCGCGCACATGGCGGGCGTTGGCGTCGGCATCGGAGTAGACGGCCACGGTGCGCAGGCCCATGGCGCGTGCGGTGCGCATCACCCGGCAGGCGATCTCGCCGCGGTTGGCGATCAGCACCGTATCGAACTTCTTCATTGCAGTGGTCATGAGCGGGGCTCCGCGGCACGGGGGGGCTGTTCCTTTGAAGCGGGTGCTTCAGGAGCAGAGGGTTGGGTCCAGGCGGGGCGGCGCTTCTCGAAGAAGCTGGTCAGGCCTTCCTGTCCCTCTTCGCTGACGCGCAGCTCGCCGATCACCCGGCAGGTATGCTCGCGGGTGGCGTCGCTGTCGGGGTCGCGGGCCACGTCGGCGAGCAGCGCCTTGGTGGCGCGCTGGGCCTGGGGCGAGCCGGCCAGCAGGGTGTCGAGCATCGCCGTCACGGCGGCGTCGAGGTCGTCATGGGGGACGACGCGGTGGGCCAGGCCCAGGTCCTGGGCGCTGGGCGCATCGATGACCTCGGCGGTCAGCGCGTAGCGGCGCATCTGGCGCTCGCCAATGGCGCGTTGCACATAGGGGCTGATCACCGCCGGTGAGAGGCCGATCTTGACCTCGGAGAGGCAGAACCTGGCCTTCTCGGAGGCGACGACCAGGTCACAGCAGGCGGCAAGACCCACGGCGCCGCCGAAGGCGGCGCCCTGCATCCGGCAGAGCGTGGGGCAGGGCAGGGTGTCCAGGCCGTGCATCAGCGCCGAGAGCTTGCGCGAGTCGGCGAGGTTGCCCTCGAAATCATACTCGACCATGCGCTTCATCCAGCCCAGGTCGGCCCCGGCGGAGAAGCTCTTGCCCTCGGAGCCCAGCACCACCACGCGTACCTCGCCCCGGTGGGCGGCCGCGTGGAGGTGCTCCAGGTGAGCGTTGAGCTCGGCGATCAGGCTGTCATCGAAGGCGTTATGGATCTCGGGGCGATCCAGCGTCAGCCAGGCGACGCCGCGTTCGTCCAGATCCAAACGTGAATAGGTAGGGGTATCTGACATCTCAGACCTCTTTTCAATAGCTGTAAGCTATAAGCTGTGAGCTGTAAGAAACCCCTTCGAGAACAGCACCAGACATCGCTAACCGGGCGTATGGCTTACGGCTTACAGCTTACGGCTCCACGCGAAGCGTGGGTCTACATCCGGAACACGCCGAACTTGGTGTCTTCCACGTCGGCGTTCATGGCGGCGGCCAGCGACAGGCCGAGCACGTCGCGGGTCTGGGCGGGGTCGATGACGCCGTCGTCCCAGAGCCGGGCGCTGGCGTAGTTGGGGTGGCCCTGGTGCTCGTACTGATCGCGGGTGGGTCGCTTGAAGGCCTCTTCCGCCTCTTGCGACCATTCGCTGCCTTCGCGTTCCATCTGCTCGCGCTTGACCTGGGCCAGTACGCCGGCGGCCTGCTCGCCGCCCATCACCGAGATGCGCGCATTGGGCCACATGAACAGCAGGTTGGGTTCAAAGGCACGGCCGCACATGCCGTAGTTGCCGGCGCCGAAGCTGCCGCCGATCAGCACGGTGAACTTGGGTACCTTGGCACAGGCCACGGCGGTCACCAGCTTGGCGCCGTGCTTGGCGATGCCCTCGTGCTCGTACTTCGAGCCCACCATAAAGCCGGTGATGTTCTGCAGGAAGATCAGCGGAATCTTGCGCTGAGCACACAGCTCGATGAAGTGCGCGCCCTTCACGGCGGATTCCGAGAACAACACGCCGTTGTTGGCGACGATGCCCACCGGATAGCCGTGGATATGCGCGAAGCCGGTGACCAGGGTGTCGCCGTAGTAGCGCTTGAATTCGTCGAAGTCGGAGTCGTCGACGATGCGCGCGATCACTTCACGCACGTCATAAGGTTTCTTGAGGTCGGTGCCGACGATGCCGTAGAGCTCGCTGGGGTCCAGGCGCGGGGCCCTGGGCTCCTGCATCTTCAGCTGGCCGCGCTTCTGCCAGTTGAGCCGCGATACGCTGGCGCGCGCCAACTGCAGGGCGTGGGCGTCGTTCTCGGCGTAGTGGTCGGCCACGCCGCTCTTCTTGGTGTGAACGTCGGCACCGCCCAGGTCCTCGGCGCTGATGCTCTCGCCGGTGGCGGCCTTCACCAGCGGCGGGCCGCCCAGGAAGATGGTGCCCTGCTCGCGCACGATGATCGACTCATCGGCCATGGCCGGCACATAGGCGCCGCCCGCGGTGCATGAGCCCATGACCACGGCGATCTGGGGGATGCCCTCGGCAGAGAGGGTGGCCTGGTTGAAGAAGATGCGGCCGAAGTGGTCGCGGTCCGGGAAGACCTCGTCCTGGCGGGGCAGGAAGGCGCCGCCGGAGTCGACCAGGTAGATACACGGCAGGCGGTGCTTGCGGGCGATCTCCTGGGCGCGCAGGTGCTTCTTGACGGTCAGCGGGAAGTAGGTGCCGCCCTTGACGGTGGCGTCGTTGGCGACGATCACGCATTCCACGCCCGAGACCCGGCCGATGCCGGTGACCACACCGGCGGCGGGTATCGCGGAGTCGTAGACCTCATGGGCGGCCAGGGCCGAGAATTCGAGGAAGGGCGAGCCCTCGTCGATCAGGTGGTCGATGCGGTCGCGCACGAACAGCTTGCCGCGGCTCTCGTGGCGGGCGCGGGCCTTCTCGCCGCCGCCCTGGGCGATGGCGGCGGTGAGCTCACGCAGCCTCATCACCTCGTCGCGCATCGCCGCCTCGTTGGCCTGGAAGCCGTCGCTGCGCGGATTGATCTGGGTTTGCAGGATTGCCATGTACCCCTCCGGGGAGCTGTAAGCGGTACGCCTGAAGCTGTAAGAAAACCCGGTTTTGCAGTCACTTACAGCTTACAGCTTATAGCTTACGGCTTAGGTTAAACGGATTCGTTGAACAGCTCGCGGCCGATCAGCATGCGGCGGATCTCGCTGGTGCCGGCGCCGATCTCGTAGAGCTTGGCGTCGCGCAGCAGGCGGCCGGTGGGATACTCGTTGATGTAGCCATTGCCGCCCAGCAGCTGGATGGCGTCCAGCGCCACCTGGGTGGCCTTCTCGGCGCAGTAGAGGATGACGCCAGCGGCGTCCTTGCGGGAGGTCTGGCCGCGGTCGCAGCCGGCCGCCACGGCGTAGAGATAGGCGCGGCAGGCATTGAGGGTGGTGTACATGTCGGCCACCTTGCCCTGCACCAGCTGAAACTCGCCGATGGACTGGCCGAACTGCTTACGCTCGTGGATATAGGGCACCACGATATCCAGGGCGGCCTGCATGATGCCGATGGGGCCGGCGGCGAGCACGGTGCGCTCGTAGTCGAGGCCGCTCATCAGCACGCGCACGCCCTTGCCAACCTCGCCGAGCACATTCTCGACAGGCACCTCGCAGTCCTGGAAGACGAGCTCACAGGTATTGGAGCCGCGCATGCCGAGCTTGTCGAGTTTCTGGGCGGTGGAGAAGCCGGGCATGCCCTTCTCGATGATAAAGGCGGTGATGCCCTTGGAGCCGGCGTCCGGGTCGGTCTTGGCATAGACCACCAGGGTGTCGGCGTCGGGACCGTTGGTGATCCACATCTTGTTGCCGTTGAGGATGTACTTGTCGCCATCCAGGCGGGCACGCAGCTTCATGGAGACGACGTCGGACCCGGCGCCGGGCTCGGACATGGCCAGCGCGCCAACATGCTCGCCGCTCATCAGCTTGGGCAGGTACTTGGCCTTCTGTTCCGCGTTGGCGTTGATCTTGAGCTGGTTGACGCAGAGGTTGGAGTGGGCACCGTAGGAGAGGCCGACCGAGGCGCTGGCCCGGGAGATTTCCTCCATGGCGATGCAGTGGGCCAGATACCCCATGCCGGTGCCGCCATCCTCTTCGGAGACGGTGATGCCCAGCAGGCCCATGTCGCCGAACTTCTGCCAGAGGTCGTTGGGGAACTCGTTGTTCTCGTCGATCTCGGCGGCGCGCGGGGCGATCTCATCGCGGGCGAAGGCGTTGACCTGTTCGCGCAGCATGTTGAGTTCTTCGTCGTGGCCGAAGTCGAGCGGCTTGAAGGGCGTGTGCATGGGGAGCTCCCGTTCTTGTCAGGGTTGTGGCGTCCGTGGAGTGAGATGCAGGGACGCCACAATGGACCATAGCGGATGATGATTCCGTATGGCCCAAGACTAGGACAGGTTTACGTTAACGTAAAGTGCGCTCGGTGACTTGTACGACGAATGTCCAATCTCCCCGGTCATTCACTCGGCGTTGGGGAAGAACAACTGCTGGCCCTGGACCTCGAATTCGCCGATGGCCTGCTGGCCCGCGTCGGAGAGCAACCACTCATGCCACTGCTCGGCCTGGTCATGCTTGAGGTGAGGGTGGCGCTCGGCATCGATCAGGATGCTGCCGTACTGGTTGAAGAGGGCGTCGTCGCCCTCGAACAGCAGCTCGAGGTTCTGGGGGTTGTCGAAGGCGACCCAGGTGGCGCGGTCGCTCATCACGTAGGCGTCCATGCCGGCGGCGGTGTTGAGGGTCGGCCCCATGCCGCTGCCCAGCTCGCGGTACCAGTCACCCTCGGCTTCGACATCGGCGGCATCCCACAGGCGCAGTTCGGCGCGGTTGGTGCCGCTGTCATCGCCGCGGGAGGCGAAGGGCGCCCCGGACTCGGCGATCAGCTGCATCGCCTCGGCCACGGTTTCGGCATCGGCGATGCCGGCCGGGTCGCCGCCGGGGCCGATCAGCACGAAGTCGTTGTACATGACATTGGCGCGCTCGGTGCCGTAGCCCTCTTCGACAAATTTCTCTTCACCGGCGGTGTCGTGCACCAGCAGGCTGTCGGCGTCGCCGCGGCGGGCGATCTCGAAGGCCTGGCCGGTGCCCACGGCCACCACGCGTACCTCGATGCCGGTCTTGTCGGTGAACTGGGGGATGATGGCGTCGAACAGCCCCGAGTTCTCGGTGGAGGTGGTGGAGGCCAGGGTGATATAGCTCTCGCCGTCCTGGGCCTGGGCGGCCATCGAGAGGCCCATCAGGCCGGCGGCGGTCAGTGCAATGCGTGCCTTGTGATGCATGGTCGTTTCCTTATTTTAAGAGAGGTCGAGTTTTACAGGCATGGTGCGAAGAGGCTGGCCTAGAGCACCAGCTCTCCGCGGATAAAGGCCCGCGCCTCGCACGAGGCGGGGGCCGTGAAAAAGGTGGCGGCGTCGGTGTGTTCGATCAGCCGTCCGGCGTTGAGGAACAGCACCTCGTCGGCCAGGCGGCGCGCCTGGTGAAGGTCGTGGCTGCTCATCAGGATGCGGGTGCCGCCAACGTGAAACTCCTGAACCGCGCGCTCGACCGCCAGGATGGCGGCGGGGTCCAGGGCGGAGGTGGGCTCGTCGAGGAACAGCACCTCGGGCTCGAGCAGCCAGGCGCGGGCCAGGGCCAGGCGCTGCTGCTCGCCGCCGGACAGCACCCGGGCCGGCCGACGCTCCAGCGATCCCAGGCCGAAGCGCTCCAGGGCCTCGCGGGCGCGCGCCTTGCGCCGGCACCGCGGCGTGCCGTTGACCGCCAGGGCGTAGACCAGATTCGCCAGGACCGAGCGCTTCAGCAGCACCGGGCGCTGGAACACCATGGCCTGGCGCGGGGCGCGCCCCTCCCAGCGAACGTCCCCCCGGGTGGGGGCGAGCAGCCCGTGGGCCAGGCGCATCATCAGGCTCTTGCCGGCACCGTTGGGGCCCATCACCAGGGTGCGCTTGCACCCCGTCAGGCACAGGTCCAGGGGGCCCAGCAGGCGCTGGCCACGATGCGTGAAGGTCACGCCCTCGAGGCTCAGGGTCGAGGTGTCGGTCATGAGGCGTGTGGCCATGTCGTTCATCCCAGCCGCCTCCTGGCCGTTTCGCCCACCACATAGGCGATGGCATTGACCAGCGCCACCAGCCCCAGCAGCACGATGCCCAGGCCCAGTGCCAGGGCCAGGTTGCCCTTGCTGGTCTCCAGCACGATGGCGGTGGTCATCATCCGGGTGACGCCATCGATGTTGCCCCCCACGATCATCACCGCGCCGACCTCGGCACTGGCGCGGCCGAAGCCCGCCAGGATCACCGTGACCAGCCCCAGGCGGGCGTCCCACAGCAGGGTGGGAATCATGCGCAGCCGCGACAGCCCCAGGGAGGTGAGCTGTTCGCGATATTCCAGGTGAAGCTCCTCCACCTGCTGGCGGGCCAGGGCGGCGATGATGGGCAGCACCAGTACCAGCTGGGCCACTATCATGGCGGTGGGCGTGAACAGCAGCCCCAGCTCGCCCAGCGGCCCGGCGCGGGACAGCAACAGATAAACGCACAGCCCTGCCACGACCGGCGGCAGCCCCATCAGGGCGTTGAGTGCCACCACCAGGGCGCCGTGGCCCGGGAAGCGCCATAGCGCCAGGGCGGCACCCAGCGGCAGCCCCACCACGGCGGCCATGAGCACGGCGGCAAGCGAGACCCGCAGCGACAGGGCCACGATTTCCATTAACGCGGGGTCGAAGCCGAGAATCAGGCTCAGGGCCGTGTTCAGGGCGCTGGTATCGCTGGGCATGCGGTTCTCCAAGGTTCTTGCTGGCATCTTGTGCGTTCAGGTTTCAATATGCATGCACTAAAGTAATCAAAACATCAAAAAACAGTAATATGCAGTATCTGTGGAGGCGGAAGCATGCACACCTATCTGACGACGGCCGAGGTGGCGGACTATCTGCGCCTCAAGGAGCGCAAGGTCTATGATCTGGTGCGCCAGGGGGCCATTCCCTGTGTGCGGGTGACGGGCAAGCTGCTGTTTCCTCGCCATAGCGTCGACCTGTGGCTGATGAACCATCTGGAGGGCGACCAGGCCAGGGCCCGGCCGGTGCCGGCCGTATTGGCCGGCAGCCAGGACCCGCTGCTCGAGTGGGCCGTGCGCGAGAGTGGCTCTCAGCTGGCGCTGCTGTGCCAGGGCAGTGGGGATGGTGTCCGGCGCCTGGTGGAGGGGCGTGCGATGCTTGCCGGGCTGCATCTGCTGGATGCCGAGAACGGTGACTACAACCGCCCCGAGACCCTGGGCATGGGGGGCATGCGTGACCTGGTGATGGTGCGCTGGGCGACTCGCCGGCAGGGCTTGCTGCTGGCGCCGGGTAATCCGCTGGGCATCCAGCGCCTGGCCGACCTGGTGAAGTCCGGGGTGCGTGTCGCGCATCGCCAGCCGGATGCCGGCGCGGCCCGCCTGCTCACCTGGCTGTTGCACCAGGCGGGCGTGGCGGCCTCATGGCTACAGTTTGCCGAGCACCCCGCGCTCTCGGAGGATGACCTCGCCCTGGCGGTGCGTCAGGGCGAGGCGGATGCGGGGCTGGGGGTAGAGGCGGCGGCGAGGCGCCAGGGGCTTGCCTTTGTGCCCTTGCACCGGGAGCACTTCGACCTGGCGCTGTGCCGGCGCAGCTACTTCGAACCGCCGGTGCAGCGGCTACTGGCCTTCGCCCGGGAGCCGCGCTTCCTCGAGCGCGCCCAGGCCCTGGGCGGCTATGACCTCGGCGAGCTGGGCCGGGTGGTCCATAACGCCTGAACAGGCGAGACGGCTATCAACACAGCCGGCTGCCGAGCAGCAGCAGGGCGCCATCCAGCTGGTGCCAGCCCCACCACACCAGGGCCAGGGTGACGGCAGTGATGATGGCGGCGGCGATGCGTAACGTCAGGCGACGACTCATGCTTCCACCTCCTGGCGCCGTTCGCGCTGCACCGGTGCCTCGCTGATCCACCAGTGCAGGGCGGCGGCCATGACGCCGAGCAGGATGGCCAGCTTCCAGACCACCGCGTAATCGCCCTGGAGGTCGTAGAGAAAGCCCCCCAGCCAGACGCCCATGAAGGAGCCGAGCTGGTGGAAGAGGAAGACGATTCCGCCGAGCATCGAGAGGTGCTGAACGCCGAATACCGAGGCGACGATGCCGTTGGTCAAGGGCACCGTGGAGAGCCACAGCAGGCCCATGGCGATACCGAACAGGTAGGTGGTGGTGGGGCTCAGGGGCATCACCACGAAGAGAGTGATAACGACCGCACGGGCCAGGTAGATCCCGCTGAGCAGATGCGGCTTGGAGAACCGTCCGCCCAGCCAGCCGGTGAAGTAGGTGCCGAAGATATTGAACAGGCCGATCAGCGCCAGTGCGGTGCTGCCCACCTGAACGGCGATATCGTTGTCGTAGAGATAGCCGGGCAGATGCACCCCGATGAACACGACCTGGAAACCACACACGAAGAAGCCCAGGCAGAGCAGCCAGAAGCCGCGATGATTGGCGGCTTCGTCGAGCGCCTCGCGCAGCGGCAGATCGTCCGCCGTGGCGGGGGCGGGGCGGTCACGCAGCATGGCCCCCAGCGGCAGCAGCAGGGCGCCGATGGCGGCCATGACAAGCAGTGCCGCCGACCAGCCGACCCATTCGAGAAGCCCCAGCGTCCCCGGCAGCATGGCGAACTGGCCGAAGGAGCCCGCGGCGCTGACGATGCCCATGGCCATGCTGCGCTTCTCCGGCGCCACGGCGCGTCCCACCGCGCCCAGCACCACCGAGAAGGTGGTGCCGGATAGCCCGAGCCCGATCAACACGCCGGCCGAGAGGGTCATGCCCAACGCGGAGTCGGAGAGTCCCATGAAGAGGAGCCCCAGGGCGTAGAGCGCACCGCCGGCCACGACCACGCGGGCGGCACCATAGCGGTCGGCCAGGGCGCCGGCCAGGGGTTGCGAGAGGCCCCACAGCAGGTTCTGGATGGCCAGGGCGAAGGCGAAGACGCCGCGGCCCCAGCCCAGCTCCGCGCTCATGGGTTCGAGAAACAGCCCGAAGCCGTGACGCAGGCCCATGGCGAGAGTCACCACCAGGCTGCCGAGCACGAGGATCATAAGAGAGTGGCGGCGAAGAGAGTCCATCGGCGTCCCGTTGGTGTGAAGGGCTTATTGGTGTGGAATCGAATGGTGTGAAAGATAGTTTTCAGGCTAATGGCCGCCACTATCACACGTCGTCAGCCGGTTGGCTATTCTCCTCTGGTATAACCATATTTCGGAAACAGTCGACTAGCCGATGTCTCCCCGATTCGTCTCGTAGGCCTGATGTGTCGCTTTCACCCCGAGGCCAGGGCGCGCTCCAGCGTGGCCAGCCGGCCCGGTGCCAGGGCATCCGCCACGGCGGTGAGGCGTAGCACATGGCCCAAGGCGGGGTCGGCGGGGCGGGCGACCAGGGTGCCCTCGTCGAGCAGCGCCTTGTGCACCTCGGCGGCCAGCTCGGCAGTTGGCAGGCGCACGCCGACGAAGTTGGTGGCGCTGAGCGGCTACGATATCGGCGAGCTGGGCAGGGTAGGGTGCTCCCTAATGCCTGAGGCGCCTGCTTACAAGGCCTCCTGATGGTGGGGTGGCACTATACCGAGACGCTTCATGCGCCGGTAGATGGTCGGACGCGATAGACCGAGCTCCCGGGCCATGGCGCTGATATTCCAGCGCTGTCGGCGCAGGGCTTCCTGCAGCGGTTCCTCGTCGTGGCCTGTCCTGGTTCCACGGGACGAGTCCGGCATGCCGGAAGAGGAGCGCGCCGCAGGGTGAGCCAGTTGGCCGCTGATGCATTCCTCGGGCAGGTCGCCGACCACCACCTCGTCGCTCTCGCAGGTGGCTAGGGCATAGCGTAGGGCGTTGTGCAGCTCGCGGATGTTGCCTGGCCAGGGGTAGGCGAGCAGCGCGCTCATGGCATCGCCGCGCAGTCGAGTCCGGGACTCGCCGCGTTCCCGTTGTAGTTCATCGAAGATGCGACGGATCAAGAAGCTCTGGTCGGCCCGCTCGCGCAGTGGCGGCAGGCGCAGGCTGGCTCCGTTGAGGCGGTAGAAGAGGTCCTCGCGGAAGCCGCTCTGATCGATCAACTCGCGGAGGTCGCGATGGGTGGCTGACACCACCCTCAGGTTGACCTTGATCGGCGTGCTGGCGCCGATGGGTAGCACCTCCTGCTCGGCCAGCACGCGTAGCAGACGGGTCTGCAACTGCAAGGGCATGTCACCGATCTCGTCGAGGAACAGGGTGCCGCCGTCGGCCTGAGCGATCAGTCCCTTCATGCCCTTGCTACTGGCGCCGGTGAAGCTGCCGGCCTCGTAGCCGAATAGCTCGCTCTCGATTAGCGACTCGGGGATGGCGGCGCAGTTGATGGCCACGAAAGGAGCGTCGCGTCGGCGGCTGGAGTCGTGCAGGGCGCGGGCCATCCGTTCCTTGCCGGTACCGGTCTCGCCAATCACCAGAAGGTTGATTGGCTCGTTGCGCAGCCGAGCGGCCCTGGTCAGAGTGTCCCGCATTGCCGGGTCGTCGTCGGCCAGCGCCTCCAGCGGTGCCAGGCTGGAGTCGTGGCGGCGGGGCTCGCCGCTCGGGGGTTGGCGGCGCTGGGGTTCGATCAGGGTGGCGAAGTGCAGCTCATGATGGCGGTGGGTGCGGAAGGCGCGCACCCCGTCGTCACTGTGGCGCTGGATGTCGAAGACCTCATTAATCTCGGCATTGAGCAGGTCCTGGATGTTCCAGGCCTTGAACGGTCTTGCCTCGCCGGGGCCGGGCAAGTGCAACTCATGATGGCGAAGCAGCTTGCGCCCGGCGGTGTTGGCGGCCAACAGCGTGCCGTCCTGCTCAATAGCGATCAGGTAGCGTCGGTTGATCTGTACGAACTCCCGCGAGCGATCCAGGCAGACGATATGGTAGCCGCTGTAGCGCTGCAGGAAGTAGGCGTCTTCGATCATCCGCGCGTAGTGCTTGACGACTTGCAGTGCGAAGGTCTGGGAGGCCTTGGAGTCGGGGGATTGATAAGCGGAGATGTCGAGTACCGCCAACAACTGATCGCTGGGGTCGAGGATCGGCGCCGCGGTACAGGTTAAGCGGATATGGTGGGCGCTGAAGTGATCGCTGTGGTGGCAGGTCAGCGGGATGCGCTCCTGTATGCAGGTACCCACCGCGCAGGTGCCAGCGTGCTCCTCACTCCAGTCGGCCCCAAGGTAGAGGCCGGTGCGCTGGTGTTCGCGCTGGGCACTGCTCGCACCTAGGAATTGCACCGCGATGCCCCGGGCATCGGTGAGCAGTACCACATAGTCCAGCGGCATCACCTGGCGGTAGAGCTGCTCGACGCCGGCCCGGGCCACCTGGATCAGGGCGTCGGCCTGGTCCTGGTGCTCGCGCAGGGTGTGATCGGGAACATAGCGGGGTGGGCTGGGCGCCGTGGGGTCGAGACCGTAGTGGTCGATGCAGCGGCGCCAGGAGCGCTCGATTACCGCGCCCTCGCCACTGTCGGGGTGGCCGAGAGCGTGGAGAATCGTTGCGACATGATCTCGCTGTGCTTGGGTGGTGTTCATATGTGGTGACCTTGCGCCGGCGAGCCAGCGTTTCATCGGGTGTTGTTATCCTGTCATTCAAGGTACGCCCCCGGGTGGGTGTCGGTGATTCGACCTTCGTCGCCCCCCTTTACAGGTGTAAAGAGCGCTGTAACGCCGCCTGTAAACGAGGCTGTCACGTCGAGCGTAATGCTCGCCGTTCATCGTATGGTGAGCGGCGCACCTATTGCTTCGTAGGATCACATTTTTTACTTACATAACAGCAGGTTGGATCTTTAATATCGATTCTTGGCATGAATTGTGCTTTGAAGTGGTGTGCGGCCCCGTGGCCGCCCTGGCTGACCACCGGCGCGACGATCGCGCTGCACAATAACAGGAGCTAAGCCATGACCACTTCTCCGAAGGCGATGCCGCTGAGCCGGCGCCGCTTCCTCACTCTCTCTGGCCAGAGCGCGCTGTTCGCCGGTGCAGCGCTCGGCGCCTGTAGTCTCTGGCCGCGATGGGCTATCGCCGAGCCCGACCTGGCGGGCGGCCTGCTGCGCCTGGGCCGCGACATCTATCCCCACGATGCCATCGCTGACACTTACTATCTCACTCCCCTCGAACCGCTGCTGGAGAATAATCGATCATTGATCGCCGACGGCCTGGCCGACCTCGATCGCCGGGCCCACGAGGCCCACGGCCGACGCTACGCCAAGATCGAGCAAGAGGCCGACCGTGCGGCGCTGCTGCGCGAGATCGAGGATGGCGACTTCTTTCAGACGGTGCGGGGGACCCTGGTGGTGGGGCTCTACGACAACGCCGCGCTCTGGGAGCCGCATTTCGGTTACGAGGGATCGTCCTGGCAGCAGGGTGGCTATCTACATCGTGGCTTCGACGACCTAGTGATCGACTGGCTATGACGCCCGATATTCCGGCGTGAGACGACAACAACAACCGAATCGATAGGAGGCTCGCCATGGCAACTCGTTTCGACTATGACGATGACAGCGTAGTGGTGATCATCGGCTCCGGTGCCGGCGGCGGCACCTTGGCCCAGGCCCTAGCCAAGAAGGGCATCAACAGCGTGGTGCTGGAGGCTGGCAAGCGTTACCAGATGAACGACATCGAAAACGACGAGTGGGAGATGTTCAAGAAGATCTCTTGGCTCGACGAGCGCATCACTGCGGGACCTCGTCAACTCACCCAAACCTTTCCCGGCCTGCCGGCCTGGATCGTCAAGGCAGTGGGCGGTAGCACCATTCACTGGGCCGGTGTCGCGCTACGCTTCCAGCCCCATGAGTTCAGGTTGCACAGCGAGATTGGCGATCTCGAAGGCGCCAATCTGCTCGACTGGCCGATCTCCTATGAAGACCTCGAGCCCTACTATGTGAAGGCCGAGCGCCACATGGGGGTAACTGGCGAGTCTACCGGTATGCCCTACCACCAGTGGAACAATAACTTCAAGGTGCTGGCCGCCGGCGCGGAGCGGATCGGCTACAAGCAGCTGCGCTCGGGGCCGATGGCCATCAACACCGAGGAGTATGACGAGCGCGGACGATGCATGCAGGCGGGCTTCTGCATGCAGGGCTGCCGCTTCGGCGCCAAGTGGTCGACCATGTACTCCGACATTCCCCGTGCCGAGGCCAGCGGCCGCTGCGAAGTACGCCCGCGCTCCATGGCTCTGCAGATCGAGCACGACGACAAGGGCCGAGCCACAGCGGTGGTCTATGTCGATGGCGATGGCAATACGCATCGCCAGCGGGCCCGGGTGGTGTGCGTGGCCGGCAACTCAATCGAGTCGCCGCGCCTGCTGCTCAACTCCCACTCCTCGCTGTTCCCCGAGGGCTTGGCCAACTCCTCCGGCCAGGTGGGGCGCAACTACATGACTCACGCTACCAGCTGCATCTTCGGCGTGATGCCCAAGCCGGTGCATATGCATCGTGGCACCACCTTCGCCGGCATCATCTCTGACGAGGCGCGTTTTGATCCCAGCCGGGGCTTTGTCGGTGGCTACACCCTAGAGGTGATGTCCCTGGGTGTGCCCTTTTTCGCCAAGTTTATGGATCCGTCCAATGCCGGCTGGGGACGTGATATCACAACAGCCCTGGACAAGTATGACCACCTCTCCGGGGTGTGGATATGCGGCGAGGATCTGCCGATGGAGAATAACGGCGTCACCCTCCACGATACTAAGAAGGACCAGTACGGCCTGCCGGTCCCCGTCGTCTACAAGGGAGATCATCCCAATGACGCCAAGGTGCGCAGCCATGGCGAACAGCAGGCGCGGCGCTGCTACGAGGCCGCTGGTGCCGAACACATCTTCCGGGTACCGGACTTTCCCACCAGTCACAACGTGGGGACTAACCGAATGAGTGCCCGGCCCGAAGACGGGGTCGTCAACCAGTGGGGGCAGACTCACGACATCGATAACCTCTTCATCTCCGATGGCAGTCAGTTCACCTCGAGCGGGGCCGAGAACCCGACCTTGACCATCGTCGCCCTGGCGTTGCGCCAGGCTGATCACATCGCCGAGCGCATGCAGCGCCAAGAACTCTGAGCGGAGGGCTTCCCATGCAACCGACCAACGACCAACGGCTGTGGATGTATCGCCAGATGGTGACCAGCCGTCACCTCGAGGAGCGCATCGAGACGCTCTACATGGAAGGCAAGACCCCGGTGTTTAACATGGCCAAGGGGCCGATCCCCGGCGAGATGCATCTCTCCAACGGCCAGGAGCCCTGTGCGGTGGGTGTCTGCGCCCACCTCAACGCCGAGGACATCGTCGTCGCCACCCATCGGCCGCACCATATCGCCGTGGCCAAGGGCGTCGACCTGAATGCCATGGTCGCCGAGATCTTCGGCAAGGCCACCGGGCTCTCCGGCGGCCGCGGCGGTCATATGCACCTCTTCGATGCCGCTGTGAACTTTTCCTGCTCGGGGATCATTGGCGAGAGCCTAGGGCCGGCAGCGGGTGCCGCCCTGTCCAGGAAGATGCAGGGCAAGCCCGGCGTGGCGGTAGCCTTCCTGGGTGAGGGTGCCGCCAACCAGGGGGTCTTCCACGAGGCTCTCAATTTGGCGGCGGTATGGAAGCTACCGGTGGTGTTCGTCATCGAGGACAACGCCTGGGGCATCTCGGTGGCCAAGCAGGCCTCCACCGCCGTACCGCGCAACGATGTGCGCGCCAGCGGCTACAACATGCCCGGGGTACATGTCGCCGATAACGACGTCGAGGGCGTGTTTGCCGCCGCAGGCACTGCCATCGCCCGGGCCCGGGACGGCCAGGGGCCGACACTGATCGAGATCGAGACCTCGCGACTGGCCGGCCACTTCATGGGCGACGGTGAGGACTATCGCCCCGAAGGCGAGAAGGCCGGCCTCCAGAGCCGCGACCCCATCCCGCGCTATCGCCAGCAGCTGCTCGAGGCCGGATTGCTCGACGAGGCCGCCGATACCCGCCTGGTCGGCGAGGCCCATGAGCGCGTCGAGGCGGCCATCCGCTTCGCCCAGGAGAGCGACTTCCTGCCTCCCGAGGCGGCGCTCGAGACCGTCTTCGTCTGATTGCCACGATGAATCGATAACAACAATCAGGAGAAAAGCCATGAATACGATGCAAGCGGCAGTCTGGCACCGCGCCAAAGACCTCCGCGTCGAAACGGTCGAGGTCCCGACCCTCCAGGATCCGCACCAGGTCAAGGTGAAGATCGCGGCCTGCGGCATTTGCGGCAGCGACCTTCACGAGTACAGTGTCGGCCCCATCTTCATCCCGGTCGAGGCCCCGCATCCCCTCAGCCAGCAGCAGGCTCCCATCATCATGGGCCACGAGTTCGCCGGCGAGGTCGTGGAGGTGGGCAAGCGCGTCACCCGAGTCAAGCCCGGAGACCGAGTCGCCATCGAGCCCATCCTTTCGCCCAATCGAGATGGCCAATATCTCATGGAGCGCTACAACCTGACGCCGCTGCTGGGCTTCCACGGGCTCTCGGGCGGCGGCGGCGGCTTCTCGGAATACACGGTGGTGGGTGAGCACATGGTTCACCCCCTGCCCGATGACCTCTCCTATGAGCAGGGGGCACTGATTGAGCCGGCCGCCGTGGGCCTGCATGCGGTGCGTCAGAGCGCGCTGAAGGCCGGTGACAGTGCCGTGGTCTTCGGTGCTGGCCCCATCGGTTTGATGATCATCGAGGCGCTCAAGGCCGCCGGGGCTGCCAGGATCGTGGCCGTGGAGCCTTCGGACTCGCGCCGGCGCAAGGCGAGCGAGCTGGGCGCCCAGATGGTGGATCCCCGAGAGCAGGACGCGGTAGAGCAGGTACATGCCTTGACGCAGGGTGGCGCCGACTTTGCCTTCGAGGTGACCGGTATTTCCGCCGTGCTGAACCAAGCCATCAATGCCACCCATGCCGGCGGTGAGACGGTGATCGTCAGCATCTGGGAAACCGAGGCGGCCTTCCAACCCAACGACCTGGTAATCAAGGAGCGCACCCTGAAGGGCATCATCGCCTACCGGCATATCTATCCCGCCGTGATGGCCCTGATGCAGCAGGGCTATTTTCGTGCCGAGGACCTGATCACCGCGCGTATCGTGCTGGACGATGTGGTCGAGCAGGGGTTCGAGACCCTGCTCAACGACAAGTCGCACATCAAGATCATCGTACGGCCCGGCCAGCGGCTGGGCGAAGGAGTCATCTCATGAATACTGCCACCGGCTCTCGCAAGCTGACCATCGCCCGGGCCATGGCCGAGGCCACGGCCCAGGAAATGCGCCAGGATCCGACGGTCTTCGTGATGGGCGAGGACGTGGGCCCGCTGGGCGGCGTTTTCGGCAACACCCGGGGCCTGTATGACGAGTTCGGCGCCGAACGCATCCGCGACACCCCGATTTCCGAGACCGCCTTCATCGGCGCTGCGGTGGGCGCGGCCTCCGATGGTATGCGACCCATCGTCGAGCTGATGTTTGTCGACTTCTTCGGCGTGTGCATGGACGCCATCTACAACATGATGGCCAAGAATACCTACTTCTCTGGCGGCAAGGTCAAGGTGCCGATGGTGCTGATGACCTCCACCGGCGGCGGCTATTCCGATGGTGGCCAGCACTCCCAGTGTCTCTACGGCACCTTCGCCCATCTGCCGGGCATGAAGGTGGTGGTGCCGAGCAACGCTTATGATGCCAAGGGCCTGATGACCGCGGCGATCCGTGACGACAACCCGGTGGTCTTCATGTACCACAAGTCGCTGCAGGGCATGGGCTGGCTGGGCACAGAGAAGGGTGCCACCGTGGCGACGCCCGAGGAGCCCTATACCGTCGAGATCGGCAAGGCCGCGGTGGTTAAGGAAGGCCGAGACCTGACCCTGGTCAGCCTAGGCGCCGGCGTGCATCACTGCCTGCGCGCCGCCAAGGCGCTCGGTGAGGAGGGCGTCGATGTCGAGGTCGTCGACTTGCGTAGCCTGGTGCCGCTGGATCGGGAGACGGTGCGCGCCTCGGTGGCCAAGACCGGCCGGCTGATCGTGGTCGACGAGGACTACCACAGCTACGGTGTCAGTGGCGAGATCATCGCCAGCGTGGCCGAGCACGATCCCGCCTGCCTCAAGGCCGCGCCCCGGCGCGTCGCCTATCCGGATATCCCGATTCCCTTCGCTCCGACCATGGAGCAGTGGGCGCTGCCCAATGCCGACAAGATCGTCGACGCCTTCCACCAGATGATGACCCAGTAACAGGAGAGACACACTATATGAGCACCGCGATTACGGTACCCGATGACCTCTGGGAAGGCGACAACGAGGGCGTGATCACCGCCTGGCTGGTCGATGACGGCAGTCAGGTGAACCAGGGTGACCTGGTGGCCGAGGTGATGGTCGAGAAGGCCCAGTACGAAATCGAGGCACCCGCCACTGGGGTGCTGACCATCGTCAAGCAGGAAGATGAGGTGGTCGCCAAGGGGACCACTATTGCCAGCCTGGAGGAAAAGTGAGGAGGCCGTCCATGCCACTCGATACTCAACACAGCGCCGCCCCGTCTGGGGCGGCATGTCGGCCCGAGCCGCGCGAGATTCCCCTGCGCGGGATGCGCGGCATGATCGCCACCAAGATGCGCGAGAGCCTGCAAGCGACTGCCCAACTGACCCATCATGCCAGCGTCGAGCTCGGCGCGGTTCAGTCCCTGCGCGAGCACTGCCGGGCCGCCGGGATCGCGTCGCCTTCGGTGCAGGATGTGCTGCTGCGCCTGGTGGTGAAGACCTTGCAGGACTTTCCGGCGCTGAACGCCACCTTGGAGGATAACCGCATCATCGAGCATCCCGCGGTGCACCTGGGGCTCGCCGTGCCGCTGCCCGATGACCTGCTGCTTGCGCCGGCGCTGTTCGATGCCGAGGCAATCACGCTGGGCGCATTGCCGGGGGCGCGTCGCGACCTGGTGGAGCTGGCTCGCGCCGGCAAGTTGTCGGTGCGTGAGCTGACCGGGGCAACCTTCACCGTCTCCAACATGGGGCGCTCCCGGGTGCACCACTTCACACCGATCCTCAATGTGCCCCAAGTGGCCATCCTTGGCATCGGTGGTATCGAGGCGCGGGTGGTGCCGGACGATGCTGGCGGCATTCGATCGGTCGAGGTCATTGGCCTGTCGCTGACTTTCGACCATCGAGCGGTCAACGGTGCGCTGGCAGCGGCCTTTCTCGATGCGCTTTGCGAACGGATCGAGACGCTGGCTCCGGGGGCCTTCGAGGCCGAACTCGCCGGTCAGGAAGGGGGGGCGAGAAAGTCATGAACATGCCTCTGGCCGAGCCCTCCACCCCACTCCTGCGCCGGATGAGTGTTGAAGACGGACTCACCTCGGAGCAGGTGCTGCTCGAGATGGTGTGTGAAGGAGGGGGCGATGCCTTGGCGCTGGCTTGGCAACCCAACGACCGGGCCCTAGTGATGCCGCGTCGCCATGAGCGTATCGCGGCGTTTCCGTGGGTACGCCAGGCCCTGCAGCAGCAGGGTTGGCCGATCCTGTTTCGCCCCACCGGTGGCGAGCCGGTGCCGCAGTCGCCGCAGGTAATTAATGTAGCCGTGGCGCTGCGATGTCGGGTGAGCAGCGCGGCAAGGCATCTCGAATGGGGTTATCGCCGATTCGGTGATCCCTGGTGTACCTGGCTCCAGTCGCTGGGAGTGGCTGGGGCCGACCTCGGACCGGTCTCAGGAGCCTACTGCGATGGCCGTTTCAATGTGCGCATCGCCGGCCGCAAGCTGGTGGGTACCGCCCAGCGTTGGCGACGGGTACGAGGTTGCCGCGACATGGCGGTTCTGGTTCACGGCGCCATGCAAGTCGAGGGCAGTCCAGCAGAGCTTGTCACGGTCGTTAACGACTTTCAGGCAGGTATCGGTGAGCCGTTGCGTTTCCAGGCCGAGCGACATATCGCGCTTCGCGAGGTCTTGCCGGACTTTCGGGGGGAGATGATCGACAGGTTGCTGGCTCGTTTTCCGGCTTGACCCGACCTGTGGGATTCGCCTCGAGTGAGGCCGCGAGATTAACAAGAGAGGGAGATGGCCGCCAGGGCATCTCCCTCTTTAACTCGTCAATTATGATCCAGCATTGCTGACGAAGTGCTCGGAGAGGGGTGAAGTCAATGGCGAGGGTCCCAGAGACGGCCTCGGTTTTCTTTCTCGTAGCCCATGCTGCCGTAGGGCACGCTGACCAGCTCTAGCTGCATGCCCCAAGGCGCCATGAAGTAGACCCAAGTGAGGCCTTCCATCGGGCCTTCGGTGAAAGGGTGAGGCTCACCCAGCACCTTCACCTCATTTTCCTTGAGATAAGCCACAGCCTCATTCATATCGTCGACGTAGAAGGCGATATGGTGGCCGCCGATGTCACTGTTGCGCGGCTGCTCAGTGCGCTGATCGGGAGAAGTGTACTCGAAGATCTCGAGATTGGTGCCGTCGCCACATCGTACCAAGTGAGCGGCGGGAATGGTGGCTTCCGGATGCACGTTCAGATTCACCGACATCCAGTCGTCTTCGAAGGGGCCAAAGGGGCCGATGGTGAAGTAGGCTTCGCAACCGATGACATCGACGAAGAAATCCACGGCGGCTTGTCGGTCGGGAACGGTAAAGCCGAGGTGTTGGGGGCCCTGCATGCCGGGCAGTTCGGCGAAGGCAGCCTGACTGCTGGCCGTGAGCACCAGGGCGGCGAGGCAACGCTTGGCGAGTAGCGTCATGGTGTATCTCCTGTGGTAATTGTTGTTGGCGATGATGTGGATCATCTCCCTGGAGATAGCAAGCCTCGTGCCAGCCGCGATCGGTCGCATGAAGTTTGTTCAACGTGTTGTTTTTGAAAGAGAGGTTAGTGTGCGTAACGAGTGAGGCATTCTGGCTTGGCGTCGTGGCGGCTGTCATGTGACAGGTGTCACGTGACAGGTGTTGCAGAGTGTCACGTAAACAGGCGAATGGTGTCTCTTTATCGATATCGGTATCGCCGCCGTGCCTCTTGGGGGCATAGGTTCGTACAGTTGACGGGTGATCCACCTCTACCGGGAGACCTTATAATTAGTTGTTTCCTGTTCTCCACGCAGTTGATCGTCGCCCCATCCTGGCAGGCGGCAGCTTCATGCCGACGCAGATTCATTACGATTCGCTGATCGCGAATATGACCCGTCTGGCAGCGCCTCTCGACGGCATCACGCGCAGGATGATCCAGGCGAGAACGACAACGTGCAGTGAGCCTGTGAGATACCATATTGTAGCCATCTCTCGCGTTTCGAGAGGCGCTGACGGGACGGGGCGCCACGCTTAGTCCGCTATCTGCAGGGCCTAAGCCTGACGCAGGGCCTCTTCGAGTATCGCCAGCCTTCCCGGTACGAGAGCATCCTCCACGGCGGTGATGCGCAGCACATGGCCCAGGGCCGGATCGGCGGGGCGGGCGATCAGCTTGCCCTCGTCGAGCAGCGTCTTGTGCACCTCGGCGGCCAGCTCGGCAGTTGGCAGGCGCACGCCGACGAAGTTGGTGGCACTGGGCAGCACATCGGCGCCCAGGTCGCGCAGATGGGCGGCCAGCCGCTCGCGTCGCTCCCTGACGGCGACCACGTGGGCCTCGACCTCGTCGGGGGCGTCCAGCACCGTCTCGGCAACGGCCTGGCTCAGGGTCGATACCGCATAGTGGATGCGCACCTTCATCATCATCGCCAGGGTCTGTGGCTCGGCGATGGCGTAGCCGACACGCAGCCCGGCGAGGCCGTGGGCCTTGGAGAGGGTGCGCAGGCGCACCGTGCCGGGCAGCACCCGGCGACCGGCGTCGCCGTCGGCATCCTCCCGGAAGTCGTGGTAGGCCTCATCGAGCAGCAGCCAGCAGTCGTCGGGCAGGGCGCGTCGCAGGGCCAGCACGTCGTCGTCGCGGTGCAGGTGGCCCCCGGGGTTATCGGGATTGGCCAGGTACACCAGCCGTGCCTGGGTCTCCCTGGCGGTCCGCGCCAGGGCGTCAAGGTCGGGGGCCAGCCGGCCGGGCCCCTCGTCGTAGGCGACTTCCTCCACGCGACAGCCATGGCCCCGGGCGAAGTAGCCGAAGGTGGGGTAGGTGCCCCGGGTGGCGACGACCGCATCGCCGGGTGACACAACCGCGCGCAGCGTCAGGGCGATCAGGCTGTCGGCACCGGCGTCCACCAGCATCGCTTCCAGCGGGATATCCTTCTGCTCTGCCAGGCGCTGGCGGATGCCCAGTGCCTCGGCATCGCCGTAGCTGTAGGCGTGTTCGGCCAGGGCATCGCCGAAGCGCTCGCGCAGGGCACGGTGGGGCATGTCGAGCCCCTCGTTGGAGCCCAGCTGATGGGGGATCTCGCGGCCCAGGCGGCGTTCCAGCACGCGCACGCCGGGGAAGGGGTTATGGGGACCGTCGCCGGTCAGATGGTCGGGGAAGCGGGGCATGTCGGCCTCCAGTCGTTGATGCCAGCTATTGTCCACCCTATCAGGATTGGGCGATAAGGTGGCCCGCCGGTGGCCTACTCCCCGAACTATCGCAGATAGCTCGGGGCTGATCTGGCGATAAGCCTACGAGGAGGCGCTGTGAACCCCTCCCTGGGCGCTACCGACGCCTTCCTTGGCGTAGGACCTCCTCTACGGCTTTTCCCCAGCGCCCCTGGGTACGGTAACTGCAATACGGTTTGGCCTACTCTTCGGGCATGTGGCGGGTGCGGGCCACGCCTCGGAGGCGCCGGCGCAGGGCGGCCTTGCCCATCATGTGGGCGCTGACCGGGGCGGTGGCGAACAGGAAGATGGTTACCAGGGCCTCCTGAACCGAGACGCCATCCTGCTGGTGGCTGAAGAAGAGCAGCGAGCCGATCAGCGTACAGCCCACGCCCAGGGTGCTGGCCTTGGTGGGGCCGTGCAGGCGGGTGTAGAAGTCGGGCAGCTTGGCCAGCCCCCAGGAGCCGATCAGCGCCACCACCGCGCCGCCCAGCAGGAAGAGGGCGATGACCAGCTGCAGGGCCCAGGGCATATCGAGGCTGTTCATTCGATGACGTCTCCCCGTAGCAGGTACTTGCTCATGGCCACGGTGCCCACGAAGCCCATCAGTGCGATCAGCAGGGCCAGTTCGAACAGCACGTCGAGCCCCATGCGGATGTCGGCCAGCACGATCAGGGCGATGCTGTTGATCATCAGGGTGTCCAGCGCCAGGATGCGGTCGACGATGTCCGGGCCCGTGGCCAGGCGATAGAGGTTGAGCAGGACGGCGATGGCGAACAGCGTCATCGCGATGGGAATCACCAGGGCAATCATTGGAAGATCTCCTGCAGCGGGCGCTCGTAGCGGCGATGTATCTCCGCGATGGTCTCGATCTCGTTTTCCAGGTGCAGGGCGTGCACCAGCAGGGTGTTGGCCTCGGCGTCATGGTGGATCGAGACGGTGCCGGGGGTCAGCGAGATGGTGCTGGCCAGGATGGTGATGGCGAAGTCGTCATCCAGGGCCAGCGGATAGGTGAAGAAGCCGGGTTCGAGCTGCCGGGCGGGGCCCAGGATGCGCAGCGCCACCACCAGGTTGGAACGCAGGATATCCAGCAGCAGCACCAGCACATAGCGCAGCAGCGGTAATGGCCGCCGGATCCTGGCCTGTTCGGCCCAGAAGGCGTGGGTCACGAGCGGGATGACCACGCCCAGCGTCAGCCCCAGCAGGGCGTGGGCCACGCTGAACTCGTTGACCATCAGCAGCCAGAGCAGGGCCAAAAACAGCGAAAACAGCGGGTGGGGCAGCCAGAACTGCCGGGAGCGCCATGATGGTGTCATGGAATGACCTCCTGGCTGGACGCCGGTGCCTCGGGAAGAACGGCGGCAATATAGCCGTGGGGGGCGAGCAGCTGTTCGGCGGTGAGGGAAAGATAGTCCATCACCGGGTCGCCGAGCATTGCCAGCAGGGCGTTCAGGCCGACCATGCTGCAGACCAGTGTCAGCAGGCCACGCCTGAGGGGGTAGGGGGTGGCGGTCTCGCCCGGTCGCCAGAACCAGTTGCTGCCGGTCCGGCTGATGGCGATGATCACCAGCAGGGCCGACGCCAGCAGGACTCCCCATAGCCATAGTCCGCCGGGTTCATCGGCGCTGGCCTGGAGGATCCAGACCTTGCTGACGAAGCCGCTGAACGGCGGTAGCCCCGCCATGGCGATGCCGGCGATAAAGAACAGGCTGCCGAGCACCCCGCGATGCCCGATGGGGCCCACCGCGGAGAAGCGGTCGTAGCCTTCCTCGCGTTGGCGACCCAGCAGGTCGGCGAGCAGGAAGAAGGTGGCGGCCATCAGGGTGCTGTGGATCAGATAGAAGAGGGCGGCGCCCAGGGCGGCGGGCGTGACCAGGCTGATGGTCGCGAGCAGCGTGCCCACCGAGAGGATCACCAGATAGGCGGTGAGGGTGCGTAGGCTGTCGGAGCCCAGCACCCCGATGCCGCCCAGCGCCAGGGTCAGCAGGGCCAGCGGCCATAGCCAGCTCCAGGCGACCGCGTTGACCGGCGTCTCGCCCAGGGCGAAGACCAGCAGGAAGACTCGCAGGATGGCGTAGATCCCGACCTTGGTCATGATGGCGAAGAGCGCGGCCACCGGCGCGCTGGCCGCGGAGTAGGCCCGCGGCAGCCAGAACAGCAGCGGCAGGATGGCGGCCTTGATGCCGAACACCACCAGCAGGATCAGGCTGGCGGCGGCCAGCAGCGGGGCGTCTTCGGCCGGCGCCGCGGCGATGCGCAGCGCCAGGTCGGCCATGTTGAGGGTGCCGGCGAGGCCGTAGAGGGTGCCCAGGGCGATGAGAAACAGCGCCGAGCCCGCGAGATTGATGATCACATAGTGCAGGCCCGCGCGGCTGCGGGCGCGGCCGCCGCCGTGCAGCAGCAGGGCGTAGGAGGCGATCAGCAGGATCTCGAAGAACACGAAGAGGTTGAACAGGTCGCCGGTGAGGAAGGCGCCGTTGAGGCCCGCCAGCTGGAACTGGAAGAGGGCGTGGAAGTGGGCGCCGCGCCGGTCGATGCCGCCGCTGGCGTAGAGCAGGCAGCAGAGCCCCAGCACCGCGGTGAGGCTCAGCATGAGGGCGGCGAGGCGGTCGAGAATCAGCACGATGCCGAACGGTGCCGGCCAGTTCCCCGCCTGATACACCAGGTAGTCCCCGGCGCCGGCGGTGGTGATGGCCCAGATCCCCAGCAGCACCAGCCAGGCGGTGCTGGCAAACCCCAGCAGCCGCTGCAGGGCGAAGGGCGCCCGATAGAACAGCAGCTGGCCCGCGCCGGTGAGCAGCGGCAGCAGGATGGGAAGGATCAGGGTGTGATTCATGCGCGGTCCTCGTCGGGGTTCTCGCCGTCGACGTGGTCGTTACGCAGCTCCACGGCGGCCTTGAGGGCCAGCACGACCACGAAGGCGGTCATGGCGAAGCCGATGACGATGGCGGTAAGCACCAGGGCCTGGGGCAGCGGGTCGGCGGAATGCGCGGCGAGGCCGACGATGGCCGGTGCGCCGGTCACCAGGCGCCCCGAGGCGAAGAGGTAGAGATTGACGGCATGGGACAACAGCGTCAGCCCCAGGATGACCGTGAAGGTGCGGGCCCGCAGCAGCAGGTAGACCCCGCAGGTGGTGAGTATGCCCAGGGTGATGGCGTAGAGGAGTTCCATCAGCCGACCTCCTTGCCGGGGCCGGTCACCGTCATCAGCCTGCCGAGGTTGGCCAGTATCAGCAGCGTGGCCCCGACCACGGTGGCGTAGACGCCCAGGTCGAAGAGCATGGCGGTGGCCAGCGCGATGTCGCCGATCAGCGGCAGGTGCAGGTGGCCATGGGCCGAGGTGAGGAAGGGAGCGCCGAACAGCCAGCTGCCCAGGCCGGTGACGGAGGCGATCAGTATGCCGGCACCGATCAGCGGCCGGAAGGCGGTTCGCATGCGGGCCTGGGCCCAGACCAGCCCGCCGGCCATGTACTGCAGGGTCAGTGCCACCGCGGTGATCAGCCCGGCGATAAAGCCGCCGCCGGGCTGGTTGTGGCCGCGCAGGAAGATATAGGCCGAGACCAGCAGGGCGATGGGCAGCACCAGCCGGGCCACGCTGCCGAGCATGATCGGGTGCGGCTCGGCCACCCAGTGGGCGGGGTTGGTCTCTACCACCCGCTCCTTGAGGTGCAGGTCACGGGTAAAGGCGAATACCGCCACGGCGGCGATGCCCAGCACGGTGATCTCGCCCAGGGTATCGAACCCCCGGAAGTCCACCAGTATGACGTTGACCACGTTGCTGCCACCGCCGCCCGGCAGGCTGTTGGCCATGAAGAAGTCGGAGATCGTCTGCTGGGGGCGGGTCAGGATGGCGAAGCTGAAGGCGGCGACGCCGAGGCCCATCAGGCCCGCGATGGCCAGGTCGCGGCCCATGCGCAGCCGGGTCGAGCCCCGCGGCGAGGTCTGGGGGAGAAAGGAGAGGGCCAACATCATGATCACCACCGCCATGACCTCCACCATGAGTTGGGTGAGGGCCAGGTCCGGCGCCGAGAAGCGAGCGAAGGTCACGGTGACGACCAGGCCGGTGACGCCGAGCAGCAGCAGCGCCGGAAGCCGGTGATGGTGATAGACCACCACGCCGGTCGCCGCCAGGCAAAGCAGGATAGCGGCCAGCAGGGTCAGCGGGTCGAGCGGGGTGAGCGCCACGCCGCCGTCCCAACGGGGCACATCGTGCAGCTGCAGGCCGACCAGCACCACCAGGGTGGCCATGATGAAGGCCAGGTAGCGCTGGAGGGAGCCATTCTCCAGTTGGAAGACCCGCCGCTGAGCCAGAGTCGTCGCGCGACGCATGAGCCAGTCGAAGATCTCCTTGGCATCCACCGCCGGCAGGCGGGCATGCAGACGAAACAGCGGGGTGCGCCGCTGATAGAAGAGCGCGCCTCCGGCCAGGGCGAACAGGCTCATCAGCCGGGTGGTGCCGCTGCCCAGGGCCGCGAAGTCGTAGGGGGCGACGGCCGCCTGACGCGCGGCGGCGAAGGCCGGCTGGACCAGCGCCGTATAGGCCCGCTCGGGGCCCAGCCCCAGCAACAGCGTGGCCAGCGACAGTAGCGCGATGGGGGCCAGGGCCAGCCGACGCGGAGTGCGGGGCGGCCAGACAGGCAGGTCGATGGGGCGACCATTGAAGAAGACGTTATGGAAGATCCGGATCGAGTAGGCCACCGAGAAGAGCGCGGCCAGGGCCACCCAGGCGGGAATGATCACCGCCGCCCAGTCCGGCGTTGCGAGCAGCAGGCTCTCGTTGAACAGCATCTTCTTGCTGATGTAGCCACTCATGAGCGGCAGGCCCGCCATGGCGGCGGCCGAGATGCCCGACAGCACCATCAGTGCCGGCATGAAGCGCCACATGCCGTTGATATTGCGCATGTCGCGGGTGCCGGTGGCGTGCTCCACATAGCCCGCCATCATGAACAGCGGCGCCTTGAAAAGCGCATGACACACCAGGTGGAAGAGGGCCGCGGCCAGCGCCATGGGGGTGCCCAGCCCGAGCAGCAGCATGATCAATCCCAGGTGAGAGACCGTGGAATAGGCCAGAAGCCCCTTCATGTCGTGCATGAACATGGCCACGAAGGCGCCCACCATCAGCGTCAGCATGCCGGTCAGGGTGACCAGGTGGAACCAGAGCCCGGTGTCGGCCAGTGCCGGGTGCAGCCGGGCGAGGAGGAAGAGCCCCGCCTTGACCATGGTGGCGCTGTGTAGATAGGCGGATACCGGGGTCGGGGCGGTCATGGCATGGGGCAGCCAGAGGTGGAAGGGGAACTGGGCCGACTTGGTGAAGGCACCGAGCAGAATCAGGTTGAGCATCAGGCCGTAGCGTTCACTGCCGCGAATGCGCTCGCCGGCCTCGAGCACCACGGAAAGCTCATAGCCGCCGGCGGCCTGCCCCAGCATCACGATGCCGGCGAGCAGCGCCAGGCCGCCGCCACTAGTAATCACCAGGGACATGCGGGCGCCGAGTCGGGCCGCGTGGTCGTGGGTGTGGTAGCCGATCAGCAGGAAGGAGACGAGGCTGGTCAGCTCCCAGAACACCAGCATGAACAGCAGGTTTTCGGTCAGCACGATGCCCAGCATGGCCGCCATGAACAGCTGGATCAGGGTGAAGAAGCGCGCCGAGGTCGTGCTGCCGGCGAAGTAGTAGCGCGCGTAGAGCAGGATCGCACCGCCGATGCCGGTGATCAGCAGGGCGAACAGCAGCCCCAGGCCGTCGAGGCGAAAGCCCACGGCCAGGCCCAGGGATGGCAGCCAGGCGAGCGTCTGGACCACGGCTTCACCGCCCTGCATCACATGGGGGAGCCAGCTAAGCAGCAGCAACAGGCAGAAGAGGGTGGGCAGGGCGGAGACCGCGGCCAGCAGGCGTGAGGATCGCCCCTGCAGCAGGGCGGGCAGACAGGCGCCCGTGAGCGGCAGCAGGATGATCAGCACAAGCGGCATGGGCGACGCCTCCCTGTCCGGCGATGGACTCTAGTCACACTATAGAGGGCGCCGAGCAGAGGGCCGGCGGCGGCTTCAACGCTGTCGCGACATGCGGGGGCGTATCACGCCCCGGTGGCGTTGAAAGCCGGGGCCTCCCCGAGCGAGCAGTATCGAGGTGGGCGTTCTAGGCTGGTGAGCAGGCAAGCGTCTCAGGCGCTGCCGTTGCCCCATCCGATAATGACAAGACCGAGAGGCAAGCCCATGCACAACAAGATGCTCCCCCTCGTGACTGCCCTGGCGGCGTTTCCGCTGGCCGTGGCAGCCACCCATGCCCAGGCCGAGGAGATGGCCATCGCCACCATCCTCCCCGAGAACATGAGCAACAACTCGATCTATCCGGCGCTGGTGCGCTTCAAGGACCTCGTCGAGACGCGCACCGACGGCGAGGTGACGGTCTCGATCTTCGGCAACAGCCAGCTGGGTTCCGAGGTGGAGACCGCTCAGGAGGTGCAGGACGGGCTGACGCTGCAGTCGACCATCATCACCACCGGCGCCATGTCGTCCTTCTATGACGATTATCAGCTGATGACCGCGCCCTTCGTGTTCAACGACTGGCGCCAGGCCTGGGCCTTCCTCGACGGCGACTGGTTCGCCGAGATGATGTCCGGCACCGTCGAAGAGACCGGCATGCGCTACCTGGGCACCTTCGACGACGGCGGCGGCTTCGTGGCCTTCACCAACAACGAGCGGCCCATCAAGACCGTCGAGGACCTCGAGGGACTCAACATCCGCACCGAGGAGAACCCCGGCCACGTGGCCATCATGAAGGCGCTGGGCGCCTCGGCCACGCCGCTGCCCTGGGGCGAGGTGATCACGGCGCTGGAGACCGGCCTGGCCGATGGCCAGTTCAACGCCCCGGTGCTCAACACCACCTTCAACTTCCACGAGGTCACCGATTACACCACCCTGACCGGCCACGTCTACAACAGCGCCGCCTGGCTGATCAGCGAGGACTGGTACCAGGCCCTGACCGAGGAGCAGCAGGAGGCCATCGTGACCTCGGCGCGCGAGGCGATCGAGATCGGTCACGGCATGTCCGGGGCGCTGGCCACGGCGAGCTGGCAGGAGTCCTGCGAGACGTTCAAGGAATGCTACATCATGCCCGCCGAGGAGCGTGCGCGCATGGCCGATATCGCGCGCCCGGCGTGGAAGGAATGGATCGTCAACGACTTCGGCATCGATGCCGAGAAGGTCGATGCCTTCCTCGCGGAAGTCGAGCGCGTCGGGAAGGAGGTCAAGGAGTCGGATATGGCCCACTACGGCGAATAACGCTCTCCCTACCTGGGCCGGCCGGACGCTCCGGCCGGTCCGAGCTACCTGTGAGGTTCGCCGATGCGTTTTCTTCAGCCTCTGCGCCGCCTGAGCGACTGGGTCAACCAGGCGGCGATCGTGACCTGCGTGGCCTGTGTGCTGGTGATGCTCGGCATCTCCTTCACGGCCTTCATCTACAAGCTGGTCACCGGCAGCAGCCTGAGCTGGACCTACTCCCTGGCGCGGCTGTTTCTGCCCTGGATCGGTTTTCTCTCCATGACCATCTCGCTGCGCTACGGCGAGCATGTGGCCATGACGCTGCTGGTGCGTAGCCTGCCGCGGTGGCTGCTGACGCTGGCGGCCGCGCTCTGTCTGGTGGTGGTGGGCGTCTTCGGGGCGCTGCTGCTGTGGTACGGCTGGGGCTATTTCCTGGGCGCCAACCAGGTCTATATGGTGTCGGACCAGCTCCAGGTGCCCGCCAAGTTTACCGCCATCGTCGTGCCGGTGAGCGGGGCCATCATCCTGCTGCACCTGGTCCAGGGGTTCGACCTGCTGGAACACTTCATCGATGACGACAGCACCATCAACGAGCTGATCGAGGCCGACACCCATCATGCGGAGGAGCGCCCATGACGCCTGCCATTCTGGTTTTCCTCGTCCTGCTGCTGCTGGGTACGCCGGTGGCGGTGGTCATGGCCCTCTCGGGGCTCGCCGGGGGCTTCGCCATGGGCGGCGAGCGCATGCTCGGCATCCTCGCCAACCGCATGTTTTCCGGGGTATCGGGGTTTCTGTTGATCGCGGTGCCATATTTCATCTTCACCGCCGAGCTCATGAACCAGGGCGGGCTGACCCAGAAGCTGATCAGCTTCAACAACGCGCTCTTCGGCCGCGTGCGGGGGGCGCTCTCCCACGTCAATATCTCGGTGTCGGTGTTCTTCGCCGGCCTGACCGGGGCGGCGATCACCGATACCGTGGCCATCGGCAAGATCATGATCCCCGAGATGAAGAAGCAGGGCTATGACGCCGAGTATGCGGCGGCCATCACCGCCTGCTCGTCGATCATCGGGCCGATCATTCCCCCCAGCGTGGTGATGGTGGTCTATGCGACGCTGCTGCGCGATATCTCGGTGATCGATCTGTTCGCCGGCGGCATCATCCCCGGGCTGCTGATGGCCCTGGCCCTGCTTGCCGTCAGCTTCTTTCTGGCCTGGAAGCGCGGCTATCCCAAGCAGGCCCCGACGCCTTTCAAGGTGGCGATCATGTCGTTCTTCCTGGCGCTGCCGGCGATGATCGTGCCGCTGATCATCCTGGGGGGCATCCTCTCGGGGCTGACCACCATCACCGAGGCCTCGGGCTTCGCCGCCATCTATGCCCTGATCATCGGCGTGGTGTTCTATCGCAATCTCAACTGGAAGAAGGTGTGGCACGCATTGGTGGTGACGGTGCGCTTCTCGGGGGTGGTGTTCTTCCTGCTGGCGACCTCGGCGGTGCTCGGCTGGTTCGTTACCCGCTCGGGTATCGCCCGGGACGCGGCGGGCCTGATCACCACCTTCAGCGACTCGACCTTCCTGCAGCTGCTGCTGGTGTGCGCCTTGCTGATCCTGATTGGCACCGTCATGGATGTGCTGCCGGCGCTGGTGGTGGTGGCGCCGGTGCTGGTGCCGGCGATGGTCCAGCTCGGCGTGGACCCGCTGCATTTTGCCATCCTGATGATCGTGGTGCTCAATATCTCCAACGTCACCCCGCCGGTGGGGATGACGCTGATGACGGCGGCACGCATCGCCGATGTGCCCTTCGAACGGGCCATCATCGCCTCGCTGCCGTTTTATGTGGCCTTTATCGCGGTGATCCTGCTGTTGGTCATCTTTCCTTCCCTGTCCACTTGGATACCCTCGCTGCTGGGATAGGCCGCGGCCATCGTGATGCGTTGAAACACAAGGAGGAGATAACCCGATGGAGACGCAGGATAGCGCACCGACTACCGGCTTCTTCTGGCACGAGCGCTGCTTCTGGCACGACCCGGGGGCCATCGGTGTCTTCTCGGCCCCTGGTGAGTTCCTTCAGCCGCAGCCGGCTTCGGAAAGCCCGGAGAGCAAGCGGCGCCTGAAGAATCTGCTCGAGGTCTCGGGGCTGGTCGATGAACTGGTGGTGCGCAAGCCCGCCCCGGTCAGGCGCGAGGACCTGGAGCGTTTCCATACGCGGCGCTATCTCGAAGCGCTGGAGGTCGGCGATGCCGGTCGTGGCGGCGATGCGGGTGATTGTGCCCCCTATACGCCGGGTAGCCTGGCTGCCGCGCGTCAGTCGGCGGGGCTCGCCGTGGCGGCGGTCGAAGCGGTGGCCACCGGCGAACTCGATCAGGCCTATGCGCTGTGCCGGCCTCCCGGACACCATGCCGAGGCCGATCGCGGCCGGGGCTTCTGCCTGTTGGGCAATATCCCGGTGGCGGTGATGCGCGCGCGAGCCCTGGGCCAGGTCGGGCGCGTGGCGATCCTCGACTGGGACGTGCATCACGGCAACGGCCAGCAGGCGGCGTTCTATCACGATCCCGACGTCTTCACGGTCTCGATTCACCAGGCGGGCAACTACCCGCTGGATACCGGCACCTTCGAGGAACAGGGCGAGGGCGCCGGACGAGGGGCCTGTCTCAATCTACCGCTGCCGCCTGGCTGCGGCCTCGGGGCCTACGCCCATGCCATGAGCGAGCTGGTGTTGCCGGCGCTCGAGGCCTTCGAGCCCGAGATGATCGTGGTGGCCTGTGGCTATGATGCCGGCGCCAAGGACCCGCTCGGCAAGATGCTGCTCAACAGCACGGCCTTCGCCAGCATGACCCGCCGGCTCCGCGAGCTGGCCGGGCGTTGCTGCCATGGGCGGCTGGTGATGATCCACGAGGGCGGCTATTCCGAGGGCTATGTCCCGCTCTGTGGCCATGCGGTCATCCAGGCATTGGCCGGTAGCGAGATCAGCGTGCATGACCCCCAGGCCGAGGAGATCGCCGCCTGGGCCTACCAGGCGCTGCAACCCCATCAGCGCGAGCTGATCGACGGCTGGCGCGCCGCCTGGTCGACACACGCCCGCCCTTGAACGCGACTGCTAAGGAGTGGAAGCCATGACGCCTCTCTACCAACGCGATGGCTGGCTATGGCATGACGGCGAATGGCTGGCCTGGCGCGATGCCCGTACCCATCTGCTGACCCATAGCCTGCACTACGGCATGGGCTGCTTCGAGGGCGTGCGTGCCTATGCGGGGCCCAGGGGAACCCAGCTGTTTCGGGTGGCCGAGCATACGCGGCGGCTGCTGGATAGCGCCCATATCCTGGATATACCGTTATCTTACAGCGACGATACCCTGATCCAGGCCCAGCGCCAGTGCCTGGTGCGCAACGACCTGGCCAATGCTTATCTCAAGCCGACGGTCTACCTCGGCGCCGAGGGCCTGGGGCTGCGGGCCAGGGGGCTCACCACCCATATCATGATTCCCGCCTGGGATCTGGGGGATTACCTTTCCCCCGAGGCGGCTTCGGTCGGGCTACGTGCGTTGACCTCCTCATGGGCCCGTCATCATGTGAATATCAGCATGTGTCGAGCCAAGACCAGTGGCCACTATGTGAACTCGATGCTGGCGCTCAACGCCGCCGTGAAGGCGGGGTTCGACGAGACCATCATGCTGGATCCCGAGGGTCATGTTGCCGAGGCGTCGGCCGCCAACGTCTTCCTGTTGCGCGATGGCGTCCTGCATACCCCGGAGGTGACCTCCTGCCTCCAGGGCATCACCCGCGATAGCGTGATCCGCTTGACCCGGGAGGTGCTGGGCATCGAGGTGCAGGAGCGCCGCATTACCCGGGACGAGCTGTATATCGCCGACGAGGCCTTCGTGACCGGCACCGCGGCCGAGATCCTGCCGTTGCGCGAACTGGATGGTCGCCATATCGGCGCTCGGGCCGGGGCACCGGCCGTGGACAGGCCGATCGCCCAGGACTCGCTGACCGCACGCCTCCAGCGTCTCTACCATGATGTGACCCGTGGCCAGCCGGGGCCGGCCACGGAGGCCTTCGGCGAGTGGCTGACGCCTGTATGAAGCGGTGAGTCGGAGGGGCAGGGCGTGGTAGCCTGGCGACACGTCGAAGGGAGCTCGCATGTCGCTGTTGATCGATATCACCCTGGGCCTGGTGCTGGTGGCCTGTTCGCTATGGGGCGCCCTGGCGTTGCTGTATCGCTTTCCGGCGGGTCTTACCCGGCGGCGCCTCGCCGCGCTCGGATGGCTGGTGCTCGGTGGGCTGTGGCTGGGATGGCACGGCCAGGGGGCTCGCCTGGGCCCGGTTCTGGGGGTGGCGGCAAGCCTGCTGCCGTTGTTGTACTGGTGGCGGCGGCTGGCGCCGGCAAGCGACGGAGACTGGGCGGACGACGTGCGCTTCCTGGCCACGGGTAGCCAACATGGCCAATGGTTGAGGCTCGATCATGTGCGCGACTTCGACTGGCGCAACCGAGACGCGGCGTCGGTGGCCTGGGAGCCGCGTGAATATGACCTCCAGCGGCTGGCTTCCCTCGACCTGCTCGTGTCGACCTGGGGGCGGCCGGGCATCGGTCATGTGCTGCTCTCTTTCGGCTTCGAGGACGACCGGGGTGGCATCGATGACTTCGTGGCCTTTTCGGTGGAGGTGCGTCGCAGGAATCATGAGCCCTTCTCGGAAGTCGGCGGCTTCTTCAAGCAGTATGAACTGGCGATCATCGCCGCCGATGAGCGTGACGCGGTTCGCCTGCGCAGCAATGTGCGGGGAGAGTCGGTGACCCTGTATCGGGTGCTGCTCGGAGAGCACGAGCGTCGTGAACTGCTGCTGGCCCTGGTGGAGCAGGCCAACCGGCTGGAGCGCACCCCACGCTTCTATCACACCATCACCGCCAACTGCTCGACCCTGGTGTATGCCCTGATGCGCCGGATCGTGCATGGGTTGCCGCTGGACCATCGGCTGCTGCTGACCGGATTTCTGCCCGACTATGTCCACGACCGTGGGGGGCTGGTAGCCGGTGTCCCGCCGAGCGAATTGAGGCGCCGCGGTGATATCACCGAGCGCGCCCTGGCGGCCCATGACGACCCCGACTTCTCGCGACGGATCCGCGCCGGCGTGCCGGGGTGGAAGGATACTTGAAGAGGCGATAGCTCCGGTCGAGGGCGTTTCACAAGGGCAGCCTTGATCGTCTTCTGGTAAGATTCTGCGCCGTTTCGTCTCAATTCAACTCCTTCTTCGGGAAAATCAGCCATGAACGCGGTAATCATTGCGGTGCTGGTGATGGTCGGACTGTCGCTGGCACGTGTCTCGGTCGTCTTCGCGTTGGTCGTCGGGGCACTGGTAGGTGGCCTGGTCGGTGGGCTCTCCATCGAGCAGACCCTCGGCGCCTTCAACGACGGGGTCGGCGGCGGCGCCAAGGTGGCCCTGGCCTATGCCACCCTGGGCGCCTTCGCGGTCGCGATCTCTCGCTCGGGCCTGCCCGACCTGCTGGCCAGGCGGCTCATCTCCCTGCTCGGTCAGGAGGCCACGGCGGATCGTCAAGCGGCGGTGAAGTATGTGCTTCTCGGATCGGTGCTGCTGGTGGCCATCTCCTCCCAGAATGCGATTCCGGTGCATATCGCCTTCATTCCGATCCTGATTCCGCCACTGCTCAAGGTCATGAACCAGCTGCGCCTCGATCGTCGCGCGGTGGCCTGTACGCTGACCTTCGGCCTTACCGCCCCCTATATGCTGCTTCCGGTAGGGTTCGGGGCGATCTTCCTCAACGATATCCTGCTGGCCAATATCAACCAGGCCGGGGAGGCGCTGGGGCTGGAGGTCACTCGCGGCATGTTGCCCCTGGCCATGGGAGTGCCGGTAGGCGGCATGGCGCTGGGCCTGCTGGTCGCGGTGTTTATCAGCTATCGTCGCCCGCGGGACTATGACGATGCGGAAGTGGCGACGACCAATGTGCCCCACCATGAGCCCGAGACCCACGAGCCGCATACCCTGGGCCTGGTGATGTCGGTGCTGGCCATCATGGCCGCCCTGGGCATCCAGCTGTGGACCGGCTCCATGATCCTCGGTGGCCTGGTAGGCTTCGCGTTGCTGTCGGTGGGCGGGATCTTCAAGTGGCGTGAGGCCGATGATCTCTTCACCAGCGGCATGCGCATGATGGCGTTGATCGGCTTCATCATGATCTCGGCATCGGGGTTCGCCGCGGTAATGAATGCGACCGGCCAGATCGAGACCCTGGTGCATTCCAGCGTCGAGGTGATCGGCGACAATCGTGGACTGGCCGCGCTGCTGATGCTGCTGGTCGGGCTGTTCATTACCCTGGGGATCGGCTCGTCGTTCTCCACCATCCCGATCATCGCGGCTATCTTCGTGCCCCTGGCGGTGCAGTTCGGCTTCTCGCCCCTGGCCACGGTGGTGCTGGTCGGCACGGCGGCGGCGCTGGGCGATGCCGGTTCACCGGCCTCCGACTCCACCCTGGGGCCCACCTCCGGTCTCAACGTCGACCGTCAGCACGACCATATCTGGGACAGCGTGGTGCCGACCTTTCTCCACTACAATATCCCGCTGATCGGCTTTGGCTGGCTGGGGGCCATGGTCCTCTAGGCTATCGATCCGTCATCAAGATATTCAGCGTCATGCAACGGCGGCCCTCGGGCCGCCGTTGTGCTTCATGGCGATTAGTCCTGGGGCAGGTGCGACTCGAATGAGGCCAGCAGGCCGCGGAGCAACGAGAGTTCGCGCCGCGACGGCTGGGCCCGGGCGAACAGCGTATGCAGGTGCGCCTCGGTGCGCGCATGGGGCTGGGTGATAAAGCCGCTGCGCTGCATGACCTGGCTCAGGTGGTCGTGGAAATGCGCGAGCTGCTCGCGACTCGGCTGGCGCTCCTGGGCAGGGCGTGTCGGACAATAGCCGTTATCCGGCCGCCGGCGCCACGCCGTGAAGACCTCGTAGGCGAGTACCTGCACGGCCTGGGAGAGGTTGAGGATGCCGTAGTCGGGATTGGCGGGAATGCTGACCTGGTGGCTGCACAGGGCGATCTCGTCGTTGGTGAGCCCGAAGCGTTCGCGGCCGAATACCAGCGCCACCGGGTCATGGGCGGCATGCTCCACCAGCTCGCGGGCCATGGCATCGGGTTCGTCGAAGTGGGGCAGTGGCAGGCTCCGGAGTCGTGCGCTGGCCCCCACCACCTGTACGCAGTCGCCGACGGCCGCCGCCAGCGAGTCGACGACGCTGGCGCTTTCCACCAGGTCCTCGGCCCCGGCGGCCAGACGCGTGGCCTCGGGATCCGGAAATTGGCGCGGATTGACCAGGACGAGATCGGTCAGGCCCATGGTCTTCATGGCCCGCGCGGCGGCGCCGATATTGCCGGGGTGGAAGGTCTGAACGAGGATAACTCGGATATTCGATAGCATGGGGCGGCTCTCGGCGTGATTCAAGAGCGCGTAGTGTACTGATTGGACGGAAAGCTGTAAGCCGTAAGCGATAAGCTGCAAGAACTCCACGAGATCGATTCATTCGCCCGAGTCGTGGTCAAGCCAAGACTGTCTTCCCGCTTAAGGCTTATAGCTTACGGCTTACAGCGAAAAAGACCCCCGCCGGTTTCCCGACGGGGGTCTGTCTCAGGGCTTGCCCGGAAGGGCAGTGCCTGGGGTAGGGCGGGGCTGGCTTACATCATGCCGCCCATGCCGCCCATACCACCCATGCCGCCCATGTCCGGAGCAGCGTCCTGCTCGTCCGGATCGTCGGCGATCATGCACTCGGTGGTGATCATCAGGCCGGCGACGGAGCCCGCGGACTGCAGGGCAGAGCGGCTGACCTTGGCCGGGTCCAGCACGCCCATGTCGAACAGGTCGCCGAACTCGCCGGTCTGGGCGTTGTAGCCGAAGTTGCCTTCACCGTCCTTGACGCGGTTCAGGATGACGGAAGCCTCCTGACCGGCGTTGGTGACGATCTGGCGCAGCGGAGCCTCCATGGCGCGCACGGCGATGGCGATACCGTGGGTCTGGTCCTCGTTGTCGCCCTTGAGACCGGCGACCTTGGCCAGCACACGCACCAGGGCGGTACCGCCCCCGGGTACCACGCCTTCCTCGACGGCGGCGCGAGTGGAGTGCAGGGCGTCCTCGACGCGTGCCTTCTTCTCCTTCATCTCCACTTCGGTGGCGGCACCGACGCGGATGACGGCGACACCGCCGGCCAGCTTGGCAACGCGCTCCTGGAGCTTCTCGCGATCGTAATCGGAGGAGGTCTCTTCGATCTGGGCGCGGATCTGGTTGACGCGAGCCTCGATGTCACCATCCTGGCCGGCGCCATCGATGATGGTGGTGTTCTCCTTGGACATGGTCACGCGCTTGGCGGTGCCCAGGTGGTCGAGGGTCGTCTGCTCGAGATCCAGACCCACTTCCTCGGAGATCACGGTGCCACCGGTGAGGATGGCGATGTCCTGCAGCATGGCCTTGCGACGATCACCGAAGCCCGGCGCCTTGGCGGCGGCGACCTTGACGATGCCACGCATGGTGTTGACCACCAGCGTTGCCAGCGCTTCGCCTTCGATATCTTCGGCGATGATCACCAGCGGCTTGCCGGCCTTGGCCACGGCCTCGAGGGTCGGCAGCAGCTCGCGGATGTTGGAAACCTTCTTGTCCACCAGCAGGATGAAGGGGTCTTCCAGCTCGACCGCCATGGTGTCCTGATTGGTCACGAAGTAGGGCGACAGGTAGCCGCGGTCGAACTGCATGCCTTCCACGACATCCAGCTCGTCCTCGAAGCCACGGCCTTCATCGACGGTGATGACGCCTTCCTTGCCGACTTTTTCCATGGCCTCGGCGATGATCTCACCGATGCGCTTGTCGCCGTTGGCGGAGATGGTACCCACCTGGGCGATGGCGTTGGTGTCGGTGCAGGGCACGGCCAGCTCGCCGATTTCCTTGACGGCGGCGGTCACGGCCTGGTCGATGCCACGCTTGAGGTCCATCGGGTTCATGCCGGCGATAACGCCCTTCAGGCCTTCGGTCACGATGGACTGGGCCAGCACGGTAGCGGTGGTGGTGCCGTCACCGGCGACGTCGGAGGTCTTGGAAGCGACTTCCTTGACCATCTGGGCGCCCATGTTCTCGAACTTGTCCTTGAGCTCGATTTCCTTGGCGACGGAGACGCCGTCCTTGGTGACGGTCGGAGCGCCGAAGGACTTCTCGAGGACCACGTTGCGGCCCTTCGGTCCCAGGGTGGCCTTGACGGCGTTGGCCAGGGTGTCGACACCCTTGGCCATGCGGGTGCGGGCATCGCTGGAGAACTTGACTTGTTTCGCTGCCATTTTCGTATGCTTCCTGTGAGTTCGTGAACGTCAGTCAGTATCGAGAGGTGTCGCGGTCTCGCCTTAGCCTTCGACGACGGCCAGGATGTCGGACTCGCTCATGATCAGGACTTCTTCGCCGTCGATTTTCTGCTTCTCGACGCCGAAGCCATCCTTGAAGATCACGGTGTCGCCAACCTTGACGTCGAGTGCGCGGACGTCGCCGTTGTCGAGAATCCGGCCGTTACCGGCGGCGAGCACTTCGCCACGCGTCGGCTTTTCCTGGGCACTGCCCGGGAGCACGATGCCGCCGGCCGTTTTCTGTTCTTCTTCGACGCGACGAATGATGACGCGATCGTGCAAGGGACGGATGTTCATTGCTCACGTTCTCCTGATGGTTTGTATGCCGGTGATCCGGCGGTTTGCATCGTGACCTCGCCACCGAGGCAGCGAGGGGAGGCGTCAGGCGCCTTCCGTGTCAATGGCGCGGTATCGCGCCGAAACCTGTTGCTGACCAGATAAGTGGGGCTCGCCAATGGCCTTTCAAGGGCCGCCGGACATTTTTTTTGCCGACCCGGCCAAACTCAGCCGCGGCGATCGTCACGCGAGATGAAGTCGCCCTCGATGACGTTGTCGTCTGTATGTGGCGACGCCTTGCCGGCCCCGCGACGCTGGCGGCCCTCATCGGCCTGGGACCAGTCATCCCGTGGCCCGTTGCCAGGGCGGCCCGACGCCTGGCCGGTCGAGGCGCTGTGGCTCTCGCCATGAACGCCCTCGCCATGAACATGCACCCCTTGTACTTGCATGCCCAGGCGGGCGAGCAGCTTGCCCATCAGGCGGCGAGCGTCGGGAATCAGGCACATGAAACCCAGGGCGTCGGAGATGAAGCCCGGTGCCATCAGCAGGGCACCACCGAAGATCAGGGCGGCGCCGGTCAATAGTTCGCCGGAGGGTACCTCGCCGCGCCCCAGGCGCTCGCGGGCCCGGGCGAAGGTGGCGGAACCCTCGCGACGGATCAGATGCAGGCCAATGAAGCCGGTGGCCAGTACCAGTAGCACCGTGGTAAGCAGGCCGACATGGCTGCCTACCGAAAACAGGACCACGAAGTCGAGCAGGGCGAAAAGCGTGAAGATCAGGAGAAAAGGCATGTGGCCTCCCGTGGTGACATTGTCGAGAAGATGGGGGCGAGAGCAGGAAAATCAAGCGTTGTCCGCGGGGGGCGGCCGGTTGGCCCCGGGCGGCGAACCTGATGCGCTGTAGCGGGTCTGATAGAGTGTTTTTTATCAACCACCCTGAGAGGAAACCGGATGCACCTGGAAAATTCCGTTATCGCCATTACCGGTGGTGCTCGCGGCCTCGGCCTCGCCATGGCATCGATGCTGGGCAGCCGCGGTGCACGCCTGGCACTGCTCGACACCGATGCCGCCAGCCTGGACGAGGCCGTCTCGGGGCTTCATCGAGCCGGCATCGAGGCGCGTGCCTTCGTGACCAATGTGGCCGACGAGGCCTCCGTCAAGCAGGCCTTTGCCGATATCGCGGCGTCCATGGGGGCGGTAAGCGGCCTGATCAACAATGCCGGCATCCTCAGGGACGCCCTGCTGGTCAAGGCCAGAGACGGCAAGGTCGAGAAGACCATGTCGCTGGAACAGTGGCAATCGGTCGTCGACGTCAATCTCACCGGGGTCTTCCTGTGTGGTCGCGAGGCGGCGGCCCAGATGGTCGAGGCGGGCAATGCCGGGGTCATCGTCAATATCTCCAGCATCTCGCGGGCCGGCAACATGGGGCAGAGCAACTATGCGGCATGCAAGGCGGGCGTGGTGGCCCTGACCACCACCTGGGCCCAGGAACTGGCTCGTAGTGGCATTCGCGTGGGGGCGGTGGCACCCGGCTTCATCGAGACCGAGATGACCGCCTCGATGCGCCAGGACATGCTCGACAAGCTGACCGCCGGGGTCCCGCTAAAGCGCCTGGGCGAGCCGGACAATATCGCCCGGAGCGCGCTGTTCATCTTCGAGAATGACTACTTTACCGGCCGCGTGATCGAATGTGACGGTGGCCTGCGCCTCTAATTCGAACTGGCGGCCACGACGTCAGGAAAAGCGAGCGCGAGGAGCGAGGGCGAGGGGTAAAGGCGAGAGTCGGTGAGAAGGGGCTAGATGGCGGCCGTCCGCTGGTCGCCGGTCGTTGCCTGCGAGTCTGGACCAGAAGCTAGCCTGGTATCAGAAGCTCACCTGGTCTTCCAGGTTGCTTACCGTGCCGTCACCGATGCCACTGACCCGGGTCAGGTCCTGGGCGCTCTCGTAGGGGCCATTGGCCTCACGGTCCTCGACGATGGCCGCCGCCTTGCTCGGCCCGATGCCCGGCAGCTCGGTGAGAAGCTCGGCGCTGGCCGTGTTGACGTTGATGGGCTCGACCTCCTGGGCCACGGCGACGGGCGGTATGCAGCCCAGCATCAACGCGACGAGACAGGCCCTGAACAGGGTGCTAAACCGGATCTTCATGGCATTTCCCCCTTGGTGGAATCGCATCCTTCGCGGGTGCCTGTTTAAAGCTAGTCTCGATGGTAAGAGATTCCCTGGGGTCTTTTGCCGACCGGTACGTAGGACAAGGCGTTATTGCTCCTGTCGTCTTGACGCGCAAGGCCGGGAGGCGTCGTCGGGATCGCATCAGCCAACTCTCGCGGCCCCTGTCCGGTATGGCTGGTATACTCTGGCGACCTTGACCCCTTGCCAGGAGCCCGGTTCGTGTCTACCGATTCCCCTCTGATTATTGCCCTCGATTACCCCTCCCTGGATGCCGCCCTGTGCATGGCTGACCGCCTCGACCCGGCGCGCTGTCGCCTCAAGGTGGGCAAGGAGCTGTTTACCCGCAGCGGTCCCGATGTGGTGGAGGCGCTGCATGGACGCGGCTTCGAGGTGTTCCTCGACCTCAAGTTCCACGATATTCCCAACACCGTGGCGGGTGCCGTGGAAGCCGCGGCAGAGCAGGGTGTGTGGATGGTTAACGTGCATGCGGCCGGCGGGCGCCGCATGATGGAGGCGGCCCGTGAACGCCTGGATCGTCAAGGCCTGTCCACCCGGCTGATCGCGGTGACCGTGCTGACGAGCATGATGGCGGAGGACCTGGCCGAGGCGGGCGTGGCGGCGTCTCCCGCGGCGCAGGTCGAGCGTCTGGCGGTGCTGGCTCGCGATAGTGGCATGCACGGTGTGGTCTGCTCGGCCCAGGAGTCGGCACGCTTGCGTGAGCTGTGCGGCGCCGACTTTCTCAAGGTGACGCCGGGGATTCGCCCCGCCTTCGCCCAGGCCGGGGACCAGCGGCGCGTGATGACGCCCGGGGACGCCATGGCCGCGGGTAGCACGCACCTGGTGGTGGGGCGCCCGATCACTCAGGCCGCAGAGCCCATGGCGGCCCTTGCCGCCATCGAGGCCGAACTGGCCTGAAGCAGCCCGGGGTTATTCGCCCTCGATGCCGGTGATCGGTCGGATGCTGCCCCAGCTTCGGCAGCGGGGGCATTGCCAATGCAGCTGGTCGCCGGTGAAGCCGCAGCGTCGACAGCGGTGGCGGGGCAGCTTGTCCAGCAAGGTGGCGGTGTGCTGCTGGAGGAGGCTGAGCTGTTCCTGTGCGGCGCCGTGGCCGTGCTGGCGGTAGAGGCCGATGAGGTAGTCGAGTGCGCCCAGGCTCGTTTCACGATTGAGCTGTTCGCTGACCAGGTCGATGGCGGCCTCGGTTCCCTGTTGGTGCCGAATGGTGTCGGCCATCAGGATGATCACGCTGGTATAGGGGGTTCGCTCGACCAGGGCGTGGAGGTGCTGGATCAGGCCATCCGCATCATCGAGCAGCCGGTAGGCGTTGGCCAGGGGCGCCAGCAGGATCGGGGTGTAGGCCGGGTCCTGGTCGGGAATCCGCGATAGCAGGGCGATCTCCTGACGGTAGCGTCCGGTATCGTGTTCCAGGGTGGCCAGCAGCAGGTTGGCCCGCACGCACCGGGGGTCGACGCCGAGGGCCTGCTTCAGGTGGCGCCGCGCCAGGGCCGGGCTGGCATTGGCGTGTTCCTCCTCGGCCAGCTGGCAGAGCCAGTGAGAGGCGGCGCGTTGAAGCTCTCGATGGTCACGGATCAGCTGGGGAGTGACCACGGCGAAGGCCTCGGACCATTCGCCTTCACGCTCGAAGAGGTCGGCCAGCAGTCGGCGGGTCGAGCGCCGGCGCTCGGTGTCCTGTGAGTCGCGCAGAAGGCCCTTGAGCAAGCGTTCGGCGCGATCCAGCAAGCCCAGGGACAGGAAGTCCCGTGCCAATTCGAGCTGTACGCGCTCGCTCTGCTGAGTCGTGAGGTGGGGCCGAGCCAGAAGATTCTGATGGATCTTCATGGCCCGGTCGGCCTCGCCGCGGTTGCGAAACAGATTGCCCAGGGTGATATGGGTGTCGATGGTCTCGCTGTTGACCTCCAGTGCGCCCACGAAGGTCTCGATGGCGCGGTCCTGCTGGTCATTGAGCAGGTAGTCGAGGCCCACGAAATAATCCCGCGGCAGTCCCTGTGGGGGCGCGGGATCGGTAGGTTTGCCGCGTTCGCGTCGGCCCAGCAACCAGCCAATGGCGACGGCTGCCAACAGCGTGGTCAGCAGCAGTGCGTCGGGCATATCAGGCGATTTCCTTCAGCTCCCGGGTGTCCTTCAGTTCCTGGACGCGCAGCTTGTCGAGTTCCTTGCGCTGCTGCTGATTATGGCGCTGGGCGCGCGTCAGCAGGGTACGCAGGCGCAGGTAAACGCCACTCATCGCGAGCATGCCCAGCAGTACGCCAATCGCGAGGGATGCCAGCAGCCATACCGACAGCGAGGCGGAGGGCAGCTCGATCCAGATCAGATTGAGCGGCAGGGCTTCACGGTTGTTGACCGCGAACAGGATGCCGACCAGTAGAACCGCCAGCAGGATGATGGCCAGGATCAGGCCTTTGAGCCAACGCATGCGTAGTGTCCCCTGTAGAGAAAGTAAGAGTTGGGCCGGGAAGGCGAAGAGTCGGGCTCAATAGCCCTGCACGCGGCTATCGTCTACCTGCTCGCGTAGCTCCTTGCCGGGCTTGAAGTGTGGCACGAACTTGCCGTCCAGCGCGACCGGTTCGCCGGTCTTGGGGTTACGGCCGGTGCGGGGTTCGCGATAGTGCAGCGAGAAGCTGCCGAAGCCGCGTATCTCGACGCGGCCGCCGGCGGCCAGGGTCTCGGTGATGTCATCGAGAATCAGCCGAACCGCCGACTCCACTTCCTTGAGCGACAGCTCGGGCTGTCGCATGGCGATCTGGTCGATCAGCTCGGACTTGGTCATCTGGGATCTCCTTGGCGGTACGGCTGTTGTTTTCTTCCAAGCATACTCGGCAAAGCGAGACAAAACAACGCACTACAACCTTGGATAGAGACCCTGATTCGTCGCCATTGTCGGCTGTGCCGATGCCTGGTTGCCGGCTGTGCCGATGCCTGGCCTCGGGTATACTGTTGCGACATCCCCAAGGCAAGTCGAGGTCGACCGTGAACGAATCATCAAGCCCGGAGGCGACACAGCGCAAGCGGCTCTACTGGCACTCGCGTCGCGGCATGTGGGAGCTGGATTTACTGCTGGTGCCCTTCCTCGAACAGCGCTACGACGCCCTGGAGGCCGCCGACCAGGCCGCCTTCCGCGACCTGATCGACGAGGAGGACCAGGATCTCTTCCTGTGGCTGATGCGTCGTGAGCTCCCCGAAGACCCGGTGCGCCGACGCATCGTCCAGCAGATTATCGACCATGCCGAGAGCGCCGACAGCCTGTCGCATCGGCCGGTCTAGGCTGGCGCTTCTCGCCCAGCTCCTGCCGGCCGCCGCGGTGGCCGGCCTGCTGGGCAGCGTGTTGCCGCCCGGATTGTGGTTGCCGGTCACGTTCTGCCTGGTGCTTATGGCCGTCTGGTCTGCCCGTCGCCAGCCGGCGGGCGAGCTGAGTGCCAAACTCCTCTCTGACGGGGCGCTACACGATGGGACGCCACAGTGGTACTGGCGAAACATCAAAGAGCCGGCGCCACGGCCGGTCTCTCTAAGGTGTGACTACCTGGGGCCCTGGCTGATCGGGCTACGCCTCGATGGCCGCCGCCTGTGGCTATGGCCGGACAGCTGTTCGCCGTCCGCTCACCGGGAGCTGCGCCGCTATCTGATTCGCCATTAGGGCGAAGCCCGGGGTGACCGCCAGGCCTGGCGAGACAAGCCACGGTCCGCCCGGCACGACTCAGTCCAGCGCGCCCAGGTGAATCCGGGAAGGACCAGGGTGGCGGTCCGCATGGTGTTGGCGGTCCGGGTTATAGTGCAGGCCGCGGGATTCACGGCGCGCCCTGGCGCTGGCCACGGTGAGGCGCGCCAGGCGCAGCGCCTGCCAGAGGCTCGACAGTCTGGCGCCCGGCTGTCCATGTTCAACGGCCTCGCGGACTTCCTGATACAGCTCGGCCAGTTCGTCGGCCGCCTGATCCAGCCCACTGTCGGGCCTGACGATGGCGACCCGGGCGCTCATCAGGGCGCGCATCCGCTCGCGCCAGGCTTCGAGAGCCGCCGGCGGCGCTTCGGCCACGACCGAGATGGTGGGGCGGGGGGGGAGTGGCGCCCGCGTCGCGTCGCGCAAGGCGGCGGCGCAGCTGCGCGCAAACACGAGGCATTCCAGCAATGAGTTGCTGGCCATGCGGTTGGCGCCGTGCAGGCCGGTGCAGGCCACTTCGCCCACGGCATACAGGTGGTCGACATCGGTGGCGCCATGCCGGTCGGTGGCCACTCCGCCGCAGCTATAGTGGGCCGCGGGGACCACCGGGATCGGGGCCTCGGCGATATCGATGCCGCGCCGGGCGCAGTGGCGGTGAATGGTGGGGAAGTGTTCCCGGATCGCGGCCTCGCCCAGGTGGCGCACATCGAGGAAGACATGCTCGCTGGCGGTGCGCTGCATCTCGGCATCGATGGCTCGGGCCACCACGTCTCGCGGCGCCAGTTCGGCGCGGGCATCGATGGCGGGCATGAAACGCTCCCCGTGGACATTGAGCAGGTGTCCGCCCTCGCCGCGCACCGCCTCGCTGATCAGGAAGGGGGCGCCTTCGGGGTCATGCAAGCAGGTAGGGTGGAACTGCTGGAACTCCAGGTTCATCAGGGTGGCGCCGAGCTCGGCGGCCATCAGCATGCCCTCGCCGCTGGCCGGCTGGGGGCTGGTGGTGTGGCGATACAGGCCGCTGGCGCCGCCGGTGGCCAGCACGGTGTCATGGGCCGGCAGGTCGACGCGTGTGCCCTTGCCGTCCAGGCAGCGCGCGCCGCGACAGCGGCCGGCGTCATCCTGGAGCAGGCCGATGGCGGTGAGGTCGTCGCGGACCCATATGGTCGGGTGCGCCGCGACCCGGGCCTTGAGCGTGTCCATGACCGCCCGGCCGGTGGCGTCGGCGGCGTGGATGATACGGCGCGCGCCATGGCCGCCTTCGCGGGTCAGGTGGTAGGGGTAGTCGGCCGCGGGGTTGGTGTCTCGCGTGAAGGGGACACCGAGGTCGAGCAGCCATTCGATGGCCGCCGGTCCCTGCTCCACGGTGAAGCGTACCGCGGCCTCATCGCACAGGCCGTCGCCGGCCACCAGCGTGTCCTGGATGTGGGCGTCGATATCGTCGCTGGGCGAGAGCACCGCGGCGATGCCGCCCTGGGCCCAGCGGCTGGCGCCGAGGTCGTCGCTGGCGGGGCGCAGCAGGGTGACCGGGCGCCGGTCGGCCACTTCCAGGGCAAGCACCAGGCCGGCAACACCGCCGCCGATGATCAGCACGTCATGGTTACCGTGGGGCATCTTGCGTTTCTCCAGGGGGCGGGGTGGTGTGGCGGCGAGCCCATTTGCGGCCCGAGGCGCGCCGCAGGCGCCGGCTGGGCAGGCGAGTGAGGTCGCCCAGGCGGGTGACCAGGACCTCTGTCAGGCGGGCCAGCTCACGATTGAGCCATAGATAGCCGCTGGGGCTGAGCAGTGCGCGTCCCTCCGCGCCGGTCGCGGTGATGGCGAGTGGGGCGTGACGCTGGAGGTCGAAGGGGTTGATCTCGACCGTGATGGTCTGGCCGGTGCGTATCTGGTAGGCCAGGGTGCCGAGCTCTCGGGAGAGACGATGCTGCTCATCGCGCAGCCCGTCCATCGCTTCGATGCGGTCGTGGCCGGCGCGGGTGTTCCAGTGGCTTTCGAGCAGCAGTTCGATGGTCGAGAGCATGCGCCGCTGCAGGGAGATGATGTCATCCTGCTCATCGCGATTCAGGCGGCGTTCGCGATGGATGGCATCGACCAGCCCGCGCTGCTTGACCAGCGCCGAGCTGGTGGCCTTGAGCAGGGCGTGGGTATCGATATCCAGGGCGGCCGTGGCGGTGGTGTGAGCATGAAACAGGCGTGCCATGCGGTCGAGGTTTTCCGCCAGCATGAAGCGCAGCATGTCCGTGGCCTTTTGGGGCAGGATCAGCACCGTGATGGTAATGCCGATCAGGGTGCCCAGCAGCACATTGAAGGCGCGCCATAGGCCGACATCCAGGGCGTGGCTGCCGTCACCGGCCACCAGCAAAAGGCTGATGGCGAACATCAAGCCGCTATAGCCGTAGCGACTGCCGAAGGTCAGCCAGGTGGCGAGGCCGATGGCGACCAGGCTGCCGGCAGGGATCAGCAGTGGCTGCTCGAGGGGTGGCAGAATCAACAGGAGCCCGGAGCCGGCGCCGAGGACGGTGCCCAGCAGTCGTTGACGTCCCTTGTCGAGGACGCCGCCGATATGTGGCAGGTTGCCCATCACCATCAAGGTGCTGACCAGTGCCCATCCCGAGTAGGGGAGCGCAAAAGAACGGGTGATGATAAAGGTGATCAGCAGTGCCAGCAGCACGCGCAGGACATGGAGTCGGCGACGATACCGATACGTGAAGAAGGGGTCGCGCAGAGTCGGCAGGTTCATCGGGCGAGTGCCCCGCAGAGGTTCGGCCTGGCCATTAACGTCTGGCTGGTGCCCGGAGCCGGGCTCGAACCGGCACGGTGTCGCCACCGAGGGATTTTAAGTCCCTTGCGTCTACCAATTTCGCCATCCGGGCGGCACGGTGTCGGGCAGTACAGAAATCGGGGAATGGAGGCTGGAGTCGGAATCGAACCGGCGTACACGGAGTTGCAGTCCGCTGCATGACCACTCTGCCATCCAGCCTCACTGAGTCAAGCCATTCCAAGAAATGGAGCGGGAAAGGAGATTCGAACTCCCGACCCTCGCCTTGGCAAGGCGATGCTCTACCACTGAGCTATTCCCGCCTGACTCGAGTGCGAATTATACGGATAAGCCGGTGACTGTCAAGCGTTTTTGCAACGACCTACATCGAGTGCCGCAGATGGGGCCAGGCCGCGCGCAAGTAGAGAATCATGGACCAGAGGGTCAGCACGGCGGCCACGAAGAGCGTGACGACGGCGAGCAGGGCAATGGGGGTGCCGGGGGCGAACGCGAGCAGCAGGAAGATGGCGACCATCTGCAGGGTGGTCTTCAGCTTGCCGATCCAGGATACCGCCACGCTGCCGCGCTTTCCCATCTCGGCCATCCACTCACGCAGCGCCGAGATCACGATCTCGCGGCCGATGATCACCAGCGCCGGCAGGGTCAGCCAGATCGCGTCATAGCGCTCGATCAGCAGCGCCAGGGCCACTGCCACCATCAGCTTGTCGGCCACGGGGTCGAGGAAGGCGCCGAACGGCGTGGACTGGTTCCAGCGCCTGGCCAGGTAGCCGTCCAGCCAGTCGGTGATCGAGGCCAGGGCGAAGAAGGCCGATGCCAGGGGCATGCTCCAGGAAAAAGGCAGGTAGAACAGCACCACCAGCAGCGGGATGAAGGCGATACGGGCCAGGGTCAGGATATTGGGAATGTTCATCTCGCAGAGCTGTCCTTGCCGGTGGGGAGCGTTAAGCGTTGGCGTATTCTATCCCCCTTGGCGGTCATCATCCATGCAGGGCGCGATGGATTGTTTCGGCCAGGGTGGCGCTGATGCCGGGGACCCGCGCGAGTTCGTCGCGGGTGGCCTGCTTGACGCCCTGAAGCCCCCCGAAGAAACGCAAGAGCTCGCGTCGTCGCTTGGGCCCCACGCCGGCGATGCCCTCCAGGGTGGAGGTGCGCCGCTGCTTGTCGCGACGGGTGCGGTGGCCGGTGATGGCGAAACGATGCGATTCATCGCGGATATGCTGGATCAGGTGCAATGCCGGAGAGGAGGCCTCCAGGTTCAGGGTCTGGTCCACGGTCTCCAGGAACAGCGTCTCGAGGCCCGCCTTGCGGGTGGTGCCCTTGGCCACGCCGAGCAGGGCCACGCCACTGACGCCCAGGGACGTCAGCACGTCCCGCGCCATGTTGAGCTGCCCCTTGCCCCCGTCCACGACCAGTACGTCGGGTACCTGGCCCTCGCCCGCCTTCGCGCGCCGAAAGCGCCGGGTAAGCGCCTGTTGCATGGCCGCGTAGTCATCGCCTGCCGCCACGCCCTCGATATTGAAGCGACGGTAATCGGACTTGCGCGGGCCATTCTCATCGAAGACCACGCAGGAGGCGACGGTGGCCTCGCCGTGACTGTGGCTGATATCGAAGCACTCCAGCCGCCTGGGTGGGACCGCCATGCCCAGGGCGTCGCGTAGCGCTTCGAAGCGCCGCGTCAGCTGGTTCTGGCTGGCCAGCTGGCCGGCCAGTTGCTGCTCGGCGTTGGTGCGTGCCAGCTCCTTCCATTGGGCACGATGGCCGCGGACCTGGTCGGTCAGCCGTGTCCGGCGGCCGGCCTTCTCGCTCAGCGCCCGGGCGATCAGCTCGGCATCGGGAACGGCGTGGCTGGTGAGCACCTCGCGGGGGATCTCGCGAGCCTGGCCCAGGTAGTACTGGCTGATGAAGTCGCCCAGCAGGGCTTCCTCCGACAGGTCGAGGCCATTGGCGGGCGCGTGGTGTCGGGCTCCCAGCAGGCGGCCCTGGCGGATGGCCAGCACCGAGATGCAGAGCGCGCCGGGGCGGCTGGCCAGGGCGAAGGCATCGGCATCGCCGTCACCGGTATCCACGAACTGGCGCTGCTGAAGCTGTCGTAATTGCTGGACCTGGTCGCGCAGCCGCGCGGCTTCCTCGAAGTCCAGGGCGTGACTGGCGGCCTCCATCGCGGTGGTGAGCTCGTGGGTCACCTGTTCGCTCTTGCCTTCCAGGCATTGAACGGCGTGTTCCAGGTCGCGCCGGTAGTCGGCCTCGGAGATATAGCCCACGCAGGGGGCGCTGCAGCGATTGATCTGATACTGCAGGCAGGGGCGCGTGCGGTGCGAGAAGACGCTGTCTTCGCAGTTGCGGATACGAAAGACCTTCTGCATGAGCGAGAGGCTGTCGCGTACCGCGTGACTGCTGGGGTAGGGGCCCAGGTAGCGGCCGTCATCGTGGCGCTGGCGAGCGCGCTTGTACTCCAGGGCCGGAAAGGAATGACGGTCGGTCACGAAGACGAAGGGGTAGGACTTGTCGTCCCGCAGCAGGATATTGTACGGGGGACGCAACTCCTTGATCAGCGTCTGTTCGAGCAGCAGCGCCTCGGTCTCGCTATTGGTGACCGTGACCTGAATGTCGGCGATACGCACCACCAGCGCCTGGGTCTTGGCGTTGAGCGCGCCGCGGAAATAGCTGGCCAGGCGCGCCTTGAGGCGGCGTGCCTTGCCGATATACAGGGTGTTACCGCCTTCATCGAACATGCGGTAGACCCCGGGGGCCTCGCTGACGGTGGCCAGGAAGCGGCGATGGTCAAAGTTCATGGCGCGAGACTACTGCATGTTGGAGAAGCCTTCCACCAGCCCGTGGCGCAGCCCCAGGTGGGTGAGTTCCACGTCCGAGCTGACGCCGAGTTTCTCGAAGATGCGATAGCGGTAGGTGTTGACCGTCTTGGGGCTGAGGAACAGGCGCTCGGAGATATCCACCACCTTCTGGCAGTTGATGATCATCATCGCCACCTGCATCTCCCGGGAGGAGAGCTCCTCGAAGGGATTTTCCGGTGAATCGATGCGCGAGAGTACCAGGCGCTGCGCGACATCGGGGCTCACATATCGATGCCCCTTAAACACCTCGCGGATGGCGACGATCATCTCGTCGTGCCGGGAGCCCTTGCTCACGAGTCCCCAGGCGCCGGCATCCAGCAGGCGCTGGGCGAAGGTATCCTCCAGCCAGGCGGTCAGGACCAGAACGCGGGTATCCGGCAGGGTCTGGGTGATCTTGCGCGTGGCCTCGAGGCCGCCGATGCCCGGCATGCGAATATCCATCAAGGCGATATCCGGCTTCAGGCGGCGGGTCTGGGCAATGGCCTCCTCGCCGCTCGATGCCTCGCCGATGACCCGCAGGTCATTCTCGGCGTTCAGCAAGTGGGCGAGGCTGGTCCTTATCAGGTGATGGTCATCGGCGATGAGTACCTTGATCAACTTGAATGACTCCTGAGCGGTTCGTCAGCGGCGAGGTATCGTATTAGCAAAGATTTGTATTGGCAAAGGAAAGTAGAGAGGCCTCGACAGGTTAATAGAATGTCACAATCGAGAGCAGGGAATCGAGAGCAGGGAATCGAGAGCAGAGGGATCGAGAGCAGAGAGATCGAGAGCAGGGAAGAACGACGAGTATAGATGGCTTCCCCGATTTCCGGGAGGCGGGGAAGAGAGTTTGGAAAAAGGCTTGACGACAAGCCGATGTCACCGTATTATCTGCCTCGTTCTCGCAACGGCGAGACGGTGTGGGGCCTTAGCTCAGCTGGGAGAGCGCAACACTGGCAGTGTTGAGGTCAGCGGTTCGATCCCGCTAGGCTCCACCAAGACATTAAATGAAAAAGCCGCCTGATGCCCTGCATCAGGCGGCTTTTTCGTGTTGGCGATGTTGGAAAATACCGGTGTCGTCGAGCGCCCCCGGCATCGTGGCCGGGGGCGGTGGGGCTCGACTTATAGGCCGATGGCGGAAGAGGTGGAGCGACGCGGGTCGGCGCCACCGTAATAGACGCCGTCCTCGATCAGGATGGACTGGGCGGCCCCCATGGCGGACTGCTGGCTGATGTCATGTCCCCGATCCTGGAGCAGTGTCAGGGTGTCCGGGCTAAAGCCGGCCTCGACCCGGATCTCGTCGGGTAGCCACTGGTGGTGCATGCGCGGTGCGCTGACGGCCGACTGGATGTTCATGTCGTGGTCGATGACATTCATCAGCACCTGCAGCGTGGTGGTGATGATCCGCGAGCCGCCCGGGCTGCCGGTCACCAGGTAGTTCTTGCCGTCGCGCTTGACGATGGTCGGGGTCATCGACGACAGCATGCGCTTGCCGGGTTCCACCTTGTTGGCTTCGCCGCCGATCAGGCCGTAGGCATTGGGGACGCCGGGCTTGGCCGAGAAGTCATCCATTTCGTTGTTGAGCAGGAAGCCGGCGCCATCGACCACAATGCCCGAGCCATAGCTGAAGTTGATGGTATAGGTGTTGGAGACGGCCAGGCCACCGTCATCCACGATGGAGAAGTGGGTGGTCTCGTTGGACTCGTACTCGACCGGATTGCCGGGGGCGATCTTGATGCTGGGGGTGGCCTGGTCGTCGATCTGGGCGCGTAGCTCGGCGGCGTATTCCTTGGACGTGATGCCGGACAGTGGCACGTCCACGAAATCCGTGTCGCCGAGATACTCGGAGCGGTCGGCATAGGCGCGTTTCATGGCCTCGGCCATCAGATGCATGCTGTCGGCCGAGCCGAAGCCCATCTCGTCGATGGGATATTCCTCGAGGATATTGAGCATCTGCACGATATGGGCGCCGCCGGAGGAGGGCGGGCTCATGGCGTAGATATCGTGGCCGCGGTAGCTGCCGTGGCTGGGCTCGCGAATCACCGGCTGATATTCGGCCAGGTCTTCCAGGGTGATCAGGCCGTCGTGGCGCTGCATCTCGGCGGCGATCTTCTGGGCGGTCTCTCCCTCATAGAACTCCCGGGCCCCTTCCGCGGCGATACGCCTGAGGGTGGCGGCCAGGTCGGGCTGGCGGAATGTCTCGCCCACCGCATAGGCGCTGCCGTCCTCCTTGAAGAACTTGGCCATGCTGGCGTCCCAGGCCTCGAAGCGGCCGCGGGCATCCTGGAGTCCTTCGACGAAGCGCGGAGGGACGGCAAAGCCTTCCTCCGCCAGGCGTATGGCCGGCTTTAGTGCCTCGGCCAGGCTCAGGGTGCCGTACTCTTCCAGTGCCAGGGCCAGCCCGGCCACGGTGCCGGGGACCCCCGCCGCCTGATGGGTAAAGCGAGAACGTTCGGTGACCGCCTCTCCCTCCTCGTCCTGGAACATGGTCTCGAAGGCCGCCGACGGCGCGGTCTCGCGGTAGTCGATGGCGATGACCTCGTCGCTTTCTTCATCGGAGATCAACATGAAGCCGCCGCCTCCGATATTGCCCGAGCGCGGCTGAGTCACCGCCAGGGCGAAGCCGGCGACCACGGCGGCATCCACGGCGTTGCCGCCGGCGCTGAGCACATCGCGAGCCACGTCGGAGGCGAGGAAGTGGCTGGTGGCCACCATGCCATGGCGGCTCTGCTGGGGATGAAAGCGCTCGCCCTCGAGGATGGCCTCCTGGGCGAAGATCGCCGGCGATAGCGTCAGGGTGGCGGTGAACAGGCACGCCGACAGGGCCTTGAGTCTGCTGGGAGGCTGAATAACAACGCTCATGATGATGTTCCTTATTATGTTGAGGCTGGGCCGGTGTGCTGCCGGCAACAACGCCAGGGGCGACGGCCCGCCTCATCTAATTAGCCTGGACCGCCCCCGGTGTCAAACCCGCGGGTGTGATGCCGCGGGCCGGGGGCGAGAGCCAGTGAAGAGAGGCAGTGAAGAGAGCTAGCGGCCGGGTCACGAGTGGGCGTGCCAGAAAGGCTGGCCCAGCGTCGGCGTGCTGGGGCTTGCCGTCTGCCGCTGTTCCATCGGCCCGGCAAGGTAGGCCGCGCGCCCCGCCTCGATGGCCCGGGCGAAGGCGGCCGCCATCCGGGCCGGACGACGTGCCTTGGCCACGGCGGTGTTGAGCAGCACGCCGTCAAACCCCATCTCCATGGCCTCTGCCGCCTGGGAGGGAGCGCCCAGGCCGGCATCGATGATCAAGGGGGCCGCGATACGCTCGCGCAGGGTGCGCAGGGCGTAGCGATTCATCAGGCCGCGCCCGGTCCCGATCGGTGCTCCCCAGGGCATCAGCGCCTGGCAGCCCGCTTCGTGAAGCCGTTGGCAAAGCACCAGGTCGTCGGTGCAGTAGGGCAGTACCTTGAAGCCCTGGGCGATCAGCTCCCGGGCGGCCTCCAGCAGGCCAAAGGGGTCAGGCTGAAGGTTGTAGTCGTCGCCGATCACCTCGAGCTTGATCCATGGCGTGTCGAACAGCTCACGGGACATCTCGGCCAGGGTGATCGCCTCTCGGGCGGAGCGACAGCCGGCGGTATTGGGCAGCAGGCGGCAGCCGCTCTCGCGCAGGATCTGCCAGAAGGCATCGCCGTCGCCGCCGGCAGGGTTCTGGCGACGCAGCCCCAGGGTGATCATGTCGCACCCGGCGGCCTCGACTGACGCCTGCATGACCGCGGGAGACGAGTACAGGGCGGTGCCCAGCAGGAAGCGGCTGGTAAATGGCTCGTCATAGAGCACCAGGGCGTCGTCATGGGAAGTGTCGTCGTGGTGAGTGTCGTCGTGGTGAGTGTCGTCGTGAAGAGTGTCGTGACGCATCAGCCACCTCCTACCGGGGCGACGATATCGATGCGGTCGCCGTCGTCCAGGGTGCGCTCGGGCCAGGTGGAACGCGGTGCGAAGGCATCGTTGATGGCGACGGCGACGCGGCGTTCGGCATATCCCCAGCGCTCCAGGGCGTATGTCAGGGCACAGCCCCGGGGCAGTCGGGCGGGTTCGCCATTGAGGCTCAGGGTGATCTCTTGCATGGGAAATCTCGCTATCAGGATAGGGCCATCCGGGGCGCGGTACCGGCCAGAACGTCGGCAAAGGGTTGTTCGCCGTGGCCTCGGACCGCGGCCAGTAGATGGTCGGCGACCGCGGGGGCGAGCAGGTAGCCGTGACGGAACAGGCCATTGGCGCTGATCAGGCCGTCGCCGCAGATGACGTGGGGCAGGTTGTCGCGAAAGGCCGGGCGCAAATTGACGCCCTGCTCGAGAATGCGCGCCTCGGCGAAGGCGGGAGACAAGGTGTAGAGGGCGCTCCCCAGCTCCAGGGAGGACTGCAGCGACATCGGGGAGCGGTCCTCGCTCTCGATGGAGGTGGCACCGATCACGAAGCGACCCTCGGGCTTGGGAACCACGTAGAGCTGGTAGCGCGGGTGCATCAATCGCACCGGGCGCGATAGGTGCACCTCGTGCGTCTGCACGTGCAGGGTCTCGCCGCGTACGCCACGCAGGGTGGGGTGCCGGGGCTTGGCGCCGTGGCCCCGGCAATCCAGGACCAGGTCGAAGGTACGCCTGCCGGCCGGCGTGGCAATCTCGCCGGGATGGGGCTCGACCGGCGTGTGGGCATGACATTCGCCACCCAGCCTGCGAATCGCCGCCAGGAGCCGCACCAACAGTTCGCGATTGTCCAGGTGGGCCTCGTCGGCGAGGAAGAGGCCGCGGCGAAAGTCGGCGAGATCCGGCTCCAGCGAGCGGATGGCGGCGCTGTCCAGTGCCTGGGCGCTGGCCTCGTCACCCACGGCATCGGCCAGGTCGCGGCGAAACTGGGTCAGCTCGTTCTCGTCCTGGGGATGGGCCACGATGAGGCTGCCGTGGGGATGCCACAGCTCGCTCGCCTCGAGTTCGGCGAGCCAGGCGGGCCAGCGCTGCAAGGCGACTCGACCCATCCCAAAGATGCAGGGTTCGCTGACGACGGTCTCGGCCAGCGGGGCGACCATGCCGGCGGCGGTCCAGGCGGCGGCCGCCGGGGCATCGAGGTCGCCGGCATCATACAGGGTGACGGCGTGACCATCGCGTAGCAGCTGCCAGGCGACCAGGCGGCCGAGCAGGCCCGCGCCGGCGATGGCAATGCGGCGTTGAGGTAAGGCATTCATGGATGTGGCATCCGGCGTTGGGCGGTGATGACCAGGCGGGATGCTGCAGGGCGGCGGCGTTGCACGAGCTTGTTCCCTCCGCAGGCATCAACCTGATCAGGTTCAACGGGTTCGGTCGTACCGATCTCAGCCCAGGGGCGCGTCGCTTCGCGCTGGCCGGGGCTCCCCGACAAGTTCGTTCAACATAACCAAAGAGGCCCGCCGACGCAATCGAGCGTCGGCGGGCCTCAACCGGCCTCAACCATCGCAGGCGGCGATGGGGATGCCAGGAGCGGGTCTCAGGCGCAGTCGGCGGCGCCCTCGCCAAACATGTCGAACAGCAGTTCGCGGCCCATGCCGGTCAGGACGAAGCGTCGCTGGTCGTTCCAGGTCGCCGCCTTGCTGGACTCGAGGATACGCTGACAGGCCGACCACTCGTGTTGGTCGCTTTTCAGCGTCTGCAGGGTATCGGTATCGAGGCCGCGATGAGGAACGGTGACGCTTTCGAGGACATGGCCCTGACGATAGAGCAGGGCGGCCATGTTGGCGAGGCATTGGCGCAGGCTGCGCTGCATGCCGAAGGTGTCGAGCGAAGGAGTCGTCATGCGCCGCGTCTTTCCTGTTGGAGTGTGCTGCGGCGCATTATACAACCTTGGTCGAATAAGACAAAGGTCTAGGAGGAGGCGCTATTGGCCCTCGTTGACGCCGCCGAGCAGCAGGAACTCGATCAGGGCCTTCTGGGCATGCAGGCGATTGCCGGCCTCCTGCCAGACCACGGCGCGGGGGTCGTCGAGCAGGGTTTCGCTGATCTCCTCGCCGCGGTGAGCCGGCAGGCAATGCAGGAAGAGCACGTCGTCATGGGCGCGGTCGAGCAGGGCCTCGTTGACCTGGAAGTCGGCGAACGCCGCCGCGCGCTTGGCCTGCTCCTCCTCCTGGCCCATAGAGGCCCAGACATCGGTAGTCACCAGGTCGGCGCCGGCGACCGCCTCGGCGGGGTCATGCAGCAGCGTGACGCTATCCCCGGCGGCGGCGAGGATATCCTGGCGCGGCTCATAGCCCTCGGGGCAGCAGATGCGAAGCCGGAACCCGAACTGGCGCGCGGCATTGATCCAGGAGTGGCACATGTTGTTGCCATCGCCGATCCAGACCGCGGTCTTGCCCTTGACGCTGCCGCGCAGCTCGGTCCAGGTCATGACGTCGGCCAGCAGCTGGCACGGATGGTAATCATCGGTCAGCGCATTGATCACGGGAACGCTGCTGGCCGCGGCGAACGACTCGAGCCCGGCGTGGGAGAAGGTGCGGATCATCACGATGTCGACCATCTCGGAGAGCACCCGGGCGGTATCGCCGATGGGTTCGCCGCGGCCGAGCTGGGTGTCCCGGGGGGAGAGGAACAGCGCATGGCCGCCGAAGTGGGCCATGGCGGTCTCGAAGGAGACCCGGGTGCGGGTCGAGGACTTCTCGAAGATCATCGCCATGGTGTGATTCGGGAAGGGGGTATAGGTGGGTCCCTCCTGCTTGAGCGCGTTCTTGATGGTGATGGCGCGCTGAATCAGGTTGCTCAGCTCTTCGGGGCTGGCATCCATCAGGGTCAGGAAGTGGCGAGTGGCCATGGGGTGCTCCTCGTGATAAACGCATATCCTAGCCAGCCGCCGGGGGATGCGCAACGCGCCATGGATCAGTAGAATGGCTTTTACCAAGACCTACCGCCGGGGTCGGGTATTGCCCGAACCGGCATCCACGACCTCTATCATTTCGTGATACCCCCAGGGAGACGCTATGAGCACCACCCTCGAGAACATCGAACGCCAGATCGGCGAAAATTCGATCCTGATCTACATGAAGGGCACGCCCCAGCTGCCCCAGTGTGGCTTTTCCGCCCAGACCGTCCAGGCGCTGATGGCCTGCGGCGAACGCTTCGCCTTCGTCAACATTCTGGATAACCCGGACATCCGTGCCGAGCTGCCCAAGTATGCCAGCTGGCCCACCTTCCCCCAGCTGTGGGTCGAGGGCGAGCTGGTCGGCGGCTGCGATATCGTGATGGAGATGCACCAGAACGGTGAGCTCGAGACGCTGATCAAGGAAACCGCGGCCAAGCAAGATTCGGCTTCGCCGGAAGGCTGATCGGGCTTCGCCCTAAGCTGTAAGCTTTACGCTGTAAGAACCCCCCGATGAGAGGCTCATCGGGGGGTTCTTGTTATCTGGATCAGTAGGATCAGTTGGCTTACGGCTTACGGCTTACGGCTTACGGCTTACGGCTTACGGCTTACGGCTTAGGTCGGCTCTTCCATCCCCTGTTCGCGCAGGGTCTGGGCCCAGCCACCGATCGCCTTGTAACGATTGACCATGGCGCAGAACAGTTCGGCGGTGCGCTCGGTGTCATAGCGGGCCGAGTGTGCCTCGCTGTTGTTGAACGCGATGCCGGCGGCCCGACAGGCCCTGGCCAGCACGGTCTGGCCGTACATCAGGCCGGCCAGCGAGGCAGTGTCGAAGCTGGAGAAGGGGTGAAAGGGGTTGCGCTTGATGCCGCAGCGCGTCGCCGCGGCGTTGAGAAAGCCGTGGTCGAAGGCGGCATTGTGCCCGACCAGGATGGCGCGGGTGCAGCCATGGGCCTTGATGGACTTGCGGACGGGGCGAAAGATTTCGTTGAGCGCCTCGGCTTCGGAGACCGCTACCTGGCGCCGCAGGGGGTCGTCGAGATTGATGCCGGTAAAATCAAGCGCGGCCTGTTCGACGCTGGCGCCCGGGAAGGGCTCGACGTGAAAGGCATGGGTCGCGTCGGGAACCAGGTCGCCCTCGGCATTCATGGTCAGCGTCACCGCGGCGATCTCGAGTACCGCATTGCGCTGGGAGTCGAAACCACCGGTTTCCAGGTCGACCACTACCGGCAGGTAGCTGCGAAATCGCTGTGCCATCAGATCGCAGGCGATCGCCTCGCTCATGCACCCCTCCTTTGTGTTTGGCCTTCATGTCACGGGCAGGCTGGCCGCGGCCCGGCTCGAATTCGCGCAGTCTAGCAGCTCGCTCCCGCGAGGTCCCGTGGATAGGCGGTATTCGAGGCCAGGCAGGCGCGCTATACTGGGATGTCTCTCGTATTCAATGAAAGGAGCTCCTCGAATGTCCGATGTCAAGAAGGTTGTGCTGGCCTATTCCGGCGGCCTGGACACCTCCGTAATCGTCAAGTGGTTGCAGGAAACCTACAACTGCGAGGTGGTGACCTTTACCGCTGACATCGGTCAGGGCGAAGAGGTGGAGCCGGCTCGCGCCAAGGCCCAGGCCCTGGGTGTCAACGAGATCTACATCGAGGATCTGCGCGAGGAGTTCGTTCGCGACTATGTCTATCCGATGTTCCGCGCCAATACCATCTACGAGGGCGAATACCTGCTCGGCACCTCCATCGCGCGCCCGCTGATCGCCCGGCGCCTGATCGAGATCGCCAACCAGACGGGTGCCGACGCCATCTCCCACGGCGCCACCGGCAAGGGCAATGATCAGGTGCGTTTCGAGCTCGGCGCCTACGCCCTGAAGCCCGGCGTCCAGGTGATCGCCCCCTGGCGCGAGTGGGACCTGAACTCCCGCGAGAAGCTGATGGCCTACTGCCAGCAGCACGATATCCCGGTGGACTTCGCCGGTCAGAAGAAGAAGTCTCCCTACTCCATGGATGCCAACCTGCTGCATATCTCCTACGAGGGCGGCATTCTCGAGGACCCCTGGGCCGAAGCCGAGGAGGACATGTGGCGCTGGAGCGTCTCGCCGGAGGCGGCCCCGAATGAGCCGACCTACATCGAGCTGACCTATGAGAAAGGCGACATCGTGGCCATCGATGGCCAGCCGATGCGGCCCCATGAGGTGCTCGAGACCCTCAACAAGCTGGGGGGCGACAACGGCATCGGCCGCCTGGATATCGTCGAGAACCGCTATGTGGGCATGAAGTCCCGCGGCTGCTACGAGACCCCCGGGGGCACCATCATGCTCAAGGCGCATCGCGCCATCGAGTCGCTGACCCTGGACCGCGAGGAGGCTCACCTCAAGGATGAGCTGATGCCCAAGTACGCCGAGGTGATCTACAACGGCTACTGGTGGAGCCCGGAGCGTCGCATGCTGCAGGCCGCCATCGACGAGACCCAGCACAACGTTTCCGGCGTGGTGCGCCTCAAGCTCTACAAGGGCAATGTCATCGTCGCCGGTCGCCAATCGAAGCAGTCGCTGTTCGATGAGTCCATCGCGACCTTCGAGGACGACGCCGGCGCCTATGACCAGAAGGATGCCGAAGGCTTTATCAAGCTCAACGCCCTGCGCCTGCGTATCGCCGCCGGCAAGGGTCGTCAGCAGGATTGATGTCGCCGCGGGGCGCTTCGTGCGCCCCGCTGTCATCCTCACGGGTACGACGGTGGGTACGATGGCGAGTACACAAGGAGCCGCATCATGTTCAAGAAGCTTCTCTCGGGGCTGTTCGGGGCCGGTGATAACGACGCCACCCCGGGTAATGCGCCGGCCGCCGAGCCGGTGGAACACAACGGTTTTCTGATCATCTCCGAGCCGGCCCAGCAGGGCGGCCAGTATCGCGTCAGTGGCTGGATTCGCCGCCCGCTGACCGGCGACGGCGAGGAAGAGGCGGACGAGGTGTTCGAGCATCGCTTCGAACGTTCGGATATGGTGCCCGGCCGCGAGGCCTGCGATGAGCTGATGATCCGCAAGGCCCGGCGCTTTATCGACGAGATGGGCGACGACATGTTCGCCCGCTAGCGCCGCCGGCCGTGCGCTTCCTGCATCGAGCCTCACCGTGGCGGGCGCTGTTTGCCGGCGAGTCCCTGCCGGCCCCCGATAGCCTGCCTGAATGCCTCGCGCCCCTGCGCGAAGCCCTGGTCATCCTGGGCCCCCACCCCGATCTTGCCGACGCCTACGCCTGGCAATCCACCCTGGTGGAGGCGTTGGTGCGTCTCGACTTGCCTGCCTGGCGCATCGCCCAGCTGATCAGCGACCATAACGCCACGCTCTACCGCCGTGCCATTCGCCTCGCCGAGGCCGAGATGTGTGGCCAGGGGTGGGGGCCTGCGCCGGTGGGCTACTGTGTGCTGGTGCTGGGGTCCGGAGGCCGCCACGAGAGCCTGTTGGGCCCGGATCAGGATAATGCCATGATTATCGAGGAGTATCCGGATGCTCGGCATGTCGAGATCGACGGTTACTTCCAGTCGCTGGGGGAGCGTTTTACGGCACGCCTCGATGCCGCCGGTATCCCCCTGTGCAGCGGCCATGTCATGGCCCGGTGGCCGATGTGGCGCAAGCGCCTCTCGGAGTGGCAGCGCCAGCTGGAACTGTGGAGCACCGAGCGTCGAACCAAGCGGGTACAGCAAGCCAATATCCTGCTCGACTTCACGCCGGTCTGGGGCGACGAGGCGCTGTCCGACGCGCTGCGCGACTGGGTGGCGCGGCGGCTTCCCGGGGCGGGGCTGTTCCTGGATGAGATGCGGGCGTTGTTCGATGAACAGCCGGTGGCCCTGGATCGCTTCGCCAGGCTGGCCGGTTCGCGGGAAGGGGCGCCCCATGAGCGGGCTCTCAATCTCAAGCATCAGGCCATGCTGCCGCTGGTGGCCGCCGTGCGCCTGTTGTCGCTGCGCCATGCGGTGCGCGAGACCGATACCCGGCGGCGGCTCGCCGCCCTGGTCGCCTGCGACGCGATCGACGCCGAGACCTGCCGTGGGCTTACCGCCGCTCACGACCGGCTGCAGGCCCTGCTGCTGTCCGAGCAGCGCCATAACCTGGCGGCCGGCCGCGCCGCGGATGGCTGGGTGGACATGACCCGCCTGGGCGAGGACCAGCGCCTGCTGCTGCGCCACGATCTACAGCAGATACGGGCGCTGCAGCGCCGGGCCTAGCCCCGAGCTGGAAGAGCGTCGCTTCGCTCCTGGAAGCTTGAAGCTAGAAGAAAGCCCTTGACTCCAATGCCGGTGGATTCAAGCTGCCTTCCAGCTTCCAGCTTCCAGCTTCCAGCTTCCAGCTTCCAGCTTCCAGCTTACGGCTGCGTCGAGGCCGGGGGTGCCTCGGGAAGCTCCATGATCAGGCAGGCGCCCCCCAGGTTGGGGGCCTTCTCCGCCCACAGCCGGCCGCCCAGATGGGCGACGATCCCGCGGCTGATGGGCAGGCCCAGGCCACTGCCGCGGGGGCGGCCGTGGCGCTTGTCGGGGGCCTCCTCGGGGTCCTGGATCTGATGAAACTTTTCGAAGACCCGCTCGCGTTCCTCCTCGCCGATGCCGGGGCCGTTATCCTCCACCATCAGCTGGTAGTGGCGCTTGTGCGGCAGCAGGCTCAGGCGCACCCTGGCGTCGTCCCCTGACGCGAACTTGCCGGCGTTGTCGAGCAGGTTGATGATCACCTGCTCCAGGCGGTCCGGGTCGCCGACGACCGGCGCCTGTTCCAGTTCGATCGCCACCTCCAGCGTCACGCCGCGATCGGCCTGCATATGGTGTACCGCGTCGATGCTGTGACGGGCCAGGGCGACCAGGTCCAGGTGCTGAGGGTTCAGGGTCAGGCGGCCGCTTTCCAGGCGCGCCAGGTCGAGGATCTCCTCGATCAACCGCGAGAGACGCTGGCTCTCCTTGACCACCACACCGAGGAAATGCACGCGTTTGTCGTCGGGCAGGTCGCTGCTGTCGCGCAGGATCTCCGCGAAGGCGCGGATCGAGGTAAGCGGGGTGCGAAGCTCGTGACTGACCATGGCCACGAACTCATCCTTGAGCCGGTCGAGTTCGCGCAGGCGTTCGTTGGCGGCGCGCAGCTCCTCGCTGGCCTGAGCCAGTTCGCTGGATTTCTGCTCGAGTCGCCGGTTGATCTCCAGGGTCTCGGAGGTGGTGTCCAGGATGCTGAGGATCGATTCCAGGTCCAGGGCTTCGCCGCGTACCACCGAGTTGATCAGGACCCGCGCCGAGGCGTTGCCCAGGGCCCCGGAGAGGGCCTGTTCGGCGCGGGCGATCTGGGCGGGGGTCGCCGGCTGTTCGGCGTCTCTCTCCCGGGGTTCGATGTCGGCGAAGACGCGGGCCGTGGTTCCCGTTCCCAGGTAGCGGTCGAGCAGGCTGCGCAGCTCGCCGCGGGTGGTCTGGCCGTGCCAGAGGGAGGTCTCCAGCAGGTTCGGGTGCAGCGCCTCGGTAAACAGCGCCGCCTGGGTCTGTTCGAGCGGCGATTGGCGGCTGAACAGCGAGACCCCGACCAGCAGGCCGAGGTTCGCGGTCAGGCTCCACAGCAACGAGTGGGTATAGATATCCCAGTCCTCCAGGCCGAAGAGCGCATAGGGGCGTAGCCAGTCGATGCCGAAGGGGCCCAGCTCGAGGAAGGCGTCATCCAGCCAGCCGGATTGGGCGAAGCCGGGGATCAGCAGCGTCCATGCCCAGACGAGGGTGCCGGCGATCAGGCCCAGGGTGGCGCCACGCCGGTGCGCGCCGCGCCAGTACATGCCCAGCAGCATGGCCGGGGCGAACTGGCAGGCCGCGGCGAAGGACACCAGCCCGATGGTCACCAGGCTGTACGCATCGCCCACCAGGGCATGGTAGAGATACCCCATCAGCAGGATCAGCACGATCGCGACCCGGCGGATGCCGAGCAGCCAGCCGGCCAGTTCGCCGCTGGCGCTACGGTGCAGGCGACGGGTGCGTAGCAGCAGCGGCATGATCAGCTGGTTGCTGACCATGGTGGACAGGGCGATGGTCTCGACGATGACCATGCTGGTCGCCGCGGACAGGCCGCCGATGAAGACCAGCAGCGGCAGGCCCTCGAGGCTCGCCGAGAGCGGCAGGGTAAGCACGAAGCGGTCGGGGTCGGCGTCCCCCATCAGCAAGAGCCCGGCCATGGCGATGGGAATCACGAACAGGTTGATGGCCAGCAGATAGAGCGGGAAGAGCCAGCTGGCGCGGGCCATATGACGCTCATCGACGTTTTCCACGACCAGTACCTGAAACTGGCGGGGCAGGGAGAAGAAGGCCAGCAGGGCCAGCACCAGCATGCCGACCCATCCGGTGGTGCCGCCGGGCACGGCATCCAGCCCCAGGCGGCTGGCAAGCGCCGGGGTGGCCGCGACCCGGGCGAAGAGGTCGCCGGGCCCCTGGAAGAGCACGAAGACGGTGAAGATACCCACCGAGAGGAAGGCCACCAGCTTGACCAGCGACTCGAAGGCGATGGCCGCCACCATGCCCTCATGGCGTTCGCTGGCGTCCAGGTGACGAGTGCCGAACAGGATGATGAATACCGCCAGCACCAGGGCCACCCAGAAGGACTTGTCCAGCCAGAAGGGCTCGTTGGCCAGGCGCAGGTCGCCGGCATCGGGGTAGTTGACCAGCACCGCATGGGTGACGGTGATGGCCTTGAGCTGCAGGGCGATATAGGGGGTGATGCCAATCAGTGCAATCAGCGCCACCAGGGCGCCCAGGCTCGAGCTCTTGCCGTAGCGGGCGCTGATGAAGTCGGCAATCGAGGTGATGCGCTGGGCGCTGGCGATGCGCACCATCTTGCGGATCAGGAAGGGGGCCATCAGCATCGCCAGGGTCGGCCCCAGGTAGATCAGCAGGAAGCTGGGGCCGAACTGGGCGGCGCGGCCCACGCTGCCGTAGAAGGTCCAGGCGGTGCAGTAGACGGCGATGGAGAGCGCATAGACGTTGGGCGAGCCGATCAGCGAACGCCCCTGTTCGGCGCGGCGGTCACCCCAGGCGGCGATCAGGAACAGCAGCGCCAGGTAGCCGAAGGCGACGCTCAGGACCACGACCTCGCTGCGCATGGCTTATTCCTCTGGCGGCTTGCGTATTGTCGGGCTCTCCATCAGCCAGGCGGCGAGCCCGATCACCAGGCCCCAGGCGATAAACAGGTAGAGCGGCAGCCACGAGATCGCCAGGGCGCGGTCCGACACCAGCACCAGCGGCGGCGTGAACAGCAGCGCGGCCAGCACGATCAGTGCCAGCAGTCGTTCGCGGCGGCGCGGGGCGCTCAGCACGGTCGTGCCTTGTGGTCAGCGGGAGGGGTCATGAGGCGCAGGCATCCTCCTTGCTCAGGGCGCTGTTCTGCAGGGCCAGGGCCTGTTCCAGGGTGTCGATGCCCCGGGCCTCCAGGCGAGGCAGCAGCGACAGCCAAAGTTCGGCGGTGACCCGGGCGTCGCCCAGGGCGGTATGGCGGGTGCCCGGCGGGAAGGCGAGGTCATAGCGTTGGGCCAGGCTGTCCAGGTCGTGACCATCGAGGCTCGCATCGAGGGCCCTCGAGATCAGCAGGGTATCGAGTACCGGCATGTCCAGATCGATGCCGGCGCCTGGGGGTTGCAGGGCCAGCAGGTCGAAGGCGGCGTTATGGGCCAGGATCACCGCCTCGCCCACGTAGTCGCGAAAGCGGGGCAAGGCCACCGAGAGCGGCGGGGCGCCGGCCACGGCGTCATCGGTGATGCCGTGGATGGCGGTGCTGGCCGGGGGGATCGGCTTGCCCGGGTCGACGTAGAGGTCGAAGGTTTCGCTGGCCAGGAGTCGCGCGTTGACGACCCGGCAGGCGCCGATGCTGATCACGGTGTCGCCGCGGCGCAGCTCCAGGCCGGTGGTCTCGGTATCGAAGGCGACCACTTCCAGGGCGCGCAGCGGCCGGGCGGCCAGCGCCGCGTCGGGGGCCGGCAGCTCGGCGATGCCGAAATCGTGGAATTCGGGGCGGGGCGGGGCGGCCGGGCGGGGGGCCCCGACGCGCTCGGCGGCGTGGAGGGGCAGGCGCAGCCGGGCATGCCGGCCATCGTCATCGGCCAGGCTCCAGATATCGCTGGCGTGCTGGTGCAGCACGTCGACGACCCGCGGGTTGAGGGGCAGGGACGCCAGGCGCTGCTGCTGCCAGTCGCCGAGCCGGCCCTCGGCAAGCGGGGCGCCTTCCCAGATCAGGTCCAGGTAGACTCGCCGGTTGCCCAGGCATACCTCGCCCTCCAGGGGCGTCTCGCCGAGCGTGGCCTCCAGGACGTCGAGGAGCGAGTCCAGCAGTACCAGCAGGGCGCTGGCATCTCCCTTCAGCCAGGCCGGCATGCCCACCGCCGTCAGCTGACGCGTGGGCGGAAGGCGTTCATTGAGGCCGTCCCAGAGATCATTGGACCACAGCGGCACCAGGCGCTCCCCCTCCTGCTGCATGCGCTCGACCAGGGACGCCAGGGCCTCGATATCCACGCCCAGCGCCTGGCTTTCCTCCTCGACCACCCGCTCCAGCCGCCGGCGCATCTCGCCGGCACCCTCGGGCAGGGCGGACAGCGCGTCGGCGGCGCTGGTCAGGCTGGCGCCATGGCGGCGCAACCGCGGCAGGCCATCGAGCAACTCGGCCCGCGCGCCCATCTCGCTGGTCCAGGCGGCGGTGGTGTCGGTCAGGGTCAGCAGGGTCTCGCCATGGCTGCCGGGCACCCGGCGCAGCGTGGCGCGCAGCCAACGCTCGCCGCTGGGGACCAGGACCTCGCGGGGCGCCCCACTGGTGGGCAGCTGGCTCAGGGCATCCTGCAGGCTCGAGGCCGGCAGCAGAGCCTCCAGGCGCTTGCCCAACCCCAGGCCGGCGTGGTCGTCGAACAGCGTCTCGGCGGCCTGGTTGAACAGCAGGATGCGGCGGTGGTGGTCGCACAGCAGCAGCGGCGTGTCGAGCACCTGGAGCAGCGTCTCGAGTTCCTGGCGAATGCGTGCGGCACTTCGAGCGCCCTCGGCGTGGGCCGTGGTCAGGCGGGAACGGTCACTGCGCCAGGCCTCACGAACCCGCACCAGATCGGGACCCAGGGCCCGCAGCCAGCCCTCCGGTGGGTAGTCGTCACTGGCGTCGGGGTTGGCCACCAGCCGCGCCAGCTGCACCTGAAGGTGGCGCAGCGGCGTGAAGAGTTGACGCTCGAGAAGCAGTCCCACCAGGAAGATGGTGCCGCCACCGGAGAAGCAGCCCGCCCATAGCACGAGGCGGGCGGCTCCCTGGGGCTGGAAGAGGGTGTCGAGCCATAACGCGAAGGTGGCGCCGCCGAAGACACTGATGCCGCTGAGCAGCAGCCACAGGCCGATCAGGCGCTGGCGGCGGGGCAGGCCGGAGGGGCGACGCGCCATCAGGACACCTCGCTGAGCAGGGACTTGACCTTCTCCACCAGGGCCTGGGTGGAGAAGGGCTTGGTGACATAGTCGTCGGCGCCCAGGGCCAGGCCCTTCTCGCGTTCCACTTCGCGGCCATGGGCGGTCAGCATGATGATGGGCAGGCGGGCATGAGCCGTATCGCCACGCAGGCGTTCGAGCACATCGAAGCCACTGATGCCGGGCAGGCTGATGTCCAGCAGCACCAGGTCCGGCGCCCCCTCCTGGACCCGCGACAGGGCGCTTTCGCCGTCCTCGGCGGTGACCACCTCGAAGCCGGCCTGCTGCATCAGAAACTCCAGCGACAGGACGATATTGGGCTCATCGTCTACCACCAGCACCTTGGCCATGACGCACTCCTGATCATTATCATCGTTGTTGAGGTCAGTCTAAGTGGCCGTTGAGGGCCGGGCAAAGACGACCTTGGCACAAGGCGGGCGCCGACGACGTGCTAGGCTGGCGTTTTACCGATTGCCGGAGCCGTCGACATGATCGAAGTGCACCACCTGGAAAACTCTCGTTCCCAGCGGGTCATATGGCTGCTCGAGGAGCTGGGCGTCGACTTCCGGGTCGATACCTACCCCCGGGACCCCGAGACCCAGCTGGCACCGGCCTCGCTGCGCGAGCTGCACCCGCTGGGCAAGTCGCCGCTGATTCGCGATCGCGCCCGGAGCGAGCGAGTGCTCGCCGAATCCGGGGCGATCCTCGACTATCTGGTGGAGCACTACGACTCCCGGGGGCGCCTGGCGCCGGCGCGGGGCAGTGAGCCTCATGAACGCTACCGCTTCTGGATGCACCACGCCGAAGGCTCGGCGATGCCGCCGCTGGTGATGCGCCTGGTGTTCTCGCGGCTGGGCCAGCCGCCGGTTCCGGCCGTGATGCGTCCGCTGGGCCGGCGGTTTGCCCGGGGCGTCGAACGGCAGTACCTGGGGCCTGAGACCCGGCGCCTCGTGGGGTTCTGGGAGGATGAGCTCGCCTCCCGGGGGCCATGGTTCGCCGGCGAGGCCTTCAGTGCCGCGGATATTCAGATGAGTTTCCCCCTGCTGGCGCTGGAGAGTCGCGGGGGGCTGGCCGAGGCTCCACGGCTGACCGACTTCCTCGCGGCCTGTCGCCAGCGTGAGGCCTACCGGCGCACCGTGGCGCGCATCGGCGAATTCGGTCTGGAGTAAGGTTGGCCTGGAGTGAGGCCGGCAGGGCGCGAGCAGTAGCCGAAGGTGAGTGCAACTTTCGTCGCAACCGGTTGACTTGTGTAATCAGCGAGATAGACGTCGCATCTATAACAGGGGAAGATTATTCGGCAATAGAAAACCTTGTAAACCTGCTGCTAGGAGTGCGCCATGAGTGCCATCCTCGTCATGGTCCTGGGTCTTGCCGCGATGGCTGCCGGGTACTTCGTGTACTCGAAGTTTATCGCCGAGAAGATCTACCGACTGGACCCCGACTTCAAGACGCCCGCCCACGAGTATGAAGACGGCGTCGACTTCGTGCCTACCAATCGCTATGTGCTGTGGGGGCACCACTTCACCTCCGTGGCCGGCGCGGCCCCCATCGTAGGGCCCGCTATCGCCGTGATCTGGGGCTGGCTCCCCGCCTTCCTCTGGGTCGTGCTGGGGACCATCTTCTTTGCCGGTGTCCACGATGCCGGGTCGATCTGGGCCAGCGTGCGCAACCGGGCCAGGTCGGTCGGTGCCCTGACCGGCGATGTGGTAGGCAAGCGCGCCCGCAGCATCTTCATGATCGTCATCTTCCTGGTGCTGCTGATGGTCAACGCGGTGTTTGCCGTGGTGATCGCCGGCCTGATGATGAAGTTCTCCAGCGCCGTGGTCCCGGTGTGGGGGGCCATCCTGGTCGCGCTGGTGATCGGCCAGCTGATCTATCGGCGCATGATAAGCCTGCCGATGGTCTCCATCGTGGGCGTGATCGCGCTCTATGCCCTGATCGGTATCGGGCCCTCGGTGCCCCTGCAGATGCCGACGGAAGTCGCGGGTGTCTCGGGGAACGCCATCTGGATCGTGCTGTTGTTCGGGTATGCCGCCATTGCGTCGCTGTTGCCGGTCTGGGTGCTGCTGCAGCCGCGGGACTACATCAATGGCCTGCAGCTGTTCGTGGGTCTGATCGTGCTGTATGGCGCGATCATGCTGCTCAACCCGACCATGGTGGCCCCGGCGTTTAACGATAACGTCCCGGCCGGTACGCCCTCGCTGATTCCGCTGTTGTTCGTGACCATCGCCTGTGGCGCCATCTCGGGCTTCCACGGCCTGGTGTCGTCCGGCACCACCTCCAAGCAGCTCAACAAGGAAACCGACGCACGCTTCGTCGGCTACTTCGGCGCCGTGGGTGAGGGCATGCTGGCGCTGGCCGCCATCCTCGCGGCGACCGCGGGCTTTGCGACCCTCGGCGACTGGGAAGCGATGTATACGGCCTTCGGTCAGGGCGGCGTCAACGCCTTCGTCGAGGGGGGAGCCTTTATCATCTCCAATGGCCTGGGCCTGCCGGAAGCCACGGCGGCAACCCTGCTCACCGTGATGGCGGCGCTGTTTGCCGGCACCACCATGGATACCGGCCTGCGCCTGCAGCGCTATATCTTCCAGGAGTGGGGCGAGATCTATCAGCAGCGCTGGATGCAAAAGCCGGCGATCGCGACCCTGCTGGCCGTGGGTAGCTGCCTGCTGCTGGCCTTCGGGGCCGGCGGGGCGGATGGCTCCGGCGGGCTGATCATCTGGCCGCTGTTCGGCACCACCAACCAGCTGCTGGCCGGCCTGTCGCTGCTGGTGGTCACCGTGATGCTGGTGCGCCTGGGTCGCCCCATGTGGTACACCCTGGCACCGCTGGCCTTCCTGCTGGTGGTCACCATCATCGCGTTGCTGCTGCAGTTGAGAAGCTTCTTCGACCAGGGCAACTACTTCCTGCTGGTGCTGGATATCGTGGTGCTGGTGGCCGCCATCCTGGTGTCGCTGGAGTGTGTGTCGGCCCTCAAGCGAATCAGGAACGAGGCGCCTGCCGAGCAGGAGTGAATCGCCAATCCTCAGGAGTCACAGGATGAGCAACGACCACGAAAAGGGTCGCCAGGCTCGTCTCGAACGGATTCGGGCCTGGCTTAGCCAGGCCCGTTTCTTCGCGGAGGAGGTCTACTCCTCCCCCTATCGGGGCGCGATTGCCCGCGCCCGTCGAGACGAGGACGACCTCTTCATGCTGCTGGTGTTCTCCGAAATGATGGGAGTTCCCAATCCGGCGGCCTACTACACCCTGGAACTACAGCCCCTATTGCTGGAACGCTTCCACGACTGGCACCAGCGCATGGGCATGGAGCGCTCGCCACTCGACCACTTTAAATGCTGCTAGCCATGGGTTCTTTATGAAACAGTTACTGGAAAAACGCCTGCTCTGGGTGGGCGGCAAGGGCGGGGTCGGCAAGACGACCGTCGCCGCGGCCCTGGCGGTCCTCGCCGCGCGGCGTGGGCGCCGGGTGCTGGTGGTCTCCACCGACCCGGCACACAGCCTGGGCGACGTTTTCGACCGCGAGCTGGGGGATGTGCCGCAGCGGCTGCTGCCCAACCTCGACGCCATGGAGATCGACCCCGACGCCGAGGTGGAGGCGCATCTGGCCCGCGTCACCGCCCAGATGCGCCGCTACGCGGCACCGGAGATGATGACGGAGCTGGAGCGCCAGATGCGCCTGACGCGACAGTCGCCGGGCACCCAGGAAGCGGCCCTGCTGGAACGGCTGTCGCGCCTGATCACCGATGATGCCGGGGAGTGGGACCTGATCATCTTCGATACGGCCCCCACCGGTCATACTCTGCGCCTGCTGACGTTGCCCGAGGCCATGGCGGCCTGGACCGATGGGCTGCTGGCGCATAACCGCAAGTCCGAGGAGCTGGGCAAGGTGCTGTCCCACCTGACCCCCAAGCGAGGCCAGGATGTCGCGACCCCGTTCGATGATCCCCACGAGGATGGCCTGGCGGACCTCGATGACAAGACCCGTGACGTGGCCAGGACGCTGAGGGATCGGCGGCGCCTGTTTCATCAGGCACGCCGGCGCATCGAAAACGCCGAAGAGACCGGCTTCATGTTCGTGCTGACCCCGGAACGGCTGCCGATCCTCGAGACGGCGCGCGCCGTGGCGACCCTGGAGGAGGCCCGGGTGCCGGTGGCGGGCACCCTCGTCAATCGGGTGATTCCGCCGGAGGCCGATGGTGACTTCCTCAACGCTCGTCGCGAGCAGGAGGCCACCTACCTCGAGCGTATCGACGAGGCGCTGGGGCACCTGCCGCGCCCGCGACTGCCCTGGCTACCCACCGATGTCCAGGGCATCGAGGTCCTGGAACAGCTGGCCGAGCGCCTGGAGGCGGAAGGCTTCTAGGCCGTCGGGACGCCATGACCCTGGGCCGGGCTAGAGCTCGGTCTTCTCCTGGTATTCACACAGGTCCTCGATCACACAGCTGCCACAGCGCGGCTTGCGGGCGATGCAGGTATAGCGACCGTGGAGTATCAGCCAGTGGTGGGCATCCTGGCGAAACTCCCGGGGCACGTGGCGCAGCAGCTTCTTCTCCACCTCGACCACGTCCTTGCCCCGGGCGAGGCCCGTGCGGTTCGAGACCCGGAAGATATGGGTGTCCACGGCGATGGTGGGTTGGCCGAAGGCGGTGTTGAGGATCACGTTGGCGGTCTTGCGCCCGACGCCGGGCAGCGCCTCCAGGGCGCCACGGGTCCTGGGTACCTCGCCGCCGTGTTGCTCCACCAGCAGGTGGCAGGTCTTCATCAGATTCACGGCCTTGGTGTTGTACAGGCCGATGGTCTTGATATGGTCCTTCAGCTCATCGAGGCCCAGGTCGATGATCGCCTGGGGGCTGTTGGCCGCCGGGAAGAGCCGCGCCGTGGCCTTGTTGACGCCCACGTCGGTGGCCTGGGCGGAGAGCAGCACCGCGGCCAGCAGCTCGAAGGGCGTCTCCCAGTTGAGCTCGGTGGTGGGGTGGGGGTTGTGCTCGCGCAGTCGCGCGAAGATATCAAAGCGTTTCTTGGCGTTCATTACAGTCCCTGGCAGTAGCAAGGGGCGTCGGGGGCAGGCCGAAGAGGAGGTCCTATGCCATGGATGGCATCGGTAGCGTACAGGGAGGTATTCACAGCGCCTCCTCGCAGGCCTGCCCCCGAGATAGCCCCGGGTGATGAGTGGTGAGCCGGCTGTGCCGGGAGCCGTAAGCCATGCGCTTTAAGCTGTAAATGGTGAATGGTGAATGGTGAATGGTGAATGGTGAATGGTGAATGGTGAATGGTGAGGCGATCACTATTCGGTGGTGCTGGTTTGCTCCAGCGAGTGCCTGGCGTCGGCCAGCAGTCGCTCGGCTTCGGGCAGCTGGGCCAGGGCGGTGGCCTCGGCCTTGTCGTCGCCGCGGCGACGGGCGCTTTCCAGCTGCTGCTGCACGCGCTTCAGTGCCTGCTCGGCGGCCTTGAGGGCCATCCGACGCTGGCGCTGGACGACCGCATCGCCCGAGGAGGCGGCGGCACCCTGGTGGGGCGCGCGGCGGCGCTGCTGCATCAGGCGCTTCTGGCGCTCCAGGCGCTTGTCGCGCGCCTCCCGGGCCTGGCGCTGCTGCCTGGCGCGGTGGCGTCGGCGCCCCCGTTCGGCCCGCTGGGCCAGGTAGGCATCGCGTTCCCTGTCGCTCTCGGCGGCGTCCCAGGTGGGGTGGGCCACGAGGTCGATGCAGTCCACCGGGCAGGGCGCCACGCACAGCTCGCAGCCGGTGCACTCGTCGGTGATCACCGTATGCATGCGCTTGGCCGCGCCCAGGATGGCGTCAACCGGACAGGCCTGAATGCACTTGGTGCAGCCGATGCATTCGTCCTCGCGGATCACCGCGGCCAGGGGCCGCTGGGCCGGCTCGATCAGGGGGCGTTCGGGCTGGCCGGTCAGCTCGGCCAGTTGGACGAGGGTGCTGTCGCCGCCCGGCGGACAGCGATTGACGGGCTCGCCCTCGGCGATCGCCTCGGCGTAGGGCAGACAGCCATCGAAGCCGCACTTGCCGCACTGGGTCTGGGGCAGCAGGGCATCGATGGCGTCTATCAGGTCACGGCGGCTCACGATGGCTCAGGTCACCCGCTGACCGGGTTCGGCGCCGGCATCCGGTGAAAGCAGGTAGATGCCCTCGTCATTGGCCGAGGCCAGCACCATGCCCTCGGAGAGGCCGAAGCGCATCTTGCGCGGCGCAAGGTTGGCGACCATCACCGTGAGTCGGCCCTCCAGTGCCTCCGGGGCGTAGGCGGCGCGAATGCCGGAGAAGACCGTGCGGCTTTCGCCGCCCAGGTCCAGGGTCAGCCTGAGCAGCTTGTCGGCGCCGTCTACATAGTCGGCCTTGGCGATGCGTGCGATACGCAGGTCGACCTTCATGAAGTCATCGAAGCCGATCTCCTCGGCGATCGGTGCGTCGCTCAGGGGGCCCCTGGGCGCCTCCTTGAGCTTCTGTTCTTCCACCAGATCCTCCTTGGACGCCGCGATCATGGCGTCGATCCTGTCGCGCTCCACGCGGGTCATCAGGGGCTTGAACTTGGCGATCTCGTGATTCAACAAGACCGCGTGGCGGCTGTGCCAGTCCAGTGTCTCGAGCTGGAGGAAGCGACGGGCGTCTTCGGCCATGGCCGGCACGACCGGTGCCAGATAGACCATCAACTGGCGGAACAGGTTGATGCCCACCGAGCAGATATCCAGTACCTCCTGCTCGCGTCCCTCCTGCTTGGCCAGCACCCAGGGCTCCGCCTCGGCGATATAGGTGTTGGCCTCGTCGGCCAGTTCCATCACCAGGCGCATGGCGCGTCCGAACTCACGCGTTTCGAACTGTTCGGCGATCTCGTCACCGGCACTGATAAAGCGGGCGACCCGCTCCGGTTCGGCGCAGTGGGCGGAGAGCCTGCCCCCGCCGAGCTTCTTGATAAAGCCGGCGCAGCGGCTGGCGATGTTGACCACCTTGCCCACCAGGTCGCTGTTGACCCGGGCGGCGAAGTCCTCGAGGTTGAGGTCGAGGTCGTCGACCCGCGAGGTGAGCTTGGCCGCAAAGTAATAGCGCAGATACTCGGGATTGAGATGGTCCGCGTAGGTGGCGGCCTTGATAAAGGTGCCGCGGGACTTGGACATCTTGGCGCCGTTGACGGTCACGAAGCCATGGCAGTTCACCGCCGTGGGGGTGCGCAGGTCGGCGCCATGCAGCATGGCCGGCCAGAACAGGGCGTGGAAGTAGACGATGTCCTTGCCGATAAAGTGGTAGATCTCGGCGTCGCTGTCCTTCTGCCAGTAGCTGTCGAAGTCGATGCCCTCGCGTTCGCAGAGGTTCTGGAAGCTGGCCAGGTAGCCGATGGGGGCATCGAGCCAGACGTAGAAGTACTTGCCCGGGGCGTCGGGGATCTCGAAGCCGAAGTAGGGGGCATCCCGGGAGATGTCCCATTCGTTGAAGCCGGCCTCGAACCATTCCATCAGCTTGTTACGGATCTGGGGCTGGACGTGGCCGTCGTTGATCCAGCGATGCATGAAGTCGGCGAAGTCGGGCAGCTTGAAGAAATAGTGGGTGGAGCTGCGCACCTCGGGCTTGGCACCGGAAATGGCCGATACCGGATCGATCAGCTCGGCCGGCGTATAGGTGGCCCCGCAGGCCTCGCAGTTATCGCCGTACTGGTCATCGGTCTTGCACGACGGGCAGGTGCCCTTGATAAAGCGGTCGGCCAGGAAGAGTCCTTTCACCGGATCGTACATCTGCTCGATATCGCGGGTGGCGATATGGCCCTTGTCGCGCAGGCGCGTGTAGATCAGCTCGCTGAAGTGGCGATTCTCTTCCGAGTGGGTCGAGTGATAGTTGTCGAAGGCTACGCCGAAGGTGGCGAAGTCCGCCTGGTGGTCGCGGCTCACGCGGTCGATGAGCGCCTCGGGCGTGATGCCCTCCTGTTCGGCGCGCAGCATGATGGCGGTGCCATGGGCGTCATCGGCGCACACATAGTGGCATTGCTGGCCGCGGCTCTTCTGGAAACGCACCCAGATATCGGTCTGGATGTATTCGAGAAGGTGGCCGAGGTGGATGGCGCCGTTGGCGTAGGGGAGGGCGCTGGTGACCAGGATCTTGCGCGTAGCGTTCGTCGACATATCGGCTCTTGAATACCTAAAAAATCAGATGCCCGATTGTAGCCGGGATGGCGCCTCGCTGCACCTGGCGGCACGGGATGGGCGCTGCCCCCGACGATGCGGCCTCAGCGCCCGGGGGCGCGGTAGATACCGAAGTGCGTGAGGCCACGGTCATGGAGGTGCAGGGCCTGCATTCGGCTCATCACGCCCTGCTCGCAATACAGGAAGTAATGGTGATCATCGGGCAGTTCCGGGGCACGCTGCTGGAGCTCGTAGAAGGGAATGTCCAGACACCGGCCCGCTTTCAGGGCAAGGGGGGCCGCTTCGCGCTCCGCCGGCGAGCGGATGTCGATGACGCTGACGTCCTCGCCGTCATGGGCCTCGGGCACCGCTTCCCCCGCCGGGGATGGCGGCCGGTGACCAGGCGATTCCAGGAGCCGGTCGATACGGGTGACCTCGGTGGCGTCGACGGCGGCCTCCAGCACCGCGAAGTCGAACTCGGCCTCGGCCTCGGCGATCTGATCCCGGCGGGCCCGGGTATTGGGGCGGCGCGAGATAACGCCGCAATACTCCGGCATGACCTCGGCGAAGCGTGCGGTGTCGATCTCGCGGGCCTGAGCGATGATGGCCTGCTTGTCCTCGGTGAGTACCGGCCGCAGGATCGGCAGTTCGCTGGCATCATCGATCAGTGCCAGGTTGGTGAGGGTCTGGCTGGATACCTGGGCGATGGCGTCGCCGGTCACCAGGGCGGGCACCCGGCTGCGCTGGGCGAGTCGTGAGGCGACTCGCGCCATCATGCGCTTGAGCACGACACCCATCATGCCGTCCGGCACCTTGCGCAGGATCTCGCCGACCACCGGTTCGAAGGGCACCGAGATGAAGTTGACCCGATGCGACAGGCTATAGCGCCGCCAGAGATGATGAGTGACGTCACGCACGCCGCGCTCATGCTCGGGGCCGCCCAGATTGAAAAACAGGAAGTGTGTCTTGATGCCGCGGCGGATCATCCGCCAGGCGGCGACCGGGGAGTCGTAGCCGCCGGACATCAGCGCCATGGCCTGCCCCTGAAGCCCGAGGGGATAGCCCCCGAGACCCGGCAGGCGACGCTCTATCAGGCGCAGTCGTTGCTCCACGACTTCGACCGTGACGTTGACGTCGGGCTGTTTCAGGTTGACGCGGGCGTCGGGGGTCGCCGCAAGCAGCGCCGCGCCGAGGCGGCGCTCCATGTCGGAAGAGGAGAAGTCGTGCCGGCCGCGGCGCTTGGCCGAGACCCGGAAGGCGCGCCCGGCAATGCGGGGCGTCCAGAGTGGCACCACTCGGGCGGCGATATCGTCGAGGTCGGTGAAACCGACTTCCCGGACGTCCTGGATCTCCTGAACGCCAGGAATCCGGCCCAGGCGTGCCTCCACCTCTGTGATCAGCGCGCTATCGGCGGCGTCGGGCAGGGAGACCCAAAGCAGATCCCAGCCGTCGCGTACCCCGATATTTTGCTCCAGAGGCTTCAGGGTATTACGCACATTGGCGGCGAGGCAGCGTGTCATATGCCGCCGCACGGAGCGTGACTTGATGGTGATCTCGGGGGAGAGCTTGAGTAGGTAGTACATGATGGCGAGGGCTGTATGGCTCTGGTAAAGACAGTGGTTCGCCATTTTACCAGACCCGTGCCTCCCGGACACGACAACGCCCGGCCGAGACCGGGCGGTTCCGCTATCCGAAGCCAGGTTAGCCCCGAGTTGCCGAGCTATCCGCGATAGCCCTGCCGGTCGCGGCGCAGGAGCTTTTCGATCAGTAGAGGGCCTGCTCCTCGTTGACTACCTCACGCAGCAGTTCCAGGAATAGCCTGTCGGCTTCGGTGTGCTCGGCGGGATCCTCGGGGATATGCACGCTGGTGGTATCCGAGATCTCGTTGGCAATCCGTGCCATGACGTCCTGGGAGTTGCCCTCGGGCAGATGACGGCGAGCGATTTCCAACGATTGGTCCAGCACTCGGGGATCCTGCAGCAGCTTCCTGATAAAGCCCTGCAACTCGTTGATGACGCGAGTTTTCTGAATTTCCGATGAAGCCATGACGTTCTCCTTATAATGACCAGCCGTGTCGATGCCAAGACGATAGCATGTTTGCCCCTGTGGGGTGATAGCCGCGGGCGGGCGGCTAGGGGAGCTCGACGGGCGCCTGCCCCGCCTGATTAAGAACGGGGTTGGCATACTGGGCCAGCCACCAGTCGCGAAGCTCCGTGGGAACCTGTGCCAGCCGTGCCTGGAAGCGTGCCCGGTCGGCGTCGCTTATCTTGCCGAGCTCGACCAGTGCCGGGGCGATACCCAGCGTTTCCAGCGCCAGGTAGTGGCTGGGGAAGAGGTGATAGCCTTCCAGTACCTGTCGGTCGATCTCGGCGGCCACCTCGTCCGGCGTGGTGAAATCGGCGGAGAGCGGGGTGCCGAAGGTGAGTTTCACGCGCCCCTTGTCGCCGGTGATGCCCGCCACAATGGACTGGATATCCTCGTACTGACTCTTCTCGTAGTTGCCCAGGCTGTGCATCGCATGCAGTTCGCGGGCCTTCTGGACATCGCAGGGGTCGTACTCGTAGCTGATCGAGACCGGCACCAGGCGCAGTTCCTCGATGGCCGTGCCCAGGCTTGCCTGGCGGTCCTCGGCACGCCTGGACATGGTCATCATCTTGATGATGGCCGGGTCGGTGCCGTCGATGCCGTCCTTGGCGCGCCCCTCCCGTTGGGCCATCCAGATGGAGTGGTTGTCCGCGGTGATGGAGTGACGGATATAGCCGGAGAGCTTCTGGTAGGCGGCGAGCATGGCGCGCTTGCCCCGGGCGCTGCGAGGCACGATAAAGCTCTTGTTGAGGCGCATCAGGTCGGTGACATAGGGCTTCTTGAGCAGGTTGTCGCCGATGGCGATCCTCACCGTGTTGCGACCCGCCAGATAGAGGGCGTAGTTGACGAAGGCGGGGTCCAGCGAAATATCGCGATGATTGCCGATAAACAGATACGCCGTGTCCGGATCCAGGGTGTCGAGCCCGGCGGTCGTGAACTCGTCGGTGGAGGTGCGAATCATCCGCTCCATGTAACTGGCGATACGTTGCTGGAAGTCCCGGACGCTCTGCACGCCGCGAACCTGCCGGCGCAGTGCCAGGCTTGCCAGGGTGCGTGACAGGCCCGGCATCAGGCGCGAGAGTCGCGGCAGGCGGTAGCGGGTCAGGGCATCGAGCAGTTCCGGTTCATGGGTCAGGCGCGCGAGCACCGCCGCGACCTCGTCGTCGTGGTAGGGGCGGATGCCGGCCCAGGGGTCCTGGGCGCTGCTGTCGGATCGGGTCTCGGTCATGGGGCTTAGCTGTCGCTTGCGGTGCCGGCCTCGCCGCCTAGCCAGGCAATGAGGCGCTCGGTATTTTCGCCCAGGGCCTGGGCCATCAGCACGAAATCGGTGTCCAGGCGCAGCAGGGCGTCGTCGCCATCATCGCTGGCATTGGCCTCGTCGATCAGGGCATCGCCGAAGCGCAGTGACTTCAGCGCCAGGTCATCATGCAGCACGAAGCTTAGCCGGCCCTCTACCTCCACGGCCAGCTTGCTGGCCTGCCGGCCGCTCTCCAGCAGCTGCTGGATCTCGTCGCTGTCCAGGTCGACCTGGCGGGCGCGCAGCACGCCGTCGTCTCCCTTGGCCTTGAGTTCCACCTGGTCGCCCATCACCAGGTCGGCGGGGCGGGAAGCGGGGTCGACGAGCCACTGGGTCATGGCGCGCATGGGCATGACCTGGGTCGCCAGCGGCGTGACCTTGAGGGTTCCCAGGGTCTCGCGCAGCAGGTCGAGGAGCTCCTCGGCGCGGCTGCGCGAGCTGGCATTGATGCCGATCAGCCGGCGCCTTGTGTCCCACCACAGGTCGATCTTCTGGCTGCGCACGAAGGCGCGAGGCAGTAACTCTTCGACGACCTGCTCCTTGAGGGTGATCTTCTCCTGGCGGCGCAGCTTGCGACCCTCCCGGGCCTCCACGTCGGCGGCGCGCTCGTCGACCTCTTCCTTGACCACGCTGGCGGGCAGCAGGCGCTCCTGGCGCAGGGCGCTGAGCAGGCGTTGGCCCTGGAGCTCATGAAGGCGGGCGGTGTCGGCACGGCCGCCCGGAAAGGTCCAGCCCAGGCGACGGGGGTCCTGGCCGCCCAGCGGCCGTGCCGCCTGTTCGGCCAGGGCCTCTTCCAGGGTCGCGGCGTCCAGTTCGGGGGCGTCGTGCAGCCGATAAAGGTGTAAGTGCTTGAACCACATGAAGCATTTTTTCCCGGAGAAAAGGGCTGCCATTATCACCGAAGGGGCGCGGGGGTGCCAGCATCGATCCGGAATCGGCGATAAAACAAGTGTTTGAAATTCGGGAGCGTAAATGCCTAGAATCGCATCTTTCCCCTGCTAAGGAGTCGTGCCCCATGGATAGCCGGATTTCCTCTACCTCGCTGCGCGTGCGTGGCTACCATCTCGATGGCTATGGCCACGTCAATCACGCCCGCTACCTCGAGTTCATGGAGGAGGGGCGCTGGGCCTACTTCGACGACCGCCCCGAGCTGTTGCGTCGCCTGCAACGCGGTGACCTGGCCTTCGTGGCGGTGAACGTCAATATCGACTACTGCGCCGCGGCCGTGGCCGGCGACGACCTGAAACTCACCTGTTGGGTCTGTGAGCTGGGGACGCGTAGCGCCCGCATGGCCCAGGAGGTATATCGACAGGGCGACGGCGCCCTGGTGAGTCGCGCCATCATTACCTTCGTGCTGCTCGATGTTGCCGCCAATCGTGCCATCCCCATCGAGGGCGAGTTGCGCGACCTGCTGGCCCCGCTCGTCCTGGCGTCGCAGCGCGAGGCCTGAACTGGAAGAGTCGGCTCCCTTTGGCCGTGCCGGGGTGGTATGATGTGAGGCTGTTATGGCGCCCCGGGCAACGCCACGGCGGGCGGCCAACCTCCTGCAGTGCAAAGGATTCGACGACCCATGGGTGACATCGCCAGAGAAATTCTGCCCGTCAATATCGAGGACGAGCTCAAGCAGTCTTACCTCGATTACGCGATGAGCGTGATCATCGGCCGGGCGCTGCCGGACGTGCGCGATGGCCTCAAGCCCGTGCACCGGCGCGTGCTGTTTGCCATGCACGAGCTCAACAACGACTGGAACAAGCCTTACAAGAAGTCCGCCCGCGTCGTGGGCGATGTCATCGGTAAGTATCACCCCCACGGTGATAGTGCCGTCTACGACACCATCGTGCGCATGGCCCAGGACTTCTCCATGCGCCATGTGCTGGTCGACGGCCAGGGCAACTTCGGCTCCATCGACGGCGACAGCGCCGCGGCCATGCGTTACACCGAGGTGCGCATGGCGCGCCTGTCCCACGAGCTGCTGGCCGACCTCGAGAAGGAAACCGTCGACTGGGTCGATAACTACGACGGTACCGAGCGTATTCCCGATGTGCTGCCCACCAAGGTGCCCAACCTCCTGGTCAATGGCTCGTCGGGCATCGCCGTCGGCATGGCGACCAATATCCCGCCCCACAACATGGGCGAGGTCATCAATGCCTGCCTGGCGCTGATCGACGACTACACCCTCTCCGTCGATGACCTGATGGAGCATATCCCCGGCCCCGATTTCCCCACCGGCGCCATCATCAACGGCCGCGCCGGGATTCTCGAGGCCTACCGTACCGGCCGTGGGCGCATCTATGTTCGCGCCTGTCACACCATCGAGCATGATGACAAGAGCGGCCGTGACCACATCATCATCGATGAGCTGCCCTACCAGGTGAACAAGGCGCGTCTGATCGAGAAGATCGCCGAGCTGGTCAAGGACAAGCGCATCGAGGGGATCGCCGAGCTGCGCGACGAGTCCGACAAGGATGGCCTGCGGGTGGTGATCGAGGTCAAGCGTGGCGAGTCCGGCGATGTGGTGGTCAATAACCTCTTCGCCCAGACCCAGCTGCAGACCGTCTTCGGTATCAATATGGTGGCCATCGAGGGGGGGCAGCCGAAGATCCTGAACCTCAAGGAGATCCTCGAGGCATTTATTCGCCACCGCCGTGAAGTGGTGACGCGGCGCACCCTCTATGAGCTGCGCAAGGCCCGGGAGCGCGGCCATATCCTCGAAGGCCTGACCGTTGCCATTTCCAACATCGACCAGGTCATCGAACTGATCAAGGCCTCGCCCAATGCGACCGAGGCCAAGGAAAAACTGCTGGCCCGCGACTGGTCGCCGGGGCAGGTGACCGGCATGCTCGAGCGGGCCGGCGCCACCTCCTGCAAGCCCGAGGACCTCGAAGAGGGTTTCGGCCTGAATACGGTCGGCAGCGAGTACCGGCTGTCGCCGGCCCAGGCACAGGCTATTCTCGAGCTGCGCCTGCACCGGTTGACGGGGCTCGAGACCGAGAAGCTGCTCAACGAGTACCTCGGCATCCTCGAGAAGATCGCCGAGCTGATGGCCATCCTGGCGTCCGCCGAGCGACTGCTCGAGGTGATTCGCGAGGAGCTGACCGCGGTGCGTGACCAGTTCGGCAATCCGCGCAAGACCGAGATTCAGGCCAGTCACCTCGACCTGTCCATGGAGGATCTCATCGCCGAAGAGGATATGGTGGTCACCGTATCCCGCTCCGGCTATGCCAAGACTCAGCCGCTTTCCGACTACCAGGCCCAGCACCGCGGTGGCCGGGGCAAGTCGGCCACCGCCATGAAGGACGAGGACGTCATCGAGCATCTGCTGGTGGCTTCTACCCATGACACCGTGTTGCTGTTCTCCAACCGGGGCAAGGTCTACTGGCTCAAGGTCTACGAGATGCCGGCGGCCAGTCGCGGATCCCGGGGCAAGCCGCTGGTCAATATGCTGCCGCTGGACGAGGGAGAGGCGATCAATGCCATCCTGCCGGTGCGCGACTATGACCCGGAGAGCTATATCTTCTTCGCCACGGCCAGGGGCACGGTGAAGCGTACCAGCCTCGAGCAGTTCTCGCGGCCGCGCAGCGTCGGCCTGATCGCGATCGACCTCGAGGAAGACGACCGCCTGGTGGGGGCCGCCATTACCTCGGGGTCCGACCACGTCATGCTGCTCTCCTCCAACGGCAAGGCGATACGCTTCGAGGAGCACAATGTGCGGGCCATGGGGCGCACCGCCCGCGGCGTGCGCGGCATGCGTCTTCTCGATGGTGCCGAGGTGATCAGCCTGATCATTCCCCAGAGTCAGTTGATCGATGCCGAGACCGGCAGCGAGGGCGGCGTCGAGGAAGCGGGCGCCGATGCCGAGCCGGCCAACGGTGGTCAGATCACGATCCTGACCGCCTCCGAGAACGGCTACGGCAAGCGCAGCCGCCTCGAGGAGTTCCCGCTGCGGGGCCGCGGTGGCCAGGGCGTCATCGCCATGCAGACCAGCGAGCGCAATGGTGCGCTGGTAGCGGCCATGCAGGTGTATGCCTCCGACGAGATGATGCTGATCACCGACCGCGGCACCCTGGTGCGCACCCGGGTCGACGAGGTCTCGATTACCTCACGCAATACCCAGGGCGTGATGCTCATCCGCCTGGGCAACGACGAGACCCTGGTCAAGACGGTGCGTGTCGACGAGCCGGACGAACCCGAGGAGGCGGAGGCGGCCGAATCGGAAGAGCCCGAAAACGCAGGAAGCGCCGGCGCCGAGCAGGGCAGCGAGGAGATGGGGCTAGCCTCCGAACAAGACCCCGAACAGGATTGAGGGGGCGACCCCAGGGAGAATCAGGACGCATGACACGCCATTTCAACTTCTGCGCCGGTCCCGCGGCGCTGCCTGCCGCGGTGCTGGAGCGGGCCCGCGACGAGATGCTCGATTACCGGGGCCACGGCCTGTCGGTGATGGAAATGAGCCACCGCTCGGCGGAGTACGTCGCCATCGCCGAGAAGGCGGAGGCCGACCTGCGCGAGCTGCTCGCGATTCCCGCCAACTACCGGGTGCTCTTCACCCAGGGCGGTGCGACCCAGCAGTTTGCCGCGGTGCCCTATAACCTGCTTGGCGCCGGCGGTACCGCCAACTTCGTGGATACCGGCATCTGGAGCCGCAAGGCCATCGCCGAGGCGCGCCATCTGTTCGGTGACGCTCGGGTGGCGGCGTCAAGCGAGGCCAGCGGCAATACGCGGGTACCGGCCCAGGGAGAGCTCGAGCTCTCCCATGATGCCGCCTACCTGCACTATACCGCCAACGAGACCATCGGCGGGCTGGCCTTCGACGATACCCCGCGGGGCGTGCGCCCCGATGGGGTCGAGGTGCCGCTGGTCTGCGACATGTCATCGTCGATCCTCTCGGAGTCGCTGGATGTCTCGCGATTCGGCGTGATCTACGCGGGGGCCCAGAAGAATATCGGCCCCGCCGGGCTGGTGGTGGTCATCGTGCGTGACGACCTGCTCGACCGAGCGCGTGCCGATATGCCCTCGCTGTTTGGCTACAAGGCCCTCGCCGAGGGCGGTTCGATGGTCAATACCCCCGCGACCTACAGCTGGTACCTGGCGGGGCTGGTGTTCGAATGGCTCAAGCAGGATGTCGGTGGCCTCGAGGTCATGGCGGCCATCAATGCGCGCAAGGCCGCCAAGCTGTATGCCGCCATCGACGCCAGCGGGCTGTATTCCAACCCCATCGTCCCGGCTAATCGCTCGCGCATGAACGTGCCCTTCGTGCTCGCCGACCCGCGCCTGGACAAGGCGTTTCTCGCCGAGGCCGAGCAGGCCGGGCTGCTCAATCTCAAGGGTCACCGCAGTGTGGGCGGCATGCGCGCCAGCCTATATAACGCCGTACCCGAGGCCGCCGTGGATGCGCTGATCGACTTCATGGCCGATTTCGAAAACAGAAAGGGCTGACAACATCATGAGCGATACCCCCATCGACCTCGATGCGCTGCGCGACCGTATCGATGACCTGGACAGCCAGCTACTGACGCTGATGAACGAACGCGCCGAGTGTGCCCAGCGGGTCGCCCAGGTCAAGACCACCGCCGACGCCGGGGCGGTATTCTATCGCCCCGAGCGCGAGGCCCAGGTGTTGCGGCGGATCATGGCACTCAACAAGGGGCCGCTGGATAGCGAAGAGGTCGCACGGCTGTTCCGTGAGATCATGTCGGCCTGCCTGGCGCTGGAGCAGCCCATCAAGGTGGCCTACCTGGGGCCGGAAGGCACCTTCACCCAGCAGGCGACCCTCAAGCACTTCGGCGAGAGCGCGGTCAGCCTGCCGATGGCCGCCATCGATGAGGTGTTCCGCGAAGTCGAGGCCGGCGCGGTCAACTATGGGGTGGTGCCGGTGGAGAACTCCACCGAGGGCGTGATCAACCACACCCTGGACTCCTTCATGGACTCGGGGCTGCGCATCTGTGGTGAGGTGGTGCTGCGTATCCATCACCATCTCCTGGTGGGCGAGACCACCCGCCACGACAAGGTGTCGCGGATCTACTCGCATCCCCAGTCGTTTGCCCAGTGCCGCAAGTGGCTGGATGCCCATTACCCCCAGGCCGAGCGGGTGCCGGTCTCCTCCAATGCCGAGGCGGCCCGCCTGGTCAAGACCGAATGGCACAGCGCGGCCATCGCCGGCGACATGTCGGCCAAGCTCTATGGCCTCACCCGGCTCGCCGAGAAGATCGAGGACCGTCCGGACAACTCCACGCGCTTCTTGATCATCGGCAATCAGGCCGTGCCCCTGTCCAGCGACGACAAGACCTCCATCGTCGTGGCCATGCGCAACCAGCCCGGCGCGCTCCATGACCTTCTCGAGCCCTTCCATCGCCACCGGATCGACATGACCCGCCTGGAGACTCGGCCGTCGCGCAGCGGCGTGTGGAACTACGTCTTCTTCATCGACTTCAAGGGCCATCATGACGAGCCGCGCGTGGCGGCGGTGCTGGAGGAGGTGCGCCTGCGTGCCGCCGAGGTCAAGGTGCTGGGCTCCTATCCCGTCGGTGTGCTCTAGGAGATGGCGGCGACCGTGACACGATTGCCCGATGAATCCTGCATTCTTATCGTCGGGCTCGGCTTGATCGGCGGCTCCCTGGCCGCGGCTCTGCGGGCGGGAGGCGACGCTCGTCGCGACAGCGACGATGCCGGCGGCTTTGGGTCGGCCAGGCAAGCCGGCGGCTTCGGGCCGGCCAGGCAAATCGTCGCATGCGACCCGGACCCCGAAGAGATCCGTCGTGGCCTCGAGATGGGGCTGATCGACCGCGGTGGTACGCGTCTCGAGGAGGTGATCGACGGCGCCTCGCTGGTGGTGCTGGCGGTGCCGGTGCTGGCCATGCAGGGCGTGATGGCCGAGATCGCCGGCCTGCTGCCGCGCACCGCGCGGGAGGTGGTGATCACCGACGTGGGCAGCACCAAGGCCGCGATTCGCGACTGCGCCCGGCAGGCCTTCGGCCGGGTGCCGGAGAATCTGGTGCTGGGCCACCCCATCGCCGGTTCCGAGAAGAGCGGCGTGGCGGCCGCCGACCCCGAACTCTATGTCGGCCACAAGGTCATCCTGACGCCGGAGCCGGATACCCACGTAACGGCGCTCGCTCGTGTGCGGGCGCTGTGGCGTGCCTGCGGCGCCGAGGTGCTGGAGATGGAGGTGGCCCGCCACGACCAGGTGCTGGCCCGCACCAGCCACCTGCCGCACCTGTTGGCCTTCTCCCTGGTGGACACCCTGGCGCGCCAGGATGAACGCCTGGAAATCTTTCGGTATGCCGCCGGCGGCTTTCGCGATTTTACCCGTATCGCCGGCAGCGACCCCGTGATGTGGCGCGATATCTTCACCGCCAATCGCGATGCCGTGCTCGCGTCCCTGGATGACTTCGAGGCCGGGGTGGCGCGACTGCGCGAGGCCGTGGAGCGGGGCGACGGCGACGCCATGCTGGCGACCTTCGATCGCGCCAGGCACGCACGGCACTATTTCGAATCCCTGCTTAACAAGCGCAGCTATCAGGCGGAATATCAGATGCAACAGCAAGGCAAGTTGCGCTACCGGATGAGCCCCGGTGGCGCCGTGGCCGGCCGCATTCGCGTGCCCGGCGACAAGTCCATTTCCCATCGTTCCATCATGTTCGGCGCTCTGGCCGACGGGGTCACCGAGATCCAGGGCTTCCTGGAGGGCGAGGATAGCCTGGCGACCCTGCAGGCATTTCGTGAGATGGGCGTTGCCATCGAGGGCCCCCACCAGGGGCGTGTGACCGTCCATGGTGTCGGCATGCATGGCCTCAAGGCGCCTTCCGGACCCCTTTATGTGGGCAATGCGGGTACCGCCATGCGCCTGTTTGCCGGCCTGCTGGCCGGCCAGGCCTTCAATACCGAGCTTACCGGCGACACCTCCTTGACCAAGCGGCCCATGAACCGGGTGGCCGATCCGCTGCGCCTGATGGGGGCCAGGATCGACACCGCCGAGGGCGGGCGTCCGCCGCTGCAGATCCACGGGGGTCGTGCGCTGACCGGCATTACCTATGACATGCCCATGGCCAGCGCCCAGGTGAAGTCCTGTCTGCTGCTCGCCGGCCTCTATGCCGAAGGGGAGACCCGGGTGCGTGAGCCGGCCCCGACCCGGGACCACACCGAGCGCATGCTGGCCGGATTCGGCTATGCGGTGCAGCGGGAAGGCGATACCTGTTGGCTCACGGGCGGCGGTCGCCTGTCTGCGGCGCCCATTGATGTGCCCAGCGATATCTCTTCGGCGACCTTCTTCCTGGTGGCCGCGGCCATTACTCCGGGTGCCGACCTCGTGCTGGAACACGTCGGCATCAACCCGACCCGCATCGGCGTGATCAACATTCTCCAGTTGATGGGCGCCGACCTGCGCCTGGAGAACGAGCGCGAAGTCGGCGGCGAGCCGGTCGCCGACCTGCATATTCGCTATGCGCCGCTCCAGGGTATCGACATCCCGGTGGAGCAGGTCCCCCTGGCCATCGATGAATTGCCGGCGCTGTTTATCGCCGCGGCCAATGCCCGGGGCACCTCGCGTCTGCGCGGGGCGGAAGAGCTCCGGGTCAAGGAATCCGACCGACTGCAGGCCATGGCGGATGGGCTGGCGACCCTCGGCGTCGAACATCGCCTCTATCCCGATGGCATCGATATCGTCGGCGGTGGCAATGCCGAGGGCCCCAACTACGGGGGCGGCCGTGTCGATAGTCTCGAAGACCATCGCATCGCCATGTCGTTCGCCATCGCCGCGTTGCGTGCCAGCGAGGAGATCGTGATCGATGACTGCGCCAATGTGGCGACTTCCTTCCCGGGGTTTGTCGACCTGGCGCGCAAGGTGGGCCTGACGCTCAATGAGGAATCGGCCGAGGAGGGCACATGAGTGACACCCCGACCCCGGTACTGACCATCGATGGGCCCGGCGGCGCCGGCAAGGGCACCATCAGCCGCCTGGTCGCCGCGCGACTGGGCTGGCACCTGCTCGACAGCGGGGCCCTCTATCGCCTGACGGCGCTCGCCGCCGGCAAGCATGAGGTGTCTCTGGAGGATGAGGCGAGTCTCGCCGAGGTGGCCCGCCGCCTCGACGTGGTCTTCGTGGCCGAGGGCGAGTCGACTCGGGTGATGCTGGAGGGGGATGACGCCACGACCGCCATCCGTACCGAGCAGGTCGGCGATGCCGCCTCGCGCGTCGCCGCGCTACCCATGGTGCGTGAGGCGTTGCTGAGCCGCCAGCGTGACTTCTGCCAGGCCCCCGGCCTGGTGGCCGATGGTCGCGACATGGGGACCGTGGTATTTACCGCCGCGCCGCTGAAGATATTTCTTACCGCGAGCGCCGAGGAACGGGCCCATCGCCGCCAGGGCCAGTTGCGAGAAGTGGGTGTGGATGCTAGTCTATCGAGTCTTTTAAAGGAGATTCAGGCGCGCGACGCCCGCGATATGCAGCGCAGCGTGGCGCCACTCAAGCCGGCAGACGATGCCATTACGCTTGATACCACGCGCCTGACGATACCGGAAGTGGTGGATCGGCTGACGGAGCTTCTGACCCAGCGAGGTCTGCTCCACGACGCCTGAAACTCCCTTGCGGCGCCCTCGGCAGCATGTGATGACGTGGCTTGGCACCGTTAGCCGAGAGCCGAGCCAGGTCGAACCAGCGCCAACATCTCCGAGGGTTTGGTGAATAAGGCCCGCACTCGCTGGTGGTGCGGAGGAAGCGGCCCCGCCGCACTTTAACGTTGATCACGTAGGAACATCATGAGCGAAAGCTTTGCTGAACTTTTTGAACAGTCTCTCCAGGACATCAACATGGAACCGGGCGCCATCGTCGTGGCGACCGTCGTCGACATCGAGGGTGACTGGGTTACCGTCAATGCCGGCCTGAAGTCCGAAGGTCAGATCCCCTCGGCCCAGTTCCGTGACGAGAGTGGCGAGCTGGCCATCGCCGTGGGTGATGAAGTCCACGTTGCCCTGGAAGCCGTCGAGGATGGTTTCGGCGAGACCCGCCTGTCCCGCGAGAAGGCCAAGCGCGCCGAAGCGTGGAAGGTCCTGGAAGCCGCCTTCGAGAAGGACGAGATCATCAAGGGCGTGATCAACGGCAAGGTCAAGGGTGGCTTCACCGTCGATGTCGACTCCATTCGTGCCTTCCTGCCGGGTTCCCTGGTCGACGTGCGTCCGGTGCGTGACACCGCGCATCTCGAGAACAAGGAACTCGACTTCAAGGTCATCAAGCTCGATCCGAAGCGCAACAACGTTGTCGTTTCTCGTCGTGCCGTGCTTGAAGCCGAGAACAGCGCCGAGCGTGAGGCCCTGCTGGCCACGCTGCAGGAAGGCCAGCAGATCCTGGGTATCGTCAAGAACCTCACCGACTACGGCGCCTTCGTCGACCTCGGTGGCGTCGACGGCCTGCTGCACATCACCGACATGGCCTGGAAGCGCATCAAGCATCCGAGCGAGATCGTGGCCGTGGGCGACGAGATCAGCGTCAAGGTGCTCAAGTTCGATCGCGAGCGCAACCGCGTTTCCCTGGGCCTGAAGCAGCTGGGCGAGGATCCGTGGGTCAACATCAAGGATCGCTACCCGGAAGGCACCAAGGTTCACGCCACCGTCACCAACCTCACCGACTACGGCTGCTTCGCCGAGCTGGAAGAGGGCGTCGAGGGTCTGGTCCACGTCTCCGAAATGGATTGGACCAACAAGAACATCCATCCGTCCAAGGTCGTTCAGGTCGGTGATGATGTTGACGTCATGGTGCTGGATATCGACGAGGAGCGTCGTCGTATCTCCCTGGGTATCAAGCAGTGCACCGCGAATCCCTGGGAAACCTTCAGCGCGACCTACAACAAGGGCGATCGTGTTGCCGGCACCATCAAGTCGATCACCGACTTCGGCATCTTCATCGGCCTGGAAGGCGGCATCGACGGCCTGGTTCACCTCTCCGACATCTCCTGGACCGATACCGGCGAAGAAGCGGTTCGTCAGTTCAAGAAGGGCGACGAGGCCGAGGCCGTGATCCTCTCCATCGATCCGGAGCGTGAGCGCATCTCCCTGGGCGTCAAGCAGCTGGATACCGATCCGGTCGCCGAGTTCATGGCCGTCAACGACAAGGGCGCCATCGTGACCGGTCGCGTGATCGAGGTCGATGCCAAGCAGGCCCAGGTCGAGCTGGCTACCGATGTCATCGCCGTTCTCAAGGCCTCCGAGATCAGCGCCGACCGTATCGAGGATGCTCGCAACGTCCTCAACGAGGGTGACAGTGTCGAGGCTCGCATCATCGGTGTGGATCGCAAGAACCGCCAGATCAACCTCTCCGTCAAGGCCAAGGATCAGGACGACACGCGTCAGAACCTGAAGAAGCTGCGTGAGGAATCTACCGAGAGCGGTGGCGCGACCACCATCGGCGACCTTATCAAGCAGCAGATGGGTCAGGACTGATCGGATAGCAACTTCCGACAGGCTTTAAAAACCGCCGCCCCTCGGGGCGGCGGTTTTTTTCACACTGCTTTATTTTTTCATGCCTTTTTATTTATATCCCACTCGAGTGCAGGGTGAGCCTTCGCTCGAGGGCAGTCTGATATCCGGCAATGCGAATGTGGTATCCGGCAGTGCTGCGATATCCGGCAATGTGGTATCCGGCAATGCTGCGATATCCGGCAATGTGGTATCCATCATTGCGGTATCGATCATTGCGGTATCCATCACCCGGCAATGTGGTATCCATCATTGCGGTATCGATCAGTGCGATATTCATCAGTGCGACTTACTTAATCTTTTCACAAGACAGTACATGAGGACGGTATCCGAGGGGGCGTTAAATTTGCGCAATGTAATCAATGCGGCCAGACTATTGCCAAGGGCTGAATAAAACGCGCATAATGTGCGCCCCTTTGTATTTTGTCGAATGTACTTGCCGAAGTATTTTGTCGAACGTCCCCAAGGAAATTTCCCATGTCGCTTCTTAACGAATATATGCAGATGGAACAGCAGCTGAAAGAACTCCAGTCCAACCTGGATAAGCTGCAGAACGATAAGCGTCTTCAGAGTGAACTCGAGTTCAAGGAAAAGCTCGAGGCTCTGATGAAGGATTATGGCAAGAGTGCCGCCGACGTCATTGCGCTGCTGGACCCCGCGCCCGCGGCTTCTTCACCGAAGGCGGCTTCTGCCGGCTCTACTGGCGGCGCGCGCCGCAAGCGTAAGCTGAAGATTTACAAGAACCCGAATACGGGTGAAGTCGTCGAGACGCGCGGCGGTAACCAGAAGACGCTGAAGGCGTGGAAGGACGAGTTCGGATCCGAGACCGTCGAGTCCTGGCTGGTGCGTGTCGAAGAGTAATTTTCGAGCGGCCTGTCCGAATCGGGCTAGCACAAACGGCGCCTCGTGGCGCCGTTTGCGTTTCTGCCTCGGGCCTGTACCGGCACGACGGCGCCGTGAGGGAGTTCTCCAGGGAACAGCCCTTAGCGAGAGCCGTCGATAGGGGTATAATCAAGGTTTCTCCATTCGGGTGATAACGCCAGGCGCGTTTCCTCTCGCCCGCTCAAAGACGATCAGGCATGAAACAGCAGACACCACGTAAGGCCATGGGTGAGCGCGATAAGCTGCGTCAGTTCAGAGAACTCGATGACGCCTTCGCGGCGGCACTGCGCGAGCTGGAGCCGTCTTGTGAAGTTGAATCGCAACACGCTGAGTCTCAAAGCACTGAGTCTCAGAGTGCTGAGACTCAAGAAGTCGAGTCTTCAGGCGCCGAAACTCCAGAAGTGAAAACTCACCCGGAACAGGAGTCGTCCCGGAGTGCCGCTCCGGGTAACGACTCCGTGGCCGCCCCAAAGAACGACTTCGGGCAGCGACTCGAGACGCTGATGGCGGAGTATGAGTTCTCTAAACAGGATGTCAGGGAACTGCTCGAGACATTGCAACGCTTTCGCAAGAGCGCCTGAATAACCCGGTACCTGATGATTAACGCTGCCGGTCTTCGGTGGCTCGTTCCAGCGCCGTGATAAGCGTGAGTGCCTGGTCACGATGGCCACCGCAGAGTTCACTGTCGTAGTCGAACCGGGTGCAGACGGCCGGGCGGCTAGGATCACCGAACAGCCTGCAGAGATTGGCCTCGTCGAGCTGTACGCAGCGTACGCCCGCGGGCTTGCCGTTCGGCATGCCGGGAATCGGCGAGGTGATCGACGGGGCGATGCAGCAAGCGCCGCAGCCGGGGCGGCACTCGCCTTCGTCTTCTATCCTGCCGGCCGAGGCGATGACTCGGGTCATGCTGGCGACGCCTGGGCGATGGCGCCCTTGTCGATGCCTTCGAAGGCATGCACGCGGGTGTCGCGCCCGGTGTCACGGGCGATGCGTCGGGCCAGCCAGTCGGCGATCCATTCCACCGTCGTGGGTGTCGGCAGTACGGCACAGCGCTCTTCGGGGAGGCGCAGGAAAAAGTCTCCCTGCGCCGCTCGATAGCGAGTCGTCAGCGTTTGCGGCCCGGCAGGCCCGTTGTCGACGACGATGTCGGCCTCGTCGATCAGATAGCGATCTGCCAGCCAATCGGCCCACTGGCGTTCCAGGGTCACCGCTCGCTGCCCCTGCTGCCAGATCTGTAGCCGCGAGCGGTGGCCGTGGGCGATGCGCTGGCAGTTGCCGGCATGGCGTTTCAGCCCGTGGCTATAGGTGTAGCTGGCTCCCTGGATGTCTTCCTCGTACAGGCGCAGGCGAATGTCGCTGACGCGGGGCGGGGGGCGGTGCATCAGCTCCGCCGCCAGGTGGTTGGCGAGGGTGTCGACGTCAATCTCTCGCCAGGGCAGCAGTGTCAGCGCCTGGCGTGGTGCCCGTAGCTCCATGGCCCAGGGCCGGGTGGCGCGCATGCAGAGGCCCTCGCGGCAATCATGGAGTTCCAGTCCCGGTGCGAGGGTGGGCACCAGCAGGGTGTGGTCGGGACCGGCATCCAGTCGCCGCTTGATCCACGGCTTGACCTCGCCGAAGTCGAACAGCATGCCGTCGTCGCCGAGCTCCCCGTCGAGCTCCGCATCCACGTGCCAGCTGGCTCCGACCAGTCCACGGTTCGGGCACCACCAGGAGACATCGAGCTGAGTCAGGCGGTTGATGAAGAGTGTCATCAGTCGATCCCCGTGATCTTGTGGGTCTGCAGCGACAGGCGCCACTGTGGGTGCGCCAGGCAATAGGCCACACTGGCCGCCAGGGTGTCGGTAGTCGTATCGTCCGCGAGGCTCGCGGGTCCGGTGTCCCTGGGTTGCAGGAAGAAGTGGTCGAAGGCGAGCCCCGTGAAGCGCTCCGGGGGCGCATCGGTCTGTGGGTAGACCAGCTTCAGCTCGTTGCCTGTGGTGATCGCCAGGGGATTGTTGCCCTTGGGGCTGACACAGAGCCAGTCGATGCCGGCCGGCGGCCGTAGGGTGCCGTTGGTTTCCACGGCGACCTCGAAACCACGCGCCTGAAGGGCGGTAATCAGCGCCTCGTCGAGCTGCAGTAGCGGCTCCCCGCCGGTGAAGACCAGATAGGGGGTGGCCATTTCGCCGGATGTGGGCCAGAGCCCGGTCAAGTGGTCGGCCAGGGCCTGTGCGCTGTTGAAGCGCCCGCCGTTCTGGCCATCGGTCCCCACGAAGTCGGTATCGCAGAAGCGGCAGGCCGCGCTGGCGCGGTCCCTCTCGTTACCCGACCAGAGGTTGCAGCCCGAGAAGCGGCAAAACACGCTGGCCCGGCCCGCCTGGCCGCCTTCCCCCTGCAGGGTGTAGAAGGCCTCCTTGACGTGATACATCAGGCGTCCCTCCCCGCGTAGGCCAGGGGGTCGGTCGCCTGGTTGGCGGCGAAGGCGGCCAGGCGCTCGAGGCAGCTGCCGCAGCGTCCGCAGGCCAGCGCCTCGCCGCGGTAGCAGGTCCAGGTGTCGGCATAATCGAGTCCCATGGCCAGGCCGTCGGCGAGGATCTCCGCCTTGCTGGCACGCAGGTAGGGCGTATGGATGTCGACGGCCTCGAAGTTGGCGATGCCGGCCACGGCGTTCATCGCGTCGACAAAGGCGGGACGGCAGTCGGGATAGAGGACGTGGTCGCCGCCATGGGCACCGTAATCGACCCGGCCGGCGCCGATATTGACGGCCTTGGCGATGGCCAGCGAGAGGAGGATCATGTTGCGGTTGGGGACCACGGTCGCGGCGAGGTTGTCCTCGGCGTAGTCGCCCTCCGGCATATCGCGGTTGGTGTCGGTGAGCACTGAATTGTCGATCAGTCCGTGGATGGCACGGATGTCCACGACTTGATGCGGAATGTCCAGCTGGCGGCACACCTTGGCCGCCTGGTCGAGCTCGCGGGCATGGCGCTGGCCGTAGTCGAAGGATAGGGCGTGGACGTCACGGCCCTCACGAAGGGCACGGTGCAGCACGGTATAGGAGTCCATGCCGCCGGAGTAGATCACCACGGTGGCAGGAGAGGGGGTATCGTTCATAGCGAAAACTCGGGTCGGAGAATTTGTTGGCTGACGCCGCTAATCCGGGATCCGGTCCGGAAGCGGCGTTAGTCTACTCGACACGCCTGTCCGTGGGGAACACCCTATCGCATCTCTCGGCGCTCGCCGCTCGGCCTGTTATACTGCTGCGCCCTCTCATTTACAGCGCCTTTCCGGCGCCATCGTCCTGACAACGGTGACTCTTCATGCAAGCTCCCGAACTGCTTTCCCCGGCGGGAACGTTCAAGAACATGCGTTACGCCTTCGCCTATGGCGCGGATGCGGTCTATGCCGGCCAGCCGCGTTATTCACTGCGCGTGCGCAACAACGACTTCAAGTTGGAAAATCTGCACAAGGGCATCGCCTACGCCCACGAACGGGGCAAGCAGTTCTATGTGGCCTCGAACATCGCGCCGCATAACAGCAAGCTGAAGACCTACCTGCGCGACATGGAGCCGGTGATCGAGGCCGGCCCCGATGCGCTGATCATGTCCGACCCGGGCTTGATCATGATGATCCGCGAACGCTGGCCCGAGCAGGTTATTCACCTCTCGGTGCAGTCCAATGTGGTCAACTATGCGGCCGCGAAGTTCTGGCAGCAGCAGGGCATCAGCCGCATCATTTTGTCTCGCGAGCTGTCGCTCGAGGAGATCGCCCAGATCCGTGCCGAGTGCCCCGACCTCGAGATCGAGACCTTCGTTCATGGCGCGCTGTGCATCGCCTACTCCGGGCGCTGCCTGCTCTCGGGCTACTTCAATCACCGCGACCCCAACCAGGGCACCTGCACCAATGCCTGCCGCTGGAAGTACAACACCGTGGCGGCCGCCGAGGACGAGGCCGGCGACCTGGTGCCGGCCAACTCGTCCCGCGCCCACGCCGCTAGCGGTATCTGGACGCCCCAGCAGGATGGAGGACCGAGCGGCGGGCTGATCGCCTCGGGCGGCGGCAGCGCCGAGACGCTCGCGTCGATGAGCACCGCCACCGCCGGTGGCACCGAGGGCCAGGATGAGCTTTCGGCGCTGATCGAGGATCGCAGCCGGCCCGGCGAGCTGATGCCGGTGTACGAGGACGAGCACGGCACCTACATCATGAACTCCAAGGACCTGCGCGCGGTGCAGCACGTGCCGCGCCTGGCCGAGATGGGGGTCTCCTCGCTGAAGATCGAGGGTCGTACCAAGTCGCCCTACTATGTGGCGCGTACCGCCCAGGTCTATCGCCGCGCCATCGATGATGCCGTGGCGGGCAGGCCCTTCGACATGCGCCTGATGGACGAGCTCGATAACCTCGCCAACCGCGGCTACACGGAGGGCTTCTATCGTCGTCACGTCCACGACCAGTACCAGAACTACGAGCAGGGCAACTCGGTGGGCGTTCACCAGCAGTTCGTCGGTGAGGTGACCGCCTACGACCCGGATCGCGGCGTGCTCGAGATCAACGTCAAGAACCGCTTCGAGGTGGGGGACGGCATGGAGCTGATGCTGCCGGGGGGCAATCGCCGCTTCGTGCTCGAGCATATCGAGAACAAGCGCGGCGAATCCGTGGGCGTCGCCCCCGGCTCGGGCCATGTGGTGCGCATTCCCGTGCCCGGCGAGGCGATCGCCCCGGAGCGCATCGAGTACGCGCTGCTGATGCGGGATCTCACCTAGCGATAGCCTGCCGGTCCAGGCTTCGTCCTGGACCGGCTCGCCACGCAGGCCAGGCCCTGGCTAGGGACGCTCACCCACCAGGGCGGTGAGGAAGCGTTGCCGACGCTCGATGTCATCCAGTGGCAGGGCGAGCAGGTGGACCAGCTTGGTCAAGGCCGCCTCGGGGGTCATGGCGCCACCCGAGAGCACCCCGGCCGCCTTGAGCCCCTGGCCGGCGGCGTAGTCCCCCGGGTTGATGGCGCCATGCGGGCACTGACTGATGGCGGCCAGCAGCTTGCCGTCATCGTTGGCCCTGGCCAGCACCTCGAGCAAGGCGGGGTCCTCGGGCAGATTGCCGCCCCCCCATACCTCGAGCAGGGCCCCCTTGAGCCGAGAATCGTCCAGCCAGGCGGATAGCTGGCGGGCGGTGATGCCGGGCCACAGGGCGATGCGCGCCACGCCGCCGTCGCCAAGCGGTTCATAATCGGGCAATTCGAAGCGTGGCGCGTCATCCCGGCGGCGTCCCGGCTCATCATCGGCGTAAAGAACGGCATCGCCGTCGACGCGTTCGCCGAGGAGCGGATGATTGGGGCTCTCGAAGGCCAGCCCCGCCTGGGTATGCCACTTGCGAGCCCGTGTGCCGCGCATCAGCCTTCCGCCGAAGGCGATGGCCACCTCCCGCAGGGCGGGATTCGCCGCGAACTGCAGGGCCAGCGCCACGTTGTCGGCGGCATCGCTTTGTTCGGCTTCCAGGGGCTGCATGGCACCGGTCAACACCACGGGGCGGTCGATACCTTGCAGTTGGTAGGCGAGGCTCGCGGCGCTCCAGGCCAGGGTGTCGGTTCCGTGCAAGACCACGATGCCGGCGACATCGCGATAGCGTGCGGCGATGTCGCCGGCGAGGCGAGACCAGTCGGCGGGCGTCGCGGCGCTGGAATCGATGGGGTCGTCGAAGGCGAGCAGCCGATAGGCCGGCAGGCCGGCGACGAGATTCGCCGGCAGAGAGGCCAGGGCGCGTGCCAGGCGAGCCTCGATATCGCCACCCGGCGCCAGCCCCCTGGGCGTCTCTTGCATGCCCAGGGTGCCGCCGGTATAGATCACCAGCACGGAGTGGGGATGAGAATCGCGGGCGGTCATGGGCGGCTCCGAAGCGATGAATCAGGCGTAGTAGGACAGCGCCGGGCAAGGGTGCCAGCGCTCTTGTTAACGCGTTATGACCTGGCCGTCGTCGCCGGTCTCCAGGCGACGATTGCGGCCGGCAAAGAGGGCGAAGGTGGCCGCGAGCGCACAGATGGCGACCAATACGGCGGTGATGATGCCAAGCCCCAGGCCGAGCTGAAGCATGACGCCCACGCCCAGCGGGCCCATGGCCGCCAGCGTGTAGCCTCCGCCCTGGGCCAGGCCCGAGAGCTTGCCGGCCAGCCGTGAATTGCCGGTACGCAGTACGATCAGTGTGAGGGCGAGGCTGAAGCTGCCCCCCTGGCCCAGGCCGAGCAGGATCACGCCGAGCCAGCGCAGGGACGACGGAGCCTGCAGCAGCAACCAGAACCCCGAGGCGACCAGCGTGAGGACCAGGAGCAGGGCGGGGCGCTGGTCTCGGCCCAGGCGTGCCAGCCAGGGGGCGGCCAGGGCGGCGGGGAGTTGCACCATGACAGAGGCACCCATCATCCAGCCGGCCTCGGCCTCTCCGTAGCCGCGCGCCACCAGCAGGGTGGGTAGCCAGCCGAAGACGATATAGGCCAACGAAGACTGCAGGCCCATCAGGAACATGAGCTGCCAGGCCAGGGGTTGGCTCAGCACCGAACGCATCGAACCGCCGCCTCCGGGTAGCGCCGTCTCGTCGCGACGGGGGGCCAGGGCCAGCCAGGCCGCCAGGGCAACGACCGCCAGCACCGACCAACTGGCCAGCCCCAGGTGCCAGGCCCCCAGCCAGTCCGATAGGGGAATGCTCAGTCCCGCCCCCAGGGCACCCCCCAGGCACAGCGCCATCGTATAGACGCCGGTCATCAGGTCCGCCCCGGCGGGGAGTTCGCGCTTGACCAGGGCCGGCAGCAGGGTGCCGGCCACGCCGATGGCGGCCCCCGCCATCAGGGTGCCGATAAAGAGGGGGGCGACCAGGGGGATGCCGCGCAGCAACAGGCCCGCCGCCAACAGGACCAGGCCGGCCGCCAGGGCCCGTTCGGGGCCCAAACGCTTGGCCAGCCAGGGCGCCATGGGCGCGAACAGCCCCAGGCAGAGCACGGGGAGCGTCGTGAGGGCGCCAATGGCGAGCGGCGAGAGCCCGGTATCCTGCTGGACGCGCGTGAGTACCGGGGCCAGGGAGGAGAGGGCCGGGCGCAGGTTGAGGCCCACCAGCACCATCAGGGCAATGAAGGTCGCCAGCATGGCCTTGCTTCGCGTCTGATCCGTCGGTGTCGTTCCCGTCACTGTCGTCGCCTCCCTGGACGTGGCTTGTCGTTATGCCTGTTGGCGTCCACCGCCATTACCGTTGCCGCCGCGCCGCCGGCGGCGCGCACCCGCCGGTTGCTCGGCGCCACGGTTCTGCCCCTGTCCGCGGTTTTGACCGCCGCCACCGCGCTTCTGGCCGTTGCCGCCTCGTCCACCACCGCCGCGACGGTTGCGGCCGTTTTCGATGGGCTCGGGCTTGGCATTGGGGTCGGGCTCGAAGCCGGGTTCGATGCGCTTCTCGAGGTCGCGCTTGATCAGGCGCTCGATGCCCTTGAGCAGCCCGTGCTCGTCGACGCAGACCAGCGAGACCGCTTGGCCTTCGCTGCCGGCGCGGCCGGTGCGGCCGATGCGGTGCACATAGTCCTCGGCGACGTTGGGCAGTTCGAAGTTGACGACATGGGGCAGCTCTTCGATATCCAGGCCGCGGGCGGCGATATCGGTAGCCACCAGCACTTGCAGCTCGCCGGTCTTGAAGGCGGCCAGGGCCTTGGTTCGGGCGGACTGGCTCTTGTTGCCATGGATCGCCATGGCCGGAATCTCCTGCTTGGAGAGCTGCTCGGCCAGGCGGTTGGCACCGTGCTTGGTACGGGTAAAGACCAGGACCTGGTGCCAGTCATGTGCGCTGATCAAATGGGCCAGAAGCTCGCGCTTCTTCTCGCGGTCGACGCGATAGATCGCCTGGTCGACGAGCTCGGCGGTGGTGTTGCGCCGCGCGACCTCGATCATCTTGGGATCGTCGAGCAGCTTGTTGGCCAGGGCCTGAATCTCGTTGGAGAAGGTCGCCGAGAACAGCAGGTTCTGGCGCTTCTCGGGCAGCACCCGCAGGACCTTCTTGATGTCGTGGATAAAGCCCATGTCCAGCATGCGGTCGGCTTCGTCCAGCACCAGGATCTCGACCCGGGAAAGATCGACGTGTTTCTGCTGCTGCAGGTCGAGCAGCCGGCCCGGGGTGGCAACGAGCACATCCAGGCCCGGGCGGATGGCATCCACCTGGGGCTGCTGGCCGACGCCACCGAAGATCACGTGGCTCTTCAGGGTCAGGTGGCGGCCGTAGTCGGCCACACTCTCGCCTACCTGAGCGGCCAGCTCTCGGGTCGGTGTCAGCACCAGGGCACGCACCTGGCGCTTGCCGGGACGCGGGCCGCCTGCCAGGCGCTGCAGCATCGGCAGGGTGAAGCCGGCGGTCTTGCCGGTGCCGGTCTGGGCGCTGGCCAGCAGGTCACCACCGTTGAGCACGGCAGGGATCGCCTGTTGCTGGATCGGTGTCGGGGTCGTGTAGCCTTGTGCCTCGACGGCACTCAGCAGTTCGGCGCGCAGGCCGAGTTCGGAAAAGGTCATGCGGTCTCCGCAGAACGCCACGGCCGTGCCACGCTGTCGCGCGTAGCCAGTCCCGGGCCGGGGCGTGAAGAAGTCGGGGGGTCAGGTCGCAGCAGGAGGGACTCGCTATAGTGCCGCGAGCGCCATTATGCCAGATTGTACACCCCAACGCAGCTACTCTAGCCGGCGCGCCTCGCGAATGGCCGCGGCGAGCTCGTCTGCCGCGCTGTCCCAGCCCCGGCCCAGGGAGCGCACCAGGGCGGGGTAGCCGTCGGCATCCAGGGTGCTGTCCAGGTTCAGGCCACGCATCGCCACCAGGTCTCCGTTCGCAGCATAGAGCCGCCACTGGCCGCCGATCACCGCGCGGCCGTCATGGTGACCGTGGAAGCGGTCGACCTCCAGCTCCAGGCGCAACGCCTCTGCCCGGCGGGTGCCGCTATCCTCGAGCAGCACGCGAGTTTTTGGCAGGCGATTCGCCAGGCGATCGCGCAGGCCGCGCTGCAGCTGCCGACCCAGGGTCTCGGCCCATTGATGGCCCTGGGCTTCCACCAGGGTGATATCGTCGGTCTGCATGACGATGCCATCGACATCGAGGTAGTCGGCGAGCCGCGGCGTGGGCAGCAGTAGCTGATGAGACGCCTCGGCGCCGGCGGCGTCCTGGGGGACGACGGCGGGCAACGTGTAGCGCTGGGGCGCCGGCGTGTTGCTGGCGCACCCCGCCAGCGCCCCGACCAGCAGCAGTGGCGCCAGGCTGGCGCCGATCCATCTTCTTGCCTTCATCATGGCGTCTCCTGGTATTCAAGCATCTGGGTCAGTCTCGCGGCGCCCGCGGCACGGGGTCCTCGGCCTCGAGGCTGTCGAACAGCAGGGCGCGAGGATTGTCGGACAGCGTCCGAGCGACCGGCTGGAGGTCTCGCATCAGCCGCTCCAGGCGCTGAGTGGCACCCACCAGCCCCTGATAGGCCGATGACTCCGGCGAGAGGCCTTCCAGGGTGGTGCGTAACCCCTCCAGGGTCTCGTTGAGATTGGCCGGTACCTCGCGGGTGCCGGGGTCATCCGTCAGCTCTCTCAGCGAGGCGGATAGCGCACGCACCTCCTCGAGCATCGCCTGGGAGGCGTCGAGGCTGCGGTCGAGGCCCTCGAGCAGCGGTTCTACTTCCAGGTCGTTGAGCTTGGCCAGCAGATCGGTGATCTGGGACTCGATCAGCGCGAAGCCGCCGGACGTGGTGGGGAAGACGCGCTGTTCGGCAAAGGTCATCGGCGTGTAGTCGTCGTCCAGATCGCGATGGAAGTTGAGGTCCACGAACAGCGCCCCGGTCAGCAGGTTGCCGCTCTTGAGGGTGGCGCGCAGGCCCAGCTCGAAGAAGCGCTCATATCGCTCGCGCCATTCATCGACGTCGACCTCCCGGTTCTCGATGCCCAGGCGCTGAGGCTCGATGCGCACCAGTACCGGGATGGCAAAGCCGCCGCGCTCCGTGGGCTGGTCGGCGGTGAACTTCCAGGGTACGGCGGCCACGGTGCCCACGCGCACGCCACGAAACTCCACCGGGGCCCCCTTGGTGAGGCCGCGGACCGAGTCATCGACCAGCAGGACGAACTCGAGATAACGGTTGAAGGTACCCTGGCGCGCGGAGTCCTCGTCGGCATAGAGGTTGAAGGTCGTGTCGGGCTCCACCGTGCCCCCGAGCGGCAGGTCCTCGGGCACGCCGAAGGTGACGCCGCCGCCGAGCAAGGCCTCGAAGGATTCGACGTTGACGCGAAAGCCCTCGGAGTCCAGGCGCAGGTCGATGCCGGTGGCCGACCAGAACCGGGTGCTGTCGGTGACCAGGCTGGCGTAGGGGGCCTCGATAAACACGCGGTGTTGCATGCGCCGGGTGGTGGCATCGAAGTTGGCCTCCTCGACGCGACCCACGGTGTAGCCCTGATAGGTGACCGGGTCGCCGACGCGCAGCGAATTGCCCAGCTGGCTGGTCAGGTTGATACGCAGGCCCGCCGCGCCGGCAGGCGCCACCGGAGGCTGGTCGCTGACCTCGAATTCGCGGGACTCGATGTCGCTCTCGCCGGGCTGCAGCTGAATATAGGCGCCGGACAACACGGTGTTCAGGCCGCTGATTCCCTCGCGGCCCACGCGCGGCTTGACCACCCAGAACTGGCTGTCCTCGACCAGCATCGCATCGTTGCCCGGGCTCATTCGTGCGCTGATCACCGCGGTGGAAAGATCCTCCGAGAGGTGCACCCGCTCGACGCGGCCCACCTCCACGTTGCGGGTCTTGATCAGGGTGCTGCCGGCCTCGATGCCCTCGGCGTTACTGATGGTCAGGGTGATCTGGGGGCCGCGACTGCGGTAGTTGTCATAGACCAGCCAGGCGCCGATCAGCAGTGCCACGATGGGCACGATCCAGATGGGCGAGAAACGCGCCTGGGGCGTGGCCCGGGCGCGGTGGGGCGTATCGGAGGCGGCGTCGTGGCGGGGTGTGTCTTCACTCATCCAGCGTGTCCTTCAGGGTGTCGTCCATGGGGGCGTGGCAGGTGGGTATCTTTGGCGGTGCGGGGAAGCGGCGCATCCCAGATCAGGCGCGGGTCGAAGGACATGGCGGCCAGCATGGTGATGACCACCACGGCACCGAAGGCCAGGGCGGCGGGGCCCGGCTCGATGGACATCAACGAGCCGGCGCGAATCAGGGCCACCAGAATGGCCACCACGAAGACGTCGATCATGGACCAGCGACCGATGAATTCGGTGATTCGATAGAGGCGGGTGCGGGTGGCGGCATTGAGTTCGTCGCTGCGCTTGACCACCAGGCACAACCAGGCCAGGGCCACCAGCTTGCCGACCGGCACGATCACGCTGGCGATGAAGATAATGACGGCGACCGGCCAGGAGCCCATGCCGATCAGCCCCACGACCCCGCCGATAATCGTGGAGGGGGAGCTATGCCCCAGGCTGGTGGTGGTCATGATGGGATAGACATTGGCGGGGATGTAGAGGATCGCCGCACCAACCAGCAGGGCCCAGGTGCGCTGCAGGCTGTAGGATCGGCGGGCATGCAGTGGCTCGCCGCAGCGCTCGCAACGGCCGTGGCCGTCGGCATCGAGGCGGCCTATCAGTCCGCAGGTATGACAGCCGGTGAGGCCCTGGGGTGCCGCGGTCTCGCCGGTACGCGTGCCCGCGGGGGCGCGGGGCTCGCCGGCCAGGGAAAACCACATCCAATCGCTGTCCAGCGACTGAGTGGTCAGCAGCAGCAGGAGGGCGAAGACACAGAATGACCAGAACGACATCCCCAGGCCGACCTCGGCCATGCCGGCGATCTTGATCAGGCTCACCAAGGCGCCAATGATGAAGACATCGGCCATCATCCAGGGTGCGAGGTGCGCCAGGGAGCGAGCGATGGTGCGACTGGCCGGCAGTGGCGCATTTCGCAGCAGCCCCAGCTGCAGCCAGATCACGCCGGCCAGATAGACCGCCGGGAGCACGACAATGGTCATGATCACCGCGCCGCCCACCACCGGCTGGTGGAAACCGATCAGGGTCGTGGCGGTCTGGGTCAGTTCGATGCGGTTGCCGACGCCACTCACGCTGAAGCTGAGGAAAGGAAAGGCCAAGGCCATGCCCAGCGCGATGAGCGACGCCAGGGCCAGGGCCATGCTGCGCTGGGCCGGACGGAAGTGACGGCGGACCAGAGTATGCCCGCAACGGGGACAGTTGGCCGCCTCCCCGGGATGCAGCGGCGGCAGGGCGACCAGCCAGTCACATTCCTGGCAGGCGCGCAGCCGCCGGCGCGCGCGGCTCTCCGGCGGGGTACGCTCGACCCGGGGGACGTCGCCCTGCAGCAGCGGCGGGGTCGGCAGGCGGCGAGGAAGCTGCGCAAGCTGCTGAAAGCGCAAAGGGGGCATGGCCAAGGGCTGTCGTGTCTCCTGGGAGTCAGCGTCATTCGATGCCCGGCACAGGCGTATATTGTGTCGGGCCATGGGTGGGAGGAAAGTGTGACACGTCACCACGCGTACTACCATACTTAAACATGCAATAATGTATGTAATGGGCGGGGCGAGGAACCTGCCCGCGATAGCGATGGCGACAGCGATGGCGATGGCGATAGCGATGGCGATAGCGATGGCGATAGCGATAGCGATGGCGATGGCGATGGCGATGGCGATAGCGATAGCGATGGCGATGGCGATGGCGATGGCGATAGCGATGGCAGTATCGGTAACGATAGCGGCGGGGCGCTGCGGGCATGGCACGCCGAGCGTGTCGTCGATGGCACGGCGACAATGCCCGGCCGTCGAGGCAGGCTGCGACAACGAGACACCCCTGAAAGCGCTTTCGAGTCAGTGGTGAATCGGCGTATGCTGCCCGGCGAAGGGCATAAGCGTACCTGGCTCGGCCGTTGATGGAGTGTCCCCTCGGGGGCAGCCTGATCATCCCGGGCCTGCTAGGCTTTGCCTGTCTCTTGGTGTCCAGGAGGAGTGCGTCACGGCCCGGCTGCTCGCCGGCTCCCGAAGCATAATGCGCCTCGCGGCGCGCATGCGTACCCCTTGCGACCTTCTCTAGTTGCCAGCGTAACGAGGAAAGCGTCATGGAACTGGATCCGCTCCTGCTATCGCGATTGCAATTCGCCTTCGTGGTCTCCTTCCACGCCATCTTCCCGGTGTTCACCATCGGTCTGGCGTCCTATATCGCCCTGCTGAACGGCCTCTTCTACAAGACCGCCAATGCGGCCTGGGATCGCCTCGCGCTGTTCTGGACCCGAGTGTTCGCCGTGGTGTTCGGCATGGGCGTGGTATCGGGCATCGTCATGTCGTTCCAGTTCGGTACCAACTGGAGCAACTTCTCCTATGCCACCGCCAACTTCATCGGGCCGATGCTCAGCTATGAGGTGGTCACGGCCTTCTTCCTGGAGGCCGCCTTCCTCGGGGTGCTGCTGTTCGGGCGTGGCAAGGTGCCCCAGGGGGTACATTTGTTCGCCTCGATCATGGTGGCGCTGGGCACCTTTATCTCCTCGTTCTGGATTCTCTCCGCCAACAGCTGGATGCAGACCCCGGCCGGCGCCGAGCTGATCGATGGCCGTTTCCATATCACCGACTGGTCGGCGGCGATCTTCAACCCGTCCTTCCCCTGGCGCCTCTCGCACAAGGTGATGGCCTCGTTTGTCACCGGTGGCTTCGTGGTGGCGGGTGTCAGCGCCTGGTATCTGCTCATCGGCCGCGACGTCGAGGCCAACCGCCGCGCGCTCTCCATGTGTCTGTGGCTGCTGCTCGTGCTGACCCCGGCCCAGGCGGTGATCGGCGACTTCCACGGCCTCAATACCCTGGAGCATCAGCCCACCAAGGTGGCCGCCATGGAGGGGAACTGGGAAACCCAGTCCCATGTCCCGATGCTGCTGGCGGCCTGGCCCGACCAGGAGGCCCAGGGCAATCGCTTCGAGATCGGCATCCCCAACCTGGCGAGCCTGATCCTGACCCACCACACCGATGGCGTGGTGCCGGGCATCAGTGAGGCGGCCCGGGATGAGCAGCCCACGGTATGGCTGGTGTTCTGGTCGTTTCGCGTGATGGTCGGACTGGGCCTTCTGATGATCGGCGTCGCCCTGGTCGGGCTATGGCTGCGTCGTGGCGGCCGTATCTATCATCAACGCGGCTTCCTGCAGGTGCTGCGCCTGATGAGCGTGGCCCCCTTTGTCGCGGTGCTGGCCGGCTGGTTCGTGACCGAGACGGGGCGGGCGCCCTGGCTGGTCTACGGTCTCATGACCCACGCCGAGGGGGTCACTCCATCGCTGACCGGTGGCATGGCGCTGTTTACCCTGATCGGCTACATGACGGTCTATGCCGTGGTGTTCGCCTGTGGCCTCTACTACCTGACCCGCGTGGTGCGCCAGGGGATGCTGCCCGAAGCGGCTGACGACCTCGATGCGTCTCCCCACGCCAAGCGGCCCTTCTCGGCAGCCAACGCCCGCCTCGATGACGATGCGGCCCCCACCTGGAGGCAGTGATATGGAATCCTTCGACCTCTCCCTGATATGGGCAGTGATCATCGGCTTCGGCGTGATCATGTATGTGCTCATGGACGGCTTCGACCTGGGGCTCGGCATCCTCTATCCCTTCGCGCCGAACGAGGAGGCCCGGGATGTGATGATGAACTCCGTGGCCCCGGTCTGGGACGGCAACGAGACCTGGCTGGTGCTGGGCGGGGCCGGCCTGCTGGGGGCCTTCCCGCTGGTCTATTCGGTTTACCTGCCGGCGCTCTATATCGGGGTCTTCCTGATGCTTGCCGGGTTGATCTTCCGCGGCATCGCCTTCGAGTTTCGCTTCAAGTCGCGGCGCAACCGGGTTTGGTGGAATCGTGCCTTCTGCTGGGGCTCCGCGGTGGCGGCCTTCGCCCAGGGGGCCGTGGTGGGGGCCTACATCGAGGGCTTTCCGGTCGAGGACTTCGTCTTCGTCGGCGGGGCCCTGGACTGGCTGACGCCCTTTGCGGTGCTCACCGGCATCAGCCTGATGGTCGGCTATGCATTGCTTGGCGCCACCTGGCTGATTCTCAAGTCGGAAGGCGAGGTCCAGCGCTGGGCCTACCGCATCACGCCGGCCCTGTTGCTGGCGGTGCTTTCGGCCTTCGCCATGATCAGTTTCTGGACCCCGCTGGTGGACCCGGCGGTGTTCCAGCGCTGGTTCGACCATATCCATCTGATCTGGGTGTTACCGGTGCTGGCGCTGGCCTGCGCCGCCTGGCTGTTGATGGCGGTGTACCGGCGCCAGGAGGGCCAGCCGTTCGTCGCCACCCTGGGGCTTTTCATCTTCACCTATCTGGGCCTGATCGCCAGCAAGTGGCCGGTGATCGTGCCGCCGAACTACACGATCTGGGACGCCGCCTCGGCCCCCGAATCACAGCTCTTCCTGCTGATCGGCGTGCTTTTGGTGATCCCCATCGTGCTGACCTATACCGCCTGGTCCTACTGGGTGTTCCGCGGCAAGGTGCGTCCCGGCGACGGCTATCACTAGGCCGGTGGCCGGACGCAGCCGTGGCGCCGGGCAGGCCTCCCGTTGGCTTCTCGCGCATGCCGCCGTCGAACGCGGGCGCCTGGGCCTGGCCGTCGCCGCCGGCGTGCTGGCCACCCTGGCGACGCTGGGCCAGCTGGCGCTGCTGGCGCGCTTCGTCAGTGTCCTGTTGGTGGCGCAGGCGCCCCTCGCCACGCTGGTTCCCCTCGTGTTGGGCATGCTGGCGCTGCTGCTGGTACGCAGCCTGGCGCTGTTCGCCCAGGAGCGCCTGGGGCTCGCCGCCAGCCTGGCCCTGCGCCGGCGCGTACGCGGCGAGTTGCTCGACCATCTGGCACGCCTGGGACCAGCGGGGCTTGCCGGTCACCATTCGGGGTCGCTCGCCAGCCAGCTGGTCGAGCAGGTGGAGGCCCTGGATGGCTATATAGCGCGCTATCGTCCCCAGCGGATGCTGGCGGTAATTCAGCCGCTGCTGGTGCTTGCCATGGCGGCCTGGCTCGACTGGCTGGCGGCGCTCTTTTTGTTGCTCTCGGCGCCGTTGATTCCCCTGTTCATGGCCCTGGTGGGCATGGGGGCCGAGCGCCTGAATCGCGAGCAGTTCGAGGCGGTATCACGGCTTGCGGGGCATTTCATCGACCGGGTCAGGGCGGTCTCCACCCTTCAGCTCTTCGGTCGCACCCGGGAGGCGACGGCCGACGTGCACGCCGCCGCCGATGACTACCGTCGGCGTAGCCTGCGCACCCTGCGGGTGGCCTTTTTGTCCTCGGCGGTGCTGGAATTCTTTGCCTCGGTGGCCATCGCCGTGGTGGCGATCTATGTCGGTTTCGGCCTGCTCGGCTATATCACCTTCGGCCCCTCGCCGGCGCTGACCCTGTTCAGCGGCCTGCTGGTGCTGCTGCTGGCCCCGGAGTTCTTCCAGCCGCTGCGCGTTCTCTCCCAGCATTATCATGACCGGGCCGCGGCCCTGGGGGCGGCGGACGGGCTGGTCGTGTTGCTCGCGGAGAGCGCCGAGGAGCTGCGCGGTAGCGGCGCCGAGCGGGCGGGGCCGGCCTGTGCCGCGGGCGAGCTGGTCAGGCTCGAGGCCGCCACGGTGAGCTATCCGGAGCGCGGCCGGGTGCTGGGCCCCCTCGACCTGACCCTGGTGCCCGGCGAGGTGGTGGCGGTGACCGCGCCTTCGGGCGGGGGGAAGTCCACGCTGCTGCAGCTGCTGGCGGGGTTCCTGGGGCCCGGTCAGGGGCGGCGGCGCACGGCCCCCGGGCTGCGCGTGGCCTGGATGGATCAGCGACCGCTGCTGGTGCAGGGCAGCCTGGCGGATAACCTGCACCTGGCCGCTCCCGAGGCAGACAGAGACGCCATGACTCGAGCCCTCGAGCGTGCCGGCCTGGGGACGCTGCTGTCACGCTTGCCCCGGGGCCTCGATACGCCCCTGGGCGAGCGCGGCGGCGGGCTCTCCGGGGGCCAGGCCCAACGCCTGGCCCTCGCGCGCGTCTTCCTGTCGCCGGCGCCGCTGGTGCTGCTGGATGAACCCACGGCGAGCCTGGATGCCGAGACGGAGGCGGATATCATCGACCGACTAGGCGGGCTGGCCCGGGAAGGGCGCTGCCTGGTGATCGCGACCCATCACCCGGCGCTGATGGCGTTGGCCGACCGGCGTCTGAGGCTCGACCCCCGAGGAGAGCCGCTCCCATGAACGACCCCGTGCAACGATCCCGTGGCCTGTGGGGCGAGCTGGCCCCCTGGCTGAGCCTGCTGGCCCGACGCCGGGGCCGCCTGGCCGGCGGTGTCGGGTTGATGGCACTGACGCTGGTGTCGGCCATCGGCCTGCTGGCGCTGTCCGGCTGGTTCATTACCGCCACGGGCCTCACCGGCATCCTCCTGGCCGCCGGCGTGTCGGCGCGGTTGGGGATCTACCTGCCGGGGGGCGGCATCCGCGCCTTTGCGGTAACGCGGACCGTGGCGCGATACCTGGAGCGCCTCTACAATCACGACACCGTCCTGCGCCTGCTCGCCGACCTGCGCGGACGGCTGTTCGGGGTCATCGCCGGCCTCGACGCCCACACCCTGAGGGCCCGGCGAGCCAGCGACTGGCTCAATCGCTTGACCGCCGATATCGACACCCTGGATAGCCTCTTCCTGCGGCTGCTGGCCCCGGCCGGCGTGGCGCTGCTGGCGATCATCGGGCTCGCCGGCTTCCTCGCCCTGTGGGCGCCGGTGGCGGGGCTCGCCGTGGGCGGACTGCTGCTGGCCGGCTGGGGATGGCTGGTGGTCGGCCAGGCGTGCCTGGGAATGGCCGTCAGCCGCCGCCAGGTCGGCCTCCGTGAGGCCCTGCGGGGACGAGTGGTAGAACAGCTGCAGGGCATGGCGGAGCTGGAGGCATACGGGGCGCTCGAGCACCATCGCCGGGGCATCGAGGCACTCGAGGCGGAGCTCTATCGGGACCAGCGACGGCTCGGCACCTGGGTGGCGCTGGGCAATGCCGCGGTCACGCTGCTGGTGGGGGCCACGGCCCTCACGGCGCTCTGGCTCGCCGCCTCGGCCTGGCAGGCCGGCCTGCTCTCCGGCCCCCTGGTGGTGATGATGCCCCTGGCGGTGCTGGCCATGAACGAGGCGCTGGTCGGCCTGCCCGCGGCCTTCACCTGGCTGGGCGCCACCCGGGGGGCGGCGCAGCGACTCAACGGGCTGCGTGAGGGCGTGCGCCAGGACGCACCGGCGGCCCAGGACCGGGCCGCGGCTCCCGGCGCGCTTGCGGTGCGCCTCGAGAATGTCTCGTTGCACTATCCCCAGGCGCCGATGGCGGCCCTGGATGGGCTCTCGCTGCGGCTCGCCGCCGGCGAGCGCCTGGCGCTCGCCGGCGCCTCGGGGGCGGGGAAGTCCAGCGTGGCGGGGCTGTTGTTGCGCCAGCTCGCGCCTGGCCGTGGCGAGATATCGCTGGGGGGCATGGCCCTGGCTGACTGGCCCGAGGCGTCGCTTCGCCGGCGCGTGGCGGCGCTGACCCAGCATATCGACCTCCTCGATGACAGCCTGGCCGCCAACCTGCGCCTGGCCCGTCCCGAGGCGGAGGAGGACGCGCTATGGGCGGCGTTGGCCTGGGTGGAACTCGCCGATTGGGCCCGGGCATTGCCCGGAGGCCTCGCGACGCGAGTCGGCGAGGGCGGCCGGCGGCTCTCGGGCGGGCAGGCCCGGCGCCTGGCGCTGGCGCGACTCCACCTGCTGGACCCCGACCTGGTGCTGCTCGACGAACCCTTCGCGGGCCTCGACGCCGCCACCGTGGCGAAGCTGCGACCGCGCCTGGATGCCTGGCTGAAGGGGCGCTCCACGCTCTTCCTGGTACACCAGCTGGACGGCGGAAATTTCGACCCGCCGGGGATCGATTATCGCCTGACGCTGGTCGAAGGCCGGTTGGACGATGATATCTCGGGACTCAACACCTAGGCCCGCTTTCACTCTTCTCAAGGAGCCATCATGTCAGTCAGGGACGCAATACCTCAGCGGGGCCGCCGCCATGGCCGGGGTCGTATCGCCATCGCACTCGCCGTGGCATGGCCGGTGGGCTCGGTATTGGCCGCCGAGCTGCCGGTCGACGCCGTCACGCTCTCCTCCGGGGGGCTTGCCGAAGTGCAGCGCAGCGCCTCCCTCGATGGCGATGGCACCCTCTATCTGGAGGTGCCTCTGGAGCAGGTCGATGACGTGCTCAAGAGCCTGGTGGTGCATGACCCCTCGGGGCGCATCCAGGGACTCAGCCTGGATGGCCTGGCGACGCTGGAGGAGACCTACCGTCGGCTGCCCTTTGGCCCCGAGGACCTGGGATCGGTGGCCCGCCTGGCCGATACCCTGCAGGGCGTTCGGGTAAGGGTCAGCTCAGGGGGGCAGCGTCTCGAAGGCCTGCTGCTGGGTGTCGCGGAGCATGACGCCGACCCGGAGGGGCAGGGGCATGGCGCATCAACCCTGTCATTGCTCGATGAAGAGGGGGGCGTGGCCACCCTGCGCCTGGGCGATGATGCGCGCCTGGAGGTGCTGGACCCCGCCCTGCGTGAGCGCCTGGCCGAGGCCGCCGAGGTCAGCGGTCGCGCCCGTACCGACGAGATGCGTCGCATCGCCATCGCGCTCGATGGCGAAGGCGAGCGTGACGTGTCGCTCACCTATGTGGTGGCGGCACCGGTCTGGAAGAGCGCCTATCGGCTGATGCTCGAGGCCGATGGCGAGGCCCGCCTGCAGGCCTGGTCGGTGGTGGAAAATGCCAGCGGCAGCGATTGGAGCGACGTGGCGCTGACCCTCTCCAGCGGGGCGCCGGTCACCCTGACCCAGCGGCTGCTGGAGCGTTACTGGCCAACGCGCCCCGAGGTGCCGGTGAGTGCCGACAGCACCGCACCGGTGCGGCCGGATGGGGGCAGCATGGAACTGCGCGGCCTCAAGGCCGAATCCATGGTGGCCTATAGCGACGCCGCGCGGAGCCGGAGCCAGGGCATGGCGGCGGCTCCTCCGGCCGCGCGTCCCGAGGTGGTCGAGAGCGCCACGGCGGCCACCTGGCAGCTCCCTGACTCGGTGGACCTCGCCGCGGGGCGCACCCTCTCGCTGCCCTATATCGATGCGTCCGTGCCGGCGCGGCGCGTATCCCTGTACCAGCCCGAGCGCGGTGAGCGTCATCCGGTGGCGGCGGTGCGCCTGGAAAATGATACCGATGCCTGGTTGCCTCCGGGCCTGGTGACCGTCTATGACGCCGGCGTGGGCCATGTGGGTGACGTCAACCTGCCGGGCATTCCCGCCGGGGAGTCGCGCCTGGCCAGCTTCGCCGCCGACCGCAAGGTGCGGGTCGCCGAGAGCTCACACCCCGAGGAGCGAGTCGAGCGCATGGTGATCGTCGACGGGGTCCTGCGTATCACTCACCGGTCGCGTCGGGTGACGCGCTACGCGGTGGAGAACGATGCCCGGGAGGCCCGCGACGTCCTGGTCGAGCATCCACGCCGCGACGGCTGGGCGTTCGCCTCCGAGGCGCTGGTGGAGAGCACGGCTGGCCATCACCGCCTGGAGCTGACCCTGGCACCGGGCGAGAGCGGCGAGGTCGTGGCCCGTGAGACCCGGACCCGCCGCCAGAGCGTCGCCCTGGCGGATGCCGGCATGAATCAGCTTATCGACTGGCGAGAGGCCGCCGATGACGACACCGCCGGGCAGCTGGAAGCACTGCTGGAGCGTCGCCGTGCGCTGGCCGAGGTGGAGCGCGAACTCGAGGGCATCGAGGAGGGGATCGCGCGAGCCGTCGAACGCCAGGCGCGCATTCGCGACAATCTGGCGGCGGTGGGCACCGACAACGATCTGGGCCAGCGCTACCTCGGCGACCTCGAGAGCGAAGAGGAGGCGATCGCGACGCTGGAGGAGCGGCGTGAGGCCGTCGAGGCCGAGCGCGAGTCCCGCCGGGAGGCCCTGGCCGAGACGCTGCGTCAACTGCCATAGAAACGTTGATCGACGGGGTTTTGCGTGTTGGCCTCCTTTCCATCAGGATGGAGTGATAAGCCCAGCGGAGAGTGATACGAGACATGCGTGATTTCCTGGCTCGCCTGCCCAAGGTCGAACTTCACCTGCATATCGAAGGCTCCCTGGAGCCCGAGCTGATGTTGGCCCTGGCCGAGCGTAACGGCGTCGCGCTGCCTTACGCGTCGGTCGAGGAGGTGCATGGCGCCTATGACTTCAGTGACCTGCAGTCCTTCCTCGACCTCTATTACCAGGGCATGAGCGTGTTGCAGACCGCTCGTGACTTCCATGATCTGGCCATGGCCTATTTTCGGCGGGCCCACGCCGAGGGCGTGGTGCACGTGGAGATGCATTTCGACCCCCAGGCGCACCTGGTGCGGGGGGTCGACCTGGCGGTGGTCATGGAGGGACTGTCCCTGGCGCGGCGTGAGGCCGCCAGAGAGCTGGGGCTCTCCACGGCACTGATCATGGCCTTTCTCCGTGACCGCGACGCCGAAGAGGCGGTGTGGGTGCTTGAGCAGGCGGCTCCCTATTGGGAAATGCTCGATGCCGTGGGGCTGGACAGCGCCGAGCAGGGCAACCCGCCGGAGAAGTTTGTGGAGGTGTTCGAGCGGGCCCGCCGGCTGGGCATCCCGCGGGTGGCGCATGCCGGTGAGGAGGGGCCGGCGGCGTATATTCTCGGCGCGCTGGACCGGCTCGACGTCTGCCGCATCGATCATGGAGTGCGCTGCCTGGAAGACCCGGCAGTGGTGGCCCGCCTGCGCGACGAGCAGACGGTGCTCACGGTCTGTCCGTTGTCCAATGTGCGCCTCAGGATGGTCGAGCGTCTCGAGGACCACCCACTGCCCCGGCTGCTGGACGAGGGCCTCAATGTCACGCTCAACTCGGACGACCCGGCCTATTTCGGCGGCGGCATGCTCGATAACTTCCTGGCCTGCCACCGGGCCTTCGGCTGGGACGAGGCCGTCTTCCGCCGCCTGGCCGGCAACGCCATCGAGGCCGCCTTCGTCGACGAAGCGCGGCGCGACGAATGGCGTCGACGGCTCGCCGAGGCCTAGGGCCGACGAAACAGCGGTGATCGAACCCCAGAAGGGCAGCCCTAGGCTGCCCTTCTGGGGTTGCGTCTTCGGGGGCGTCAGGTGGTGGCGAGCAATACCACGCAGAGGGCGGCGGAGACCCACATGGCGGGGCGAATCTCGCTGATCTTGCCGGTGGCCATCTTGATCATTACATAGCTCAAGAAGCCGAAGGCGATCCCCAGCGTGATGGAATACGTAAGCGGCATCAGGATGATGGCGAGAAAGGCCGGGAAGGCCTCCTCGTAGCGGCTCCAGTCGATGCGGCCGATCGGGGAAAGCATGAATAGCCCCACCAGCACCAGTGCCGGGGCGGTGGCGATGGAGGGCACCAGCGATAGAAGCGGCGACAGGAACAGGAAGGGCAGGAACAGAAGGGCGATGGTCACCGCGACGAGCCCGGTGCGTCCTCCCTGAGCCACGCCGGCGCCGGACTCGATAAAGGTCTGGGCGGCACTGGTGCCGAGCGGGGCGGCGATCATCGAGGCGAAGGCATCCACGGTCATGGACCGCTTGAGGTTGCGGGGATTGCCGTCCTGGTCCTTGAGGTCGGCCGACTCGGACAGCGCCATGAAGCAGGAGAGGGCGTCGAAGAAGTTGGTGAACAGCATCACGAAGATAAAGGGCAGATAGGCCACCTTGAGCGCGCCGAGGATATCGACCTTCATGACGGCGCTGAAGTCGGGCCAGGCGGCAAACCCGCTCCACTCGACCATCATGTCCCCGCCCCACAGCCGTCCCATGGGGGCCGCCATGAGCGTGGTCAGCGCGATGCCCAGTATCAGGGCGCCGTTCATGCGCAGGATGACCATGACGGCGGTCGCCATCAGGCCGATGAAGAAGGTCACCAGGCCGGGGCCAAAGCTTCCCAGCGTTACCAGGGTGGCGTCACTGCCGACGATAAAGCCGGCGTTCTTGAGCCCGATAAAGGTAATAAAAAGGCCGATACCGCAGGTAATGGCGTAGCGCAGTGACGCGGGAATCGCCTCGATGATCGCCTTGCGGACATTGAAGACGGCGAGCACGGCGAACAGCACCCCAGACCAGAATACGCAGCCCAGGGCGACCTCCCAGGAGAGGCCGGCCCCCAGCACCAGCGTATAGGTGAAAAGGGCATTCATGCCCATGCCGGGAGCGACCAGGATGGGGTTGCGGGCATAGAGGCCCATGGCCAGGCTGCTCATGAAGCTGATCAGCACGGTGGCGGAGAGGGCTGCCGAGAAGGGGATGCCGGCTTCGGCCAGGATCGCCGGGTTGACCACGATGATATACATCGAGGCCAGGAAGGTGGCGATGCCGGCGAGGATCTCGGTCTTCAGGCTGGACCCGCGCCGGCTGACACCGAAATAGCGGTCGAGTATATGCAGATCGGACGCTGCCGGCATGTCCGTCGTGTCGCCTGCCAGTGACGAAGTAGTGGAACGCATGGGCTTTCCCTTGTTGTTGTATAGAGATATATCGGTAGACATTGGCGGCTAGCCGGCGGTCGCTTGGGTTGACCAACTGGTCAGCTCGCTGCGTCTAACAGCCTAATCAATGGTTGACCGATCGGACAATCCACGTGGTGCTGCGGCATTCAACGCTCCTTGCGGCCGACACTTGCATCGCGCCGGTGCTGCAGGCGTCCGGCGGCCCAGGTCTCGGCCACGCAGCGGTCGTCCCCCATCATCATCAGCGCGAAGAGGGTCTCGGCAAGGGATCGGCTGCGTGCCGTGCGGCGTGCCAGCAGCGGCGTGGCGGCCGGGTCGAGGACCACGAAGTCGGCGTCGTGTCCCGGGGTCAAACGACCGATGCGCGCGTCGAGGGACAGCGCCCGGGCGTTGCCCAGCGTCAGCCCATAGAGACCCTGCCAGGCGGTGAGGGGCTGGCCGCGCAGCTGGCCCACCTGATAGGCGGCCTTGAGGGTCGCCAGCCCCGAGAGGTCGGTGCCACCGCCGACGTCGCTGGCGAGGGTCACGTTCAATGCCGTCTCCCGGGCGGCCTGTCGGTCGAACAGGCCGCTGCCCAGGAAGAGATTGGAACTGGGGCAGAAGGCGAGGTTGGCGCCACGCTCGGCCAGGCGCCCGCGCATCTCGTTGTCGAGATGGATGCCGTGGGCAAAGGTGCTGCGGGGGCCGACCAGTCCCGACTGTTCGTAGACCTCGAGGTAGTCGCGGCTGCCGGGGAAGAGCTCGGCGACCCAGTCGAGCTCGCCGGTGTTCTCGGCCAGGTGGGTCTGCAGCCAGAGGCTGGCATCGCTGCGCAGCATGGCGCCGGCGGCATCGAGCTGTTCGCGGGTGGAGGTCGGCGCGAAGCGCGGGGTCAGGCTGTAGCCGAGCCGTCCCTTGCCGTGCCAGTCGGCGATCAGTCGTTCACTGTCGCGGATGCCGCCTTCCGGGTCATCGGTCAACCCCTTTGGGGCGTGGCGGTCCATCAGCACCTTGCCGGCGAGCATGCACAGGCCGCGGCGATGGCTGGCGGCGAAGAAGGCATCGACCGAGGCCGGATGACTCGAGCAGAACACCTGGGCGGTGGTGGTGCCGACCCGAAGCATCTCGTCGAGGAAGGCCTCGGACAGGGCCGCGGCGTGGTCGGGGTCGGCGAAGCGCTGTTCCTCGGGAAAAGTATAGTCATTGAGCCAGTCGAGCAGCTGGCGGCCGTAGGAGGCAATGATCTCGAGCTGCACATAATGGACGTGGCTGTCGATAAACCCCGGAGTGATCAGCTTGCCGCGGTGGTCGATGACCTCGGTGCCCGGCGGCAGGGTCGGCGCCAGGCTGGCGTATTCCTCCACCGCGCGGATGCGGCCGTTCTCGATCCAGAGGGCGCCATCGGTGATATGGCACACGCTGCCCGGTGCCGGGGTGTCATTGTCGCCGGGGTCGGCATCGAAGCTCAGCAGTTCGGCGCGCAGCACGCGCGAGTCAGGCGTTGTCATGGTGTCGGGTTCGTCTCGATGTATGGAGCGGGCATTTTCGGTGACAGGCTTGCTTCTTTTCTTTGGGGTTTCTTTGGGGTCAGACCCCAAGAGGCCCTGGGGTCTGACCCCAAGAGGCCGTTCCCCTTCTCCTGGGGTCAGACCCCACTTCTTCTCCTGGGGTCAGACCCCATCCATTGGGGTCTGACCCCAAAGGGGGCGCGTGGCTTCCATTGGGGTCTGACCCCAAAGGGGGCGCGTGGCTAGAAAAGAGCGCGTAGCTCGGCCGGGTCCAGGCCGCGCTGGTCGGGGGGGGCGCTATCCGCCACCAAGGGCAGGAGTTCGGCCAGGGTGGCCAGGGCGATGGCATAAGGGCGCTTGTCGCCGCCCGAGTCACCCATGGGGCAGCGTACCCGTGCCAGCGCGGCGTCATCGTGGCCGGCATCACGCAGGCGCGAGCGGAAGCTGGCCCACTTGCTCCGGGAGCCGATCAGGCCGATGGAGGCGCAGTCCCCGCGGCGCAGCAGGGCGTCGATCAGGGTGCGATCCTCGGCGTGGTCGTGGGTCATCACCAGGCAGTGGGTGCCGGCGGGCAGGGCGGCCACGGCCGCCTCGGGGTCCGATGTCGGCCGGCAGGCCAGGCGTGCCCGCGACGATGCCCAGTCGGGAAAGGCGTCGTCACGGCTGTCATGCCACAGCAGTCGCCAGCCGAGCGGGTCCGCGAGGCGCACGATCTCGGTGCCCACATGGCCGGCACCGAACAGTGCCAGGGTGGTCGCGCTACCGGGAAAGACCTCGATCAGCACATTGACGAAGCCGCCACAGCACTGGCCGCTGCGCCCCCCCAGGCTGAAGGCCTCGAGGCTGATGCCGGGCTCCGGTTGCCCCTCGCCTCCGGCCAGGCGCTGCCTGGCGGCGGCGATGGTCTGCCATTCGAAGGTGCCGCCCCCCAGGGTGTCATAGGTGGCGTCCGGGGTGATCACCATGCGCGCCCCGGGTTCACGGGGCGTCGAGCCGGCGCTGGTCACCTGGGTCGCCAGGGCATGAGCCACCCCGGCCTGCTGCAGGCGGTGCAGGGCGGCGTGCCAGCTTTCGGGACGCTCACTCATGTCACCTTCTCCTCGCTTGGCCCCTTCGCTTCAGGGGCACGCAGCGCCTCGGCGGCCATCAATACCCGCTCCGGGGTCGCCGGCGTATCCAGCCGCGGTGATGCGCGATAGTCCACAAGGCTTGCCAGGGCGTCACGCAGGGCGGACCACACCGAGATGGCCAGCATGAAGGGCGGCTCGCCCACCGCCTTGGAGCGGTAGAGGCTCGCCATGGAGTTCGGATGGCCCTCCAGCAGCTCCACGTTGAATACCGGCGGCAGGTCGCCGAAGGTAGGAATCTTGTAGGTGGCGGGGCCCTCGCTGAGCAGGCGCCCGGCGGCGTTCCACCTGAGCTCCTCGCTGGTCAGCCAGCCCATGCCCTGGATGAAGCCGCCTTCGACCTGGCCCATGTCGATGGCCGGATTCAGCGAGTCACCGACGTCGTGAAGGATATCGACCCGCGATACCTGGTATTCCCCCGTCAGGGTGTCGACGTGGACCTCACTCACGGCGGCGCCGAAGGCGTAATAGTAGAAGGGACGGCCCCTGCCGGTTTCGCGGTCATAGTGAATCAGCGGCGTGGCATAGAAGCCCTTCTCGGAAAGCGACACCCGGCCGAAGTAGGCCGCCTGGACCAGTTCGCCCCAGGGGATGCGGCGTTCGCTTGCGCCGCGGCCGGCCACCAGATGCCCGGCTTCCAGGCGCATGCCCTCGCGGTCCAGGCCCTGTTCCGTGTGGAGATGCTCGGCGGCGAAGTCGAAGAGGCGTTCCTTGAGCCTGAGGCAGGCGTCCCGGGCGGCCATGCCGTTGAGGTCGGCGCCGCTGGAGGCGGCCGTCGGCGAGGTGTTGGGGACCTTGTCGGTGCGCGTGGCGGTGATGCGCACCGTGTCGAGGTCCAGCCCCAGCTCGCGGGCCACCACCTGACAGATCTTGGTGTGCAGGCCCTGGCCCATTTCGGTGCCGCCGTGATTGATCTGCACACTGCCATCGGTATAGACGTGGAGCAGGGCGCCGGCCTGGTTGAGGTGCTGGGCGGTGAAGGAGATACCGAACTTCACCGGCGTCAGCGCCAGCCCCTTCTTGATCACGGGGCTCTCGGCGTTGAACTCGGTGATCTCACGGCGACGCCGCCAATAATCGCTGCTCGTCTCCAGCCGCTCGATCAGTTCGTGCAACAGCCCGAGCTGTTCCACCGTCTGGCCGTAGTGGGTGGTGCGCCGCTGAGGGGCCCCGTCTTCCTGGCGATAGAGGTTGCGCTTGCGAATCGTCAGCGGGTCTTCGCCGACGCGGCGGGCGATATCGTCCATGGCCGCCTCGATGACCATCATGCCCTGGGGGCCACCGAAGCCACGAAAGGCGGTGTTGGAGGCGAAGTGGGTGCGGGCGCGGTGGCCGGTGACCCGGGCCTGACCCAGGGAGTAGGCGTTGTCGGCGTGGAACATGGCGCGGTCGACGATCGCCTCGGAGAGGTCCGGCGAGTAGCCGCAGTCGCCGATCACCGTGAGCTCTCCGCCCTGGATCACGCCCGCCGCGTCGATCCCCAGTCGGTAACGGTTGTGGAAGGGGTGACGCTTGCCGGTGGCGCGCATGTCCTCGGCGCGGGGCAGGCGTAGCTTGGCGGCGCGTCCCGTGCGGCGGCTGATCAGGGCCGCCATGCAGGCCCAGGGCGAGGCCTGGGTCTCCTTGCCCCCGAAGCCGCCACCCATGCGGCGTACCTCCACGGTGACCGCATGCAGCGGTACCCCCAATACCTCGGCGACCAGTTTCTGGGTCTCGCTGGGGTGCTGGTTGGAGGTATGGACCATGACCCCATCGTCCTCGGTGGGGGTCACCAGGCAGGCCTGGCCCTCCAGGTAGAAGTGCTCCTGGCCGCCGACAAACTGTTCGCCTGCCACGGTCAGCGGTGCCTGGGCCAGGGTCGCCTGCCAGTCACCGCTCTGCTGGACGTGGGTGGGGCGCACGAACTCACCGCGCTCGGCGGCGGCCACCGGGTCGAGGCTGGCCGGCTGCTCGTCGATTTCCACCACGCCTGCGTCCAGGGCCGCCTTGATGGCCTCTCGGGCGGCGCGATGACTCTCGGCGGCGACCACAAACAGTGCCTGGCCGGCGTAGCTGATCTCCGCGTCGATAAAGATCGGGTCCCCGGGAAACACCGGGCCGATATCGGTATGCCCCGGCACGTCGTTGAATCCGATGGCATCCACCACACCGGGTAGCGCGCGGACGCGGGTGAGGTCGAGACTCACCACGCGGCCATGGGCCACCGGCGAGAGCGCCACCGCCAGGTGCAGGCAGTTCGCCGGGGCCGGGATATCATCGATATAGGTGGCACGCCCGGTCACATGCTTGATGGCGCTCTCGTGGGCCTGGGCATTGTGGGCCTGAGGATCGTGGGCCTGAACATTGTGAGAGGCGTTTCGGCGTTGAAGGGGCTTAGTGAGCGTACGCATGCAGCATGACCTCCCGGGAGCCGTGGGCCTTGTCGTAAGACGCGTGATCATCGTCCAGCTCATCGCCCAGCACCAGGCGCAGGCGTTCGAGCAGGTTGGCGGCGGTCAGGCGCCGGTAATCGGCGCTACCCCGCACATCGCTCATGGGTTGGAAGTCCGACGCCAGGGCGGTGCGCGCGGCGGCGAAGGCCTCGGGCGTGGGGGGGCGCCCCTCCAGGGCGCCCTCGGCGGCCGTGGCCCGCTTGGGAATCGCCGCCATGCCGCCGAAGGCCAGGCGCACATCGCGCATCACGCCGTCGGAGAGGCGCCAGGCGAAGGCGCCCAGCACCGCGGAGATATCGTCCTCGCGGCGCTTCGAGAGCTTCCATACCCTGAGCTCCCGTTCGGGGTCGGGGCGCGGCAGGAAGATGGCACGCACCACCTCGCCCTCGCGCAGCGCGGTGTGCTTGTAGTCGAGGAAGAAGTCATCGAGGGGCAGCTCGCGCTCGGCTATTCCTTCTCCTTCTCCTTTACCGTCTCCGGGGCCCGCCAGCCAGAGGCGTGAGCCCAGGGCGAGCAGCACCGGGGGCGTGTCGCCGATGGGTGAGGCATTGGCGATATTGCCGCCCAGAGTGCCGCGGTTGCGTACCTGGGCCGATCCCAGGCGGTGCAGGAGGTGGGCGAAGCTGGGGTAGTGCTCGGCCAGCAGCGGCTCGAGGCGTGCATAGGTGACCGCGCCCCCGAGCCACCAGCCGCGCCGCCCGTCATCCAGTGTGGCCTCCTCGAGGGCCTGGAGCTCGGGTACCCGGGTGAGGTCCACAACGCGGGGGAAGCGCGTCAGGCGCTGGGTGACCTCGAGCCAGAGGTCGGTGCCCCCGGCGACCAGTGGTGCCTCGGGGTTGGCGCGGCGCTCGGCGATCAGTGCCTCCAGGGAGTCGGGCTGGGCGAAGCCGATATCCCCGGGCGGCGACGCCTCCGCCCCGGTGGCGGGCGCTCGGGGCGCCTCCGCCTCGCCGGCGCTTTCCCGGGGAGGCGGCTCCCACGCCTTGACGGCGGGCTCCGGGTGGTCGGCCAGGGTCATGGCGGCATCGCGAATCGGGCGATAGCCGGTGCAGCGGCACAGGTTGCCCCCCAGTGCCGATTCCAGGCGCTCCGGCGTCAGTGGGGCGGGGTCGTGCCGCTGGCCCTCATGCAGGGTGAACAGCGACATCACGATGCCCGGCGTGCAGAAGCCACACTGGCTGGCATGGCACTCGACCATGGCGGCCTGGGCCGGATGCAGGGCATCGCCCCGGGCCAGCCCCTCAACGGTCACCAGGGCGCGGCCATTGAGCTGATGGGCGGGGGTGATGCAGGCGTTGGCGGCGTGATAGCGCCAGGCGCCGGTGGCGTCGGCCTCGCCGATGGCCACGGTGCAGGCGCCGCAGTCGCCGGTGGCGCACCCCTCCTTGGTGCCGGTCTGGCCCAGGGTGTCGCGCAGCAATTCGAGCACGCTGGTATCGGGCGTGGCCTCGCATCGGCGCGAGGCGCCGTTGAGAAGAAAATCGATCATCGCCATGTCTCTTGTCGTTGGCATTCTGGCCGTGGCGGAATCCGGTGTCGTTACAGGCGTCAGGGGTCTCGACCCTCTACCTGACCAATCGGTCAGGCATCGGCGTCAGCTTGGTTCAGGAAAGCCCGGAATGCAAGGCCGGGGGTGGCGGTGTCGCCCAGAGTTTGCACCGCTACCGGGCGTGCGGCACACTTTTGCCACCATCGATCTCAGGAGCCTCCCATGACCCAGTGCGACGTCGTCGCTTCCGTTCGCACCGACAACGGCAACGGCGCCACCCGGGAGCGCAATGAGCGAGAGATCCTGGCCGCCGCCGAGCGGGTCTTCGCCAACCATGGGTATCGCGGCGCCAGCCTGGCCGCTATTGCCGCCCAGGCGGGGCTCCCCAAGTCCAACCTGCTTTACTACATGGGCAGCAAGCGCGGGCTCTATGTGCGCCTGCTGGAGCGCATGATGGCGCGCTGGAATGCGCTTCTCGACGATATCTCCGCGGACGACGACCCGGCCGAGGTGCTGGAAGCCTTCATACGCAGCAAGATGCAGCTCTCCCGGCGCCACCCCGAGGGATCGCGGCTGTTCGCCGCCGAGATCCTGGCGGGCGCCCCCTTCCTGCAGGACTATCTGCGCGGCGACCTGCGCGACTGGGTCCAGGCCCGCGCGGCGATTTTCCGCCAGTGGGCCGAACGCGGCCTGATGGACCCGGTCGACCCGGTCTGGCTCATCTTCCTGGTCTGGTCGGCCACCCAGCACTACGCCGATTTCGAGGCCCAGGTGCTGGGCATCACCGGCCGGGACGCGCTGTCCGACGCCGACGTCGAGGAGATCACCGTCTTCCTGACCCGAATGGTGCTCAAGGGGTGCGGCGTGGCGCCCCGGGCCGACGAGTCGGAGCGCTGAGTCCCCACATGACGTTGCCCATCGATACGCGTCTCGAGGCGATTCATGACGCCCTGGCCGGCCATCCGCGTGCGCTGCTGGTGGCCGAGCCCGGGGCCGGCAAGACCACCCGAGTCCCGCTCGCCTTGCTTAAGGCACCCTGGGCCCGGGAAGGGCGCCTGCTGCTGCTCGAGCCGCGGCGGGTGGCGGCGCGACTGGCCGCGGGCTTCATGGCCGAGCAACTGGGCGAGCGCGTCGGGCAGACGGTGGGGTATCGAATGCGCGGCGAGAGCCGAGTGGGGCCCGCCACGCGCCTGGAGGTGGTGACCCAGGGAGTCTTGACTCGGATGCTGCAGGAGGACCCGCTCCTCGAGGGCGTGGCCGGGATCCTCTTCGATGAATTTCATGAACGCAGCCTGGAGGCGGACCTGGGGCTCGCCCTGGCCCTGGACGCCCAGACGGTACGCGAGGACCTGCGCCTTTTGGTGATGTCGGCCACCCTCGACGTCGAGGCGCTGCTCGGCGTGCTGGGTCACGAGACGCCGGTGATCGACTGCCCGGGCCGGGCCTTTCCGGTCGAGACACGCTACCGAGCGCTCGGCGCCCGGGACGCGCCCCCTGAGTCGCAGGCCAGGGCCCTGCTCGATGCCATGGCCGAGCAGCAGGGCGATGCCCTGGTGATCCTGCCCGGGGTGGCGGAGATACGCCGCCTGGCGGGGGAAATGGCCCAGCGTGCCCCGGAACTGCTCGTGCTGGCGCTGCACGGCAGGCTGCCCCTGGAGGAGCAGCGCCGGGCCCTGCGTCCGGATCCCGAGGGGCGCCGCCGGGTAGTGCTGGCCACCGCCATCGCCGAATCCAGCGTCACCGTGGACGGCGTGCGGCTGGTGGTGGATGCCGGCCGGGAACGGGTGCCGGTGTTCCAGCCACGCAGCGGCCTGACCCGCCTGGAGACCCGCCGTGTCAACCGGGCCAGCGCCGACCAGCGCCGCGGCCGGGCCGGCCGCCAGGGGCCGGGGCTCTGTGTTCGGCTGTGGGCCGAGGAGCAGCCCATGAGCCCCCACGGCGAGCCGGAGATCCGCCAGGCGGACCTGGCCCCGCTGGCGTTCGAGTTGGCGCGCTGGGGCATCACCGATGCCCGCCGGCTGGCCTGGGTCACTCCGCCGCCCGCCGGCGCCCTGGCCGCCGGGCAGGACTTGCTGCGTCGCCTGGGGCTGCTGGACGCTGGCGCTCATCTCACCGAACTGGGGCGCGCCGCGTCGCGCTGGCCGACGCATCCCCGTCTGGCGGCGATGCTCGAGCGTGCCGCACGGCGCGAGGCGCTGGCATTGGCCTGTGCCCTGGTGGCGCTGCTGGAGGAGCGCGGTGTCGACCCGGAGCGTGACCTGGAGCGCATGCTGCAGTCACGGTTGCGTGAGCCCCGGGCCCACCGCCAGTGGCGCCGAGAGGCCGAGCGTCTGGCCCGCATCGCCCGGGTGCCCCTCGAGGTGTCCGATTCGGCGCCGCTGGGCGAGCTGCTGGCCATCGCCTACCCGGAGCGTATCGCCCAGCGCCTCGAGGCCCCGGGCCGCTTTCGCCTGGCCGGCGGAGGGCTGGCGACCCTGCCCGAGGGCCACCCCCTGGGCCACGCCTGTCTCCTGGTGGCCGCCGAGCTCTCCGGGGAGGCCAGCGGGGCGCGAATCTTCCGCGGCGTGGCGCTCTCCCGGGAGCGGCTGGAAGCGCTCTATCCCGAATGCGCCGAGTGGCGCACGCGCCTCGAGTGGTCCGACGACCTGGGCGGCCTGAAGGGCGAAGAGGTGCGGGGTCTGGGGGCCGTGGTGCTCGAGCGGCGGGCCCTCCAGACGATGCCGCCGGAGGCGGTGCGCGATGCCCTGCTCGACGCCCTGCGCCGTCGCGGGCTTCCGGATAGCGAGGCGCTCACCCAGTTGCGCGGCCGCCTGGCGCTGCTGCGACGCACCCTGGGCGATGACTGGCCCGAGGCCTCCGAGGCGGCGCTGCTCGAGGGCCTCGATGACTGGCTGGGGCCGCACCTCCATGGCATCCGCCGCCTGGACGCCGTGGAGCGCCTGCCCCTGGCCCGCCTGCTGCTGGATACCCTGGCGTGGCCGCTGCGCGCGCGTCTCGATGAGCTGGCCCCGGAGCGCCTGGCCGTGCCCAGCGGCGCTAGCCATCGGATCGACTATGCCCCCTGCCTGGAGGGCAAGCCGCCGGTGCTGGCGGTGAAGCTGCAGGAGTGCTTCGGCTGGCACGCCTCGCCGCGGGTCGCCGATGGGCGGGAGGCGGTGCTGTTGCATCTGCTCTCGCCGGCGCGGCGCCCGCTGCAGGTCACCACCGACCTGGCCAGCTTCTGGGCGGGGAGCTACGCCCAGGTGCGCCGCGAGATGCGCGGTCGCTATCCCAAGCATCCCTGGCCCGAGGATCCCCTGACCGCCGAGGCCACCGCCCGTACACGGCGCCGGGGCTAGGCGGCGTCGACAGGCAGGGACGCTGCTATCAGGATCGTCATTATCGATCGAGCAGGATCGTCGTTATCGATCGAGTCGCGTGGCCTGCCTTGTTAAGATGCCGCCATTTCCCCCCCTCCAGCAGGAGCCGCAATGTCGAGCGCATCTATTTCCTGTCCCTGTGGCAGTACCAGGCCGTTGGCCGAATGCTGTGGGCGTTATCATGACGGGGCGCCTGCCCCCACGCCGGCGGCCCTGATGCGTTCGCGCTACAGCGCCTTCGTGCTGAAGCGTACGGATTACCTCCTGGCCAGCTGGCACCCCGATACCCGTCCCGCCGAGCTGGGAGCGGATGACGCCACCCAGTGGCTGGGGCTGGAGGTGTTGCACAGCGGCGAACAGGGCGACCGGGGCTGGGTGGAATTTCGTGCCACCTTCCGCGAGGGGCACGACTACGGGGTGCTGGAAGAGGCCTCGGAATTTCGCCGGGACGATGGCCGCTGGCGCTACCTGGATGGCCGGCCGACGGTGTCGCGTTTGAAGCCCGGGCGCAACGACGCCTGCCCCTGCGGTAGCAGGCGCAAGTTCAAGCGCTGCTGCGACCTGGGCTAACATCGCCCCGTCTGATACCGGCCGGATGCCGGGCTGATACCGGCCGGATGGCGGGCTGATACCGGCTGGATACCGGGCATGGCTGGCCGTCGCCTGGCCGGGCCCTTAAACTGGTGGGCCGTCGCCTCGATCCCCTTCACCCTTACGCTCGGATGCACTCCCATGGCCCAGACCCTCTCCAAACGAATCAACAAGTACATCAGCGAAAGCGGCATGTGCTCGCGGCGAGAGGCCGATCGATACATCGAGCAGGGCAATGTGCGCATCGATGGGCAGCGGGCCACCCCCGGCGACCGGGTCGTGCCCGGCAGCGTGGTCAAGGTCAACGGCCAGGTCGTCGAGCCCCTGGCGCTGGAGGACGAGGACCAGGTGTTTATCGCCCTCAACAAGCCGGTGGGCATCGTCAGCACCACGGACCCCGACGAAAAGGCCAATATCGTCGACTTCGTCAAACACGGTACCCGCATATTTCCCATCGGCCGCCTGGACAAGGACTCCCAGGGACTGATCTTCCTGACCAATAACGGCGACCTGGTCAACCGTATTCTGCGTGCCAGCAATAATCACGAGAAGGAGTATCGGGTCACCGTCAACAAGCCGATTACCGACGAGTTTATCGCCGGCATGGCCGGCGGCGTGCCGATCCTCGGCGAGATCACCAAGAAGTGCCGGGTGGTCAAGGAGTCGCGCTTCGTCTTCAACATCACGCTGGTCCAGGGGCTGAACCGCCAGATTCGCCGGATGTGCGAGGTGTTCGACTATGAGGTGACGAGGCTGGAGCGCATCCGCATCATGAATGTGTCGCTCAAGGGGCTGGCCACGGGGGACTGGCGTGACCTGACGCCTGGCGAGGTGGCGACGATACTGGCCATGACCGAAGGCTCCGCCTCCGAGGACCCGTCGGCCGGGCGCCGGACGGCACGCCGCAAGGGCGGTGGTGCCGGCAAGCCGTCGGGCAAGGCGGGGACTCGACAGCGAGCCACCGCCGGGGGCGAAGGCGGTCGGCCTCATAAGCCCGGCAAGTCCGGTGAGGGCAAGCCCGGCAAGGGCAAGTCCACCGGCGGCAAGCCACCCAGGCGCAAGGCTGGAGAGAAGGGCGTGGCACCCGGCAAGACGCCGGGGGGCAAGAAGGCCGCCGCGAAAAAGCCCGCGGCGAAACAGCCCGGCCCCAAGCCCAAGGGCGGGCGTCCCTCCGGTTCCCGCGCCAAGGCGGCAGGGCCGGGGGCCAAACCCCGGGGCAAGAAGAAGTAGTCTCTCGCTTCACATCCATGGAATGCCGATATGACCGATCCACGCCGTTATACCCCGGCCGCGGCGCGCAACCGCCAGCCGATTCTCGAGGTGCTGCAAGAGGCCCTGCCCGAACGCGCGCGCGTGCTGGAGCTGGCCAGCGGTAGCGGCGAACATGCCGTGCACTGCGCGACCGCCATGCCGGGTTGGATGTGGCAGCCCAGCGACCCGACGCCTGGGGCCCTGGCGTCCATCGCCGCCTGGCGTGACCAGGCGGGGCTGGCCAACCTGGCCGAACCGCTACGCCTCGACGCCACCGCCGCCGACACCTGGCCGGCGGGGCCCTTCGAGGCGATCGTGGCGATCAACCTGATCCATATCTCGCCCTGGGCGGTGACCGAGGCCCTGATGGCCCGCGCCGGTGAGCGGCTCGCGCGTGGCGGGGTGCTCTGCCTCTATGGCCCCTACCGTCGCGGCGCGGACCACACCGCCCCCAGCAATGCCGCCTTCGATGCCGACCTGCGCCGCCGTGATCCCCGCTGGGGCGTGCGCGACCTTACGCGGGTCGTGGCCGAAGCCGAGGGCCACGGGCTGCGCCTCCAGGCCACGGTCGAGATGCCCGCCAATAATCTTAGCGTGCTGTTCGTCCGCGATTAGCGGGCCTCGGGTACCTCGCCGGGCTCACGGTAGCGAGGCGGCGCATTTTCCCGCTCCTCGCGCGTCAGGGTCTCGTCGTCTGTGGGTACGCCCCAGACCGTCTCGCTGTCGCCATCCGGGTAGGTGTAGGTCGTGCAGCCGGCGAGCACCGTCATCGATAGCGCACAGAGAAAAATCGGCAAGCGTGTCATGGAAGGCTCCCATAGAGCAGTGATCGGTTGATCCAGCATGCTGCCGCCCGATGGCGCCCCAGGGCAAGTGCCGAATGCCGTACCGGGCTGACCGATGTCCTCGCCTCATTGCATCTTTAGCAGTGCCTCGCGAATGCGCGGCAGGGTGTCGTCGAAGCGGGAGCCATATTTTTCATAGACCGGCTCCACGGCGTTTCGGAAGGCTTCGCGGTCGGGGTCTTCTACCACGGCCATGCCGGCGTCGCGGAGCTCGTCGAGCTGTGCGTTCTGCATGGCGCTGTTTTGTTCGCGAGCGTAGGCGGAGGCCTTGCGCGCGGCTTCCAGCACCAGTGCCTGAGCGCTGTCGTCGAGCTGTTGCCATACTGGCATGCCCATGACAAAGACGGCGGGCGCGTAGATATGTCGAGTCATCGAGAGGTGTGACTGGGTCTCGGCCAGATTAAAGGCATGGATGGCGTTGATCGGGTTTTCCTGGCCGTCGATGGTGCCCTGCTGCAGCGCGGTCAGCGCTTCTGTCCAGGCCATCGGGACGGCGTTGGCGCCCAGGGTGCGAAAGGTGTCGACATAGACTTCGTTCTCGACCACGCGCAGCTTCAGGCCCTCGAGGTCTTCCGGGCCGTGCACCGCCTGCTGGCTGTTGGTCACGTTGCGAAAGCCGCGCTCGGCATAGGCGAGCCCCTTCAGGTTGACCTCTCCGAGCCGATCCAGCAATGCCTGGCCTATATCCCCATCGAGAATGGCGTAGGCCGATTCCGCGGAGGGGAAGAGAAAAGGCAACTCGAAAACCGAGAATTCCGGCGCGAAGTTGGCCACTGGCCCGTTGGTAATGACGCCCATATCCACGGTGCCGATCTGCATTCCTTCGAGGAGCGTTCGCTCGTCGCCGAGGCTGGCATTCGGGAAGATCTCCACCTCGATATTGCCAGAGGATTCCTCTTCCAGATAGCGGCGAAAGTGCTCTGCTGCAATGTGATAGGTGTCTTCAGTATTCACCACATGGGCAAGACGCAGTGTATAACTGTCGCCGTCGTAGGCCTGAGAAAGCGGGCTTGAGACGAGCGCTGCCGCGGTCAAGGTGGTCAAGGTCAGGCGCTGGCTGAGTGTCTTTATTGGCATGACGTATCCTCGGAATCGTGTTGATACATTGTCGTTGTTGTCGCGTTTGTATCGGCAAAAATACTCAATCCCTGTAGAGGGGTCGAATGCGCAATTTTTATAGACGCATTCGCTACTTGGATAGCGCAACGTTTCCTGGCGACAGCGCTTGAGCGTGTCGCGAGGCGGGGGTAGTCTCAATCCCCTGACAGGGTCAATATCTGGCGCTTCATGGTCCGATTAAAGGGCTTGAATACACGCTCTAAAGGGGGAAAAGATGCAGACAATATTAAATGAACTGGCCGAGATCGTTGGGCGCGACAACGTCCTGACCGGGACAAGCGTCAGCCAGCGCAGCGTGGATTGGTTCTCGGGGCTTGCCTGCGAGGCCGGCGCCATCATTCGCCCCGCAGACACCGAAGAGCTCAGTCGGGTCATGGCCTGCTGTCATGCGGCAGGCCAGGCGGTGGTGACTCATGGTGGATTGACCGGGGTCGTCCATGGCGCCGTGACGGCGCCCGACGAGCTGGTGGTGTCGCTGGAACGCATGACCGCCATCGAAGACATCGACGTGGTGGGCGGGACTCTCACCGTTCAGGCCGGGGCACCACTGCAGAGGGTGCAGGAAGCCGCTGAAGAGGTCGACATGCAGTTCCCCCTCGACCTCGGGGCACGCGGATCCTGCACCATCGGCGGCAATATCGCCACCAACGCCGGTGGGGTTCGAGTGATTCGCTACGGGATGATGCGCCAGCAGGTGCTGGGCCTGGAGGCCGTGCTTGCCGACGGCACCGTGGTGAGCTCGCTCAATCAGATGCTCAAGAACAACGCCGGCTACGATCTCAAGCAGCTTTTCATCGGCAGCGAGGGCACCCTGGGTATCGTCACCCGAGCGGTGCTCCGGTTGCAGCCGCGTCTGCCCAGCGAGCAAACGGCCCTGGTAGCGGTCCCTTCCTTTGCCGCTCTGACGACGCTGCTCAATCTGGCGGCGCGTCGCATCGGGCTGAGCGCCTTCGAGGCCCTGTGGCAAAGCCACTACCGGCTGATGACCGAAGAGAGCGGCGCCTACCCGCCGCCGCTGGCGACGGATTCGCCCTTCTACGCCATCATCGAGAGCCAGGGAGCCGATGTCGAAATCGATACCGAGCGTTTCCAGGCATTCCTGGAGCAGGCACTGGACCAGGGGCTGATTACCGATGCGGTACTCGCCGGCTCCGAGGCACAGCGCCAAGCGATCTGGGATATTCGGGAAGACATCGAGGTGCTGGTGAAGCAGTTGGCCCCGATGTTCTCCTACGATGTCAGCCTGCCGATTCCGGCGATGGAAGACTATGTCGCCGAGCTGGAGCGACGGCTGGCTGACGCCTTTCCCGAACAGGGGCGGCTGGTGGCCTTCGGCCATCTGGGCGACGGCAATCTGCACATCATGGTCTCGGTGCGAGACGATCGGCCGGAGAGTCGTCGGCGGGTCGAACGCCTGGTCTACGAGCCCCTGGCGGCCATCGGTGGATCGATTTCCGCCGAGCACGGCATTGGCCTCGAGAAATGCGATTACCTGAGTCTTAGCCGCAGTTCAGCGGAGCTGGAGATGATGCGGCTGCTCAAGCGGACCCTGGACCCCGGCGGGCTGCTCAATCCTGGCAAGATATTCGGTGCGCCGACGCCTTGAACCTCCCGTGTTGAGGGGCTTGAGTCGCCGGGTGCACGATCATCACTTACCGCTCCCGGGTGTCGGCATGAGTACGTGGGCGACGTCACGGAGTCGCTCGCGTAGCCAGGCGAGCCCCGCATCCTTGGGTCGACGGCAGTCAATGAGCAGGCAGAGGCGAAATGGCTCCACCTCCAGGGGCAGGTCGTAGAAGCGCAGCCGGTCGCGTCGGCATAGCAGGCGGGCCGAGCTCCTGGGCACCACGGCCAGCAGCCGGGTCCCGGGTAGCAGATCGGCGAGCGGGGCTACCTGTGGCGTTTTGGCGACGATGCGTCGCTGAAGCCCACGCCTGCGTAGCACGTCATTGATCAACAGCGGGCTGTCTTCCCGATGCGAGAGCGCTACCTGGGGAGCGGCCAGGAAGGTGGTCATATCCAGGGCGGGGATCTCGCCATAAACGGTGGGATCGCCCACGCAGCCGATGGGGTCATCGCTCAGGTGGTCGTGGGGCAACTGCAGTGGCAGAGAGTCGAGTTGTACGATGGCGGCATCCAGGTCATGAGTTTCCAGGCGCGTCTGAGCCTGATCCTCATGGGCGATGCGTATTGGCAGCCAGTTCAAGCACAGGCCGGGGGCATGGTGGAGGGTATGGCTCAGCAGCGCCGGCTGAAGGGCGCCGCTGACGGCGTCGTCGCACACGCCGATGCGAAACTCGCGGGTGGAGGTAGCCGGGATGAAACGCTCGTGCTGGGTCAGGGCGCGGTCGAAATGGAAGAGTCCGTCGTCGATGCCCGCCTGCATCTGATGCGCGAGCGGGGTCGGCGTCATGCCGTCGGCACCCTTGACGAACAGCGGGTCGTTCAACAGTTCACGCAACTTGCGCAGTGAATGGCTCAAGGCCGGCTGGCTAAGGTTCATGGCCTCGGCCGCCAGTGTCAGGCTGCGATGCTGATAGAGGGTATCGAACACCAGCAGCAGGTTGAGATTGACACCGCGCAGCCGGGACAGCCGCGCGGTGTGCCAATCGCTTCTATTCGCCATGCGGCGTCAGGCCCCCGACCAGCCGGCAAGCATCGGCACGTATACCACCAGCAGCAGGACCGCGATCAGGCCCAGCAGGTAGGGCACGATGGCGCGAGTGATGCGCTCCAGGGGAAGCTGGGTGACCGACGAGGCCACGTACAGGTTGATCGCCACCGGCGGGGTGATCATGCCGATGGCCAGCCCCATGACGATGATCAGCCCGAAGTGAATCGGGTCGATGCCCAGCTGGGTGACCAGCGGCAGCAGCACCGGTGTCAGGATGATCAGGGCGCTGGCGGTCTCGATAAAGACGCCGGTCAGCAGGATCACCGCCACTACCAGCAGCATGATCACCAGGGGGTCAGTGGAGAACGAGAGCACCGCCTGGGCGATGGCCCCGGGGACCTGCCAGCTCGACAGGGTCCAGCTGAGTACCGCCGAGGTGGCGATGACCAGCATGATCACCGAGGTGGTGATGGCCGAGCGGATGAGGATGCGGTAGACGTCGGACGGCGTCAGGTCGCGGTAGATGAACAGCGACACCAGCAGGGCGTAGTTGACCGCCACCACCGCCGCCTCGCTGGGGGTGAAGACCCCCGAGAAGATACCGCCGAGGATGATCACCGGGGTCATCAGCCCCCAGCTGGCGCTCCTGAAGGTATGCCAGATGGTGGCCGCCGACAGGGCGATGCCGCGGGGATAGTTGCGGCGGTAGGCCTGTACGATGGCGATGGCGGAGAGCCCCAGACCCATGGCGATGCCCGGCAGGATGCCGCTCAAGAACAGCGTGGATACCGACTGCTGGGCGATCACGGCATAGAGGATCATCGGCACCGAGGGCGGGATCACCACCCCGATGGTGCCGCTGGCGGCGATCAGGCTGGCCGCCGAGGCGGGCTCGTAGCCCTTCTTGCGCAGCTCCGGCACCAGGCTCGACCCTACCGCGGCGGTGGTGGCGGCCCCGGAGCCCGAGATGGCGGCGAAGAACATCCCGGCGCCCACCGAGACCACCGACAGCCCGCCCTTGAGGAAACCGAACAGCGAATCGGCGAAGTCGACGAGCTTCTCGCTCACCTTGCCCTGGGCCATCAGGTCACCGGCGAGGATAAACATCGGCACCGCCACCAGGGCGAAGGAGTTGATGCCCTGGAACATCTGCTGGGTGACCACCATCAGCGGCACGCCCTGGGCCTTGAGCGCCACCAGGGTGCTGGCACCGATGGCCAGGGCAATGGGCACGCCCAGCAGCATGAAGACCAGGAATAATAGAAGCAGCAGGGCGGTCATGGGTGTTCCTCGTCGTCAGCCGCGGAGGGAGTGGCATCGCCCAGCGCCAGGCCGGCGATATCCACCAGGGCGTACCAGGCCATGATCGCCGCGGAGAGAGGAATGACGGCGTAGATCCAGGTCATGGAGACGCGCAGCGAGGCGGACTTCTGGAAGCTCTGGACCTGCATGTACTCCCAGCCGATCAGGATCAACGCGAGGAGAAAGCCCAGGACCACCAGCCGCGCGGCGATCCGGGCCAGGCGCCTGGGTAGCCCGGGCAGGGCGTCCACCACGAAGGTCACGGCGATATGCCGCCCTCGATGGAATGCCAGTGTGGCCGCCAGGAAGGTGATCCATATCAACAGGAAGCGGGCGACCTCTTCGGTCCAGCCCACGGCGGTAAAGAACACTCGCGAGACGATCTGCAGGGTGATCACACCGATCAACGCCGCCATCGCCGTGAAGACCACGGGCGCGATGACGGCATCGAGGGCGCGCTCACTCCACCGCAGCGGACGCAGCAGGGAATGGGTGAGGTCAGGCACTTACTTCAGCGCCTCCTGGATGCGCGGCAGGTAATCGCCGAACTGCTCGCCGTACTTCTCATAGACGGGGGCCACGGCCTCCTGGAAGGCGGCGATATCGGGCGCCTCGACGATCTGCATTCCCGCCTCGCGCAGCTCGGCCAGTTGCTCGGTCTCCAGCTCGGCGTTGACCCGGCGCTCATGCTCGGCGGCCTCCTGGGCGGCCTGGGCGATGACCGTCCGGGCGGCCTCCGGCAGCTCGCCCCAGGCCGGCATCCCCATCACGAAGATCGCCGGGGCGTAGGTGTGGCGCGACAGCGTCATGTGATCCTGGGTCTCGAAGAGCTTGAAGGAGTGGATCACGTTGACCGGATTTTCCTGGCCGTCGATGGTGCCCTGCTGCATGGCGGTGAGGGCCTCGGTCCAGGCCATGGGCACGGCGTTGGCGCCTAGCTCACGGAAGGTATCCACGTAGACCGGGTTCTCCATAACGCGGATGCGCAGGCCGTCGAGATCCGCGGGGCTCTCCACCGCACGCTCGCTGTTGGTGAGGTTGCGAAAGCCGCGTTCGGCATAGGCCAGGCCCTTGAGGTTGACCTCGGAGAGGCGGCCCAGCAGCTCCTGGCCGATCTCGCCGTCGAGCACGTCGTAGGCCGCCTCGGGGCTCGGGAAGAGGAAGGGCAGTTCGAATATCGCCATCTCCTCCAGGAAGTTGGCGACCGGACCATTGGTGATCAGCCCCATGTCGACGGTGCCGATCTGCATGCCCTCGAGCAGGGTGCGCTCATCGCCGAGGCTGGCGTTGGGGTAGAGCTCGATATCCACCTTGCCGTGGGTGCGCTCTTCCACCAGTTCCTCGAACTTCATGGCGGCGATATGGAAGCCATCCTCTTCGTTGACCACGTGGGCCAGGCGTAGCGTCGTCGGGTCCATGTCGGCGAAGTCGTTGGCCTGGGCGGTGGCGGCCACGCCCAGGGAGACGGCGAGCGCCAGGGTGTTGCGGATAAAGCCGTTCATGGTGTGTTTCCTTTGTGTGTCAGAGCGTTGCGAATCCCGTATTAAAGCATGCACCGGCCTCGAGATGCCGGTCAATTAGGCAGTGCTCCCCAATTGAGATGGCGCGGCGCCTCCGGCACCATAGGCGTTTATCGGCAACGGGCCGGTGATGGGCATGCCAACGACCAGGGACGCGACATGGGCCAGCTGTTACGCATCGTGATGATCCACGGCCACCTCGAGGGGGTGGTCGAGCTCAGTGTGGAGGGCCACACCAATATCTGTGGTACCAATGCCTCGGGCAAGACCACCCTGCAGCGGCTGGTGCCGGTGTTCTACGGTGAATTGCCCAACCGGGTGGTGCCGCGCACGCGCCTCAAGTTCGATGCCTTCTATCTGCCGCACCGCAATAGCTACCTCGTGTATGAATACCGCCGCGAGGAGGGGGATGTCTGCCAGGCGGTGCTGACCCGCCGCGGCGAGGGTGGGGTCGAGTATCGCTTCGTGGGAGATGCCTACCGGCCCGAGGATTATCTGGTCGAGAGTGATGCCGGCGTGGCGGCCCTGGACTACGCCCAGTGGGCCAGCGGCCTGCGGCGGCGGGGCGTGTCGGTCTCGTCCAAGCTGGGGGCCACCTCCGAGTACCGCGCGGTGATCCAGAACGACTTCACCCAGACCGGCACCCAGCCCCGGGGCAACCGCAAGGAGGGGCTGGGCCTGCGCCAGGTGGCCGCCCGCTTCAGCCTGGTACGCCCCGGCCAGCGCATCCGGCATATCGAGAAGCTGGTCTCGGCGGTACACGCCAAGGAGGGCAAGATGGACACCCTCAAGACCATGCTGGCGGCGATCTTCGAGGAAGATGGCGTCGAGCTGCCGGTGACCCGCATCCGCAACACCAAGGCCCGGGGATGGATCGCCCGCATGCGCCAGTCCATGCGCCTGGAGCCCCTGCAGCGCTCGCTGGGCGAGCTGGAGCGCCGGGATCGCGAGATCGCCGACCTGGAGGCCTCGCTCTGGCAGTTGAAGCCCCAGCTGGCGGCCGATCGGCATCGCGCCGAGCGCGACCGGGCCGAGCATGAGGCCGAAATACAGCGGCGCCAGCGCGACTTTCAGGCCCAGGAAGCCGCCTATCGGGAGCAGCGTGACGCCTTTAACGACCGCGCCAGCGAGCTCGACAGCGACCTCGACCAGACCCGAGGCGTGCTGGATGATCTGCAGCAACAGTTCGAGGCCTTCGAGGCCGCCGATATGCCGGGCCTTGAGCAGGACCTCAAGGCGTTGCCCCAGTGGCGCGAACAGCAACAACAGCTGCGTGACCATCTGGAACTGATGCAACAGGCGGTCAAGGCGAGCAAGGCCAAGCTGGAGGCGCGGCTGGTGGAGCTCGGCGACCTGCTCGAGGCGCGTCGCGATGAGCTCCAGGCGCTGATCGATGCCCTGGGTGAGGAGAAGGACACCTGCCGCGACCAGCAGGTCGATGCCGAGGGCCGCCTGGACGCCGACTACCAGGCCCGCCGCCAGGCGCTGGATGATGACTACCGCGCTCGCCTGGAGCAGGTGACGGCGCGTTTGGCCGAGCTCAAGGCGCAGCTGGCGCATACGGCCCAGAGCCCCGAGGAGGCCCGCGAAGCGGAGCAGGCCCAGGTCCGGGTCGACCAGGCCCAGAGCGAGCAGGCATCCGCCGCCGCGGCCATGGAGCAGCTGCGCGGCGAGCTCGACGGTCGCAGGCAGGAGCGTGACGCCGCCGAACAGGAACTGGAGAGGGCCCGGGCCCGCCGCTCCCGCGCCGAGGCCCGACTGGCGACTCTTCAGGTCCAACGCGATCCCGCCCAGGGCAGCCTGCGTCATTTCCTGCGCCATCATCGCCCGGGCTGGGAGCAGACCCTGGGCAAGGTGGTGGCACCGGCGCTCCTGGAGCGGCGCGACCTCGCCCCCCAGTTCAACGAGGCGGCAAGCGATGACCTCTTCGGCCTGACGCTGGACCTGGCCGCCATCGACGCGCCGGATTATGCCCAGGAAGAGGCCGAGCTGCTGGCCGCCATTGCCACCGCCGAGGCGGCGCTGGACGAGGCGAATGAGGGCGAGAAGGCGGCCGAGAAGACGCTACGGGCCGGTCACCAGAAGGTCCAGGAGGGCGATACCCGCCTCGAGCGTGCCCGTGCCGCGCGTCGTCGGGCCGCCGAGGAGGTGGATTACGCCCTGCAGGCGCGTAGCCAGTGCCAGCAGCGCCATGCGGCGGCCCAGAAGGCGCGGCAAGCCGCCTGCCGTGAGTCGCTGGCGGAACAGGAGGCCGCCCATCAGGCCCTGCGCGATGAGCAGCGCCAGGCGCTGGAGGCGCTGGCCGACGGCCACCGTGCCCAGCGCCTCGAATTGACTGCCGATTTCCAGGCCCGCCTGGCCGGCTTCGACCAGCAGGTCCAGCAGCATCGGCGTCAGCTGGCCGAGCACAAGGAGGAGCACCGCCTGCAGCGTGATGAGCTCACCGCGGCCTTCGACCGCGAGCTGGCAGAGCAGGGCGTTGACCCGGTCAGCGTGCGGGAGACGCGTTCCCGCATGGAGGCGCTGGCCGGGCGCATTCGCGACACCGAGGGGCGCCGCGAGGCGCTCGATGCCTATACGCGCTTCATGCGCGTGGAGTGGGGGGAGCGCAAGCCGCGGCTGGTGGAGAAGGACGCCGAGCTCACCCGGGAGCGCGATGCCCTGGAGCGCCGGCGCCACCAGCACCGGGCCGACTTTCATGCCGCCCGGGACGAGTATCGGGCGGCGGCGAGCGACCTCACGGCCCGCCGGGATGCGGCCAAAACGCTGGTGGAGACCCTGACGCCACTGCTCGACAAGCTCGAGGCCCTGGCCCTGGCGGCGGCCCCCGAGCCTCTCGGCGAGGCGCCCGGAGACACCCAGGAGCGCATCGAGCGCCTGCGCCAGGGGCTGACCGACCATGCACGAGAGCTGGAGGCCCTGCGCCGCGGCTGCGAGACGCTGGAATCCGAGCTGATCAAGGGTGCCAGCGCCGATTTCCAGGACACCCTGGAGGCCGAACGGGCCCGGCTCGACGGCGAGAGCCCGCGCCGGCTGCTGCCGGTGATCGCCGGCATGCTCCAGCTGCTGGAAGGCCAGCAGGAACAGCTGCTGCAGGAGGGACGCAACCTCTCCGACGACCTCGACAAGTTCTTCACCGTCTTCAGCGACCTCAACCGGCGCATCAGCGCCCAGAGCCGTCGCCTGTCGGACGAAGTGGCCGACGACCTCAAGCTCGAGGGCATCGGCCGGGCCGAGGTGAAGATCCAGTCCACCATCGACGAGCTGGGCTTCTGGGAGCCGCTCAAGCGGTTCTCTCGGCGCTACCGCGAGTGGCGCGATTCCGGCCAGCCGCTCCCCGGTGACGACTATCTCGACACCCTGGCCGATGTGGTGGAGCTGCTGCGCAGCGACCAGCAGTACAGCTTCGAGAGCCTGCTGCGCCTGGAGCTGCACCTCAACGAGGGCGGTACCGACCTGGTCATCCGCAACGATCGCCAGCTGCTGGAGTCCTCCAGCCACGGCATGGCCTATCTGATCCTGTGCAAGTTCCTGCTCGCCTTTACTCGGCTCCTGCGTGGCCCGGCCGAGATCGCCATTCACTGGCCCATCGACGAGATCGGCACCCTGGCCTATCACAACGTCGAGAAGCTGTTCGACGCCTGTGACAACAACCGTATCCATATCGTCGGCGCCTTCCCCAACCCGGAGTCGGACGTGCTGCTGCTGTTTCACAATCGTTACCTGATCGACCGCGACGCGGCGGAGCCCACCCAGCGTCGGCTCAAGCGAATCGAGCCGCGCCTGAGTCGCCTGGCCCAGCGTCTGCAGGCCCGCGCCGAGGAGGTGGCATCATGAGCGAAGCGATCCAGCCGGCCCCGGCCGGCGAGACGGAGCGGTCGGAAGGCCACGAACTCGGGCGCTCCCTAGTGAGCCATGGGCCCTTGATCGAGCGGCTGCTGGCCGGCGAGTTTATCTGTGCGGTCAGCGACGAAGGCGCGTTTGGCCACCTGCAGGATGACGTGACGCGGGAGCAGATCGATGCCTATCTGCGCCCGCTCAACCGGCGGCTGGCCACCAATCACGAGGGCAGCGTCGTCTTCCTGGCCTGGCGCGCCCTGGATGAAGGCGCCCGGGAGCAACTCTCCCGTCAGCTGGCGGAGACCGTCAACAGCCTGCTCCCGCTGCTGGAATGGCTGCAGCTGGTGCAGGAGGCGCTGGGCCGGGATGGCCCCGCCGCCCCCGGTGATGTGCTCAAGCCCGCCGACTTCAGCTCTCGCTGCGAGGACCACCAGGGCCTGCGCGAACGCCTGGAGCGCCTGGCGAGCGACCCCTTCTTCGGCTCCCAGAGCGACCAGCTCGATGCCCAGCTCAAGCAGGTGTTCAAGCGGCTCAAGGAGCATGGCTATCTGCTTCAGCCCCACGCCGATCGCCAGTATTACCTGGTCACCGCCAAGGTCGACTACCTTATCGACCTGGTGCGCTTTATTCGCGACGAGGAGAACCTGCCGGTGGATGACCAGGCGCCGAGCGGCCAGGAGAGCCTGCTGTGAGCGACGATCCTTCACACGCCCTGGAGAGCCGCCTGATCAGTACCGGGGTCGAGCGGCTGGCGCTGCTCGGCAAGTACGCCGAGGCCTTGATGGCCGGCTACGCCCGGGATGAGGTGCCGGTGGAGACGCTCAGCACCACGGCGCTCAATCGGCTGCTGGCGGCGCGCATCCTGTGGCGCCCGGACGAGCGGGGCGGGGTCAAGCTCGCCCCCAAGGTGCGTGAACTGGTCGCCGAGATGCTCGCGGACGAGAGTCGCCGCCACGTCAACGCCGATGTGGCCGAGACCCTGGAGCTCTTGCGCAGCCTGGTGCAGAGCTACCGCGAGGCCCGGGATGGCGGGGAGTACTGGCGCCAGGAGCAGCAACTATTGCGGCTTCGCCAGGAGGTGGATGACCTCAACGGCCGCTTCGCCGACGCCATCGACAGCCTGTGGCGACGCCTCAACGGCGACTTCGGCTTCGTCAGCCGCCTGGGCGACAAGATCCGCGAGAACGAGCGCGCCCAGAAGCAGATCGTGCGCCTGCTCGATGGCCTGGCGCTGATCGACTTCGACGAGCTGATCGAGCTGGTGGGCAGCGACGGCGCCCTGCGCAAGCTGCTGGTCAGCGGCCTGCAGCACCAGCTGACCCAGCACTACACCAGCCTGCGCGAGGTGCAGCGGCGACTGGTCGAGCTGATGGCGCGTTTCCGCCAGCAGCAGTCGCGCAGCCGCCTGGTGGCGGGCATGGCCGGCTTCCTGCGCGAGCATCCCGGCTTCGTGCCCGGCAACTATGCCCGGCGCGGCGAAGTGCCGGTGCTGGTCAACCAGGCCACGCCGCTGGTCGCCGCCGGCGCCGCCGCCCTGGACCACCATCCCGATAGCCGCGCGCTCACCGAGCTGTTGCATCGGCTGCCGCGCCCCGTGTCGCGCCCGGCGCCGGTAACCGCCGCCGGCGTTGCCGCCCCCCAGGAAGATGCCCGGGTCGCCGCACGCCAGCAGGCGCTCAAGGAGGAGGTGGAGCGCTTCTATCTCGCGGTGGTGGACGGCGACGAGGCGCTGAGCGCCCTGGAATATCGTCAGGCAGGCGAGCTTGAATGGGACGAGGAAATCTGGCTGTTCCAGGTGATCGCCGAGTTCCAGGGCCTGCCCCGCAACGAACAGCGCGCCTTTCGCCTGAGCCAGCAGGAAACCCAGGCCAGCCCCTATAATCATCTGAGGCTGATCCACGACGTCATTGTGCAACTCGCGTGAGGTTTCCATGCTGCTATCGAAGATGTTGCTATCCAACCGCGCCCGTCATCTGCTCCGCGATACCCTCGGGGAGCTGGCGACTCGGCCCAGTATCGAGAAAAGGCGTGGCCCCGTCATCAACGCCATCGTCGACTGGTGCCAGGCCCAGGACATCGAGCTGGGGGCGCGGCTCTCCCATCGCCACCTGCGCCTGGATGCCGAGTTGCTCGGCCGGATCGACGAGACCCTGGTCGACCTGGGCGAGCCCGCCCTGGCCGTCGACCTCGCCGGCCTGAGCACGGCGGAGCAGGCGGCGCATGGCAACCGCGAGGCCAAGGACGTTCGCGAGAAGCCCCGGGAGCAGCGGGTGCTGGCCAGCCTGCCGGCGCTGGGCGAGCGCCCCGGGTTATCCCCTCGGCCGCGTGACTTCCTCGATATCGACTGGCGGGATATCGACCTCGACGCCTTCGAGGCGCTGGTGCAGGTCGAGAACCTGGATGGCTTCTATGACGTGTCGCCGGCGATTCCGGCGCTGGAACCCTGGGGCGCCGTGCTGGTGCTCTACCGTGGCGACCGCCACTACGGCGGCGGCTTCGCCAGGCTGGCCGAGGCCTGGGCCCGAGGCGGCAAGCCGCATCTCTACCTGGGCGACTTCGATGCCAAGGGAGTGGGGCTCGCGCTGTCAAGCGGCGCCACGCACCTGCTGCTGCCGCCGCTGGCCATGCTGGCCGAGCGGGCCAATGCCCAGCATCTGCCGGCCGAGCAACTCGGCGACCAGCCACGACTGCGCGCCCACGCCGCCGGATTGCCCGATGGACACCCACTGGTCGGCCCCCTGGCGATTCTGTTGGGCGAGCAGCGGGGCCTGCGTCAACAGTGGTTGGGCAGCGCCGAGCACTGGGAGCGGATAGCGCTCCATGCCTAGCGGCCTGTCATGTCTCGCTGGGGCGGTGAGCGTTAAATGCCCCGAGGGGCGAGTCGGGATAGACTGGCATGTAGTGAATATCGACAAGGACTTTAGAGGACCGACATGGCCTTTCGTTTCCAGCGTCGTATCCGTCTGGCGCCCGGCGTTCGCCTCAACCTCAGCAAGCGTGGCCTCGGCCTTTCGGTGGGACCACGAGGGGCCAGCCTGAGCGTGGGTCCCGGTGGTGTGCATGGCCATGCGGGGCTGCCCGGCACCGGCCTGGCCTATCGCCAAAAACTCGGTGGCAGTAGCAAGTCACAGGGGCAGCGCGAGGGGGCGAGCGGCTCGCGGCGCAGCAACGCCGCGAGCCTCGAGGCGTTGCTGGGCGAGGGGGGCAGCGTGCCGGTAGCGCTGGAGATCGACGACAATGGCCAGGTTCGCTACTTCCACGGCGATGGCACGCCCATGAGTGACGCCGAGGCGCGAATCATTCGTCGCCACGCCGAGCAGGGCCTGCGCGAGCAGTTGCAGGCTCACTGTGATCGGCTGAATGCGGATCTCGACCGGCTGGGACGGCTGCATGAGCAGACACCACCCCCCGAAGCCCACGGCTATGTGGTTCGTGAGTTTGCCCAGGCGCCGCCGCCGCCGTTCCAGCCAGCGCCGCCGGCCTGGTGGCATGCGCTGTGGCCACCGGCCAGGCGCCACCGGGAGGCGCGCAATGCCCGCCTCAAGACGGAATTTGACGAGCGTTACCGCGCCTGGGAGTGGCGCAAGGCCGAACACGATGCCGCGGAGTTTTCCCGCTTCCGCCGCGAGGGCGAGGGGGTGTGGGATGACCCGGACGCCATGGAGGCCACCCTGCGCGAGCGGCTCGAGGAGATCGACTGGCCGCGGGAAACACTGGTCGATTTCGACCTCGGCAGCGACACCAGGACCATTGCGGTGGATATCGACTTGCCCGGCGAAGGGGAAATGCCGGGGCAGTACTGGGCCATGCCGCCCAAGCAGCTCAAGCTCTCGCCTCGTCGATTAAGCGCCACCCGCCAGCGCGAGCTCTACCGTGACCACGTGCACGGCATCGCCTTTCGCGTGTTGGGGGCGGTGTTCGCCCGCCTGCCCGGGGTCGAGGAGGCGCGCGTCTCGGGCTATCGCCAGGCTATCGACCCGGCCACCGGTGGCGAGTTTGAACAGTACCTCTACAGCGTCAAGGTCACCCGGGAGCAGTGGGAGGGGATTCAGTTCGACAGCCTCGACCGGGTCGACCCGGTGGCGGCACTCGAGACCTTCACCCTGCGCCGCGACATGACCAAGACCGGGATCTTTCGCGATATCGAGCCGCTTAAACTTATTTGACTCTCCGTTGCGGCTGGAGCTGAGCCCGGTCAAGGTAGTGTCACCAGCTTCTTGATAATCTGGAATCAGTTGATAACAAGGGCGCCATGGCATTCTGCTGGCGCCGAGACGCCCCTCGGGAGGAAGCTGTTATGAAGGTCCAGCACTGCATCGATCGCCCCCATGAAGCCGGCCGCATCGAGGTCTACGGCGATGAGCCCTATGAATGGCGTGTTCTCGACCATGCCGAGCAGGTGGTGCGCGACAGCGCCGCCAATGGCACCGGAGATGGCGGCTACAGCTCGGTACAGGTAGCGCTGCGCGATGCCATCGACTTCGATGCCGACGACAGCGTCGTGCCCATCTTCTTCCGCCATAGCGCCGACGCCGAGCTCGAGAACGCCGCCCAGGCCCAGCGCAGTGCCGGGAGCCTGCGGAATATGGCCCAGGCGCTGAAGAGTGCCATCAGCCAGGCGCGCCTGGATAGTCGCCATGCCACCGATGATGAAGCCCAGGACTATCTGGATGCCCGCATCGAGGCCATGGAGCGCATCGTTCAGGAGCTGGAGGAGAGCGCCGGGCGCATGATAGTGCTGGGAGCGTCCGAGGCGTAAACTGGCCAGCGACCACGATGCTGGAGAGAGTCTTGTGAGCACAGAGTACGAGCCGGAACTGATCCAGAGCCCTGTGAGCCAGGCCGTCACCTATGATGGCCACACGCTTCAGGTCGAAATCTACCGCCTGGAAGGGGAGCCCGACTGGGTGCTGGAGGTCGTCAACGAGGACGGTGCCTCTCACGTCTGGGACGATCGCTTCGTCAGCGATCAGGCCGCCCTGGAGGCGGTGCATGAGGCGGTCAGTGAAGAAGGCATCGACGCCTTTTTGGGTTGATATCTTTCTTGAGAAGAAAGCAACCTGATGTACCCCCGATGCGATGATGTGATTGGGAGGTTTGCTATGTTTCGTCAGTCTGCTGATTCTCAGCAGGCAGATCGTCTCGTGTATTTTGTTTGGCTGCTCGCTCCTGGAGCACTCTCGGAGCGACGAACAGGGCAACCATGCTTTAAGGCAGCGGTTTCTTCAGTACCAGGCTGTTTCGGAGCTTCATCGCTCATGGCTCAATTGCTCGTAATCCTTGATGGACTTGCAAAGCTGGTTGCCCACGTTTTGCCAGCACTGTCCCAGGCGCTGCTGAGGGGTGCCTTTGGGCATATGCTCGGCGTAGTTGCTCACCGGCCAGAAGTCCATCACAGAACCGACTGCACGGATCCTACGATATGACCTGATGCGAACTGCCATACGTTGTCTCCTTGATCTTCTCCATGCACTGCTATTGAGAGTGTGCATGCATTGCGAGGCTATCTTTCAGTATGCGTTATAGATGGCCCAACCTCCAGTTGGTCACTTGGCTCTTGGAAGGTGCCATAGCCACCGAGACGAAGCTCTATCTTGATCGGGGCGGGCGCTGTTACCGGCACCCGTATTGGTTTTCTCTTTACCATCTGAATTGAGTCCAACGAAAAACGGCCACTTGCTCTATGAGCTAAGTGGCCGTTTTTACGTATGTTTTTGGTCGGAGCGACAGGATTCGAACCTGCGACCTTTGCAACCCCATTGCAACGCGCTACCAAGCTGCGCCACGCTCCGACTCGCGTTTTCGGTTTCTTGGCCGTGTGGCCTGTCTCCCGAGAACGAGGCGTATACTAGCGCGTTAGCCGACAAATGAAAAGCCCCTTTTGCACTTTCTTTTCAGATGCTTGGGCGGGGCGGCTGGGGTGTGCACGAGACATGCACTATGATGTTCGCGGTTTGCGCCGCGTGTGGGGCGTTGTCGAGTTCGCAGAGGAAGAGTCGTCGTGCCGTTGATCATGGGAATGAGCGTGTTACTGGTGTGCCAGTTTCTGGGGGAAATGGTGGCGCGTGGACTGACGCTACCGATACCGGGGCCGGTGTTTGGCATGGTGATCCTGCTGGTCGGGCTGCTGGTGGTGGGGCGGGTGCCGGATAGCCTGCGCTTGGCGGGAGAGGGGTTATTGCGTTACCTGACGCTGCTGTTTGTGCCGGCGGGGGTCGGGCTGATGGTGCATTTCGCGCTGATCGGGCGCGACCTGTGGTCGATCCTGGTCACCCTGGGAGTGTCGACGGGGCTGACCCTGGCCGTCACGGCCTGGGCGCTGGATCGGCTCAATCGGCGCCGGGGAGGGGAAGGGCAATGAGCTTCACGACGCTGGATCAGTTGTGGGTCTATCTCTCCGGTAATCCGCTGCTCTCGCTGCTGATGACGCTGCTGGTATTCGGCCTGGCGGTGCGCATCAACCGCGCGCTTGGGGGGACGCCGCTGGTGCATCCGGTGACGCTGTCCATCGCCATCCTGATCGGCCTGCTGATGCTGGTGGACATGGATTACGCTACCTACTTCGAGGGGGCGCAGTTCATTCACTTCCTGCTCGGGCCGGCCACCGTGGCCCTGGCGATACCCCTGTATGACCATCGCGAGCGGGTCCGGCGCCTGCTGGGTCCGCTCACGATGGCCTGTCTGCTGGGCATCGTCACGGCGGTGGCCAGCACCCTGGGCATCGCCCTGGCGATGGGCGCGCGCCTGGAGACGGTGCTCTCCCTGGCGCCACACTCGGTCACATCCCCCATTGCTATGGGGGTGGCCGAACAGATCGGCGGCATTCCCTCCCTGGCGGCGGGGCTGGTGCTGCTGACGGGCTCCATCGGCTGCGCGTTGTCGCCCTGGATATTTCGCCTGCTGCGGATTCAGGACCCGGCGGTGCAGGGGTTTGCCTTGGGACTCACGGCCCACGGCTTCGGTACCGCCCAGGCCTTCGCCCGTATCGGTGCCGTGGCCGGCGCCTTTTCGGGTCTGGCCATGGGCCTCACGGGGCTGCTTACCGCCTTTCTGCTGCCGGTGATGACCCGCCTCTTCGGCCTGGGTAACTGACAAGGCGCCCGGAAGGGCGCCTGATCATTGGGTCGGCGGTTGGTGTCGACTGGCTAGATCTTCTCCCACAGTCGCTTGCGGAAGTCGTGGCTAAGCCGTGAGGCCTGCTCGAGGCTTTTCATCTGAGCGTCGCTCATCTCCTTCACCAGCGCTTCATAATAGGCCTGCATCTCTGCCGGAGTCGTGGGCTGGGGGCCGTCGAAGGTCCTGGCGATTCTCTCGCCGCTCTGGGCGATGGCCATCAGGAACTCCGCTTCGAATTGCAGGGCCTCGGCGAGGTTCTCCATCCAGGCTTGCTGGAGGCGGACCATGGGATTTACCCCCTTCGGCCACTGCTGCTGCCACCATTCCGATATCGGGTTATCAAAGGGACTCTGGGACACGGGGACCTCCTGGTTGATACGCCAGCGGGTTACGGGCGCGGCATGCGCGTCGTGATGTTGACTAGAGTGTAGGAGACGGGAAGCGGAAGGGCGGCGCTGGCGTGGCGTCTTTTGATGTATGTCAAGAAGGAGTGGGCGATGTGGAGCGTGGTCAAGTCGGTACTGGCGGCCTTCTTCGGGGTACAGAAGGATGCCCGCCGTCGCGAGGACTTCGAGAAGGGCCATCCCGTGGCTTTCGTGGCGGTGGGAATCCTGATGGGGTTGGCGCTGGTGGGGGTGGTGGCGCTGGTCGCCGTGGCGGCGGCCCGTTGAAAGTGGCGTTGGCGATGCCAGGGGTTGCGTCAGTGAATCGCCGCCCGGGTGTCTACACTCAATGCCAGACGTAGCGAAACGAATCGAACCACCCGCGTGCGGCTAGCGCGCAAGCTGACAATAACAAGCCACGACAACTAGCAAGGAGGAGGCGCCTATGCGCACGTGTATCGTGTGGATTGCGGGTTGCCTGGTCGTCCCCCTGACGACGACGCTGGCCATGGCCAATGGCTGGAATATGCCCGTGGGTGTCACCGACGTCAGTCGCGAGATTCACTCACTGCATATGACCATCTTCTGGATCTGTGTGGTCATCGGCGTGCTGGTGTTCGGGGTGATGTTCTATTCCTTGTTCCGTTTTCGTCATTCCAAGGGCGCCAAGGCGTCACACTTCCATGAGCACACCCTGGTCGAAGTGATCTGGACGGCGATTCCCCTGCTGATTTTGGTCGGCATGGCGGTGCCCGCCACCGCTACCCTCAAGAAGATGTATGACCCGGCCGATGCCGACCTGGATGTGATGATCATCGGCCAGCAGTGGCGCTGGCGCTACGAGTACCTCGGCGAGGATGTCGCCTTCACCTCCAACCTGGGCACGCCCCGCGAGACGGTGCGTGGCGAGGGCGAGCGGGGCGAACACTATCTTCGAGAGGTCGATGAGCCCCTGGTGCTGCCGGTGGATCGCAAGGTGCGCTTTCTGATGACCTCCGACGACGTCATCCATTCCTGGTGGGTGCCGGACCTGGCCGTGAAGCAGGACACCATTCCCGGCTTCGTCAACGAGAACTGGGTGCGGATCAATGAGCCCGGCGTCTACCGCGGCCAGTGCGCCGAGCTGTGTGGCATCGATCACGGCTTCATGCCCATCGTGGTGCATGCCATGGAGGAAGAGGCGTTCGATGAATGGCTGGCCGAGCGCAAGGAGGCCGCCGCCCAGGAGGCCTCGGGCGTCGACCGGGAGTGGGGCCTGGAGGAGCTGATGGCCCGGGGCGAGGAGAGCTACAACGCGGTCTGCGCCTCCTGTCACCAGCCCGATGGGGGCGGCAACGCACCGGCCTTCCCGGCGCTGGCGGGCAACCAGGCGCTGATGGAGGAGCGCGAGCGACATATCGAGACCGTGGTCAACGGGGTCTCGGGTGCCGCCATGCCGGCCTTCCGCAACACCCTGAGCCCGGTGGAAATTGCCGCCGTGATCACCTATGAACGCAACGCCTGGGGCAACGAGACCGGTGACGTCATTCAGCCCTCGGACATCGCCGAGCGGTTGGCCGACTAACCTCGGCTACGGCTTTTTCCCGGCCACGGCTTCCCCGTCACGAGCCTAGAACAGCGAAGATCAGGGAGATTCACCATGGCGCCCAAGCTGCCCTTGCATCACCCCGTCGAGCAGAGCTCCACCGCCAATGCCGGTGGCCAGGCGGCGGCGCATCCCGCCCCGCGCTACGGCATCAAGCGGTGGCTGTTGACCACCAATCACAAGGAAATCGGCAGCCTCTACCTGATCTTCTCGCTGACGATGTTCTTCATCGGCGGGATCTTCGCGATGGTGGTGCGCGCCGAGCTCTTCCAGCCGGGGCTGCAGCTGGTGGAGCCGGAGTTCTTCAACCAGATGACCACCATGCACGGCCTGATCATGGTGTTCGGCGCCATCATGCCGTCCTTCGTGGGGCTGGCCAACTGGATGATACCCTTGCAGATAGGGGCCCCGGACATGGCGCTGCCGCGGCTGAACAACTTCAGTTTCTGGCTGCTGCCGGTGGCCTTTACCCTGCTGCTCAGCACCCTGCTGATGCCCGGCGGTGGCCCCAACTTCGGCTGGACCTTCTACGCGCCGCTCTCCACCACCTATGCGCCGCCGTCCACCACCTTCTTTATCCTCTCGCTGCATATTGCCGGTATCAGCTCGATCCTGGGGGCCATCAATATCATCGCCACGGTGCTTAACCTGCGCGCGCCGGGCATGCGGATGATGGATATGCCGCTGTTCTGCTGGACCTGGTTGATCACCGCCTTCCTGTTGATTGCGGTCATGCCGGTGCTGGCCGGGGCCGTGACCATGATGCTGATGGACATCAACTTCGGCACCAGCTTCTTCAATGCCGCCGGGGGAGGGGATCCGGTGCTCTTCCAGCACCTGTTCTGGTTCTTCGGGCATCCCGAGGTCTACATCATGATCCTGCCCGCCTTCGGGATCGTCTCGGCGATCATTCCGACCTTCTCGCGCAAGCGGCTGTTCGGCTACGCCTCCATGGTCTATGCCACCGGGGCCATCGCCATCCTGTCGTTCATGGTCTGGGCCCACCACATGTTTACCGTGGGCATGCCGCTGACCGCCGAGCTGTTCTTCATGTACACCACCATGCTGATCGCCGTGCCCACCGGGGTGAAGGTGTTCAACTGGGTGGCCACCATGTTCCGCGGGTCGATCAGCTTCGACCCGCCCATGCTGTTTGCCCTGGCCTTCGTGGTGCAGTTCACCATCGGGGGCTTCTCCGGGCTGATGCTGGCCATCTCGCCGGCGGACTTCCAGTATCACGACACCTACTTCGTGGTGGCGCACTTCCACTATGTGCTGGTGCCGGGGGCGCTGTTCGCCATCCTCGCCGCGGCTTACTACTGGCTGCCCAAGTGGACCGGCCACTATCCCAACCTGAGGCTGGCCCACTGGCACTTCTGGCTGTCGGTGATCGGGGTCAACCTGACGTTCTTCCCGATGCACTTCGCGGGCCTTGCCGGCATGCCGCGGCGCATTCCCGATTACGCCCTGCAGTTCGCGGACTTCAACCTGGCATCGAGCCTGGGGGGCTTTCTGTTCGGCGCCTCCCAGCTGCTCTTCGTGTGGCTCATCATCAAGTGCGTGCGAGGGGGCGAGAAGGCGCCGGCCAAGGCCTGGGAGGGCGCCGAGGACCTCGAGTGGAGCGTGCCGAGCCCGGCCCCGCTGCATACCTTCGAGCATCCGCCCACCTTTCGTCATGAGTCGAAATAAGGGGCGTCTGTCGACCCGGGGAGTGCGGTAATGGAGACACGTCAACACGAGACTACGCCGAGAGCGAAGGGGGTGCGGCGAACGGTGACCCGGACCCTCTTCGCCCTGGCCGGCATGTTTGCCTTCGCCTTCGCCCTGGTGCCGCTCTACGACGTCTTCTGCGAGGTGACCGGGCTCAACGGCAAGGTGGACACCCAGGGCCGGGCGCTGATCGCCGGGGAGGTGGACCAGTCACGGGCCGTTAGCGTGCAGTTCGTGACGCGCACCAGTGCCGGCCTGCCCTGGAACCTCGAGATGGAGACGCGCCAGATCCGCGTGCACCCCGGGCAGAGCGCCGAGGTGGGCTTCGCCTTCCACAACACGGCCGACACCGCCATTCGAGGGCGGGCCGTGCCCAGCGTGACGCCGGCGCGCGCCAACCTGTATCTGCGCAAGCTGGCCTGCTTCTGCTTCCAGGAACAGCACCTGCAGGCGGGAGAGCGGGTCGAGTTTCCCCTGATCTTCCAGCTGACCCGGGACCTGCCGGCCGATATCAGCACCGTAACCCTGGTCTATACCCTGTATCCGGTCGCCGATGAGGCCGCGCTTCAGGCACGCGCGAGCAGCGACAAAGGAGGTGAGGCATGAGTGGTGGCAGCTACTACGTTCCCGCAACCAGCAAGTGGCCGATCCTGGGCTCCCTGGCGCTGGGCACGATGTTGGTCGGATTCGGCATGATCCTGGTGCACGGGCAGAGCGGCCTGGTGATGGCGGCGGGCTTCGTGGCCTTGCTGACCGTGATGGCGCTGTGGTTTCGCGACGTGATCAAGGAATCACGCAGCGGCCTCTATGATGCCCAGATGGATCGCTCCTTCCGCCAGGGCATGGCCTGGTTCATCTTCTCCGAGGTGATGTTCTTCGGGGCCTTCTTCGGCGCGCTCTTCTATGTGCGCACCTTTGCGCTGCCCTGGCTGGACGGCGAGGGGGCCAAGGGGGTGGCGGCCCTGCTGTGGCCGGACTTTACCGCCAGCTGGCCGCTGCTGGAGCCGCCGGGGGATGTGTCGGGGGCCCATGAGGTATTGAGCCCCTGGCAGCTGCCCCTGGCCAACACCCTGCTCCTGGTGGGCTCGAGCATCACGTTGACGGTGGCCCACGAGGGCCTCAAGGAGGGCCTTCGCCAGACCACGCGCAACTGGCTGCTGGTCACCGTACTGCTGGGTTTCAGCTTTATCGCCATTCAGGGCGTGGAGTATTACGAGGCCTACCATCACTACGGCCTGACCCTGGAGGCGGGGATCTATGGCTCGACCTTCTTCCTGCTCACCGGCTTCCATGGGGCCCACGTGATCATCGGGGCCACCATCCTGACGGTGATGCTGTTGCGTATCCTGCGCGGCCACTTCGCCGCCCAGGACCACTTTGGCTTCGAGGCAGCCTGCTGGTACTGGCACTTCGTGGATGTGGTGTGGGTCGGGCTCTTTCTCTTCGTTTATGTCTTCTGAGCCTATGTCTTCTGAGCTTATGTCTTACGGGGCCCCGTCTTGCGGGATCGAGCCTGGCGCGGCCCGCGGGGCTCTTGAGGCGGCGCGGGGCTCAGGCGAGGGTGCCGGCATAGAAGCCATAGAAGAGCAGGGCCAGCAGGGTAGCGGCGAGGGCCACCCGCAGCTTGAGAGAGATCAACAGGCGCCGCGAGGCGGCGTCGTCGCGGAGCAGGAAGCCGGCACCGGCGGCGAGGCTCGCCAGCATGGCCAGGAACACCAGGGCAATCAGGACCTTGAGCAGCATGGAACACTCCTTGGACGTTGATGTTACCCAGCATGCCCGCCGTGAACGGTGCCGGCAACGCCTGTGGTGGACGCTCTGGTCGGGGCTGGTGGCGCTGGGGCTGGCGCTGGGCCTCTGGCAGTGGGAGCGCGGTGCGGACAAGCGCGCCTATCTGGCGCGGCTGGACGCGGCCCCCACGCTGACCGCGCCCCGACAGGTGCCCCCGGAGGGCAGCCGCCTGACGCTGAGCGGCGAGTACCTGGCCGACGAGACCCTGTTTCTCGATAACCGCACCCATGAGGGGCGCCTGGGCGTGGCGCCCCTGACGCCGCTGCGCGGCGATGATGGCCGGTTATGGCTGGTGCAGCGCGGGTTCCTGGAGACCGGGACGAGTCGAGCCGATCCCAGCGTGGCCACGCCCCGGGGCCGGGTCACGCTGCGCGGACGCTGGCAGCAGGCAGGCGAGGGGGCACCGCTGTTCGGCCCCAATCGGGAGGGCGCGCGGCTGCAGCGTATCCAGCTGGATGCCTGGGGCCTCGATTTCGCCCACGCCGGCTGGCTGCACCTCGAGAGGGGCCCCGGGAGCCTGCCCGGCTGGTGGACTCCCAGTGTCATGCCGCCCAGCCGCCACCTTGGCTATGCGGTCCAGTGGTGGGGGCTGGCACTGGCGGCGCTGGTGGTGATGGTCATCGGGGGCCGGCGCCGGTATCGCCACCCGACTCATGTCGAAGACTCGCCCGGGGAGGGCCCATGATGACAAGCGTCCACGCCGCGCGTCATGGCCGGCTCAAGCTGTCGGCCCTGCTGCTGTTTCTCTCGCTGCCGGTGTTGGTGGCCACGGTGATGGCCCTGGGGCGGGTGGGTATCCCCGAGGCGCATACGGCACATGGGGAGCTCGCCCCGGGGGTGCCGGCGTTGACCGAGTGGCCGCTGACCCCGGCGGTGGCCCGGGAGCTGTCCGGGGATTGGGTGCTGGCATTCGACTGCACCGCGCGCTGTGACGCGCTCAGGGATCAATGGTGGCGGCTGCACCGGGCCCTGGGCAGCGACGCGCCCAGGGTCAGCCGGCTTCGTCTGGGGGGCGGCGCCCCGGCCCTGCCCGGTGCGGTAGTCGCCCGGTGGGCAGGGCGTCCCGCCTGGCGGGAGCCTGGACGGCGGGAAGCCGGGCGGCTGTGGGTGATCGACCCCCAGGGGCGGGTGGTGCTTGGCTATGCGCCCGGGGTGGACCCCTATGCGGTGAAGGAGGACCTGGGGCGCCTGCTGCGCATGAACCCGGAGGCGCCCTGGCAGGCCGGCCAGGAATTGGCGGGGCACTAGGCGCGTGCGCGAAGCGTGTAAATGAAGCGCGTAGGTGAAGCGTGTAGGTGAGGCGCATAGGTGAGGCGCATAGGTGAGGCGCGTAGGTGAGGCGCATAGGCGAAGCGCATAGGTGAGGCGCATAGCTGAAGCCCGGATGCGAAGGGAGGTGGGGCGATGCAGGCAGCACAGCGGCGATTGACACTGCTCAAGGGCCTCGGCCTGGCGGGCGTTGTGTTCACGGCGGGGGTGGTCCTGCTGGGGGCCTGGACCCGCCTGGTGGATGCCGGGCTGGGATGCCCGGACTGGCCGGGCTGCTACGGCGCCCTGGTGGTGCCCGATGAGGGGCGCGCCCTGGCGCACAGCCCGGCGTCGCCGCTGGTGAGCGCCAAGGCCTGGATGGAGATGACCCATCGCTATGTGGCCTCCGCCCTGGGGCTATTGGTGATCGCCCTGGTGCTGCTGGGCTGGCCGCTGCGCCGCCGGGCCGATTATCCCTGGCGCCTCTCCCTGGCGCTTCTGGGATTGATCATGGTGCAGGGGGCATTTGGCGCCTTCACCGTCACGCTCAAGCTGTGGCCCCAGGTGGTGACGCTGCATCTGTTGGGCGGGTTCGCCGTGATGCTGGTATTCCTGTGGCTGTATCTACGCCTGGGGCGCTGCGCGAGGGGCCGCCTGACGCCGGGTGGCGTGGCGTCGCCGGGTCGCCGCCCGACGCCGTTATGGGGTATCGCCGCGGCGCTGCTGGTGGCCCAGCTGGCACTGGGCGGCTGGGTGTCGAGCAACTATGCCGGCATCGCCTGCCAGGGCTTTCCCACCTGCAATGGCGAGGGATGGCCGGCCATGGACTGGAGCGAGGGCTTTCATCTCTCCCAGGGGGTGGGCCCCAATTACCTGCACGGCCGGCTGCACGCCGAGGCACGGACTGCCATTCAGGTGGGGCACCGCCTGGGGGCGCTGGCACTGGGGCTGGCCCTGATGGCGCTGGTGTGGCATGCCTGGCGTGAGCCGGCGATGCGGCCCTGGCTGGCGGGTCTGGGGGGGGCCTACGTCGTGCAGCTCCTGCTGGGAATCGCCAATGTACTGCTGTGGCTGCCGCTATGGCTGGCACTGCTGCATACCGCGGGGGCCGTGGCGCTGGCCTTGAGTCTGGCACTGGCCGCCTGGCGATGGCACTGCCTGGCGCCGGCTGCTACCCCCTCTTGTCAATCCTCCCGACAGAAGAAGGAGTGGATCCATGTCTGATTCACTGACAACCGAGTTTCGCGTTACCGCGCTTTCCTCCTCTTCGCTGGGTCGCTGGGGGTGGCGGGACCTGGTCACCCTGTGCAAGCCGCGGGTGGTGGTGGTGATGCTGGTCTGTGCCCTGGTCGGCATGGCGCTGGCGCAGCCGGTACTGCCGTCGCCCGGGGTGGTCGTCTTCGGGCTGGCCGGCATCGGCCTGACCGCCTGCGGGGCGGCGGCCTTCAACCATGTGGTGGATCGGCGCCTGGATGCCTTGATGGTGCGCACCTCGCGGCGCCCGCTCGCCTCTCAACGCATGCCGAGCAGCATCGCACTGGGCTGGGCCACGCTACTGTCGCTGGCGGGGCTGGGGCTGCTGGTGTGGCAGGTCAATGCGCTCACGGCCTGGCTGACCCTGGGGTCGCTGCTCGGCTATGCGCTGGTCTACACGGCCTTTCTCAAGCATGCCACGCCCCAGAATATCGTGATCGGGGGGGTGGCGGGCGCCGCGCCGCCGCTGCTGGGCTGGACCGCGGTGACCGGCCAGGTGGGGGCCGAACCGCTGCTGCTGGTACTGATCGTCTTCGCCTGGACGCCGCCGCATTTCTGGGCGCTGGCGCTGCACAAGCGCGACGAATATGCCCGTGCCGGGGTGCCGATGCTGCCGGTGACCCATGGTGAGGCCTTTACGCGCCTGCAGGTCTGGCTCTACGGCTGGCTGACCGTGGCGGTGACCCTGCTGCCCTTCGTGATCGGCATGAGTGGCGCGGTCTATCTGGTTGGCGTGATGGCGCTCAATGCGCGCTTCATGTTCTGGAACTACCGGGTATGGCGGGGCCGGGATCCCAAGGCTCCCCTGGCGGCCTTCTGGTTCTCGATTCGCTATATCCTGGGGCTGTTCGGTGTGCTGCTGCTGGACCACTATGCCCAGGCCTGGACGCTGTGGCTGGCGCCGGCCATCCAGTGATCGGTGGCGTGCCGTGAGGCGGGGCAGGGTGGCGTAGGCCAGCCGCGGCGGCGACGCAGCGTTGGGTCATGGCCGGCGAGGGGGTAGAATCCCAGGTCCATGTTCTGTGATGCCACGGGGGCTTCCGATGAATTCCACGACTGCCTTGTTGCTTGCCGGCCTGGCCCTGGCGATTATCGCCGGCCTCGGCGCCTACGCCTTCACCCTGTGGCGTGAGGTCCGTCGCCGCCAGGCCAGTCAACGGGATGAATTGCGGCGAGCCCATGAAAAATGCCTGGAAAACCTGGAACTGGTGGCCTCGGCGCTGCTCCAGGAACAGGTCGACATTACCGAGGGGGCATGGCGCTGCAAGGTGCTGCTCGAGATCCTCGATTCGCGCCTGATGGAGCGCGACAGCTTCCGCCCCTTCGGCGAGGTCCATGAGCGAACGCGTCATCTGCATACCCACCAGGCGCGCCATGACCTGAGCCCCAAGGAGCGCTTCAAGGAGGACAAGGAGCGCTTCGCCGTCGAGGAGGAGTACCGGGAGAGCATTCTCGACGCGGCGCGGGCCGCCTTGCGGTTCAAGCGCGACTGGCCGGCGAGCCTGCACTGAGGCCGGTATCCGAACGGATGCTTTATCGAACACTGTGCGATTTGGGCATGTTTCTGCTAGCATGCCCCTAGACGATTGAAAGATTTGCCGAGTTACTTCAAGCTTGGCAGCGTGTTGTGGCTGGTAAATTTCCTCCTGGGGATGCCGAGTCATGACATGGATGGCGCGACGCAGATTGCGATATCCGATCGTCGGGATCATCTGGGAAGGCGGCAAGCGTTTGCCTACCCTGGAGCGATAAAAGAAAAGAGAAGGAGTTTCATATGAAGAAGTCCACGACTGGCTTGCTGCTCGGTTCTGCTCTGGTGGTCGGCCTCTCAGGCTGCGCCACTTCTAACACCAATGCGACGTCCTCCGTCGACAAGCCCTGGTACCAGCATCCGATGGTATGCGGCCTGGCCGGCAGCGTGATCGGTGGCGGTATCGGCTACGCCACCAGCAGTGAATCCGATGAAGACACCGGTGCGGCGCTGGGTGGTACTGCCGGTGCCGCCCTCGGTGCCGCGCTGTGTGCCGACACCCCGGAGCCGGTGGCCGAGCCCGCGCCGATGCCGGAGCCCGAGCCCACCTTCGAGCCGGTGACCCTGCAAAGCGATGTCACCTTCGCGTTCGATTCTGCCGAACTGCGTCCGGGCGCCGCTTCCGAGCTGAACCAGGTGGCTCACACGCTCAACGACAACCCCGAGGTTCGCGTGACCATTGCCGGTCATACCGATGCCGTGGGTAGCAACCAGTACAACCTGGGTCTCTCCCAGGACCGCGCCGATTCCGTGCGCAGCTACCTGATGAGCGAAGGCGTTGCCGGTAACCGCATGAACACCGTGGGTTACGGTGAAGAGCGTCCGGTAGCGACCAACGAAACCGACGCCGGCCGTTCCATGAACCGTCGTGTGGAGATCATGAGCCAGTAATCCAGGGCTGATGATCACCGCGAGCCCTCCGGGCTCGCTGACAGGGGCGCCTCCGGGCGCCCCTGTTGCGTGGGCGGTATGGCGCCTGGCCTGTGGCTTTGCTATCGTATCGCGTCGCGTCTTCCGGCACGGTCCGGCACCGTCTCGCCTTTATCTCGGTTTATTGTGGCGATGGCCGGGCTCCGGTTGACGGCACGCTTCCATTCTCTTGTTCACTGCGACACGTGGTCTTTCGTATGGGCCACCACTGCGCGAAAGGACCCCTCATGCCTATCGTGACCCTGCCCGACGGCAGCCAGAGACGCTTCGATGCCCCATTGAGCGTGATGCAAGTGGCCGAAGACATCGGCCCCGGACTCGCCAAGGCCTGTGTGGCCGGCAAGATCGACGGTGTACCGGTGGATGCCGCCGATATCATCGATCGTGACGCCAATGTGGCGATCCTCACCGCCAAGGATGCCGAGGGTCTCGAGGTGGTTCGTCACTCCTGTGCCCACCTGATCGGTCACGCCGTCAAGCAGCTCTATCCCGATGCCAAGATGGCGATCGGCCCGGTCATCGATGATGGCTTCTACTACGATATCGACTTCGGCCGCTCGGCGACCCCCGAGGATCTGGAGGCCATCGAGACGCGCATGAAGGCGCTGATCGACACGGGCTATGATGTGGTTCGCGAGTATGTCGATCGCGACCAGGCGATGCTGGCCTTCCTGCATCGCGACGAGCCCTACAAGCAGGAAATCGTTCGCGATATTCCCGAGGGCGAGACGATCCGTCTCTATCATCATGAAGAGTATGTCGACATGTGTCGGGGCCCCCATGTGCCCAATACGCGACACCTGAAGTCCTTCAAGCTGACCAAGCTGGCCGGTGCCTACTGGCGTGGCGATGCCAGCCAGCCCATGCTGACGCGCATCTATGGCACCGCCTGGCCCGACAAGAAGCAGCTCAAGGCCTACCTCAAGCGCCTGGAGGAGGCGGAGAAGCGCGACCACCGCAAGCTGGCGCGCAAGATGGACCTCTTCCACCTCCAGGAGGAGGCGCCGGGAATGGTGTTCTGGCACCCCAATGGCTGGACCATGTACCAGGCGCTCGAGCGGTATATGCGCCGGGTGCAGATCGAGAATGGGTACCAGGAGATCAAGACGCCTCAGGTGGTCGACCTGTCGCTGTGGAAGAAGTCCGGCCACTGGGGCCACTACAGCGAACTGATGTTCACCACCGAGTCGGAGAAGCGCGACTACGCCATCAAGCCCATGAACTGCCCGTGTCATGTGGAGGTGTTCAATCAGGGCCTCAAGAGCTACCGTGACCTGCCGCTGCGCCTGGCGGAGTTCGGCAGCTGCCATCGCAACGAGCCCTCCGGCTCCCTGCATGGCCTGATGCGGGTGCGCGGCTTTACCCAGGACGACGCCCATATATTCTGTACGGAAAAGCAGATCCAGTCCGAGGCCGAGGCGTTTATTGCCTTGACCCTCAAGGTCTATCGGGACCTGGGCTTCGATGCCGTGGAGCTCAAGCTCTCGACGCGCCCCGAGGGCTTCATGGGCGAGCCGGAGCTCTGGGACCGTGCCGAGGCGGGCCTCGAGGCCGCCCTCGATGCGACCGGACTCGAGTGGGAACTCCAGCCCGGCGAAGGTGCCTTCTATGGCCCCAAGATCGAGTTTTCCCTGCGCGACTGCCTCAATCGCGTCTGGCAGTGCGGCACCCTGCAGCTCGACTTTAACCTGCCGGGACGCCTGGGCGCCCAGTTTGTCGATGAAGACGGGGCCCGCAAGACGCCGGTGATGCTGCATCGTGCTATCCTCGGCTCCTTCGAGCGCTTCCTGGGGATCCTGATCGAACACTATGCCGGTGCCATGCCGCTATGGCTGGCCCCCGAGCAGGCGGTGATCCTCAATATCACCGATTCCCAGCGCGAATTCGTGCTGGATCTGGAGCGTCGGCTGCAGAAAATCGGTTTACGCGTCAAGGCGGACTTGAGGAATGAGAAGATCGGCTTTAAAATCCGGGAGCATACCTTGCAGAAAGTTCCCTATCTCCTGGTGGTGGGAGATAAGGAGGTCGAAGCCGATTCGGTTGCCCTGCGTACGCGCAGCGGTGAAGACCTGGGTACCATGACGGTCGATAGCCTCATGGCTCGCCTCGGTGAAGAACTCGGTGAGAGACATTCGTCAATTGCCTAAGGAGACGGAACATCAAGCGTAGCAACCAACGTGGACGCCCCCAGGATAAGCGTCCACCTATGAACGAGCGTATTACCGATGATCAGGTTCGCCTGATCGACAGCGACGGCGAGCAGCTGGGCATCGTGCCTACCAGCGAAGCCCTTGAGCGTGCCGAAGCTGGCGGAATGGATCTCGTGCAGATCTCCAATGCCGATCCGATCGTTTGCAAGATCATGGATTATGGCAAGTTTGTCTTCGAGCAGAAGAAGCAGAAGGCGGCTCAGAAGAAGAAGACAAAGCAGATTCAGGTCAAGGAAGTCAAGTTCCGGCCTGGCACCGACGAGGGCGACTATCAGGTCAAGATGAAGAACCTGACGCGTTTCCTCGAAGCGGGCGACAAGGGCAAGGTTACCCTGCGTTTCCGGGGTCGTGAAATGGCGCACCAGGACATCGGCCGCAAGCTGATGGAGCGGATCGCCGCCGACCTCGAGGATCTCGGGTCAGTGGAGTCCTTCCCCAAGATGGAAGGTCGCCAGATGATCATGATCATCGCCCCCAAGAAGAAGCAGTAAGCAGTAAGCAGTACCAAAAGAAGTGATCCGGTGGCCGGTTCAACGGGCGCAAGGTCCAAGCCTTGCGTCGGCCTCGGGTTTTCTGAAGAACCTCGAGCGGAGTTATTCTCATGCCGAAGATCAAGATCAAGAGCAACAGTGGCGCTGGCAAGCGCTTCAAGAAGACGGCCAACGGCTTCAAGCACAAGCAGTCGTTCCGTAGCCACATCCTGACCAAGAAGTCCACCAAGCGTAAGCGTCAACTGCGTGGCATGAAGCAGATCCACGACGCGGACAAGGCGCTCATCCAGCGGATGTTGCCCAACCTCTAAGTACCCTTGGTAGAACCCATTTTTCGTCAGGAGTAAGCTATGACTCGTGTCAAGCGGGGCGTCGTCGCCCGTCGCCGTCACAAGAAGATTCTCAAGCAGGCCAAGGGTTACTACGGTGCCCGCAGCCGCGTCTTTCGCGTCGCCAAGCAGGCGGTCATCAAGGCCGGCCAGTATGCCTACCGTGACCGTCGTCAGCGCAAGCGTCAGTTCCGCGCCCTGTGGATCCAGCGTATCAACGCCGGCGCCCGTCAGCATGGCCTGTCCTACAGCCGCTTCGTCGGCGGCCTGAAGAAGGCCGGAATCGAGATCGACCGCAAGGTCCTGGCTGACCTGGCCGTCAACGAGAAGGCAGCCTTCGCTGCCATCATCGAGAAGGCCAAGGCTGCCCAGTAAGAGACAGCGTCATTGTCGGCTGCCCGGCATCGCCGGGTAGTTGTGGACGTCGCAGGGGAAGAGCAGCCGCTCTTCCCCTGTTTTTTTTAGCCCTGTGTTTTTACGTATCGAATTCGGAGCGCAACGGATGGACCACCTTCCCAACCTGGTCACCGAGGCCCGCGAGGCGATCCAGGCCGCCGATAGCATCGCGGCCCTGGAAGAGCAGCGTGTACGCTACCTCGGCAAGAAGGGCGAGATCACCGCGCTGCTCAAGGGGCTGGGCAAGCTTCCCGCCGCCGAGCGCCCGGCCGCCGGCGAGCGAATCAATGAGGCCAAGCAGGCCCTGACCGGCGAGCTCGAGTCGCGCAAGGCCAGCCTCGAGAAGGCGGCCCTGGAGGCGCGCCTGGCCGCGGAACGGGTCGATGTGACCCTGCCCGGGCGTGGTCAGCCCAGCGGCGGGCTGCATCCGGTAACCCGTACCCTGGAGCGCATCGAGGGGCTGTTCACGCGGATCGGCTATGATGTGGCGGTAGGTCCCGAGATCGAGGACGACTATCACAACTTCGAGGCGCTCAATATCCCCGCCCACCACCCGGCGCGGGGCATGGCCGACACCTTCTACTTCGACGCCACCCGGCTGCTGAGGACCCATACCTCGCCGGTGCAGGTGCGCACCATGAAGGAGGAGGGCCCGCCGATCCGCATCGTCTGTCCGGGCCGGGTCTATCGCAGCGATTCGGACCTGACCCACACGCCCATGTTCCACCAGGTGGAAGGGCTGCTGGTGGACGAAGGGATCAACTTCGCCGACCTCAAGGGCACCATCGAGGATTTCCTGCACGCCTTCTTCGAGCGAGATGACCTCTCGGTGCGTTTTCGCCCCTCCTATTTCCCCTTCACCGAGCCCTCCGCCGAGGTGGATATCCAGTGTGTGATGTGCGGCGGCGATGGGTGCCGGGTGTGCGGCCATAGCGGCTGGCTTGAGGTGATGGGCTGTGGAATGGTGCATCCCGAGGTGTTCCGGCACGCCGGCATCGACAGCGAGCGCTATACCGGCTTCGCCTTCGGCATGGGAGCCGAGCGCCTGGCGATGTTGCGCTATGGGGTCAACGACCTGCGGCTGTTCTTCGATAACGACCTGCGCTTCCTGCGCCAGTTCGCCTGAGCCTCCACCGGATAAGCAGAACACAGCGATAGGATTTGTCATGAAATTTTCCGAACACTGGTTGCGCGAATGGGTATCCCCCCAGCTGGGGACCCAGGCGCTGGCCGACCAGATCACCATGGCCGGCCTGGAGGTCGATGCCGTGGAAGCGGTGGCGGCGGTCTTCGAGGGCGTCGTGGTGGCCGAGGTGGTGGACAAGGCCCAGCATCCGGATGCCGACAAGCTCAGCGTCTGCCGGGTCGATGACGGCGGCGACGAGCCGGTACAGGTGGTCTGCGGGGCCCCCAATGTGGCGGCGGGGCAGAAGGTGGCCTTCGCCCGGGTCGGCGCCGTGCTGCCGGATGACGCCAAGGCATCGGGTTTCAAGATCAAGAAGGCCAAGCTGCGCGGCCAGGAATCCCGCGGCATGATCTGCTCGGCCTCCGAGCTGGGCCTGGCGGAAGAGACCTCGCCGGGGATCCTGGAGCTTCCCGCCGAGGCGCCGACAGGCGAGGACCTGCGCGCCTGGCTGGGGCTGGATGACCAGGCCATCGACGTGGACCTGACCCCCAATCGCGGTGACTGCCTGAGCCTCAAGGGCCTGGCCCGGGAAGTGGGTGTGCTCAATCGCCTCCCCGTGCAGGGGCCGGGGTGCAACCCGGTGCCGGCGAGCCATGACGAGACGCTTGACGTGCGTGTCGAGGACGGCGAGCGTTGCCCGCGCTATATCGGACGGCTGATCAAGGGCGTCGATGTGACCGCCGAGACGCCGCTGTGGATGGTGGAGCGCCTGCGCCGGAGTGGCGTACGCAGCATCGACCCGGTCGTGGATGTCACCAACTATGTGATGCTCGAGCTGGGCCAGCCGCTGCACGCCTTCGACCGGGAGAACCTGCAGGGCGCGGTCATCGTGCGCCTGGCCCGGGAGGGGGAGCGCCTGGTACTGCTCGACGGGCAGGCGGTCGACCTCGACGCCTCGACCCTGGTGATCGCCGACGAACGCGGCCCGCTGGCCATGGCCGGGGTGATGGGCGGTGAGCACTCGGGGGTCGGCGAGGGCACCCGGGACATCTTCCTGGAGTCGGCCTTCTTCACGCCCCTGGCGGTGGCCGGCCAGGCGCGCGCCTATGGGCTGCATACCGATGCCTCCCATCGCTTCGAGCGCGGGGTCGACCCGCAGTTGGCCCGTGAGGCCGCCGAGCGGGCCACGGCGCTGCTGCTCGATATCGTCGGCGGTGAGGCCGGCCCCCTGGTGGAGGTGGCCAGCGAGGCATGGCTGCCGGCGACGCGGCGGGTCGTCCTGCGTCGCGCACGGCTCGAGCAGGCCCTGGGCAAGGCGTTTGCCGACGCCGAGGTCAGCGAGATTCTCGAGCGCCTGGGTATGGGGGTCGAGATGCGCGGGCCGGAGTGGCATGCCGAGGTCCCGAGCTGGCGGTTCGATGTCGCCATCGAGGAGGACCTGATCGAGGAAGTGGCGCGTATCCACGGCTACAATCGCCTCCCGGTGCGCCGTCCCCAGGCGCGCCTGGGCCTGCGCGCCGATCATGAGGCGCGGACCCCGCTGGCCCGCCTGCGCCGCCAGATGGTGGCCCGGGGTTATCAGGAGGCCGTGACCTACAGCTTCGTGGCGCCGGAACTGCAGCAGGCGCTGCTGCCCGAGGCGGTGTCGCCGGTGCTGGCCAACCCCATCTCGGCGGACCTGTCGGTGATGCGGGCCAGCCTCTTTCCGGGGCTGGTGCGGACCCTTCAGCACAACCTCAATCGCCAGCAGAGCCGGGTGCGGTTGTTCGAGAGCGGCCTGGTGTTTCGCGGCGAGCTCGACGACCTGGCCCAGATTCCCATGCTGGGTGCCCTGGCCTGTGGCTCGCGTGAGCCGGAAGGCTGGGCGGGTGATCGCGCCTCGGTGGACTTCTTCGATCTCAAGGGCGACCTGGAGAGCCTGCTGGCCATGGGGGGCGATGCCGAGGCATGGCGCTTCGAGCCCGGGGCGCATCCGGCGCTGCATTCGGGGCAGTGTGCCCGGATCCTGTACCGTGGCGAGGAGGCGGGCTGGATCGGCACCCTGCATCCGGCGGTGCGTGCCACGCTGGGCCTCAAGGTCGATGCGGTGCTCTTCGAGGTGCGCCTGGACGCCCTGACCCACGGGGACGTGCCGGCCTTCATGCCCCTGTCGCGGTATCCGGAAGTGCGTCGCGACCTGGCCTTCCTCGTCGACGAGGCGCTGCCCGTTCAGGCGCTGCTGGATACCCTGAGGGCTCAGGCCGGCGAATGGCTGAGCGAATGCCGGCTGTTCGACGTCTATCAGGGCAAGGGCGTGGCCGAGGGGCGCAAGAGCGTCGCCCTGGGCTTGACCTGGCAGCATCCTTCGCGCACGCTTAATGACGAGGAAATCAATCACTTGGTCGATGCCATCGTCGAAGAATCCCGTCGGCACCTGGGGGCGGAACTGCGCGCCTGAACGCGGAGGGTGACGGGAAACAGCAGGCGGGTGTCGGTCGTCTAGCGGGCCCTGATCGTGTCGCAACGGGCCCGGATAGGAGAGCAAGGATGGGTGCACTGACCAAGGCGGAACTCGCCGAACACCTGCATGCTGAGATCGGCCTCTCCAAGCGAGAGGCCAAGTCCATGGTGGAGTCGTTCTTCGAGGAGATTCGCGGCTGCCTCCGGGAAAACGAGCAGGTCAAGCTGTCCGGGTTCGGCAACTTCGATCTGCGCGACAAGCGGGAGCGTCCCGGACGCAACCCCAAGACGGGAGAGGAGATTCCCATTTCCGCCCGGCGAGTGGTGACATTTCGTCCCGGCCAGAAGCTGAAGAGTCAGGTCGAGGAGTATCGCGGCGAACATCACTGAGCACTGAGCATCATTGGGCATTGCCACGCCATGAACGACAGAGGGCCACCCCCACGGGTGGCCCTCTGTCGTTCATGGCGGCGGCGGGCTAGACGGCGCCACCGTTCTCCAGCACCCAGGTGATGACCACCTTGAAGATATAGCCGAAGATGCCCGCGCCCAACACCACGAACAGCATGATCGTGCCGAACCGGCCGGCATGGGATTTCTTGGCGAGGTCCCAGATGATAAAGAACATGAAGAGGATCAGGCCACCGATCATCAGCGGGGTGATCCACGCCTCGAATGTCTGCTGCATGTCATCTCCGTCAGGGGGAAAACCTCGGATTATACGCGGGCCCGGCCGGGCATGAGGCGGCCAGGCTGCGACAAAATGCCCCGCCATTGATCCATGTTCAGACCTTGCGGGACGCTGCGGCCCAGCTGGCCCGCGGATGCGAGGGGGCGGCGAGACATGTTAACATTCGATTAGAATTCTCAGGAAAATCCGTGACATGTCCATGCTCAAGATCTTTGTAGGAACCATGTATGGCGGCGCTTTGGATGTCGCCGAACAGGTCAAGCCGTTGTTCGAGGAGGCGGGCCATGAGGTGGCCGTCATCGAGAACCCTTCCCTGGACGACCTGACCGCGGCGGATACCGACCTCGCGCTGTTCTGTGTCTCCACCACCGGCAGCGGTGACTATCCCGGCGGCTTCGCCCCCTTTGCCAACGCCATCGCCGAGCAGAGCCCGGGGCTCGCCGCCCTGCGCTACGGCCTGATTGCCCTGGGCGACAGCTCCTACGGCGAGACCTTCTGCGGCGCCGGCCGCCAGCTCGACGAGCTGCTGGCGGGGCAGGGCGCCCTGCGGCTGGGGGAGCGGTTGGAGATCGACGCCATGGAGACCTTCATGGCCGATGATGCCGCGATCCCCTGGGTCGAGGAGTGGATCGATTCGCAGCAGTTGAAGGTCGCCTGAGGTGGGTGCTCGTCCGACGCCGGAACGGCTTAGTCTGCTGCTGGGCCTGGTGCTGGTGATGCTTGCCACGCTGCCGCGGTATCTGGTGGGTGACCACGGCAATCGCTTCAATCTGATGCTGATGGCGCTGCCCCTGGTGGGCCTGGTCGCGGTGCTGCAGTGGCGGCTGCTCGATTCGGCGGGCAGGTCGCGGCTGCCCCGCCTGCTGGGGCGCCTGGGGCTTTGCCTGCTGGCCGGCCTGGTCGGCATGGGAGCCTGGCATGGCCTGTTCAGCGACTTCGTCGGCTGGGAGCTGTGGGTCTCCCACGGCGCCACCCTGGGGCTGCTGCTGCATGCCATCGCCCTCTGGCTCCAGCCATCCCGCTAGTAGAGCCGCAGGCGACAAGGAGCAAGACACGGGGGATCTCGTGGCTTGCTCCTCTTTTTCTGGGGCATACTGGCTTACGGCTTACGGCTTACGGCTTACGGCTTACGGCTTACGGCTTACGGCTTACGGCTTACGGCTTACGGCTTACCCAAGCGTATAGCAGGGCTTATAGTCGCCGGTTAACTTCATGCGTCCCTGAACCACGAAGGAGTCGAGCAGCGCATCCAGGCGGGCCATCAGCTCGGGCTCGGCGCTGAGCCGGAAGGGGCCCTGGGCCTTGATGGCGCGGATGCCCTGTTCCTTGACGTTGCCGGCGACGATGCCGGAGAAGGCCCGGCGCAGATTGGCGGCCAGCTCGTGTACCGGCTGGTCGTGAGTCAGGGTCAGGCTGGCCATGGCCTCATGGGTGGGCTCGAAGGGCGCCTGGAAGTGGCGGTCGATAGTCAGCCGCCAGTTGAAGTAGAAGGCATCCTGGCGCCCCCGGCGATACTCGGCGACCTCGTCGACTCCCTTGCGCATGGCGCGTGCCACCTCGGTGGGGTCGTCGATGATGATGCGATAGCGGCGGCGCGCCTCATCGCCCAGGGTGTAGGCCAGGAACTCATCGATGCGCTGGAAATACTCGGCGCTGCTGGCCGGGCCGGTGAAGATGACCGGCATGGCCATATCGGCGTTGTCGGGATGCAGCAGGATCCCCAGCAGGTAGAGGATCTCCTCGGCGGTGCCCACCCCGCCCGGAAAGACGATGATGCCGTGGCCCAGGCGCACGAAGGCCTCCAGGCGCTTCTCGATATCGGGCATTACCACCAGTTCGTTGACGATGGGGTTGGGCGCCTCGGCGGCGATGATGCCGGGTTCCGAGACCCCCAGGTAGCGGCCCTGGTGGCGGCGCTGCTTGGCGTGGGCGACATTGGCGCCCTTCATGGGGCCTTTCATGGCCCCGGGGCCGCATCCCGTGCAGATATCGAGGTCGCGCAGCCCCAGGTGATAGCCCACGTCCTTGCTGTAGTCATACTCCTCGCGGGAGATGGCGTGTCCGCCCCAGCACACCACCAGGCTCGGGTCGATGCCGAGCTTGAGGGTGCCGGCCTTGCGCAGGATATGGAACACCGCGTTGGTCGTGCCCTCGCCGGTGGTCAGGTCGAAGCGCTGATGCCCCTGGATCTCGTTATAGACGTAGACGATATCGCGCAGTATCGAAGAGAGGTGCTCACGGATGCCGCGAATCATCTTGCCGTCGACGAAGGCCTCGGCCGGGGCGTTGGTCAGCTTGAGGCGAATGCCGCGATCCTGGGGCACTACCTCGATATCGAAGTCGGCATAGGCCTCCATCAGGGCCAGGCCGTCATCGGTGGGCGAGCCGCTGTTGAGCACCGCCAGGGCGCAGCAGCGCAGCAGGTCGTGCAGGCCGGCGCGGGAGGTGTCATGCAGCCTCGCCACCTCGTGCTGGGAGAGGATCTCGAGACTGCCTTCCGGGGAAATGAGGGTGGAGATGGTATCGGGCATGCGGGCGTCCTTGTCATGCGAAGATGTGCAGCCTCGATGCTATCACGCCGAATGCGGTGTCAGTGCTAGAATCGGTGCCCCATTCGCGGTGTGATCCGTCATGTTCAATGCGCTGTACTTTCGTACCTTTATCACCCTGGTCGAGACCGGTAGCTTCACCCAGACCGCGCACCGGCTGGAGATGACCCAGCCTGGGGTCAGTCAGCATGTGCGCAAGCTCGAGGGCTACCTGGACAAGTCGCTGCTGGAGCGCCACGGGCGGCGCTTTACCCTGACCGAAGCGGGGCGGCGGGCCTACGACTACGCCCTGAAGCTGTTCGCCGAGCATGAGCAGTTTCGCCACTCGCTGGACGCCGACTCCACCTATTCGGGAGACTGCCGACTGGCCTCGCCGGGCAGCGTGGGCGCGATGCTCTATCCGTTCCTGCTCGGCCAGCAGCAGATGTACCCGGGGCTGACGGTAAGCTACACCTTCGCCTTCAATCAGGAGATCTCCCAGGATGTGCTGGCGGGCCGCTATGACCTGGGCATCGTGACCGAGCCCATGCGTCATCCCGACCTGGACGTGGCGCCCTGGCATCGCGAGCCGCTGTGTCTCGTGGTCCCGGCGGACTTCGTCGGTAGTGGGCTGGCCGAGCTGATGGGGATCGGATTTATCAGCTACTTCGATGGCCTGAACCATGCCAGTGCCCTGCTGCGGGGCAACTTCCCCGGGGAATTTCGCTCCATGAGCCATTTCCGGCGCCAGGGATATACCAACGAGGTAGGCATGGTGATGGATGCCGTGGCCCGGGGGCTGGGGTTCACGGTGGTGTCGCGCCCGGTGCTGGAGACCTCGCCCTGGCAGCGTCAGGTCAAGGCGCTGGAACTGCCCGTGGCGGTGCATGAGACGCTGTATCGGGTGACTCGGGCGGGCAGCGAGATGCCGCGGCGCTATGTGCGGCTGCTGGAGGACTTTCGTGAACAGCGCCGCCTGGCGCTGCATGGCTACGGCGACCCGTCGGAGGTGGGGCCTTCGTTCTAGCCATGTTCGCCGCCCGACAATGACAAGGCCCCGCCGAAGCGGGGCCCGTGGTCAGTGGTCAGTGGTCAGTGACGCCTCGACGAAATCAGCGGCGATACTCGTCGATGCTCGGGCAGGAGCAGATCAGCTGCCGGTCGCCGGAGACGTTATCGACCCGGTTGACCGCCGGCCAGTACTTGGCCGCCTTGACCGCCTCGCTGGGGAAGGCGCCGGTCTCGCGCGAGTAGGGGCGCTCCCAGTTATCATCCATCAGGTCGGCCATGGTATGGGGCGCCATGACCAGCGGGTTGTTGTCGAGGGGCCATTCGCCGGCCTCGACCCGGGCGATCTCCTGGCGAATGCCGATCATGGCGTCGCAGAAGCGGTCGATCTCGTAGCGCGACTCGGATTCGGTGGGCTCGATCATCAGGGTGCCGGGCACCGGGAAGGACATGGTCGGGGCATGGAAGCCATAGTCCATCAGGCGCTTGGCGATATCCTCCTCGCTGATGCCGGAGCTGGCCTTGAGCGGGCGGATATCGATGATGCATTCGTGGGCCACGCTGCCGTTCTCGCCCTTGTAGAGCACCGGATAGTGCTCGCCCAGGCGGCTGGCGATGTAGTTGGCGTTGAGGATGGCCAGCTCCGTCGCCTCGCGCAGGCCGCGAGCCCCCATCATCTTGATGTAGGCCCAGGAGATCGGCAGGATCGAGGCGCTGCCGAAGGCCGCCGCCGCTACCGCGCCGCAATCGGCGTTGACGCCGTCGATGGGGGTAACCACGTGATTGGAGACGAAGGGCGCCAGGTGCGCCTTGACGCCGATCGGGCCCATGCCCGGGCCACCGCCGCCATGAGGGATGCAGAAGGTCTTGTGCAGGTTGAGGTGGCTGACGTCCCCGCCGAAGTCGCCGGGACGCGAGAGCCCCACCTGAGCGTTCATGTTGGCGCCGTCGACATAGACCTGACCGCCATGGTCATGCACGACCTGGCATACGTCGCGTACCCCGGCCTCGAAGACGCCGTGGGTGGAGGGGTAGGTGATCATGATCGCCGAGAGGGCCTCGCCGTGCTTGTCGGCCTTGGCGCGCAGGTCATCGATATCGATATTACCGTCGGCGTCACACTCCACGACCACGACCTTCATGCCGACCATGGCGGCGGAGGCGGGGTTGGTGCCATGGGCCGAGCTGGGAATCAGGCAGACATCGCGGTGGCCTTCGCCCACGGAGGCCTGATAGCGGCGAATGGCCACCAGGCCGGCGTACTCGCCCTGGGCCCCGGAGTTGGGCTGCATGGAGATATGGTCATAGCCGGTGATCTCCACCAGGAAGGCGGAGAGTTCGTCGACCATCTGCTTGTAGCCGGCGACCTGGTCGCGGGGCACGAAGGGATGTACCTCGGCGAATTCGGGCCAGGTGATGGGGATCATCTCGCTGGTGGCGTTGAGCTTCATGGTGCAGGAGCCCAGCGGGATCATGGCGTGGGCCAGCGACAGGTCCTTGTTCTCCAGGCGTTTGAGGTAGCGCAGCATCTCGGTCTCGCTGCGATAGCGCTTGAAGGTGGGGTGGGTCAGGAAGTCGCTGTCACGCCGGCAGGCCGCGGGAATGCCGCCGGCGTCCTCGGCCAGGGCCCGCTCGTCCAGCTCGCGCACCGAGAGGCCGTGTTCCTCGCCGACCAGCACGTCGAAGAGGACGTCGAGGTCGTGGGCCGTGGTGGTCTCGTCGAGGCTGATGCCCACGTCGCCGTTCTCGAAGTAGCGAACATTGATCGCCTGGGTGAGGGCACGGCCATGAACCTTGCCCGCATCGATGCCGGTCAGGCGCAGGGTGTCGAACCAGCTGTCGTGGGCCAGGGCCACGCCCTTTTCCTGCAGGCCGAGTGCCAGAAGGGTGGTCAGGCGATGGATGCGACCGGCAATGGTGCGCAGCCCCTCGGCGCCGTGGTAGACGGCGTAGAAGCCGGCGATATTGGCCAGCAGCGCCTGGGCGGTACAGATGTTGGAGGTGGCCTTCTCGCGACGGATATGCTGTTCGCGGGTCTGCATCGCCATGCGCAGGGCCTGGCCGTCGCGGCTGTCCTTGGAGACGCCGATGATGCGTCCCGGGATCGAGCGCTTGAGCTTGTCGGTGGTGGCGAAGAAGGCGGCATGCGGGCCGCCGAAGCCCATGGGCACGCCGAAGCGCTGGGTGGTGCCGACGACCATGTCGGCGCCCAGGGCACCGGGCTCCTTGAGCAGCACCAGCCCCATGATGTCGGCGGCGACACAGGTCATGATCCCACGCGCCTTGGCCGCCTCGAGCAGCGGGGCCAGGTCATTGACGCGTCCGCTTTCGCCGGGGTACTGGAGCAGGGCGCCGAAGGCATCGGTCTCGGCGAGCCGCTCCGCCGGGGCGACGACCAGCTCGAAACCGAAGTAGGCGGCGCGGGTACGCACCACGTCCAGGGTCTGGGCCAGGACATCATCGGCGACGAAGAAGGTGTTGCTCTTGACCTTCTTGTTGGCGCGCCGGCATAGCGCCATGCCTTCCGCAGCGGCGGTGGCCTCGTCGAGGAGCGAGGCATTGGCCAGCTCCATGCCGGTCAGGTCCATGACCATCTGCTGGAAGTTGAGCAGGCCCTCGAGGCGCCCCTGGGAAATCTCGGGCTGGTAGGGGGTATAGGCGGTGTACCAGCCGGGGTTCTCCAGCACGTTGCGCTGGATCACCGTCGGCAGGTGGGTGCCGTGGTAGCCCTGGCCCAGGTAGCTCTTGAAGGGCCGGTTCTGGGCGGCCAGGCGCCGCAGGTAGTTCAGCGCCTCGGCTTCGCTCTTTGGCGGGTCGAGGTCCAGCTCGCGGCCCAGGCGAATATCGCTGGGCACGGTGCGTTCGATCAGGGTGTCCAGGCTGGCCATGTCCAGCTCGGCGAGCATGGCATTGACCTCCTGCTCGCGGGGGCCGTTATGGCGTTGGATGAAGGCATCATGAGCGGCCAGGTCGGCCAGGCGGCGGTTGTCGAGAGCCATGTAACACCCTGTCGGTAATGTGGGGGCCGGTCGCCGAGCGGCGCGGCGTGGTAATCCGTGTCACCCCCGGCCCGGCGGACCGGAGGCAGCATGGTGGGGAAGGAATCAGTCGTCGGCGCTGGCCACGGCCTGGTAGCCGTCGGCATCCAGCAGGTCATCGATCTGGGTGGCATCCTCGAGGCGCACCTTCATGATCCAGCCATCCTCGTAGGGCGACTCGTTCAGCGTCTCGGGGGCGTCTTCCAGGGCCTCGTTGACCTCGATGACCTCGCCGGCCACCGGGGCATAGAGGTCGGAGGCGGCCTTCACCGACTCGACCACGCCGAACTCGTCCTTGAGCTCGAGGGTGCGGCCCACCTCGGGCAGTTCGACGAAGACCACGTCACCCAAGGACTCCTGGGCATGATCGCTGATGCCGATGGTCACGGTGCCATCGCCGTTATCCAGGACCCACTCGTGGCTGTCGGCGAAGCGTAGATTGGCAGGAATAGAGCTCATCGAAATTTCCTATAAGAAAAGTTTTTCCGGACGGAACGAATGCTACCGCCATTGGCAGCGTTTGGCGAGCCCTCAGCGCTTCTCGAAAGCGTGGACCGAGGTCTCATGGTGCAGGGTGGCGCCTGGTGGGCTCTCCGTCCACCCCCGGCATGGGCCGGATGGGCGGGCAAGCCGGTGTATAGCGAAGATGACACGCGCGGGGGGATGTCATGGCGTCAATACAGTCTGCAGGATCATGGCCGGGCGAGGGCCGAATCGGCGTGTCCATGCGCCCGGAAGGTCGGTAGAGGCGGAGGCCCCAGGTTTCCCATCGGAAACTCATGGCCGGCCCCGGGCGCTCGCTCTTTTACTCGTATTGCTCGTTTGGGTGGTGCAACGGCCATAGAATCCGCTATGTTACGCGGGCTTGCGCTGTGTTTTATATGTCCGGCGCCGCGGGTCGTGGTAAATCCTGTGCTGTTGCCACGGCGCCCGATTCTCTCATCATGAAGGCTGGATCGGGCCAGTCATTGATTGCCGGGCGAGGGGATGCCTGAACCCAGTGCACAATAATAATCGCTTAGGGAGAACGACGTGGAAACCTTGAATACGATCTTTAGTGCCATCAACGGCGTGGTATGGGGGCCGCTGATGCTGATCCTGTTGCTTGGGGTGGGCATCTATCTGCAGGTCAGCCTCAAGCTCATGCCGATCCGCAAGCTTGGCGAAGGCTTCAAGCTGATGTGGCAGGGGCGAGACAGCAAGCACACCCCGGACGGTAAGCCGAAGGGCGAGGAAGACGGCGAAATTTCGCCCTTCAACGCGCTGATGACGGCGCTGTCGGCCACCATCGGTACCGGCAACATCGCCGGTGTCGCGACCGCTATCGCCCTGGGTGGCCCCGGTGCGGTGTTCTGGATGTGGATCACCGCCCTGGTGGGCATGGCCACCAAGTTCTCCGAGGCGGTGCTGGCGGTTCGCTTCCGGGAAACCGATAGCACCGGCTTCCATATCGGCGGCCCGATGTACTACATCAAGAATGGCCTGGGCCGCAAGTGGCTGTGGCTGGGTGGGGCCTTCGCCTTCTTCGGCGCCGTCGCCGCCTTCGGCATCGGCAACACCGTCCAGTCCAACTCCGTGGCCGACGCCCTCGACAGCACCTTCGGGATGCCGCACTGGATCACCGGCGTGGTGATCATGGTGCTGGCCGGGGCGGTGATCCTCGGTGGCATCAAGCGTATCGCCAAGGTGGCGGGCAAGCTGGTGCCGATCATGGGGATCGCCTACGTGGTCGCGGGCCTGGTCGTGCTGGCGATCAATGCCGACCAGATCGGTAGTGCCTTCGGCATGATCTTCACGTATGCGTTCAATCCGCATGCCGCCGCCGGTGGCTTTGCCGGTGCGGCCGTGATGGCGGCCATCCGCTTCGGCGTGGCCCGCGGGATCTTCTCCAACGAGGCGGGGCTGGGGAGTGCCCCCATCGCGCACGCCGCGGCGCAGACCAAGAACCCGGTTCGCCAGGGCCTGATCGCGATGCTGGGTACCTTCATCGACACCATCGTCGTGTGCTCCATTACCGCCCTGGTCATCCTGACCGCCGGCGTATGGAAAACCGGCGAGGCGGGCGCATCACTGACCGCGCTGTCGTTCGATGCGGCCTTGCCGGGCCTGGGTAACGAGGTGGTATCGCTGGCGCTGACGGTGTTTGCCTTCACCACCATCCTGGGCTGGTCCTTCTATGGTGAGAAGTGCTTCCAGTTCCTGTTCGGTACCCGCTCCATCATGCTCTACCGGGTCCTGTTCGTGCTGGCGATTCCGCTGGGCGCCCTGGCCAGCCTGGGGCTTATCTGGCTGATGGCCGACACCTTCAATGCCATGATGGCGATTCCCAACCTGATCGCCCTGGCGCTGCTGTCGCCGGTGGTCATCAAGCTGGCCCGCGCCTACTTCAATGGCGAAGAGGTGCTGCCGGGAGAGGAGCTGGACCACGACAAGTCGTGATTCGCGAGTCTCTGGCAGAGTGACAGAAGGCGCCCCGAGGGGCGCCTTCTGTCGTTATGGCGATGAACACTTCTGGAACGCCGGTGCCCCTCAGCGCAGGACACGGCGGGGGTTCACCGGCTTGCCGCCGTGGCGCAGGTCGAACAGCAGGTCGTGGCGTTGGGTGGCGCTGCTGTAGCCCACCTCGCAGAGCGGGTCGCCTGCCTTCACGGTCTTGCCGTCCTTCACCATGAGTCGCTTGCACTGGGCGTAGACGCTCTGGAGGTTATCGGCGTGGTGGACGATGACTACCTGGTCGAGCTGGCGCATGCTGCCGGCGTAGCGCACCTCGCCGGGGGCCACGGCCTTGGCTGTGGCCCCCTTGTCGGTGGCCAGCAGCATGGGCTGGAGGGTGCCGCGGCTGTCGGCGCCATAGGCCCGCACGATACGGTAGTCGTCCAGCGGCCAGGGCCAGCGGCGCGCCGAGCCTGGCAGGTCGCCGGGGTCCGGCAGGCTGGCACGCCGGGATGGGCTCGTGGTGTTCGCGCTCGAGCTTCCCCCCGAGCGGGAGGCGGCGCTGCGACGGGCCAACGGGACCTGAATCAACTGACCGACCTCGAGCTGGGTCGGGGTCACCCCGGGGTTGGCCGCCTGCACGCGCGAGGCGCGGGTCTTGAAGCGTCGAGCGATGCTCGTATAGGTATCGCCGGCACGCACCTGATAGCGATAGGGGCCCTGGTAGGGCGCGCGCTCACGGTGGGTCGGCATCAGCAGCCGCTGGCCTACCGCCAGATGACGGGAATCGACCCCCGGGTTGAAGCGCTGCAGCCGCTCCAGGGGCACGCCGGCGTGCTGCGCCAGGGTGCCGAGGGTATCGCCTCGTTGCACGAGCACCCAGCTACCGCGGCGGGAGGCCTCGGCCGCATCGCGTGTGGCCCCGTCCTTCTGCTGGGCGGCGCAGCCGGCGAGGAGCAGTACCAACAGGCCGATCAGAAGTGTGAGAGACGTTCGTCCTTTTGGTGCCAAAGCGCATTGATCCATGATTGGAAGCGTTCCTTGTCGCTGGCGTTATCCTGGTAGTTACCGTTGTGCATCCAGTCTTCGACCGGGAGGACCCGGGCCTGCATCACGATGCGGCCTTCACGACCGCACAGGTAGCCCCAGAAACTCGGCGTTGGATTGTCGTAGTGGAGGGTGACATCGATGATGCCGGCGAGCTGGTCGCCGAGCAGATTGAGCACCTGGGCGACGCCGCCCGCGCGAGGCCGCAGGAGGTGCCGATAAGGCGATTCCTGGGCGTCATGCTTGGCCGGGGTGAAGCGTGTGCCTTCCACGAAGTTGAAGATGGCGATGGGCATCTCCCGGGCCCGGTCACACATGCGCTCCGTGGCCTGTTGGTCGCGGCGGGCGAGGTGAGGGTGACGGGCACGCTGTTCGGCGGTCATGCGGCGCATGAAGGGGTACTCGAGGGCCCACCAGGCCAGCCCGACGATCGGCACCCAGATCAAGACCCGCTTGAGGAAGAAGCGCGGCATGGGAATGCGCCGATGCATGGCGAAGAACAGCACGAAGATATCGGTCCAGCTGCGGTGGTTGGAAAGCACCAGCCAGCCGCGTCGGCGAGAGAGGTCTTCGGGCAGCTCGATGTCCAGCTGTGGCTTCAGCCAGTGCCGCATCCACCATAGATTGAGCCCGATCCAGTTAAGGGCGATGGCATTGATCACCTTGAGGACCGCCAGGCGCCATCGGTGCCCGGGGGTCACCAGCTTGACCAGCGTCATCATGAGCAGGGGGACCCCCCAGAGCAGGGTGGTCAGGGTAAGCAACAGCAGGCTGACAAGGCCCCTGAGGGTCGACATGCCGCTCTCCATGGGTCGTCGATGAGAATGTCGGCAATGCTAAAGGATCGTCGGGCGCCTGCCCAGCGCCTGGGGCAACGTATCCCTCTCATCGGCCCTCGCCGAGGGGGGGATGACTCTCGACGATGACCTCCTTCAGGGCCAGGGCCGCGGTGGAGAGTTCACCGTGGGTGAGGATGCCCACGGCACGCTCGATGGCGGGCGCCTCCAGCGTGAGGCAGCGGGCGCCGAGCTCCTCCATCTGACGGCGGCACAGCGAGGGGACCGCGCTGACCCCCAGGCCGCTGGCGACCATGCGGCCCACGGTGCCGAGCTGATGGCTCTCGAAGGCGGTCGGCAGGGACAGGCCTTCGGCCTCGAGTTGTCGCTCCAGCAGGCGGCGCACCATGGAGGGGCGCTGCAGGGCCACAAAGTCGTGGGTCAGCAACATTTCCCAGCGCAGTGTGGCCTGCCTGGCCAGCAGCGAGCCGGGTGGCACCACGGCGACGAAGCGGTCATCGAACAGGGGCGTGAAGGCGAGGCTTCCCGTGGCCTCGGGCTCGAAGGCGATGCCCAGCTCCACCTGGCCGTTGCGCACCATGTCGATGACCTGTTCGTTGATGACGTCATGCACGGTGATGTTGATGCGCGGATAGCGCTGCCGAAATGCCATCAGGGCGGCGGGCAGGAGGTTGCTGGCGAAGGAGGGCATGGCGGCCACCCCGAGTCGGCCCATCTGCAAGGTGAAGCGCTGGCGCATGAGCTCTTCGGTGTTGTCCCACTCGGCCAGCAGTCGCTTGGCCAACGGGACCAGCGACTCGCCCTCGGGCGTCAGGCGAACGCTGCGGGTGGTCCTGGTCAGCAGTCGGCCGCCAAGGCTTTCCTCGAGCCCCTTGATCGCCAGGCTCAGGGCCGGCTGTGAGAGGTGTAGGTGCTCGCAGGCCTGGGTAAAGCTCAGGGTCTGGGCGACGGCGAGGAAGGCACGGAGCTGCTTGGTGGTCATGGCAAGGGCGCTCGCGACTGGCATGCGACGAAGGTGTGATTAATGAGTCTTATAGATTAAATGATAAGAAAAACAAACTTAACAAATATATTTCCCGGGGTAACACTGGACCCAGGGCCTCGACAGGCCCACGATTCTTCCCGAGTCCCTTCTTTTCCCGAGTACTCTAGCCACATTCCCGAGTACGTCAGTCAAACGACATGAGGCGCCCCAATGGCCGGATTCGACAAGCGTGTTAACTCCTACGAAGAGGCGATGGCAGGCATCGAGAGCGGCATGACCGTCGCTGCCGGTGGCTTCGGCCTCTGCGGTATTCCCGAGAACCTGATCGCCGAGATCAAGCGGCGCGGCGTGAAGGATTTGACCGTGCTCTCCAACAACTGCGGCGTCGACGGCTTCGGCCTGGGCCTGCTGCTGGAGGACAAGCAGATCTCGTGCATCCATGCCTCCTATGTGGGCGAGAACGCGCTGTTCGAGCAACAGATGCTCAATGAGGAGATCGAGGTCATCCTGACGCCCCAGGGGACCCTGGCCGAGAAGATGCGCGCCGGTGGTGCGGGTATCCCGGCATTCTATACCGCCACGGGATACGGCACGCCCATCGGCGAGGGCAAGGAAGTGCGTGAATTCAATGGCCGCCCGCATATCCTCGAGGAGGCGTTCCACGCCGACTTCGCGATCGTCAAGGGCTGGAAGGCCGACCGCTACGGCAACGTGGTGTATCGCGATACCGCCCAGAACTTCAATCCGCTGGCGGCGACCTGCGGCAGGATCACCGTGGTCGAGGTCGAGGAGATCGTCGAGCCGGGCGAACTCCACCCCGACCAGATCCATACCCCGGGGATCTATGTCGACCGCATCATCAAGGGATCCTTCGAGAAGCGCATCGAGAAGCGTACCGTACGCGACGCCTGAGGCGCGCCCGGGACGGTTTCCCACCGATCGTTTTTTATCGGTCGTTTCCTATCGATCGTTTCCTGTCGAATAAAGAGGCAACAAGATGGCACTGACTCGCGAACAGATGGCAATGCGCGTGGCGCGTGAGCTCGAAGATGGCTTCTACGTCAACCTGGGCATCGGTATCCCGACCCTGGTGGCCAACTACATCCCCGAGGGCATCGACGTGATGCTGCAGTCCGAGAACGGCCTGCTCGGCATGGGGCGTTTTCCCACCGAGGAGGAAGTCGACCCGGACATGATCAACGCCGGCAAGCAGACCGTGACGGCGCGTCCCGGCGCGGCGATCTTCGACTCCGCAAGCTCCTTCGGCATGATCCGCGGGGGCCACGTGGACCTGACCGTGCTGGGGGCGTTCGAGGTCGACCAGAACGGCAATATCGCCTCCTGGATGATCCCCGGCAAGCTGATCAAGGGCATGGGAGGCGCCATGGACCTGGTGGCCGGTGCGGAGAATATCATCTGCACCATGACCCATGCCTCCAAGCACGGTGAGTCCAAGCTCCTCGAGTCCTGTAACCTGCCGCTGACCGGCGCCGGCTGCATCAACCGCGTGCTGACCGACCTGGCCTATCTGGAGATCAAGGACGGCGCCTTCCACCTCAAGGAGCGTGCCCCCGGGGTCTCGGTGGAAGAGATTCGGTCGCTGACGGCGGGCACGCTGGTCGTACCCGACCATGTGCCGGAAATGACCTTCGACTGAAGGGCGATGACTTTATAACCATTTCGTCGCAGGGCCCATGCAGCGGGGCGGTGACGGCAGTGTTGCACAGCGTTATCCACAGATTCTGTGGACGACGCTCAGCTGAATTCACAGCGGGTGTGATGGGGCAGCAACAGCTCCACCACCCGTTCCTGGTCGGCCCCCACCGATTTCTGCACCAATGCGATCCCTCCGGTCTCGACGCGATGCTCGTCGCCCTCGGCGAAGGGCAGGGGGCGTGACCCGCCGGGGTAGAAGCGATACTCCATCAGCGGTGAAATGGGGAAGAGGCCATGCTGGCGGTCGGCGGTGCCGACAAAGCCGGCGTCTTCCATGCCCCGATGCAGGTCCTCCAGGGGGGCGCCCAGGCGCCGACAGTCGTAGCCGACGTGGTGCAGGCGAGGGCCGTTGATGGCAAGCGCCGCCGCCAGGGGATGCGCCTGATACAGGGCCTGATAGCTCTCCCAGTCGGGCATCGGCCAGGGGCGCCCGCGGCACAGGCGATTGGCCCCGCGATGGGCCGCGTCGGGGGCCCGGTCGACGAGGTCCTCGAGCAGTGCCCTGGAACGCCTGGGCAGGGTTCCCGTCTGGAGTTCGGCGATCGCCAGCCAGGGCCCCTCCTGCGGCGGAGCCAGCAGGTTGACCAGCAGCCCCCGGTCGGCCATGGCGTGGCGATGACGGATGCGATAGCCGAAATGCTCGAGTGAGGGAAGCAGGGCGGTCATGCCGTGATGGCAATGATTGAGCGTCAGCAGGGCAAGGTATTCGGCCGGGGCATTCGGCGCCCACAGCCGTAGCCCACCGATCTGCGGGTGTTGATGGATGAAATCCAGCCATAGCTGCTGGATGAACTCTGCTCTCTGCATCGAAAGCGCTTCCCTTGGCGTCGTGGACTGGCAGGAAGTATAGGCGCCGATGGGCGAGAGGCTTTCAACGCCCGGACCACGGGACCGGGCGGCGGGGACTCAGTTGGCCGAGGCGGTGGCCAACAGGCCGTGTTCGCGTACGTACTGGTCGAATTCGGAGAAGCCGCCCACGGGCGTGGCATCGAGAAACACCTGGGGCACGGTATGCACGGTCTGGCCTACCTTGGCCGTGAGGTCGGCCTTGGTCAGCCCCTCCGCGTACATGTCGACATAGCGAAAGCCCTCTATGGCGCCACCGGCTTCGAGGCGCTGGGCGAGGTCCTTGGCAAAGACACAGAAGGGGCAGCCGGGGCGGCCATAGATGGTCACGAACATGGAAACTCCTGGGCGCCTGGGGCGCGAATATAAATGTCAGGGGCGCCCATTATCGGTGATAGTCCAGATCCTGGCCAATAGGCCCTGGCGAGCCGGGCCATTGAGAGTTTTTATTGAGGGCTTCTATTGAGGGCTTTTATTGAAAGTCGCCATGCCTGGCGATGATGGCATGTCCGGCCATCGAGCTGGGGGCTTTACAACTTAGGGGCTTTACAACTTAGAGGCTTTCCAGCTCTCCGGCATCGGCACGCCGCAGCAACTCGCCCAGCTCGGCGTGAATGCCTGGGCTTGCGACGAGCAGGTTCTCTCCGTAAAGGGCCGCGGGGATGCCCTCGGGGCAGGGATAGAGATGGCCGGTATGGGCCCCGGCTTCGCCGGCAATCAGCCAGCCGGCCGCGAAGTCCCAGGGAGACACGCTCTCGTAGTAGGCGTCCAGGCGGCCGCAGGCCACATCACAGAGGTCCAGGGCCGCGGACCCGTTGCGGCGCACGTCCTGGCAATGATTGAGCACGGCGCCCAGTCGGCGCATCAACGGCGGCCGGCTGTCGCGGCGGTACGGGAAGCCGGTGGCGACCAGGCTGCGGCTCAGCTCCTTGCGGCGGCTGGCGTGAATCGGCAGATCGTTGCGCCAGGCGCCCTCACCGCGGATCGCCGTGTAGGTCTCGCCGAGGAAGGGGGCGTGGACGACTCCGATGCGGGTCTCTCCATGCTCCAGCCAGGCGATGGAGACGGCCACATGGGCTAGACCGTGGGCAAAGTTGACGGTGCCGTCGATGGGGTCGACGACCCAGAGGGGGCCCTCGACCGCCAGGGCGCTGCGGTCGGGAGAGAGCTCCTCGCTGAGGCGAGCCTCGCCATGAAAGGCCGCATCCAGGCGGTCGCGGATCAGGCGGTCCACCGCCACGTCGATATCGGTCACCAGCTCCTCGCCGGCCTTGTAGCGGTGGCCGAAATCCTGATGATCGCGTGCCTGGCGGATATGCTCTCCCGCTTCCAGGGCAATCGCCAGGGCGTGCTGCAGGCGTTCGTTATCGGTCATGGTGAGGCTCTTTGCTGGTCTGGACTTGCCGGTCTGAATTTGCTGGGCTGGATGGCGTGTGCCACCAGCCTAGCAGTTTGTCGGGCTGGCGCCGTGTTAACCGTTTTCTGTCACCTGGCTCACCAGGGCGCCGTAACCCTCTTCTTCCATGTGTTCCAGGGGGATGAAGCGTAGCGCCGCGGAATTCATGCAGTAGCGCAGCCCCGTGGGCTCCGGACCGTCGTTGAATACATGCCCGAGGTGAGAGTCGGCGTATCGGCTGCGGATCTCGGTGCGCTTCATGAAGAAGGTGTTGTCCTCCCTTTCCACCACCATGGCCGAGTCGAGGGGCCTGGTAAAGCTGGGCCAGCCGGTGTTGGAGTCGTACTTGTCACGGGATGAGAACAATGGCTCGCCGGAGACCACATCGACATAGATACCCGGGCGTTTTTCATCATGATAGGCGTTGTCATAGGCCCGCTCGGTGCCATCCTCCTGGGTGATCTCGTACTGCTCGGCGGTCAGTTGTGACCTGAGTGTCTGGTCATCGGGTCTTGTGAACGTCGCCGAGTCGAAGGCCTCAATACTGCCTGCGTCTGTCCCGGCCGCGTCTGTCCCGGCCGCGTCTGTCCCGGCCGCGTCTTCCAAGGCCTCGCCCCCGGTGGCCTGGGAGGCGCCATTGCCGCTGTCGGGGCGGTACTGGGTATAGTCTACCTCCTCGTCTTCCCCCCAGATCGACTCGATAAACTGGTAGCGGCCGGAATTGAAGGTATAAAGCTTATACCGCAGGGGATTCTTGGCATAGTAATCCTGATGATACTCCTCCGCCTCGTAGAAGGTATCGAAGGGCACCACCTCAATGTTGATTGCCTGGTCGTAATGGCCGGACTCCGCCAATGCCTGTATGGAGGCTTCGGCCGCACGCTTCTGTGCGTCGTCATGGTAGAAGATCGCCGGCCGGTACTGGCGGCCCCGGTCCACATACTGGCCCTGGGCATCCGTGGGGTCGGCGGTACGCCACAGGGCCTGGAGCAGGCCTGCGTAGGTGATGGTGTCGGGGTCATAGTAGACCTGAACCGCCTCGGTATGGCCGGTATGGCCGCCGGAGACCTGCTCATAGGTGGGGGCTTTCTCGTCGCCCCCGCTATACCCGGATACGGCCTCCACCACGCCCGGGACCTTCTCTTCATAGGCGGCTTCCACACACCAGAAGCAGCCGCCAGCGAAGGTGGCAACCGCCAGGCCGGGGTCATCCGGGGCGTAGTCCGAATCCGTCCCCCGGGATGCACTGACCTGGAAAACGGTCAATGCCATGGCGCTCGCCATGGCGGTCATCAATAGATACCGTTTCATCTTTTCACCCTCCTGTCCTCTGGATGACGACGAGTCTGCACGGAATTGTTTACGCCGTTATCTCTCGTTTATGACATTTTTATAACGTCGGGGGAGGTCATCGCCGAACGGGTAGCCGTATACAAAAGGCGGCGCCGCCGGCAGCCAGGTTCTGAACGCTGATGTCACCGCCCTGGAGCGTCATGATCCGGCGGGCGATGGCCAGCCCCAGGCCGGCATGGCCGGCTTCTTCCGAGGATTCTCCCCGATAGAAGGGGTCGAAGATATGCGCCAGGTCCTGCTTGGGAATCCCCGGGCCGCTGTCCCGCACACAGACGCTCGGTAGGTCATTCGCTTGTCCTGACACCACGCCTAACACCACTTCGATACGACTCCCGGCCGGGCTATACGCAATGGCGTTGCCGATCAGGTTGTCGAGTACGCGCTCGGTCATGGCCAGGTCGGCGTAGGCCAGGGGCTGGTCCGGGTCGCCATCCACCACGAGGTCGAGCTGGCGCCGCCCGGCTTCCCAGGCGTGCTTGTGAACCGCATCGTGGACCAGCTCCGCCAGCGGGAAGGGCTCCGGCACCGGCTGCTTTTCCCGGGCCTCGAGGGCCGCCAACTCGAACAACTCATCCACCAGGCGGCTGAGTCGCCGGCCTTCCTGCAGGGCGATGTCCAGGAAACGCTCCTGTTCTTCCGGGGTCAGGCGGTCGCGCCTGAGCTTCAGGCGTTCGATGTAGCCCTGCATGGCGGCAAGGGGCGTACGCAGATCGTGGGATACCTGTGCCACGAGTTGGCGGCGCTGGGTGTCCTTCTCCTTCAGCAGTTCGATCTGGGAGGCGATGCGGCGGGCCATATCATCGAAGGTGGCGCCGAGATAATCAATTTCGTCGCGCACCACCGGGCGCCTGTCGCGCCAGGTGTTGACCGGTTGCCGGCTCATGTCGCTGGTCTCGAAATCCTTCACCAGCCGGGTCAGCAATGTCAGCCGGCGGGTCAGCAACCGGAATATCGCCAGCCCCGCGATCATGACGACCGCCAGGCTGACCAGGAGGGCCCAGGCACTCAGCTCCAGCAAGTGACTGCCACGGGCCATGGTTTCCGCGGTGTCGTATTCCTCACCGCGCAGCACGACATAGAGATACCCCTCCGGGGTGTCGGATGGCACGGGGGTCACGGAAAAGACCTTCTGCCGGTCGTGGCTGCGAGGGTCATCACCCAGCACCGGGTAGCGAGTCATGTCACTCAACAGGCGCCGGATGGGGGCCAGGGACACCTGTTTACGCTTGATCTTCGCCGGGTTGGCGGAGTAGGAGAGTATGTTGCCTTCCAGGTCCAGCAGGTAGATCTCAATGCTGGGGTTGATGGTCATGTACAACCCGAAGAGTTCCTCGAGGGCACCGCGGTCGAGCTCTCCGGCGTTGACCAGGTTCCTGTCCGACACCAGTTCCTTCGCCAGATCCCGATGCAATGCCTGATTGACCGACGCATTGTATTCGCGCAGCGAGTAGAGGCTGAGGGCGGTGTACAGCACGCCAACGGCGAGCAATAACAGCAGCAAGCCGAGCGCCAGGCGGGTATAGAGGGTTCTCAGCATGGTTTAATCCCGGAAGCGATACCCCACCCCCCAGACGGTTTCGATAAACTCCGACCGCGCCGGGTCCTGCTCTATCTTTCCGCGCAGGCGGTTGATGTGAGTATTAACGGTGTGTTCATAGCCTTCATGATGATAACCCCATACCTTGTCCAGCAACTGGGCACGGCTGAACACTCTACCGGGGTGGCTGGCGAAGAACCACAGCAGGTCGAACTCCCGTGCGGTCAAGGCGACCTCGTGATCATGCACGAAGACTCGGCGGCTGGCCGGGTCGATACGCAGGCCCGCGGCGACAAGTTCACGGCTTTCCTCATGGCCGGCCTCGTTGGTCGACTCGGCCGCCATGGCATCCACGCGCCGAAACAAGGCCTTTACGCGTGCCGTCAGCTCGGCCACGCTGAAGGGCTTGGTCAGATAATCATCCGCGCCCATTTCCAACCCCAGCACCCGGTCGAGTTCCGTGCTTTTGGCCGTCAGCATCAGCACCGGCACATAGCCGGGCCTGGCGCGGATCTCCCGACACAGGGAGAGACCGTCCATGCCGGGCAGCATCAGGTCGAGGATGACCAGGTCTATACCGCCTTGAAGAAAGCGTTCCAGCCCGGCATCGCCCCGTTCGTATAGCATCGGGTGCATGCCAAGGTCGGTCATATGCATCCCCACCAGCTCGCCGATACTGCGGTTATCTTCAATAATCAGTATGTTTCGCGTCATGGTGTCGTCGCTCTGTCAGCCCTTGTCATGTCCCGCTGGCTGGGTAAAAGGCCCCGCGGCTGGATGGGCGAATCCTTCGCGTCGCTATATCATGCCCCATGCCAGGACGCCATCAACCACCCGAGAACCGCATCAGCGGTCGGACTCGCACCGCTATGTCGATATGGAGAGACCCATGCATGCCCTGACGCCGGAACAGTATCAGCGCCTGCGGCGACTCGCCGAGGCCTGGACCGCCAGCCATCTGCGGGAGTCCAAGGCCTTGCCCCAGTTCAATCCACGGCTGGCCGCCGATGCGCTGTGTTTTCAGTGCTATCGTCTGCCCGAACATGGCGAGCAGCTGGTGGGGGCGCTGGTCACGCCGGTGTCGCTCTGGCTGGTGATGCTGCCGGCCGAGCCGGAGGCACCCATGCCTGCCGTCGGGGAGCGTTGCGGTCTGTCGCTGCCCTCCGGCCGTTATCCCATGGAAGCCGTGGCGCTGGGCGACGCCATGACCTGCTGGCGCCTGGTCCTGCTCGATGACCTCGGCGACGTGGCCTCGCGTCAGGACGCCAGTCGGCTGGCCCAGCGGCTCATGGAACGGGTCATGATACGCCGAGAAGCACCTCGGAGCGACGCGCCAGGCGGCGAGTGACGGAGAGTGACACGCGGCCTCAACCGGGGTGGCGTGGCATACCAGAATCCCCTTATGCTGGTCATGCAGCGCTTTTAGCGGCTGTCTATTCGCAAGCCCCGACTTATTCAGCAAGGAGTTGCCCATGTCAGCGTCCGTTACCCCCCGCGTCGCCCTCGTCACCGGCACCAGCAGCGGTATCGGTGAGGCGGTGGTTCGCCATTTCTGTCGGCTGGGCCATCAGGTGTTGGCGGTGGACTTCAACCCCGCGGGCCGAGAGGTGGCGGAGGAGGCCGGCGCCAGCTTCTTTGAGGCCGACCTGACGGGTGGGGCTGCCTGCCAGGCGGCCGTGGCCGAGGCCATCAAGCGTTTCGGGCGAGTGGACATCCTGGTCAACAACGCCGGCATCCAGCATGTATCGCCCATCGAGGCGTTTCCGGAGGCGAAGTGGCGTCAGATCATCGACCTGATGCTGACCGCCCCCTTCCTGCTGAGTCAGGCCGTCTGGCCCTCCATGCGCGAGAACGGCTGGGGCCGCATCGTCAATATCGCCTCGGTACACGCCCAGGTGGCCTCGCCGGGCAAGTCGGCCTATATCAGTGCCAAGCACGGCATGATCGGCCTGACCAAGACCGCGGCGCTGGAGGGTGGCGGCCAGGGCATCACGGCCAATGCCATCTGCCCGGCCTATGTCAAGACCCCGCTGGTCGACAACCAGATCGCCGACCAGGCGCAGATGCACGGCATGCAGGAACAGGAGGTGATCGAGCAGATCATGCTCAAGAATGCCGCCGTCAAGCGCCTGATCGAGCCGGCCGAGGTCGCCGAGCTGGTGGCCTACCTGGCGTCGGACTCGGCCGGCGCCGTCACCGGCGCGAGCTGGAATATCGATCTGGGGTGGACGGCGCAGTAAGTCGGCTGTGCTCGGCTCCGCCGAGGGCTGTACGCCATACGCTATACGCAAACCCCTTGTCGTGAGCCTTGATGGCGATATCGTGATTCACGATTCACGATTCACGATTCACGATTCACGATTCACGATTCACGATTCACGATTCACGATTCACGATTCACGAAGCTCGTTGGTTTCATGCTGGCTTCCGGCGGCTTCCGGCGGCTTCCGGCGGCTTACCGCCGTACCGGCCGCTTCTGTAGCTTGCGCTGCAGGGTGCGGCGGTGCATGCCCAGGGCCCGGGCGGTGGCGGAGATGTTGCCGTCGTGCTCCTGGAGCACCTTCTGAATATGCTCCCAGGCGATCCGGTTGATGGAGGGCGGCTGCTCGGCCACCTCTATCCGGGGGTCGCCGTCATCCTTCTCGAAGGCGGCGAGTACCTCGTCGGCATCGGCCGGCTTGCACAGGTAGTTGACCGCGCCCAGCTTGATCGCCTCCACGGCCGTGGCGATGCTGGAGTAGCCGGTCAGGATCACGACTCGGCACGCCGGGACCACTTCCAGCAATTCCGGAAGCAGCTTGAGTCCTGATTCATGCTCCAGCTTGAGGTCCAGCGTGGCCAGGGTCGGGCGGTGCTGGCGCGCCAGGGAAAGGGCCTCCTGGGCGTCGCAGGCAACCACGACCTCGTAGCCGCGGCGCGTCATGGCGCGGTCGAGCACATGGCAGAACATCTCGTCGTCGTCGATGATCAGCAGGCGTTGGGGCGTGTCTGGCATGGGGCTCTCGTTCGGGTGATGGGGATGTTGATTCGGGTGATGGAGATGTTGATTCATTCGGTGGCGGCCGCGCTTGGCAGCACGACCTCGGTCAGGGTGCCGCCTTCGGGATGATTATAAAGGCTGACGCCGCCGCCGAAGCGGTTGATGGTGGCATGGGTCAGGAACAGTCCGATGCCCATCCCCTTGCTCTTGGTGGAGACGAAGGTCTCGCCCAGCTGGTCGGCAATGGACAGGGCCACCCCGGGGCCGTGGTCCCGGATGTCGATGATCACCTCGTCGGCGTGCCAGTCGAGCCGGATGGCGATATCGTCGGGATTGGCGTCGGCGGCGTTGTTGAGCAGGTTGATCAGCGCCTGCTCAAGCGTGGTGTCCACCGCGAGCCCGGGTCGCTTGCGGTGCTCGGCTACCTCCATGTGATGGCTGACATCGGGTCGCAACACCAGCCAGCGCTGTACCACCCCGGCCAGCCATTGCTCGGCATCCGTGACCTGGGGCCTTGCCATGCGCCGGCGATCGGCGCTTTCCACGAGCTGCTGCAGCCGCGACTTGCAGGTGTCCACCTGAAGGCGGAGGAGGTCGATATCCTTCAACAGCATGGGCCGCTCGCCGGCCTCCTCTCGCATTTCGGAGAGTAGCACCGCCATGGTGGATAGCGGCGTGCCCAGCTCATGCGCGGTACCGGCGGCCTGGGTGGCCACGGCCAGCACCTGTTCATTGCGCAGGGCCGCCTCGCGGGTCCGCGACAGCGCCTGTTCCCTGCTGCGCAGGGCGTGAGCCATCTTGTAGATGAAGTAGGTGACCAGGCCCGCGGAGAGGGCAAAATTGATCCACATGCCCAGGATATGCAGGTTCAAGTCCCCGGTCGGGCCGTAATGGCCGCCGGTCAGCTGGGGCACCGGATGGTGAAAGACGAGCAGGGTGGTGTAACCGGCCATGGAGGTCGCGGCAATGATCCAGGCGCAGCGCCATGGCAGGGTAGCGGCCGCGATGGTGACCGGTACCAGATAGTAGGTGACGAAGGGGTTGCTGGCGCCGCCGGTAAAGTAGAAAAGCGATGTCAGGCCGGCAACATCGGCCAGCAGGTGGAGCAGGTATTCGCCGTCGGTCACGGCGCGGTGTCGACCCAGGCGCCACCAGGTGCCCAGGTTGATCACCGCCATGATCAGTATCACGCCGATCACCGCGCCGACCTCGAGGTCGAAGTCGAGTACCTCGACCCCGAAGATGATGCCGGCGAGAAACCCGGTCCAGGTGATGCCACGTACGATGGTCAGGCGCACCAGGTTGCGGCTGGGGGTGGAGAGCGGAAGTGGCTGCATGCTCGGCATATGGGCTCCTTGACGTGCGGGCCATGATAGCGCGTTCGGCCTACATTTCGCCCCGGCGAAGGCGTAGAATATGCATCAAACATAGGCATCACACTCCACTCTCGACGCGGCACGCTACTCACCGAATGCCGCGTCGAGTACAAATTGGCGATATCAACGCATGTCAGACCAGATACAGGCCCATGAGACCGGGCTTCGGCGTACCTTTGCCATCATCTCGCACCCGGATGCGGGCAAGACCACCATCACCGAGAAGATGCTGTTGTTCGGCAACGCCATCCAGATGGCCGGCTCCGTGAAGAGCAAGCGCAACGACCGCCATGCCACCTCCGACTGGATGAAGATGGAGCAGGAACGCGGCATCTCGGTGACCACCTCGGTGATGCAGTTCCCCTATGGTGGCCGGATAGTCAACCTGCTCGATACCCCGGGCCACGAGGACTTCTCCGAGGACACCTATCGGACCCTGACCGCGGTGGACTCGGCGCTGATGGTGATCGACGGGGCCAAGGGCGTCGAGGCGCGCACCATCAAGCTGATGGAGGTGTGTCGGCTGCGTACCACGCCGATCCTGACCTTTATCAACAAGATGGACCGCGATATTCGCGACCCCATCGAGGTGATGGATGAGGTCGAGACGGTGCTCAACATCCAGTGCGCGCCGATGACCTGGCCCATCGGCATGGGCCGGCACTTCAAGGGGGTCTATCACCTCTATAACGATACGATCCATCTCTACACCCAGGGGCAGGGGAACCGCATCCCCGACGACAAGCGCATCGAAGGCCTCGATAACCCCGAGGTGGATGCCGTGCTGGGCGAGGATCAGGCCGAGGAACTGCGCATGGAGGTGGAGCTGGTGCGCGGTGCCTCCCATGAGTTCGACCTGGAGACCTACCGCCGGGGCGAGCTCTCGCCGGTGTACTTCGGTACCGCCATGGGCAACTTCGGTGTGCGCGAGATGCTCGACGGCTTCGTGGAGCATGCGCCGACGCCTCAGCCGCGGGATACCGACCTGCGCAAGGTGGAGGCCGATGACGGGCGCTTTACCGGCTTCGTGTTCAAGATCCAGGCCAATATGGACCCCAAACACCGCGACAGGGTCGCCTTCCTGCGTGTCTGCTCGGGCAAGTACGAGAAGAACATGAAGATGCGCCATGTGCGGATCGGCAAGGACGTCAAGATAGCGGATGCGTTGACCTTCATGGCCTCCGACCGCGCCCAGGTGGAAGAGGCCTGGCCCGGTGACATCATCGGCCTGCATAACCACGGCACCATCCAGATCGGCGATACCTTCACCCAGGGCGAGGACATCCGGTTTACCGGTATCCCGCACTTCGCACCGGAGCTGTTCAAGCGGGTGCGCCTCAAGGACCCGCTGAAGATGAAGGCACTCCAGAAGGGCCTGCAGCAGCTCTCCGAGGAGGGGGCCACTCAGGTATTCATGCCGCTGGACAACAACGACCTGATTCTCGGTGCCGTGGGTACCCTGCAGTTCGATGTGGTCGCCCATCGCCTCAAGGAGGAGTACAAGGTCGACTGTCTCTATGAGGGCGTCAACGTCAATACGGCACGCTGGGTTTACTCCGACGATGCCAAGAAGCTCGAGGAGTTCAAGCGCAAGGCGAGTGCCAACCTGGCCATCGACGGCGGCGGCTACCTGACCTATATCGCCCCGACACGCGTCAATCTGCAGATGACCCAGGAGCGTTGGCCGGAGATTCGCTTCCAGGCGACCCGAGAGCACTGACCGGGCTTCGCCCGGAGCTGTAAGCGATAAGCTTTAAGCTATAAGAAAACCCCCTTGCCGTGAGCCGCGGAGGCGATATTCTGGCTTACGGCTTACGGCTTACGGCTTACGGCTTCCACGCCGACCCGGCTTCGGGTCGGCGTTGTCGTATGGATGATCAACAGCACGTCACCGCAGATCAATCCTCGGGGTCGTTGGCGGAGTCCACGCCGCTTTCAGGTGCTGCTTCTTCTTCCGGCAATACCGCTGAATCGGCATGGCCAGCAGTGCCATCTTCGGGGTCATTGGCGGAGTCCACGCCACTTTCAGGAGCCGCTTCTCCTTCCGGCAACACCGCTGAATCGGCAGGGTCAGCAGTGCCATCACTGGGGACGTTAGCCGAGTCCACGCCGCTTTCAGGAGCCACTTCTCCTTCCATGCCATCCTTTTGATCGGCCGCGAGTGCCGAGCCTGAACATAGCGCAAGGAACATCATGAGTGCAGTGGTATGTACAATATGCTTCATGCCGTTTCTCCATCTAGGTATGTTGCGTTCCATGCATCTCATATCGAGATGGTGGACACCTCTTGAGCACGAGAAGATGCATGTCATGTGGCTTTTCGACAGGCAGCAGTCATCTCCTGTTTGTAGATGCTGAAATGTTTGTAGATGCTGAAATGTTTGTAGATGCTGAAATATGATGTCAAGTAATGCAGCGTGCCTCCTTCTGTTGATCGGCACATGTCTAACCTAGTTTCTTTAATGGGCTTTTTCCAGCCATGGGTGTAAGCAAAAGGTGATGAAATGTATCCATTAAATTTACATCATTCCCCATGTTGATCGACGCTCACTGCCATCTCGATTTCCCCGACTTCGACGCCGATCGAGAGGCGGTCATCGCCCGGGCCCGTGGGGCAGGGGTGCAGCACTGCGTCGTGCCCGGCACGACCCGCGCCCGCTGGCCGGGGGTGCTGGCGCTGGGTGAGCGCGACGCGATCAGCCCCTGCCTGGGGCTGCACCCCTACTTTATGGATGTCCATTGCGATGCGGATATCGATGCCCTGGCCCGGTCGCTGGACGACAATCCCCAGGTGGTGGCGGTAGGGGAGTGCGGCATCGATGCCCGCTTTCCCGAGACTCTCGAGGCCCAATGGCGGCTCTTCGATGCCCAGCTCAGGCTCGCCAAGGCGCATGGCCTGCCGGTGGTGATCCACTGCGTCCAGGCCAATGACAGGGTGGCCAAGCGGCTGCGCCAGCTGGCGCCTCCCGCCGGCGGGTTGATCCATGCCTTCGCGGGGTCGCCCGAGCAGGCCAGGCGGTTTCTCGACCTCGGCTTTGTTCTCGGGCTGGGGGGAAGCGTGACCTTCGACCGCGCGCGACGGCTGCACCGCGCCGTAAAGAGCCTGCCCGACGATGGCTTCGTGCTGGAGACCGATAGCCCTGACATGCCGCTGGCCGGCCACCAGGGCCAACGCAACGAGCCGGCGCGGGTCGCCGAAGTGTGTCGGGCGGTGGCGGCGCTGCGCCACCAGGCCGTGGACGATGTGGCGGCGAACGCCGGTGCGACGACGCGCCGGCTGTTCAGGCTGACGTAACCGGCAGGCGTAACCGGCATCGACGACCCGCCGGCGCCTAGCCCCGGTCGTGCAGGGTTTCCGGGTCGAGGCGTTCGACGGGGTAGGGCAGCTTCAACAGCTTGAGGGTCTGGCCGGCCACGCTGAGCGGACCGATGTCCTCCTTGGTGCTGAGCACCACCAGCACCTCGGCCTGGTCATAGGCATCGAGCTCCGTGGCGAGCACTTCGCCTACGGCCTTGTCACGGTGGTCGAGCACCGCGCTGCCGATCTCCGGCAAGGCGTCGCCCTCGAGCTGGCCGCGCATCAGGCGACGCTTTACCTGTCCCCGGAAATGCGCGCGGGCCACGACCTCCTGCCCGGTGTAGCAGCCCTTCTTGAAGCTGATGCCGCCCAGCGCCTCCCAGTTGATCATCTGGGGCAGGAGCGCATCGCGATGGTGTGAGGTCAGCCAGGCCAGGCCGGCCTGGATGTCATGCAGGGACCAGACGGCATTGCCCACCGGCGTAGCCTGCTCCGTCAGGCGTGGCCAGAGCTCGGCGGCCCGCTCGGTGGGCAGGATGGCCAGCAGTCGCGGGCGAGGCCCCGGGTGGGCCAGCAGCTGTGTATCGCCCCCGTCGGCCTGGTGCCAGGCCGACGGGGGCGGCGTATCCAGCCGCACCTCGGCGAGGGCACCGGCTTCCTGGCCGATCAGGCCGATCAGCGCCAGGTCATCCCGGGTCTTGAGCTCGACCCGATAGAAGACGGCAAACTTGCCCAGGTGTGCGGCCAGGGGCTCGACCAGGTCGCGGTGCAGTACCAGGCGATAGTGCTCGTCGGCGATGCGCATCAACTGAGCGTTGGCCAGCATGCGCCCCTTGGGGCTGCAGAACACGGTCAGCGGGGCGAAGTCGCCTTTAACGAGCGTCAGTTGGGCGCTCGCCTGACCCTGGAGGAATGTCTCGGCGTCGGCGCCCAGCACATCGAGTACGCCGAACTGAACGAGGGGAGTCACGGCCGTGCCGTCCAGCGTTCGACGGGCGTCATCCTGGCCGTCGAAGGTGATACGGTCGTCGGCGAGCGCGCGTGCGCCCAACCCGGTAATCCAGTCGTGCATGAGAGCCTCGTCGTAGCGGGGAAAGTGGTCGGTATACCCAGGACATGCGGGCGCCGATGCGACATTGCAACCGCTGCTGGCCAGGGGTGGGGCATGCTAGACTCCGGGCTCGATCCATGCCAGCCAGGAGTCACGCCATGGCGTATCAGTCGCTGAACTTCGAGGGCGTTGTCGACGCCGACCAGGTCAACCGCATCACCACGGCGCTGATGATGCTCGACGGCGTCGACAGCGCCGAGGTGGGGCGTCACGGCGCCGAGGTGGAAGGGCGTGTTCGGCGCGAGGCGCTGATCAAGGCGGTAAAGGCCCTGGGGCTTCCCATCGACGTCAAGTGAGCGGAGCGGTGTTGCCATCTGCGCCGGCCCCGAAGTGAATGGAGAGTAACTCGCATGAAGAAGACCATTGAGATCCAGAGCGTACGCAACCATATCCTACGCCAGCGAGTAGAGCTCGACGGCTTCGAAGACCTGTTTGTCGATGTACCGGAAGCCTATGGCGGCGAGGAAACGGCCCCCGACCCCCACGACTACTTCGATCTGTCGCTGGGGGCCTGCAAGGCGATCACCTCGATGATGTATGCCCGGCGCAAGGAGTGGCCCCTCGAGGGGGTCAGCGTCCAGGTACACCGGGATGACAGCGAGGAGCGCCAGGGCACCTATCGCCTCGAGGTGGTGATGAACTTCCACGGTATTTCCGATCCGGCGCAGGTCGCGCGCCTCGAGGACATCAGCCACAAGTGCCCCATCCATCGCTTGATGACCAGCGCCACGGTGGAGGTGAGCACCCGCGCCGTGGCGCCGGCCTGATCCGAGCTGGATTGGCGGCGGCGCCTGCCCGGGGCCGTTGCACGACGTGGAACCATCATGCGAAGTCATCACGCGGAGTCACCATGAGCAAGCCCTTTCGCCTCGCCTCGAAGTTTCGGCCCGCCGGTGATCAGCCAGCGGCCATCGATGGTCTGATAAACGGCCTGGACGCCGGGCTTGCCCATCAGACCCTGCTCGGTGTCACGGGCTCCGGCAAGACCTTCACCATGGCCAATGTGGTCGAACGCCTCCAGCGTCCGACCATCGTCATGGCCCCCAACAAGACCCTGGCGGCCCAGCTCTATGGTGAGTTCAAGGCGTTCTTCCCGGATAACGCCGTGGAGTACTTCGTCTCCTACTACGATTACTACCAGCCCGAGGCCTATGTGCCGTCCTCGGACACCTTCATCGAGAAGGACGCCTCGATCAATGACCATATCGAGCAGATGCGCCTGTCGGCCACCAAGGCATTGCTCGAGCGTCGGGATGCCCTGATCGTGGTCTCGGTATCGGCCATCTACGGCCTGGGCGACCCCGACCAGTACCTCAAGATGCGCCTGCACGTCACGCGTGGTGAGCTGATCGACCAGCGCAAGCTCCTGAGGCGGCTCGCCGAGCTGCAGTACACCCGTAACGACATGGACTTCAAGCGGGGTACCTATCGGGTGCGCGGCGACGTGATCGATATCTTCCCGGCGGACGCCGAGGACGAGGCGGTGAGGGTCGAGCTGTTCGACGACGAGATCGACACCATCCGGCTGTTTGACCCTCTGACCGGGGAGGTGCGCGCCGAGGTGCCGCGCATGACCATCTACCCCAAGTCGCACTATGTGACGCCCCGCGAGACGATTCTGGGTGCCATCGACCGGATCAAGGCGGAACTCGTCGAACGCCTCGACTGGCTCAGGAAACATGAGCGGCTGGTGGAGGCCCAGCGCCTGGAGCAGCGTACCCTCTACGATATCGAGATGATGCTGGAACTTGGCTACTGCAACGGTATCGAGAACTACTCCCGCTACCTGTCGGGGCGCAACCCCGGCGATGCGCCACCCACCTTCTTCGATTACCTGCCGGATGATTCGCTGCTGTTTATCGATGAAAGCCACGTCAGCGTCCCCCAGGTGGGGGGCATGTACAAGGGGGACCGCTCCCGCAAGGAGACCCTGGTGGAGTATGGTTTCCGCCTGCCCTCGGCGCTGGATAACCGGCCGATGAAGTTCGAGGAGTGGGAGGCGATCTGCCCCCAGACCATCTTCGTGTCGGCAACGCCGGGGCCCTACGAGGCCGAGCATGCCGGCAGCGTGGTGGAGCAGGTGGTGCGTCCCACGGGGCTGCTCGACCCGGAGCTGGAGGTGCGCCCGGCCACCACCCAGGTGGACGACCTGCTGTCCGAGATTCATCGCCGCGCCGGTGTCGGCGAGCGGGTACTGGTGACCACGCTGACCAAACGCATGGCGGAAGACCTGACCGAGTACCTGGATGAGCACGGGGTGCGCGTGCGTTATCTGCACTCGGATATCGATACGGTGGAGAGGGTGGAGATCATTCGCGACCTGCGCCTGGGCAAGTTCGATGTCCTGGTGGGTATCAACCTGCTGCGTGAAGGGCTCGATATCCCGGAGGTCTCGCTGGTGGCGATCCTGGATGCCGACAAGGAGGGCTTCCTTCGCAACGAGCGCTCGCTCATCCAGACCATCGGCCGGGCGGCGCGTAATGCCAACGGCCGTGCCATCCTCTATGCCGACCGGGTCACCGATTCCATGCGTCGCGCCATGGAGGAGACCGAGCGTCGTCGCGCCAAGCAGGAAGCCTTCAACGAAGCGCACGGGATCACGCCGACCACGGTGACCCGCTCGGTGGCGGATATTCTCGAAGCGGCCCAGACGCCGGGGAAGAAGGGCAAGGGCCGCCGCGGCGAGCGCAAGGTCGCCGAGCCGGATGGCGTCTACGATCCCGCCGATCTGTCGCCTCAGGAGCTGATGCGCGAGCTTACCCGAATCGAGGATGCCATGTTCGAGGCCGCCCAGAATCTCGAGTTCGAGGAGGCCGCACGCTTGCGAGACAAGCTGAACCAGCTCAAGGAACGCCAGCTGGCGCTGGGGTAGCGTGCCTTGGCCTGCAAGGCCGGGATCAGGGTCCTTGAGGCCCTTGGTCTCGGCTACCGGCGGGTAGATGTTGACTCGCGTAACGATATTTATACCGTTATCTAGCATCGCGCCTATCACATTAATCAACTTTAGCGGCATCAATGTCGACAGGTCGGAGGGTAGGGTATAATGCCCCTGCGAGAGCCCGCTCTCCGGCAGATAAATGCCACCTGAAGGCGGGCGTGCCGACCAGTTAAGGAGCCCCTTGCCCATGACCGTGATTCGTCAGGACGACCTGATCCAGAGCGTTGCCGATGCCCTGCAGTACATCTCCTATTACCACCCCAAGGATTTCATCGATGCCATGGCCCAGGCCCATGAGCGCGAGGAGAACCCGGCCGCCAAGGATGCCATTGCCCAGATCCTGATCAATTCGCGGATGTGTGCCCTGGGTCATCGCCCCATCTGCCAGGATACCGGCATCGTTACCGTCTTCGTTCATGTGGGCATGAATGTCCGCTGGGAGGCCGACATGAGCCTGGACGACATGGTCAATGAGGGGGTGCGTCGCGCCTATCAGCTTCCCGACAATGTGCTGCGGGCCTCGGTGCTGGCCGACCCGGACGGCGCCCGCAAGAACACCGGCGACAATACGCCGGCGATCATTCATCACAAGATCGTCCCCGGTGACACCGTCGAGGTGCATGTCGCCGCCAAGGGGGGCGGTAGCGAAGCGAAGTCCAAGTTCGCCATGCTTAACCCGTCCGACAACGTGGTCGATTGGGTAATGGAGCAGCTGCCCAGGATGGGGGCAGGGTGGTGCCCCCCGGGGATGCTGGGTATCGGCATCGGGGGGACCGCCGAGAAGGCGATGGAGATCGCCAAGGAGGCGCTCCTCGACCCCATCGACATCCAGGAGCTGCAGGCGCGCGGGGCTTCCAATCGTGCCGAAGAACTGCGCCTGGAGCTGTTCGACCGCGTCAACCGGAGCGGCATCGGCGCCCAGGGCCTGGGAGGCCTGACCACGGTGCTCGATATCAAGGTCAGGGACTATCCCACCCATGCGGCCAACAAGCCGGTGGCGATCATTCCCAACTGTGCCGCCACGCGTCACGCCCACTTTACCCTGGACGGCAAGGGCCCGGCGGCACTGCCGGCACCCCGGCTGGAAGACTGGCCGGAGGTCACGCGCGAGGCGGGCGATAACGTCAAGCGGGTCGATCTCGACAAGGTGACGCCACAGGACGTGCAGACCTGGCAGCCCGGCGATACCCTGCTGCTTAACGGCAAGCTGCTCACCGGTCGCGATGCCGCCCACAAGCGCATGGTCGACATGATCGCCAAGGGCGAGCCGCTACCCGTGGATATGCAAGGGCGCTTTATCTACTACGTGGGTCCGGTGGACCCGGTGGGCGACGAGGTCGTGGGCCCAGCCGGCCCGACCACCGCCACGCGGATGGACAAGTTCACGCGCACCATGCTCGAGGAAACGGGCCTGCTGGGGATGGTCGGCAAGGCCGAGCGTGGCGAAGCGGCCATCGAGGCGATCCGCGACAACAAGGCCATCTATCTGATGGCCGTTGGCGGCTCCGCCTACCTGGTGGCCCAGGCCATCAAGAAGGCTCGCGTGGTGGGCTTCGAGGACCTGGGCATGGAGGCCATCTACGAGTTCGAGGTAGAGGACATGCCGGTGACCGTGGCGGTGGACAGCCAGGGCACCTCGGTACACCAGACCGGCCCCGCCAAGTGGAAGGAGATCATCGCCGAGCGCGCATGACGCCGGATGATGATGCCAGCGGCCCCGCCACCTGGCGGGGCCGCCGTCGTTTGGGTATGCTCCCCACGATACATGAGGCACCACGAGGGTGCTTTCATGCATCGAAGCATGGAGGCGTCGGCGTGCTTCGACGGCGGCGCCGATGGTCACTACTTGGCAGGGAGAGCTCATGGCGTCCTGGCTGATCGGGCTTGCGATCTTTACGATGTACGTGCTGGGAATCCTCTCGGCGATACTGGCGCTCTTGTCCAGCCGCACCTCCCAGGGGGCCATTGCCTGGATTCTCTCGCTGCTCACCTTTCCCTATCTCGCCGTGCCGGCCTACTGGGCCTTCGGCCAGCCGCGTTTCTATGGCTATGTCACGGCCCGGGGGCAGCGCGACAGCATGTTGCGCCGTGTGCTGGCCCGCTATCGCTCGCATATCGACCCCTATCTCACGGATGTTCACGATCCCAATGTGCGCGCCGTGGAGCAGCTGGCCCAGATGCCGCTGACCAGCGGCAACCGCGCCGAGCTGCTGGTCGATGGCCAGGCGACCTTCGACAGCCTCTTCGACGGTATCGACAGGGCCAAAGAGTATGTCCTGGTGCAGTTCTTTATCGTGCGCGACGATGCCCTGGGCGCCGAGCTCAAGCGACACCTCAAGGGGGCCATCGAGCGCGGGGTCAGGGTCTATTTCCTGTATGACGAGATAGGCAGCCACAAACTCAACGATGACTTCCTGCGGGGCCTGGTGGAGGAGGGCATCGAGGTGAGTGCCTTTCGCTCCTCGCGTGGCTTAAAGCATCGCTTCCAGATCAATTTCCGTAACCATCGCAAGATCCTGGTGGTAGACGGCAAGGAGGGCTGGGTCGGTGGCTTCAATGTCGGCGTCGAGTATCTGGGCCAGCATCCGCGGCATGGCCCCTGGCGCGATACTCACCTCAAGCTCGTGGGCCCCAGCGCCCTGGGGCTGCAGGAGGCCTTCTGGGAAGACTGGCACTGGGCGACCGGCGAGCTGATCGACCTCTCCTGGAAGCCTACCCAGACCTGCGAGGAGTGTCACAACGTGGTGATCGTGCCTTCGGGGCCCGCCGATACCCAGGACACCGCCGGCCTGCTGGTCCAGCATGCGATCCACAGTGCCCGGGAAAGGTTCTGGGTCACCAGCCCCTACTTCGTGCCGGACCAGGGCGTGCAGGATGCGCTGCGCCTGGCGGCCATGCGGGGGGTCGACGTAAGGATCATGATCCCCGAGCGTCCCGATCATCTGCTGGTCTTCCTCTCCGCCTTCTCCTTCCTGCCCGATATGCTGCGCGCCGGGGTCAAGGTCTACCGCTATCAGCCCGGCTTCCTGCACCAGAAGGTGATGCTGATCGATGATGCCTCGGCCAGCGTGGGCACCGTCAATCTCGATAATCGATCATTCCGGTTGAACTTCGAGATCACGGCCTTCCTGCCGGACCGTCAGTTTGCCGCTCAGGTTCATCGCATGCTCGAACAGGATTTCAGCGACTGTCGCCAGGTGGATGTCGAGGAGATCACCTCGCGTCCGCTATGGCGCAAGCTGATATCCCGAGCCGCCTACCTGATGGCTCCCATTCAGTGATATATTAATTAGTTACGGTGGTCGGCGAGCCCGGCCGGTATTCTCACTCCGGATCGGGAGTCGCGGTGAACCTCGAGACCAAATGGCTGGAGGACTTCGTTGCCCTGGCCAATACGCGCAGCTTTTCCGCTTCGGCGCGCCAGCGCCATGTGACCCAGCCCGCCTTCAGTCGTCGCATTCGCTCGCTGGAGCAGGCGGTCGGTGCCACCCTGGTGGACCGTTCCACCACGCCGGTGGGGCTGACGCCGGAAGGGCAGCTCTTCCTGGTCACCTCCCGCAACCTGGTCGAGCAGCTCAACGAGAGCCTCGGGCATCTGCGCGGGCTTGCCATGGCCAACGAGGCGCTGGATATCGTCGCGGCCCACTCCCTGGCGCTAAGCTTCTTTCCGCCCTGGATCTCGCGCCTTCAGCAGGGCATCGGCGAACTCCCCACCCGGTTGGTGGCCATGAACGTAGGGGAGGCGATTCACGTGCTGCGGGAGGGCAACTGCGATCTGATGCTGGCCTATCACGACCCCCACGCCACCATGCAGCTCGACTCCGAGGTCTTCCCCTCCTTTTCCATTGGCCAGGTAAAGATGGCCCCCGTGTGCCTGCCGGACGCGAAGGGTGAGCCACGCTTCTCCCTGGAAGAGGAGGAATCGATTCCCTATCTGGCCTATACCCAGGCCGCCTTCCTGGGGCGTAGCGTGCGCATGTTGCTCAAGAACGACCCGCTACGCCTGCGGCTGCGTACCGTCTATGAAACGGCCATGGCCGAGGGCCTCAAGGGCATGGTGATGCAGGGCATGGGCCTGGCCTGGATTCCCGACTTCTGTATCCGCCAGGAATTGAAGCAAGGGCGCCTGGTTCGCGCCGGCGACGAGAAGTGGGATATACCGCTGGAGATCCGGCTATATCGCTGCTCGCTGGTTCATAAGCCCGGCGTCGAAAAGCTCTGGAAGCAGATGCAGAAACTGCCCCGTGACTTCCTGCAGGGCTGATCCCGCCACTGGGCGCGATGCTTACGTTTTCGATGCTTACGTTCGACGCTCGAGTGCGCCGTTCCTGTCGCAGCTCCTGTCACGATTCCTGTCACGGTCCGGGTCGTGGCTGGTCGCGGTTCTGATCGCAACTGGTCGTAATATCAGGGGCTGCCGAAATCGGCGGGCAGTCCCAGGAAGTCCTGGATGATAAAGAAGTGGTCCTCGAACAGGCTCTCCGGGTCGAGGTCGGCGAGTGCCACCCAGCGCGCATGATCGCCGCCCTGGACCGGCTTCAGCTGGGGTAGCCGCTGTTCGGGCCGCAAGGCGAAGTAGAAGGCCTCTGCCAGGGTCCGCCCCCGCCAGCTCCGATGGGGCTCGTCGAACAACCGCTGCCCCCGCAGCGAGCCCTTCAGCACCGGCTCCGGCACCTTGAGGCGCACGCGTTCACGCAGTTCGCGCAGGCAGGCATCCAGCAGGCGTTCGTGGGGGTTGATAAAGCCGCCGGGCAGGGCATAGAGCCCCTTGCCGGGGGCCGCGGTGCGCCGCACCAGCAGCACGTGGCCGGATTGCACCACCACCGCGTTGACGGTGACGAAGATGGGCGGGTAGGGCGCCTGGGCCCAGGCGCTGCGATATTGATCCAGCAGTACCTGTTCCTCGATCAACTGGTGGTAGTCGTATCCGGCGCAGAAGTCACGCAGCGTATCGACGACACCGGGAGGCAGATCGTGGGAGGCGCCGGTGCTGAGATAGTCGCCGGCCGACGGGGAGGAATGAAACAGCCTCTCGCGGATCTGGCTGGCGGAGATGCCTTCCACCAGGGGAACGCTGGCCGACTCCCACTGGGGGAACAGCGTCAGGTAATAGCTGGACTGGCCCCGGTTCGCCCCGATCAGCCCAATGCGTGGCAGGCGGGCCTCCAGGGGGCTGGCAATATCACGCACCTTGCGCTGTACGTCACGCACCCAGACATCGTTGTTGTAGAGGGCATCGAGCAGCGGCACGATGGCCAGGCGTTCGTTATCGTCGGCATCGAAGGCGCTGCGCAGCATGGCGCGACGCTCCTCGAACCGCCACGGATTGCGCAACGAACGCGCCTGCCATGCCGATCCCACCATGACGATCACCTGCCGGGCACGCTTCAGGGCCTCGTGGATCACGGCCAGGTGACCCAGGTGGGGTGGCTGGAAGCGTCCGATGAAGACCAGGCAGTCGAAATCGGGGGGATCGGAAGTGGCATCCGTGAAAGGAGTCATGATGGGCCCAGCTGATGATGACGGCTCCATTATGTTTTTCTCCTCAGTGGCTTGCAATGTCCAGCGAGTGACAGCAAGACGCCCCGGGCCGGCTTCGGGTATCCTGTGCCCAAATGACGGTGCTTACATGACAAGGAAGCGGGGAATTCGATGTTCGATCCGAAAAAGCTGACGCCCACCCGGCTCAAGGCCGGCATCATGTTCTGGTGGAATGTGATGCAGGGGGCGATTCGGTTATGGCTGGAGCGAAATGCCTTCAGCTATGCGGGATCCCTGGCGTTCTATACGCTATTTTCCCTGGCGCCCACCGTTATCATCGCGGTCACCGTGATCGGCCTGGTCCTCGGCGAGGAGGCCGCCCAGGGGCAGATCGTCGCGCAGTTACAGGGCACCATGGGCCCGGAGGCCGCCGCCGCCATCGAGCAGGCCGTGGCCCATTCGCGCATCCAGGAATCGGGGCTGCTTCCCACGCTGCTGGGGTTCGGCGCCTTGGCCGTGGGGGCCACCACGGTGTTCGCCCAGATGCAGTTCTCCCTGAATACCATCTGGGGGGTGACGGCCCGCCCCAGCGCCAACAGCGCCCTGGTGTTTATCAAGAATCGTCTGCTGTCGCTGACCGTGGTGCTCTCGATCGGCTTTATCCTGCTGGTCTCCCTGGTGCTGGGCGTCATGCTGCGTGCCGCCCTGCAGGCCGCCGACACCCTGCTGCCCTATGTGGGGCTGCTGACGACCGGGGCGGAATTTCTCGTCTCCCTGGTCCTGATTGCCGCACTCTTCGCGACCATCTTCAAGGTGCTGCCGGATGTGGTGCTTGATTGGCGGGACGTGGTGGTGGGGGCCCTGGTCACGGCGCTGCTGTTTGCGGTCGGTCGCTCGATGATCGCCCTCTATCTGTCGCATACGGCCACCGCCTCCACCTATGGCGCGGCGGGGTCGGTGGTCATGATCCTGCTGTGGGTCTACTACTCATCGCTGATCCTGTTGTTTGGCGCCGCCTTTACTCGCTGCCACCTCCTGGCGCGAGGCAAGCGCCTGGTGCCACGCAACTCGGCGGTGGTGGTCAAGCGAGAGCTGATGGAGACGCCTGCCCCGGAGGGCGACGCCTCCTGACACCGGTCGCGATCGCGATGCGCTGGCACTTATCGCCCCTGGGGTTCCTCGGCCTTCTGCTATATCCTGCCCCCGAGGACTCCACGCACTCAGAGGAGGTGGCTGCCATGGAGATGACCTGTGTGAAGGCCCTGGTGACCGGCAAGGTCCAGGGTGTCGGATATCGTCATGCCGCCCGGGAACAGGCGCTGAAGCAGGGCCTGACGGGGCATGCGTTCAACCTGCCTGACGGCCGCGTGGAGGTGCTGGCGTGTGGCCAGAAGCAGGCCGTCAGGGTGTTCAGTGAGTGGCTATGGAAGGGCCCGGCGTCCGCCAGGGTCACCCATGTGGGGCTCGACGTCGTCGAGGCGCATGCCCAGGACGACTTTCGCACCGGCTAGGTGACGAGGCCCGGTCTTCACGCCAAAACGTCGGTGATCCAGTCGCTGACGGCCGGGCCATCGGCCTCGAGGCAGACGTCGACCAGTGGCGTCGTTGACCAGCGCTCTTCGATAAAGCCGCGCCCCTCGGGGGCGAAGAGTGTCTGCCCCTCGGCCGGGCCGTCGGTGGCCACCGACAGGTGGCCCCGCGCCGTGGTGAACAGCTCCGGGCGCAGTAGCCAGGCCAGGGCGCAGCTGTCGTGGGGGCAGCAGCCATCGATCCCCAGGGCCTCGCGGTAGAAGTCCCGATAGAAGGCATAGCTACCGGCCAGTATCCGGCCGAGTTCCCCCTGTCCGGCCTCGATCTTCGCCATGTGCGCCGGCGTCAGCACGCAGCGATGGGTGACGTCCAGGCCCACCAGGGTCAGCGGCCAGCCGGCGGTGAGTACTCGTGCCGCGGCGTCGGGGTCGTTGAACATGTTGGCTTCGGCCACGGGAGTCACGTTCCCCCCCTCGCGAATCGAACCGCCCATCACCACCACCCGCTTCACCTTGTCGATGATCGTCGGGTCGAGCTGTAGCGCCGCGGCCAGATTGCCCAGGGGCCCAACGGCCACCAGGGTCACCTCGGCGGGGCGCTCGTTCACGGTGTCGACGATAAACTGCGCCGCACTCCTGGATTCCGCCTGGCGGTTGACCGCCGGCAGGGGGATATCGCCCAGGCCGTTGGCGCCGTGGATATGCGTGGGTGGCGCATGGCGCGTCTTCACCAGGGGCGCCGCGGCGCCCTGGGCAACGGGTATCTCGTGCCCCGCCAGCTGAGCGAGCAGCAGGGCGTTATGGGTGGCGACCTCGATGTCGACATTGCCATAGGTGGTGGTCATGCCCAGCAGCTCGATCGCCGGGTGGCGCAGGGCGATGGCGATGGCCTGGGCGTCATCCACGCCCGGGTCGGTATCGAAAATAATCGGGTGAGTCATCGAGTTCTCCTTGTGGCGTCCCAGCCCTCGACCTCGTCGAGAAAGGGGATGCTGTCGGCGGCACCGGCTCGTTGAACGCCCAGTGCCGCGGCGGTGGCGGCGCGCCGCAGGCACTCCTCGACAGGCTGGTTGGCCTGCAGCGCCGCGAGATAGTAGCCGACAAAGGTGTCGCCGGCAGCGGTCGTGTCCACCGCCACGACCGGCAGGGCCGGCTGGTGGCGGCGTAGGCCTGCCTGCTGATGCCAGGCACCTTCGCCCCCCAGGGTCAGGACCACCTCGGCCCCGGGCAGTTGCGCCGCCAGGGCATCGAGCAGCGCCTCGGCACTGCTTTCCACGGCGAGCCCGCAGAGCAGGGCCGCCTCGGTGCGGTTGACGAAGAGCAAGGAGCATTGCTGAAGGGGGAGCCTGGCGACGCTGCTGTCCATGGGGGCCGGGTTGAAGGCCACCTTCAGTCCATGTTCCACGGCCAGGGGAATCAGCTCCTCCAGGCCGCTACGCTCGTTCTGCAGCAGCAGCCAGTCACCCGGACGGGCGGCGGCCAAAAGATCGCTAAGCTCCTGCTTGGACGTCTCATGATTGGCCCCGGGGAACAGGATGATAGCGTTTTCGCCGGCATCATCCACCTGGATGATGGCGTGCCCGCTGGGCCCATCGACCAGCATGACCGTGGAGACATCCACGCCGTCCCGAGCCAGGGCATCGCGCGCCCAGGCGTCCTGGCGCCCCAGGCGCCCCCAGTGGCTCAAGCGCCCCCCGGCCCGGGCCATGGCCAGGGACTGGTTGGCCCCCTTGCCGCCGAGGCCGACCCGATAGTCGCGGCTGGCAAGCGTCTCACCCGGTGCTACCAGGCGAGGCACTCGATAGACATGGTCCAGATTGATCGAGCCGAAGTTATGGCAATGAACATCATGGCAATCGGAGGCGGCCTCTCGGTCGGCGGAAGCGGCAGGCCGCTGAATGGCATCGCGCTCGGTCATGGTTACTGCTCCTTGTACCAGTCTTGCAGGTTGTTGACCGTCAACGACACGATGTTCTGACGCGCCTCGGGGGTGATCCAGGCATTGTGGGGCGTCACGATCAGGTTAAGGGGGTCGTTCAGGGCGTCGAGCAGGGGGTGGCCGTCTCGAGGCGGCTCCTCGGGCAGCACGTCGACGGCAAGCCCTCCCAGGCGCCCGGCACGCAGGGCGTCCAGGGCCGCGACCTCGTCGATGATGCTGCCACGGGCGCAGTTGATCAGCAGGGCATCCTGCCTGAGCCGGGCCAGCAGGTCGGCATCGACCAGGTGGTGGGTGGCCTCGCTGAGCGGGCAGTGCAGGCTGATGGCATCCACATCGGGGGCCAGCTCGAGCAGGCCGGGGCGGGCATCATGGGCCTCGTTGCCGGGGCGGGCGGTAAAGGTTACCCGCATGCCCAGGGCCTCGGCCAGCTGGGCCACGCGCCCCCCGAGTTCCCCCTGGCCGACGATGGCCAGGTGCTTGCCCTCGAGCTCCAGGGTGCGGTGGTCCATCAGGCAGAAGAAGGGGCTCTGGTTCCAGTGGCCCGCCGCCACGTCGTGCCGATAGAGGGGCAGCCGGTTCGCCAGGTTCAGCAGCAGCATCAGGGTATGCTGGGCGACACTCGCGGTGCCATAGCCGGTGACGTTCTTGACCGCGATACCCAGGCGATTGGCGGTGGCCATATCGATATTGTTGGTGCCCGTGGCCAGCACGCAGATCAGCTTCAGGGAGGGCAGGGCCTCCAGGGTCGCGGCGTCCAGCACCACCTTGTTGACGATGGCGATCTCGGCGTCGGCCAGCCTGGCCTGGGCCTCATGAGTGGTACTGCGCTCGTGCACCACCAACGTCTCTACCTGCTCGTGAAGGGGAGCGAGGTCGATATCGGGACCGAGGCTTGCGGCATCGAGAAGGACGGCTTTCATTACAGGGTTCCTCGTTGTATGAGGGGCGCCTTGCCCGCACAGGTATGAGGCGCGCTATAATAGCGCGCTTTGGCAGGCTTGGAAGTCGCCACACTCGGCCCCATATCCATCGGGGTCGGGTCGGGCCCGACCGCGTCCTGAATTGGGTAGTGACGATTTGGAGTGAGCAAACCATGCCCATCTACGAGTACGAGTGCAAGGCCTGCGGCCATCGCCTGGAGAAGCTCCAGAAGCTGAGCGCCGAGCCGTTGACCGATTGTCCCGCCTGCACGGCCTCGGCGCTTTCGCGCCTGGTCTCCGCCGCCGGCTTCCGGCTAGCCGGTGATGGCTGGTACGAGACCGACTTCAAGTCCGGCGGCAAGAAGAATCTTGCCGGGGACGGCGGCAGCGACAAGACAAGCAGCAAGGACGGTGCGGCGGCCTGAGGTCGGCCCCTCATCGATTCGACTCTATTTTCGAACGTTATTCGACTTACACCACGCAACAGAACAGGACACGACATGCGCAGCCATTATTGCGGCCAGCTCAACGAGACCCTGGTGGACCAGACGGTCACCCTGTGCGGCTGGGTACACCGCCGCCGTGACCACGGGGGCGTGATCTTCCTCGACATGCGCGATCGCGATGGCATCGCCCAGGTCGTGGTCGACCCCGATACCGCCGAGGCCTTCGCCAACGCCGACCGCGCCCGCAGCGAGTTTGTGCTGCGCATTCAGGGCCGCGTGCGGCTGCGCCCCGAGGGGACCCAGAACCCCAACATGCCGACCGGCATGATCGAGGTGCTGGCCAAGCAGGTGGAAGTGCTCAACACCGCCGCGACGCCCCCGTTCCAGCTCGATGATCACGGCAAGGTAGGTGAAGAGGTCCGCCTCAAGCATCGCTATATCGACCTGCGCCGCCCGGAGATGATCGACAAGCTGCGCCTGCGCTCACGCATCTCTCACAGCGTGCGTGCCTACCTCGAGGGGCAAGGCTTCCTCGACATCGAGACGCCGATCCTGACCCGCGCTACCCCCGAGGGCGCCCGCGACTATCTGGTGCCGAGTCGTACCCATGCGGGCAGCTTCTTCGCGCTGCCCCAGTCGCCGCAGCTGTTCAAGCAGCTGCTGATGGTGGCCGGCTTCGATCGCTACTACCAGATCGCCAAGTGCTTCCGCGACGAGGACCTGCGCGCCGATCGTCAGCCGGAATTCACCCAGATCGACCTCGAGGCCTCCTTCGTGGAGGAAGAGGACATCATGGGCATCACCGAGTCGATGATCCGCCAGCTGTTCCAGGACGTGCTCGGCGCCAAGCTCCCCGAATTCCCGCGCATGACCTGGCACGAGGCCATGAATCGCTACGGCTCCGACAAGCCCGACCTGCGCATTCCGCTGGAGCTCACCGATGTCGACGACCTGATGACCCAGGTCGACTTCAAGGTCTTCTCCGGGCCGGCCAGCGCCGACGACGGTCGCGTCGCGGCCCTGCGCGTCCCCGGCGGTGCCAAGCTGTCCCGCAAGGAGATCGACGCCTACACCCAGTTTGTCGGCATCTACGGTGCCAAGGGGCTGGCATGGATCAAGGTCAATGAGCGTGCCAAGGGGCTGGAAGGCCTCCAGTCGCCCATCGTCAAGTTCATGGAGAACGTGGTAGAGCAGCTGCTCGACCGCGTGGGCGCCGAGGATGGCGACATCATCTTCTTCGGCGCCGACAAGGCACGCATCGTCAACGAGGCGATCGGTGCCCTGCGGGTCAAGCTGGGCGAGGATCTCGACCTCTATACCCAGGAATGGGCGCCGCTGTGGGTGGTGGAATTCCCGATGTTCGAGGCCGACGACGCGGGTCGCCTGAGCCCGCTGCATCACCCCTTCACCTCGCCGGCGTGCAGTCCCGAAGCGCTCAAGGCGAATCCCGCCGAGGCGCTGTCTCGGGCCTATGACATGGTGCTGAACGGCACCGAGCTGGGTGGCGGCTCCATTCGTATCCACGACCAGGCGATGCAGCGTAGCGTCTTCGAGATTCTCGGCATCGGCGAGGACGAGGCCCGCGAGAAGTTCGGCTTCCTGCTGGATGCGCTGCAATACGGGGCGCCGCCCCATGGTGGCCTTGCCTTCGGCCTCGACCGTTTGGTGATGCTGATGACCGGCGGGCGCACCATCCGCGAGGTCATCGCCTTCCCCAAGACCCAGAGCGCGGCTTGCCTGATGACCGACGCCCCGGGCGAGGTCGGCGGCGACCAGCTCAAGGAGCTCAATATCCGTCTGCGCCAGAAGGCGAGGACAGAGACCGCCGAGGAGTAAGCCTCGGCCGTCTCACCAGCTCCTTTCACCGGCGCCTCAGGGCGCCGGTGTTGTGTCCTGTTTTCTCTCGGGCGCTGGTGTTATGACTTTTTCCCCGGGGCTAACCCGGCGGCAGGCCGACGAGGAGGCGCTGTGAACCCTTCCCTGGGCGCTACCGACGCCATCCTTGGCGTAGGACCTCCTCTTTGGCCTACCGTCGGCGCCCCTCGCCACGGAAGACCCCGTGACTGTCTGCGTTTCTGGATACACCGGAGGTAATATGGCCGGCCATAGCAAATGGTCCAATATCAAGCACCGCAAGGCGGCTCAGGACGCCAAGCGGGGCAAGATCTTCAACAAGCTGATCCGCGAGCTTACCGTGGCCGCGCGCCAGGGTGGCCCGGACACCGCCGACAACCCGCGCCTGCGCACGGCCGTCGACAAGGCACTGGGCCACAACATGCCCAAGGATACCGTGCAGCGCGCCGTCGACCGGGGTGCCGGCAATGCCGATGACGATGCCATGGAGGAGTGCATCTACGAGGGCTATGGGCCGGAAGGGGTGGCGTTGATGGTCGAATGCCTCACCGATAACCGCAATCGAACTGTCTCCGAGGTGCGACACGCCTTCAACAAGAGCGGTGGCAACCTGGGTACCAGCGGGTCCGTGGCCTTCATGTTCCACCAGCAGGGGCGCCTGGCGCTTCCCGCGGGCATCTCCGAGGAGGCGGTAATTGAGGCCACCCTGGAGGCCGAACCCGAGGATATCGTGACCCTGGATGACGACACCCTGGAGGTGGTCACCCGCCCCGATGCCTACCATGAGGTGAAGGAGGCACTGATCGCGGCAGGCATCACCCCTGAGCGCAGTGAGCTGGGACTCTTCCCGGAGACCACCACACCGATCCAGGACGAGGACCTGGCCCGCAAGGTGGTGCGCCTGATCGACATGCTCGAGGACCTGGACGACGTCCAGAACGTCACCACCAATGCGGAGTTCGACGATGCCATTCTCGATGCCATCGAATAGGGGAGTGGCATGCTGATTCTGGGCATCGACCCCGGCTCGCGGATCACCGGCTATGGCGTGCTGGACGTGACCGCCGCCAAGCCGCGCTATGTGGCCAGTGGCTGTATCCGCATCCGCGCCGACGACCTGGCCCAGAAGCTCGCTCAGGTCTATGCCGGCGTCAGCGAGCTGATCGGCGTGCATCGCCCCGGGGAGTTCGCCATCGAGCAGGTGGTGATGTCGAAGAACGCCGATTCGGCGCTCAAGCTGGGCCAGGCCCGCGGCACCGCCATCGTCTGCGCCGCCAACCATGGGCTGCCGGTCAGCGAATACGGCCCGCGCCAGATCAAGCAGGCGGTGACCGGCTCGGGACGCGCCGACAAGCTCCAGGTGCAGCATATGGTCACCGCCATCCTGGGGCTATCCGCGACACCCCAGGCCGATGCCGCCGATGCGCTGGGCATCGCCCTGACCCATGCCTATGCGCGACGCGGCCTGGTGACGAGCGGCAGTTTCGGCGGCCATCGCGGCCGGCGCAAGGGCGATTCCTGGCGAGACTATCGCCCCTGATGGTGTCGCTTTTCGGGGACAGTGATGGCGTTCTCGAACACTGTTCCCCCGGACTGGTCAGCCCCGGGGCCGACCAGTATAGTGGCGACACCAGCCATAGTGGCGGCACTCGTCATAAATGGCGGCGCTCGTCATAAATGGCGGCATCGATGGTGCCTGCCGTTAACCCTGATGCAAGGATACGACTTTCCATGATCGGACGCCTGCGAGGCACGCTTCTCGACAAACAGCCCCCCTGGCTGGTGGTGGACGTGGCCGGTGTCGGCTATGAGCTGGAGGCCTCGATGACCACGCTGGTGGCCCTGCCGGCCGCCGGCGAATCGGTGACGCTCTATACCCATCTCACCGTGCGTGACGATGCCCATCTGCTGTATGGCTTTGTGCGTGACCAGGAGCGGACCCTCTTCCGTGCGCTGATCAAGGTCAATGGCGTGGGCCCCAAGCTCGCCCTGGCCATCCTGTCGGGCATGGATGAGAACGCCTTTCGGCGCTGCGTGCTCGATGACGACGTCAAGTCACTGACGCGCCTGCCCGGTGTCGGCAAGAAGACCGCCGAACGCCTGATCATCGAGATGCGCGACCGCTTCCCGCACTGGGAGGCCCCCGAGCCTGGCGTTGCGGGACCGGAGGGTACGGCCCCTTCCGGGGAACCACGCCAGGACCCGCTGGCCGATGCCGAAGCGGCACTGGTCAGCCTCGGCTACAAGCCGGCCGAGGCGGCCCGGATGCTCGCCGGCCTCGAGGGCGAAGACAGCACCGAGGCCATGATCAAGGCGGCGCTCAGCCGCCGGATGGCGGGGTAGCGCCATGCTGGAGAGTGACCGTTTGATCGCCGCCGATGTCCGCGAGGGCGAGGAGCCCGTCGACCGCGCCATCCGCCCCAAGCGACTCGCCGACTATATCGGCCAGCCCCGGGTCCGCGAGCAGCTCGAGATCTTTATCGGGGCCGCACGCGGGCGCAACGAAAGCCTCGATCACACCCTGGTGTTTGGCCCGCCCGGGCTCGGCAAGACGACGCTGGCCAATATCATCGCCGAGGAAATGGGCGTCGGGTTGAAGTCGACCTCGGGGCCGGTGCTGGAGCGCGCCGGCGACCTGGCCGCCATGCTGACCAACCTCGAGCCGGGCGATGTGCTGTTTATCGACGAGATCCATCGTCTCTCGGCCGTGGTGGAGGAGATTCTCTATCCCGCCATGGAGGACTTCCAGCTCGACATCGTGATCGGCGAGGGGCCGGCGGCACGCTCCATCAAGCTGGACCTGCCGCCTTTCACCCTAGTGGGCGCCACCACGCGTGCGGGACTGCTCACCTCGCCGCTGCGCGACCGTTTCGGCATCGTGCAGCGCCTGGAGTTCTATGCCATCGAGGAACTCACCGAGATCGTCGCCCGCTCGGCCCGCCTGATGGGCGTCGAGGCCGCACCCGAAGGCGCCCTGGAGGTGGCGCGGCGCTCGCGGGGCACCCCGCGCATCGCCAACCGCCTGCTGCGCCGGGTGCGCGATTATGCCGAGGTGCGCGGCAGCGGCGATATTGACGCCGCCATCGCCGACCGGGCCCTGGATATGCTCCACGTGGATCAGCATGGTCTCGACCACATGGATCGCCGACTGCTGCTGGCCATGATGGAGAAGTTCGACGGCGGACCGGTAGGCGTCGACTCCCTGGCCGCCGCCATCGGCGAAGAGCGCGATACCATCGAGGACGTGATCGAGCCCTATCTGATTCAACAAGGCTTGATGATGCGCACCGCCCGCGGGCGCGTGGTGACCCGTCAGGCGTGGCAGCACTTTGGCCTGCCCCCTTCGCCGGCGGCGGGAGAGGCGCGCCCATGAGTGAATTCAGCTTCCCGGTGCGGGTCTACATCGAGGATACCGATGCCGGCGGCATCGTCTATTACGTCAACTATCTCAAATATATGGAGCGTGCCCGCAGTGAATGGCTCCGGGCACGAGGCATCACCCAGCATGAGCTCTTCGAGACCGGGGTCCAGCTGGTCGTCCACCGGCTCGAGTGTCGTTATATCAGGCCCGCCAGGCTGGATGATTCCCTGGCGGTCAGCGCCGAGGTGCTGACGGCGGGGCGTGCCCGGCTGCAATTCGCCCAGGTAGTGACCCGCGATGGGGAACCTCTGTGCGAGGCGAGAGTCGACATCGCCTGTATCGATGCCAAGCGCCACAAGCCCATGCCCTGGCCCCCGGTACTCGCCGAGCCATTGGCTCCCTTTTTCGCCTAACCGCAAGCCTGACGAGGATTTCCGTGAACGACGCCATGTCCATTCCCCACTTGATCATGAACGCCAGTACCGTGGTGCAGCTTGTCATGCTGTTGCTGACGGTGGGCTCACTCCTCTCATGGATCGTGATCTTTCAACGTACCTTCCTGATGCGCCGCGCCCGCAAGATCCATCGCGGGTTCGAGGATCGCTTCTGGTCCGGGGTCGATCTCAATGAGTTGTACCGCGAGGTCCCCCCGGAGCAGGAAACCGAAGGGGGAGAGCACATCTTTCGCGCCGGCTTTCGTGAGTTCAACCGTCTGATGCCCAAGACACGCAGCCCCCAGGCGATTCTCGACGGGGTACAGCGCAGCATGCGAGTGGCCTGGTCCCGGGAAGAGGAGCGCCTCAATCGCCACCTGGTCTTCCTGGCCACCGTGGCCTCGGCCAGCCCCTATATCGGCCTGTTTGGCACCGTGTGGGGCATCATGGGGTCCTTCCAGTCACTCTCCATGGCCCAGCAGGCGACGCTGTCTACCGTTGCCCCCTGGATTGCCGAGGCCCTGATTGCCACGGCCATGGGGCTCTTTGCCGCCATCCCGGCGGTGATCTTCTATAACCGCCTCACGGCCGAGTCGGGCCGCATGCTGGGCAAGTACGAGGACTTCGCCGAGGAGTTTCACTCCATCCTGCACCGTAATCTGCAGGGGCGGTCCGACGCCGCCGGCGCCTGAAGGAGTCACGTCATGCATGGACCCTTTCATCGCGGCGGAGCCCGCAAGCCCATGGGCGAGATCAACGTGGTCCCCTTTATCGACGTCATGCTGGTGTTGCTGGTGATCTTCATGATCACCGCACCCATGCTGACCCAGGGGGTGAACGTCGACCTTCCCCAGGTGACCTCCGAGCCCATCGATCCCCCCGAGGATAGCGACCCGATCATCGTCTCGGTGGACCGCGACGGCCAGCACTACCTCTCCATCGGCGGAGAGGAGACCGCCATGCCCCTCGAAGAGGTCGCGGACCGCGTGATCATTCTTCTGGAGCGCAAGCCCGGCACGCCGGTGATGGTGCGCGGGGACCGCAACGTCTCCTATGGCCGGGTGGTGACCCTGATGGGCACCTTGCAGACCGCGGGTGTCGGCAGCGTCGGCCTGATCTCCGAGCCCCCCAGCGGGGAGGAGTGACACCGCCATGGCCAGACGACACGCTCGGGTAGGCTATGGCCTGCCGACACTGCTGGCGGTAGGCCTGCATGGCCTGGTGCTGCTGGTCAGCGTGATCAGCCTGCCGGCCAGCGACCATGAGCCCAAGCCCTCATCCATCGTTCAGGCGACCCTGGTGAGTACCGAGACGGTTACCGACCAGGCCCAGCGCGCCGAGGCGGCGAAGCAGCGCGCGCTGGCCAGGCAGGCAGAAGAACAGCGCCAGGCCGAGGAGCAGGCACGCCAGGAGGCGGAAGCGGCAGCGGCCCAGGAAGCGCAGCGCCAGACCGAAGAAGCGGAACAAGCGGAACAAGAGGCGCAGCGTCAAGCCGAAGAAGCGGCTCGCCAGGCCGAAGCCGAAGCCGAACGACGCGCCGCCGACGCCGAGGAACAGGCCCAGCGTCTCGAGCAACAGCGCCAGGCCGAGGAAGAAGCCGCCCGCCAACGCGCGAAGGAGGCCGAAGAGCAGGCCCGCCGCGAGCGAGAAGCCGAGGCTCAGCGCCAACGCGAGAAGGAGGCCGAGGAGCAGGCCCGCCGCGAGCGAGAAGCCGCGGAGCAGCGCCAACGCGAGAAGGAGGCCGAGGAGCAGGCCCGCCGCGAACGGGAAGCCGAAGCCCAGCGCCAACGCGAGAAGGAGGCCGAGGAACAGGCCCGCCGCGAGCGGGAAGCCGAGGCTCAGCGCCAACGCGAGAAGGAGGCCGAGGAGCAGGCCCGCCGCGAGCGAGAAGCCGAGGCTCAGCGCCAGCGCGAGAAGGAGGCCGAGGAACAGGCTCGCCGCGAGCGAGAAGCCGAAGCTCAACGCCAGCGCGAGAAGGAAGCCGAAGCCCAGCGTCAGCGCGAGAAGGAAGCCGAGGAGCAGCGCCGCGCTCGTGAGCAGGCCGAAGCCGAGATGCAGCGGTTGATCGAAGGCGCGAATGAGCCTGCCACCAATGCCCAGCAGGGTCAGCAAGCCGCCAACGACTTTACGGCCCTGGTGCGGCAGGCAATAGAGCAGGCCTGGCGGATTCCGCCCAATGTCGCCTCCGGCGCCAGGGTCGAGATTTCGGTGCGGCTCGGGCCTTCCGGAGAGCTGTTTGTCGCCGAGGTCGCGACCTCCAGCGGTGACGGTGCATTCGACCGCTCGGCCGTTCAGGCCGTCGAAGCCGCGGCGCCATTCGCCGAGCTGCGACAGTTGCCAGCTCACCTGCAGAGAGAATATCGTCGCATTAGTTTTGTCTTTTCACCTGAGGGCGTACGTTGATGAAATCACTGATGACCGCCTGGTTGACCGCCACCCTGCTGCTGGTGAGTCAGCTCGCCCAGGCCAACCTGACCATCGAGATCACGCGTGGCAACGAGAGCGCCACGCCTATCGCCGTGGTGCCCTTCGCGGGTAACGAAGCCCTGCCGGATGACGTGGCCAGGGTCGTGCATGACGACCTGGAGCGCAGCGGCTACTTCGACCCATTGCCGCGGCGCCAGATGATGGACCAGCCGAGCAGCGCCGATGAGGTGCGTTACGCCAACTGGAAGGCCCTGGATGTTCGCTATCTGGTCGTGGGTAGTGCCTCCCGGGAGGGCAACGGCTATCGACTGCGCTTCGAGCTCATGGATGTGAGCGGCGAGAAGCGCATGTTGGGCGAGGTGGTGACCGCCAACGGAGACGATTTGCGCGGCGCCGGCCACCACATCAGCGACCAGATATTCGAGGCCATCACCGGGATCCGCGGGGCCTTTTCCACTCGAATCGCCTATGTCACTTCCCAGGGCGTTGGCAATAACATGCAGTTCGCCCTCCATGTCGCCGACGCCGATGGCCATAACAGCCGCGAGGTCCTTGGCTCACCGGAACCGATTCTGTCGCCCGCCTGGTCACCGGATGGACGCAAGCTGGCTTATGTCTCGTTCGAGACCGAGCGCCCGGCGATCTATGTCCAGGAACTGGGCTCCGGCAAGCGGGCGCGTATCAGCTCCTTCGAGGGCATCAACGGCGCCCCCGCCTGGTCACCGGACGGTCGCCGCCTGGCGATGTCGCTTTCCAAGGACGGCCAGCCGGAGATCTATGTGATGGATCTCGGCTCGCGCAACCTGCAGCGCATCACCAATGATGCGGCCATCGATACCGAGCCCTCGTGGGGGCCGGATGGCCGTAGCCTGGTGTTCACCTCCGACCGCAGCGGGGGCCCGCAGCTCTACCGGCACGACCTGGCCAGTGGCGAGCAGAAGCGCCTGACATTTACCGGCGGCTACAACGCCCGCGGCCGCTTCTCGCCAGACGGCGAGGCGCTGTTCCTGATTCATGGCTCGAACAAGGGCTTCCAGGTGGCGCGTCAGGATCTGGACAGCGGCCGACTGGTAACGCTGAGTCAATCGGGTGCCGATGAATCGCCCAGTGTTGCCCCCAATGGGACCATGGTAATCTTCGCCACCCAGCAGGGTAACAGCGGGGTGTTGGGGGCGGTCACCGCCGACGGACGTGCGTCCTTCCGGCTGCCCTCCGCTCAGGGTGATGTGCGCGAGCCCGCATGGTCACCTTTCATGAACTGATTCTTCAGGAGTATGACAAGATGCAATTCAAGCCCTATGCCCGCTCCCTGGCGGTCGCCCTGTCGCTGGCCGTGCTGGCCGGTTGTTCCAGTACCGGGGGGAGCCAGGAAGGCTCCATGGACGGCACCCGCAGTGGAAATGGAAGCGGTGTCAGCAGCAGCGGCGTGAGTGACGGCCGGACCAGTGGCTCCGGCTACGGTGGCACGGCGAGCGGCACGTCGAGCACGTCTGGACAGCAGGCCGATGGACGCATCCCGCAGCAGCGCACCATCTACTTCGCGTTCGACAGCGACCGTATCCGCAGCGAGTTCGAACCGGTGCTGGCCGCCAATGCCCGTTATCTGCGCGAGAATGGCAATGTCCGGGTTGTCCTCCAGGGGCACACCGACGAGCGCGGTACCCGTGAGTACAACATGGCCCTGAGCGAGCGGCGTGCCCGTTCCGTGGAGCAGTTCCTTTCCGTGCAGGGCGTTTCCCCCTCCCAGGTGGAAGTGGTCGGCTATGGCGAAGAGCGTCCCGCGGCCCGTGGCCAGAATGAACAGGCCTACGCCCAGAACCGTCGCGTCGTGTTCGACTACTGAGGCGAGACCCCGCGTTGAGGAAGAGACACATGAGACACGGTCTTAAGCGACTGTGCGGTGCGGGAGCCCTGGTGCTCCCGCTTTCCGTAGGGCTTCCCGCACTGGCCCAACAGCCGGTGGTCGAGGATCTGACCACCCAGTCCAATACCTTCTATCAGCAGACCGAGACCCGCGAAGCGGCCGGTGGCAGCCTGGTGATCTTCAATCGCGTCCAGGAGCACCAGGAGGAGCTCCGCCGCCTGAGGGGACAGGTGGAAGAACTGCGCCATCAGCTCGACCAGCTGCGGCGTCAGACCCGCCAGCAGTACATGGACCTCGAGGACCGACTCGCCTCGGCAACAGCCGGCGCCTCCGGTCTCCCCGCCGATAGCGGTGCGGCGTCGGAAGGCGCGGGAAGTCTCACCAGCCGCGACGCAGGGTCCGCGGACCGCGAGACCGACGCCGGCAAGCCATCATCGAGCGCCGGGGATCGTGACGCCCAGGCGGCCTACCAGGAGGCCTTCTCCAGCGTTCAGGACCGCGAGTTCGAGACGGCCATCGCCTCCTTCGAAGACTTCGTGGCCGACTATCCCCAGAGCCGCCTGACACCCAACGCGCATTACTGGCTGGGTGAGCTGCATGCCGCCGAGGGTCGCCCTGGGCCCGCCGAGACGGCCTTCACCACCGTTCTCGAGGCGTACCCCGAGAGCAACAAGGTCCCGGATGCCCTGTACAAGCTGGGCCTGCTCAAGGCCCGCCAGGGCCACCCCGATGAGAGCCGAGTGCTTCTCGAGCGGGTCCGTGAGTCATATCCCGAGAGCTCCGCGGCGAGTCTCGCCGGGGACTTCCTGCGCCAGTCCGGTAACTGATCACCGAGGAGAGAGTCATGGCCATTTGCAAGATCGATTATCAGGCGCCGGCCGAGCTGCTTCGCGACCGCGTTATCCTGGTCACCGGTGCCGGAGACGGTATCGGTCGGGATGCGGCCCTCGCCTATGCGCGCCACGGCGCCACGGTGATCCTGCTGGGACGCACCACCGCCAAGCTGGAGGCGGTCTACGATGAGATCGAGGCGGCCGGCGGCCCCCAACCGGCCATCTTCCCGTTGAACATCGAAGGCGCCAGCCTCAAGGACTACCAGGACATGGCCGAGACGCTGGACAAGGAGTTCGGCCGCCTGGACGGGATCCTGCACAATGCCGGGCTGCTCGGGCGCATCACGCCCTTCGAGCAGTACAACCCCGAGCTGTGGGAGCAGGTCATGCAGGTCAATATCCATGGCCCGACCTGGATGACCCAGGCGTTGCTGCCGCTGCTCAAGGACTCCCGGGACGCCTCGGTGATCTTCACCTCATCCAGCGTGGGCAGGAAGGGGCGGGCCTACTGGGGAGCCTACGCGGTCTCCAAGTTCGCCACCGAAGGCTTCGTGGAGGTACTCGCCGAGGAGCTCGAGCACCTGGGCAATGTCCGGGTCAACACCCTCAACCCGGGCGCCACCCGCACCCAGATGCGCCGCTCGGCCTATCCGGGAGAGGACCCGGATACCCTGCGCACGCCCGAGGCCATCATGCCCACCTACCTGTGGCTGATGGGGCCGGACAGCCACGGGCACAACGGCGAGAAATTCGACGCCCAACCCCCCAGGACGAGTTAACTGGGGTCAGACCCCTCAACCTGGGGTCAGACCCCCAACCCCATGGGGTCTGACCCCAATCGGGGTGGCTTTAACCTGGGGTCAGACCCCTAACCCCATGGGGTCAGACCCCGATCGGGGTGGCTTAACCCTGGGGTCAGACCCCTAACCCCATGGGGTCTGACCCCAATCGGGGTGGCTTAACCTGGGGTCAGACCCCCAACCCCATGGGGTCAGACCCCGATCGGGGTGGCTTAACCTGGGGTCAGACCCCCAACCCCATGGGGTCAGACCCCAATCGGGGTGGCTTAACCTGGGGTCAGACCCCTAACCCCATGGGGTCAGACCCCGATCGGGGTGGCTTTAACCTGGGGTCAGACCCCCAACCCCATGGGGTCTGACCCCAATCGGGGTGGCTTAGCCTGGGGTCAGACCCCCAACCCCATGGGGTCTGACCCCATGAGGTGATCGGGGTGGTTAGCCGCCTTCCGTGAGGAGGGCGGCGACCAGTTCCTCGCCGGTCTCGAACCAGAGGTCGGCGGGCCAGCCACGAAAATCCTCGCCATCTTCCATATAGCCCCAGCCCACCGCGACGGCGGGCATGCCGGCGGCTCGTGCCGCCTGGATGTCACGCAGGTGGTCGCCGAGATACCAGCAGGATGAGGGGGTCACGCCCAGCCGGCGCGCGGCCTCCAGCAGCGGGGCGGGGTCGGGCTTCTTCACCGGCAGATCATCCGCGCAGAGCAGCGCCCCGGGCGCCAGGGTCAGGGCCTCCACCAGCGGGGCGGCATAGGCCCGCGGCTTGTTGGTCACGATCCCCCACGCCGCTCCCCGGGTCTCCCAGGCATCGAGCAGCGGGGCGAGCGGGGCAAAGACCCGACTCTCGGCGGCCACGTCGTCGCCGTAGGCGGCGAGCAGGAAGTGCCGGGCCTCAGCGTGCCCTGGCGTGTCCCGGGCCAGTCCCAGGGCGAGCTCCACCAGGGCACTGCCACCGTTGGACACCTGGGCGCGAATCACCGGATAGGGCAGGGGGGGGAGGCCATGGTGCGCGCGTAGCGCATTGGTGGCCCGGGCCAGGTCCGGGGCGGTGTCCACCAGGGTGCCGTCGAGGTCGAAGAGCAGGGCGGCGGGGGCGGGGTGAGGGGGCGACATCAGGCATCCTCGCGTTGACAGTGCATCAGGTAATTGACCGAGACATCGGTGGGATGAAGCCGATAACGACGGGTCAGGGGGTTATAGACCAGGCCGCTCTGCTCACGCACCGCCAGGCCCGCCTCCCGGCACCAGCGGGCGAGCTCCGCGGGGCGAATGAACTTGGCGTAGTCATGGGTGCCTCGGGGCAGCATGCGCAGCACATATTCGGCGCCGACCACGGCCAGGGCCAGGGCCTTGGGGTTGCGGTTGAGTGTCGAGAAGAACACCTGGCCTCCGGGCTTGACCAGGGCCGCGCAGGCCCGCACCACCGAGCCGGGGTCCGGGACATGCTCGAGCATCTCCAGGCAGGTGACCACATCGAAGCGGCCCGGGGCCTCCTCGGCCAGGGCCTCGACGCTGACCCGGCGATAGTCGATGGCAAGCCCGCTCTCCTCGGCATGAAGGCGAGCGACACCCAGCGGGGCCTCGCCCAGGTCGATGCCGATGACATCGGCGCCACGGTGCGCCATGCCCTCGGCGAGGATGCCGCCGCCGCAGCCGACATCCAGTACCCGCCGCCCGGCCATGCCGGCGCGGGCGTCGATGAAGTCCAGCCGCAGGGGATTGATATCGTGCAGCGGCTTGAACTCACCCGTGCTGTCCCACCAGCGTTCGGCCAGGGCCTCGAACTTGGCGATCTCGTCGGGGTCCATGTTCTCCACTGATGACGGCGTTGTGCCCATTCGCTCTCTCCGGGTTAATAAGGGAGGTTAATAAGGGAGGTTGGCAAGGGAGTGACCGGCAGCGCGGCGGTGGCAGACCACGCCGAGTCCGGTATCATTGGGGACATTCTACCCGTTGCCGGCGGCGACTTCCCGTCTCGCGTGCCGGTGTGATTTTGTATTCGCGACCCTCGACAAGGACTGCCCATGATTCGCAAGGCCGTACTTCCCGTAGCCGGTTTTGGCACTCGCTGCCTGCCCGCCTCCAAGGCGATCCCCAAGGAAATGATCACCATCGTCGACCGCCCCGTGATCCAGTATGTGGTCGAGGAAGCCGTCGCCGCGGGTATCCGCGATATCGTGCTGGTGACCCACGCCAGCAAGGGGGCCATCGAGAACCACTTCGACAAGCACTTCGAGATGGAGGCGAGCCTCGAGGCCAAGGGCAAGCACGAGCTGCTCGAACAGCTGCGCTCGATCGTCCCCGACGACGTCAATATCATCAGCGTGCGTCAGCCCGAGCCGCTGGGCCTGGGGCACGCGGTGCTCTGCGCGCGGCCGGCGATCGGTGACGACACCCCCTTCGCGGTGCTGCTCCCCGATGTGCTGGTGGACGGCGAGGGCCTCGAGCGCAACGACCTGGGCGGCATGCTGGACGCCTTCGAGCGCACCGCCCATGCCCAGTTGATGGTGGAGGAAGTGCCTCACGAGATGACTCGCCAGTACGGCATCGTCGACACCGGCGGGGAGGTGCCCGGCCCGGGGGAGTCGCGCCCCTTGGCCGGCGTGGTGGAGAAGCCGCCGGTGGATGAGGCGCCTTCGGACCTGGCGGTGATCGGCCGCTATGTGCTGCCCGGCAGTATCTTCGCCCTGTTGGCCGAGACTCCGCCCGGCGCCGGAAACGAGATCCAGCTCACCGATGCCATCGAGGCCCTGCGGGCCCGGGAGGGCGTCGACGCCTACCGGATGAGCGGCAAGACCTTCGACTGCGGCCACCAGCTCGGCTACCTCGAGGCCACGCTCGCCTACGGTCGTCGCCATGCCCGCTATGGCCAGGGGTTTCGTGAACTGCTGGCACGTTACGCCGGGGAGGACTGAGCCATGCGTGTGCTGGTCCACGGCAGCGAGCTCGCCGCCGCCACCGCCGCCGCGGCCCTTTCCTCTGTGGGCCACACCGTCACCTGGCTGCCGCATGCCGACCAGCCCTGGTCGGCCCTGCGTCAGGCCGACTGGCTGATCCGCGAGCCACGCCTGCTCGACCAGCTCGAGGCCGGATTATCCGGTACTGGGCTGCGCCTGGCAGGCGACGCCGAGGACGCCCTGACAAGCCCCCAGGAGGTCGTCTGGCTGGCCCTCTCGCCCGAGCAGCGCAGTGAACTCGACACCCTGTTCGCGGCGCTGAAGGGCACCGGCGACCGGCCGCGGCTGCTGGTCAATCACTCGACCTTCCCGGTCGGCGAGACCGAACGGCTGGAAGGCCGACTGGGACAGGGCAGCCACGCCGTGGCCCTGTCGGACATGATCGAGGAGGGGCGCGCCTGGGACACCTTTACCCGGCCCAGCCGCTGGTTGCTGGGCTGTGACGATGCCGGGGCCGAGGCACAGGTGCGCGAGTTGCTGCGTGCCTTCAATCGCCGCCGGGAGGTCATCCAGTGCATGCCGCGGCGCGCGGCGGAACTGACCAAGTTGGCCATCAACGGCATGCTGGCCACCCGCATCAGCTACATGAACGAGGTGGCGGGCCTCGCCGATAGCCTGGGTGTCGACGTCGAGTTCGTGCGCCAGGGCATGGGATCCGACCCGCGTATCGGCTATGAATATCTCTACCCCGGCTGCGGCTTCGGTGGCCCCAACTTCTCCCGTGACCTGGTGCGCCTGGCCGACGTGCAATCCGCCAGCGGCCGGCATTCGGCCTTGCTCGATCAGGTGCTCGACATCAACGAGCACAAGAAGGAGACGCTGTTCCGCAAGCTGTGGTCACACTTCAACGGCCGCCTCGAGGGGCGCTGCGTGGCGATCTGGGGGGCGGCCTTCAAGCCCGGCACCGCCCGCATCGACCATGCGCCGGTGCTGACGCTGCTGCGAGCGCTATGGGCCCAGGGGGTGCGGGTTCGCCTCCATGACCCGGCGGCACTGCCCGCCTTGCGTGAGGAGGTCGGAGACCATCCGCTGCTGGAGCTCATGGACGCGGATCCCCTCGAGGCATGCCGGGGAGCCGATGCCCTGATGCTGGTGACCGAGTGGAAGGCCTACTGGAATCCCGACTGGCGTGAACTGGCCTCGCAACTGACGGAGCGCCTGGTGCTGGATGGTCGCAATATCTATGATCCCCAGTGGGTCGCCGCCCAGGGGCTTCACTACCGGGGCATCGGGCGCCGGGCCGACCCGTGAGTCGGCGTCAGCCGGGCACGGTGGGGCCGGCGAAGTTGATGGCCGCGAACCACCAGTTGGCCAGTTTCCAGAAGGAAGAGAGCGGCGTCGGGGCGCTCGGGTCCGCCGCGGGATGGTGGACCAGCAGGGGCGTCAGGCCAAGCGTCAGGGGCATCTGGTGTGCCTCGCTGCCCAACACGGCCAGCCCCTCTGGGCCCCGCACCAGCCATATCCAGCCGTCGTCGGGGGCCTCGCCGGCGGCAGTGGCGAAGGCCTGCTCGAGACCGGCGAGACTCCCCCAGCGGGCTTCGATCGCCTGTATCAGGGCGGCGTCCGGCGAGCCGCCCTGGGGCGAGAGCGAGTGCCAGTAGAAGGTCAGGGCCCAGGCCTTCGCCGCCTGGCGGGCGATGTCCGCCTCGCCACCGAGGAGGATCGCCTCCAGCGAGGCGGCCGCCCAGGGGGTGCCGGCCACCCGCCGGTTGAGGCGGGTCAGGCAGGCCCGCTGGGTCTGGCCGTGGAGCCGTATCACCGTCTCGCGCGACAGATGCGGCTCCAGTGCCTTGGTATCGTAGGGCAGTGCGGGCAATTCGAAGGGCATGGATCGTCCTTGGCGCAGAAGGCGGTGATACGGCATGATATCAGGCGACCCGGATCCCGGCATCCCGTCCCCGGCCACACGAGGAGCAGAGCATGGCAGAGCGACCGGAACCCCGCCGCGACGCCGGATCGATAATCCCGGATCCGGAGGCCAGCCTGGCGGCACACCGTCCCCGGCATCCCGAACCGCCGCGGGTGTGGCCGCTATGGCTGCTGATCCTGATGCTTGTCGCGGCCCTGGCGGCGATGGGCTGGTTCGGCTGGCAGGAGCGCCAGCGTCTGACGGCCGAGACCGCCCGGCTGAGCGGTGAGCTCTCCAATGTGCATGCCCGCTTCGATGCCGCCACCGGAGACGACGACGGCCTCGACCGCCTGGAGGCCCGCCTCGATGCCCTGGCCAATCAGGATGCCCCTCTAAAGCCTCGCCTCGCGGCCCTCGAGGACGACCTGGCCGCGGGGGTCGAGCGTCTCGAGGGAGTGATCGCTCGGCACGAGACGAGCCTGGCCCGCATGAAGGCGGCCGCCGCGACCCGGGAGGCGACACTCCGGGCCTTCCAGGAATCTCTCGATGCCCTGGAGCGCGCCGGAGAAGAGGGACGTGGCGCCCTCGGCGAACGCCTCGATATCGTCAGAGAAGCCCAGGGCGAGAACGCTCGGCGTCTCACCGAGCTAGAGGCGCAGGGCATCGAGGCGGCGGCACTCGAGACGCTGCGCGATGAGCGGGAGGCGGCCGAGAAACGCCTCGCCGACACCCAGGAAACACAGCGCTCGCGCCTCGACACCCTGCAGGCGCGCGTCGCTACGCTGACCGAGACACTTGAAGGCGTCGACGAGGCGCGGGAAGATGGGCAACAGCAACAGGGTGCCCTGCGCCAGCGCCAGACCGCGCTGGAGGCCGAGATTGGCGAATTGCGTCGAAGTCAGCTTGCGCTCAGCGCACGGCTCGAAGCATTGCGTCCTTGACGCCCACGGCAGGACTCCCCCCCGAGTCGCAGACGGCAAGGCGTAAGGATATGGAGAATCATAGCGGAGTACGCCTGATCGCGGCGACACTGGCACTGGGCATGCTGCCCGTCCCGACGGCGATGGCCATCGAGGCTCGAATCGATGGGCTCGAGGGGGATGTGGCGAAGAACGTGAGCCACTACCTCGAGGGGCTGGACGAAACCCAGTATAGCCGCGCGCGGCTGGAGGGCGAGTCACGCCGCCGCGCCGCCGAGGCGATGCGGGTCTACGGCTATTACGAACCGGAAATAGAGGCCCGGCTGGCCGAGGGCGAGGCGCCCGAGTTCGTCGAGCTGGTCATCGACCCGGGCGCGCGAGTGCGTATCGAGACCCTGGACTTTCGCCTGGCGGGGGATGCCCAGGATGACCCGCCTTTCCAGGAAGCCCTCGATGACTTTCCCCTGGCCGAGGGGGACCCTCTGGTACACGCCCCCTATGACAGCCTGCGTGGCAAGCTGGCCAATCTCTCCATGGAGCGGGGCTACTTTCAGTGGCGCTACGCCGACCGCCGCATGGAGGTGCGCCCCTTCGCCGAGAGCGCGAGGCTCTACCTGGCCCTGGACAGTGGTCCACGCTACCGTTTCGGCGAGGTCGCCATCAGCGGCAGCCATATCGAGACCGAACGCCTGCGCAACCTGCTTCCCTTCGCCCCGGGAGAGCCCTATCTGGCCAGTGAACTTGCCAGCTTCAACCAGCGGCTGGGCCAGACCGAATGGTTTCGCTCCATTACCGTCAAGCCGCGCCTCCAGCAGTCCACTCTGGCCCTCGAGGAGGGCTCGCCGGGCTGGACCGAGGCCGTGGCCACCCAGGGCGGGGAGCGCTATACGGCGATGCCGCGTGTTTCCGGGGCGGCCCTCGAGGGGGCCACGGCCCTGACCGCCCGCCAGGAAGCGCGCCCCGCGGTACCCATCGACGTCAGCCTGGCCCCCGCCGACCGTCACCGTTTCGAAACGGGGGTCGGCTACGCCACCGATGTGGGGCCGCGTATGCGATTCTCCTGGGAGCAACCCTGGGTCAATCGCTACGGCCACGGGCTCGACCATGACCTCTATCTCTCGGCGCCCGAGCAGCGCTTCGGGGGCGTCTACAAGATGCCCCTCGACAATCCGCTGCGCGATAGCTACCGCTTCCAATACGGGATTAGTCACAAGGACAATGACGATACGCGCTCGCTGGAGGCGACCGTCGAGGGCGCGCGCCGCTGGGAGTTCGACAACGGCTGGATCCAGCACCTCTATGTGCGGACCACCTACGAGGACTACACCCAGGGGAGTGACAGCGAACAGGTGCTGCTGCTCTATCCCGGCATCCGCTGGTCGCGCACCCGCACCCGTCACCCGACGTTCCCCACCTGGGGTGACTACCAGCAGTTGAGCCTGGAGGTCTCCGACAGCACCTGGGGCTCCGATGCGGATTTCGTCCGCGTCACCGGCGATACGCGCTGGATTCGCAAGATCGGTGCCGACAACCGCGTGGTAACGGGGCTGGGGTTGGGGGCCATCGAGACCAACGACTTCTCCCTGATTCCCCCGTCGCTGCGCTTCTTTGCCGGCGGCGACAACAGCGTGCGTGGCTATGGCTACGAGAGCCTGTCGCCGGAGGACGATGATGGCGACCTGACCGGCGGCCAGCAGCTGTTGACCTACAGCCTGGAATGGCAGCATCGCGTCACCGGCGACTGGTGGGGGGCGGCCTTCGTCGACACCGGCGATGCCTTCGACGACTGGGGCCCCGACGATCTCAAGACCGGCGCCGGACTCGGCGTGCGCTGGATATCACCGGTGGGCCCGATCCGCCTGGATATCGCTCATCCCTTCGACGACGAGGACAATTCGTGGCGCCTACACTTCGCCATCGGTCCAGAGTTTTGACCCTGCTCTGGGCACTGATACGCCTGCTGATCCTGCTGCCTCTCTGGCTCTTCGGCCTGGTCTGCCTGACGCTGGGCCTGGGGCTCTCGCCCTGGGGCACCGGCCTGCTGTTCGATCAAGGGGAGCGCCTGGGGTTGTTCAGCGTGGACGCCTACGAAGGGGCCCCCCTGGATCGCCTGGTGGTCGAGGGCTTCTCCATGCACGCCGGGACGGCCAACGTCGCCCTGGATCGCCTGGAGATCGCCTGGTCAGACGAATGCGTGCTATCCGGCCGTCTCTGCCTGGAGGTGCTGGGCATCGAGGGGGCCCGGGTGCGCCTGGCCGAGGGCGAGGGCACCGACGCCGAGGAGCCGGCGCCGGCGGGCGAGCCACCCGGCCCCATCGAGCTGCCATTTCCCATCGAGCTGCGGCGGATCTATCTCGAGGATGTCGAGGTGATGCTGGCCGATGGCACCCGGCTGCGCTGGGACCACTTCAGCACCGGTGCCCGGGCCCAGGGCGATACGCTAAGGCTTCTGCCCACGCGCCTGTCCGGCACTCGCCTGCTGCTGCCGCTCTCGCCCGGCGCCCGGCTGGCACTGACCGAAGGCGAAGAAGAGGGGCCACGCCTGACCGCGGCCGGGATCGATGCCGCCATCACCGTGCGCTCGCCGCTGCCCGAGGAAGTAGCCGCCCCGGCCCAGGGACTGGCGGCCGGGGACCTGGCGGAACAGCCTCGCCGGGAGCTGCCCGAGGTGACGCTGCCATTGCGCGTGGAGGTACCGGAGCTGCTGGTGGAAGATAGCGCGGTGGAAGGGGCCGTGGAATATGGCGTCGAACGGCTGGCCCTCTCGCTCTTCGGCGAAGGCCATTCCCTGGCGATACGCCCGCTGGAGGTCTCGACCCGCGACGGTGACGCCAGCCTCGAGGCCGCCATCACGCTGAGCGATGATTATCCGCTCGAGCTGCGCCTCGAGACCGCCCTCTGGCTTCCCGACATCCTGCCGGCGCTGGCCGGTCAACGCATCGAACTGGGCCTGGATGGCAGCCTCGCCGATTTGTTGATGCGCCTGGAGCTCAGTGGTCCCGTCGACCTGGCGCTGGATGCCCGGGCCGATCTGCTCGACCCCACGCTGCCGTTGACCGCAAGCCTTGCCAGTGACCTGGTGCAGTGGCCGCTCCCCGGGCACCAGACCACCACCAATGCCCAGGGAGAAACGGTCGCCGTCGCTCCCTGGCTGGCCGAAGACATCGCCCTGCGCCTGGAAGGGAGCCTGGTGGACTATCGTCTCGCCGCCTCGCTCAAGGCCGAGGGGCCCGAGCTTCCCTATACCCGGCTGGCACTGGCCGGCAGTGGGGACCTGACGCATTTCGCCTGGACGCCGCTGTCGCTTGCGATGAGCGAGGCCTCGGTGACCAGCCAAGGGCGTGCGTCCTGGGAGGATGGCATCACGGTCGATGCCCAGGCCCGACTCGACAATGTCGACCCCGGCCAATTCGTGGAGGGACTGCCCGGCCGCCTCGATGGCGACGTGGCGCTGGGCTTTCAGCAGGGGGAATTCGGCTGGCAGCTTGGCATATCCGAGCTGTCCATCGACGGTGAGCTGCAGGAGCGCCCGCTCGCCCTGCGCGCCGAGCTCGAGGGTGACAGCGAGATGCGCTGGGATATCACCCGGCTGGACTTCCGACAGGGCGAGAATCGACTGCAGCTGGCGGGGCGGGTCAGCGAGCCTCGGATCGACCTCCAGGGCGAGATCGACATGCCGAACCTGGCAAGCCTGCACGAGTCGCTCTCGGGGCGGGTCAGCGGCGGCATCGAGGCGGCCGGCAGCCTGAAAGCGCCCCAGCTGGACCTGGACCTCATCGGTGAGTCCCTGGCCTTCGCCGAGAATCGCCTGCGCGACCTCAGCCTGTCCGGCCGCGTCAGCGGCCTGGAGGACCCGGCCATGGAGGTGGGCCTGACGCTCGCCGGCCTCGAGGCCGGCGGCCAACGCCTGGACGAGGTGACCCTGGGGCTGAATGGGCGACTCTCCGACCACCGACTCACCCTGGAGGCCGCGGCGCCCTCGAGCATGCCGCTATCCCGCGCGGCCCTGACTTTGGAGGCGGGGCTCGACGCCCAGCGCACAGCCTATGCGGGACGGCTGTCCCGCCTCGAGGTCGATGCCGAGCAGGGCGATCTGCGTCTCGACACGCCGATGGTATTTGCCTCCGACCTCGAGCAGGGCAGCGCCCGGGTCGAGCCCTTCTGCCTGACCCGGCGCCAGGGCGGCAGCCTGTGCCTGGTCGAGACCATGACGGCGTCGGCGGATGGTGGGGCGGTTCGCCTCAGGGTCGAGGAAGTGCCCATGGCGCTTGCCGACCCGTTTCTGCCGTCCGGCTGGGCCGCGCAAGGCGATACCGGCCTCGACCTCGATGCCGGCTGGGGGGCAAACGGTAGCTGGCGTGCGAACGGCCGCCTGGAGAGCCGCCTGGCCCTGGATGGGCAGGATGCCTATGGCCAGCCCTGGTCGCTGCCCGAGACCCGCCTCGCGGGGGAGTTCGACGCCAGCCAGGGCGCCGCCGACCTCGATCTCGAGCTGACGCTCGACCAGGCCGGGAGCCTGGCCCTGGAGGCCCGCGTCGACGACCCCGTCGGTGCGGGGAGCCTGTCGGGCCGCCTGTCCCTCGATGGACTGCGCCTGGCCCCCTATCGTGGCCTGGCCGCCGGCATGGAAACCCTGGAGGGGCGGCTCTCGGGCAACGTCGATCTGGGCGGTCGCCTCGAGTCCCCCGAGATGCGCGGACGCATCGCCCTGACCTGTTTGAAGGCCAGCGGTGCCGATGTCCCCGTTGAGGTGCGTGATGGCGAGCTGGGCATCGACCTGGAGGGCACGGCGGCCAGCATCGACGGTTATATCGCCGCCGAGGAGGGGCGGCTGGATATCGACGGCGATGCCGCCTGGCCCACGCCGGACGACTGGCGTGCCGACGTCTCCCTGCGCGGCGTCGACCAGCCCATCCTCGCGGTGCTGCCGGAATTCGGGCGCCTGCGAATCGCCCCGGACCTTGCGATTCGCGCCCGCCCGACGCGGCTTCAGGTCCGTGGCGATGTGAGCGTGCCCTGGGCACGCCTGGAGGTCGGGGAACTGCCGGCCTCGGCGGTGGCACCCAGCCCCGATGAGGTGATCATCACCCAGGAAGATGACGCCCAGGCTCGGCGTGAGGCCGAGCGCGCCGCGCAGCAAGCCGACAGCGGTGAGGATACCGCCGAGGCCATGGCCGACGCCGGCATGGCGCTGGACGTGCAGATCGAGCTGGGCCTGGGACCGGACATGGAGCTCTCCGCCTACGGCCTCGAGTCCGGGCTCTCCGGCACCCTGGAGGTGCGCCAGCAGGACGGGCCGGTACAGCTGTTCGGCGATGTCAGCCTGGTGGACGGGCGTTTCCGGGCCTATGGTCAGGACCTGATCATCCGGGAGGGCCAGCTGTTGTTCAGCGGCCCTCCCGGACAGCCGCTGCTCAACTTCGAGGCGGTGCGCAACCCGGACGCGACCCAGGATGACGTCGTCGCCGGCCTGCGCGTGACCGGCAGCGCCGCGTCGCCGCAGCTCGAGGTGTTCTCGGAGCCCGCCATGGACGAGGCGAGCGGGCTCTCCTATGTGCTGCGCGGCCGGGCGCCCAACGATAGCGATAACGACGGTGCCCTGACCTCGGCGCTGGTGGGGCTCGCCGTGGGGCAGGCCGGCGGTGCCGTGGGTGGCATCGGCGAGGCCTTCGGCGTCTCGGACCTCACCCTGGACACCGCGGGAAGCGGCGATGATAGCCAGGTCACCCTCAGCGGCCAGCTGACCGACGACCTCGAGGTAGGCTATGGCGTAGGCGTCTTCTCGCCCATCGCCGAGCTGACCCTGCGCTACAACATCTGGCGCAGCCTTTACCTGGAGGCGGTCTCCGGTGCGGCGCAGGCGGTGGACCTGGTCTACAGTTTCAGCCGCGCCGGCAACCCCAACATCCTCGATGATACTCGACAGGAGAGCCAACCATGACGCTCGCCCTCTCCCGGGCCCTGCCCGGACGCGATACGCCACTGACCATCAGCGGAGCACATGCGGTCAATGGCCGTTCGATGCTGCCGCCGTTTCCCGAGGGGCTGCAGCAGATCGTGCTGGGCCTGGGCTGCTTCTGGGGAGCCGAACGGCTGTTCTGGCAGCTCCCCGGTGTGTACGTCACCGCCGCGGGCTACGCCGGTGGCATCACGCCGAACCCCACCTACGAGGAGTGCTGTAGTGGGCTGACCGGCCATGCCGAGACGGTGCGTGTGGTGTTCGACCCCGCCGAGATCGACCTCGAGCGGCTGCTGCAGCACTTCTGGGAGGCCCACGATCCCACCCAGGGGAATCGTCAGGGCAACGATGTCGGGTCACAGTACCGCTCGATCATCCTGACCGCCGACGAATCACAGCAGGCGCTGGCATTGCGCACCCGGGAGGCCTATCAGCGGGCGCTCGCGCGCGCAGGCGGGGGCCGCATTACCACCGAGGTCGAACCCCTTGGCGACTTCTATTACGCCGAGGAGGCCCACCAGCAGTACCTGCACAAGAACCCCGGCGGCTACTGTGGCCTGGCCGGCACCGGCGTCAGCTGTCCCATCGGTCTGGGTGCCTAACACCCTATCGGGGTCAGCAGGGTCAGCTGTCCCATCGGCCTGGGCGCCTAGTGCCCCAGGCCGTCGAGGCTATCCCATAGCGCCGTCACCGCCGGCTGCTGGTTATCGACACGGCGAAACAGCCGGATCTCCATGGGCACCCACCAGCGCTCGCCGCCGGCCGGTACCAGGCCGCCGCTGGCCAGGGCGTCTTCTACGTTGGACTCGGGCAGCCAGCCCAGGCCGTAGCCCAGGGCCACCAGTTCGCGAATGTTGCCGCTCTGGATGCTCTCGTTGAGGATGCTGAACGCCGGCGCGTCGCCGAGGCCGGCGAGGTGGGAACGAATCGCCGCGGCGGTCAATCCCCCCGGGTGATAGGCGATCAGGGGCAGGCGCGAAGCACCCTCCAGCCCGAAGCGGGGCTGGCCATCCGCCTCCGGCAGGGAGAGGGGAATAAACCGCTCGTCGGCCAGCCGGCAGGAGAGATAGTCCTGGGTGTCCGGCTCGACCCCGCAGGGGGCACAAGGCCAGTAGCAGAGCACCAGGTCACACTCGTCATGGGCCAGGGCCCGAAAGAAGTCGTCCGCCAGCCAGCCGGTGGCCCGCAGGTCGGGCGTGACGGGGGGCGGCACCGGCCACTGGCCAAGCCAGGCCGGAAGAAAGTGGCTCAACAGGCTCTGGGGGGCCGCCAGGCGGATGCGCCCGGCATGCTGTTCGGCGAGCTGTGCCAGGCGTCGCCGACTCTCGGCCACCCGCCGGGAAACATCATGGCACAGGGCCAGGAATTCCTCGCCGGCCGGGGTCAGGGAGAGGGGCAGCGTCTGACGATTGATCAAGACGGTGCCCATCTCCTCCTCGAGCAGCTTGATGCGGCGGGAGAACGTCGGCTGCGTCACGTTCTGCTGCTCTGCCGCCCGCGAAAAGTGTCGCGTATGCGCCAGCGCCATGAAATCCTCGAGCCAGCGCAGCTCCATGTGCTCTCCCGTTGCCGTGCAAGTTGCCGTGCCCAAAGGGCATTATGCCAGATGCCTGGCGGGGTCAGTCGATTCGGCCTTCTTCGACCCCGTGGCAGGCCACCCGGCTGCCATCCTCCCGGGCGATCAGCCGGGGTATCTCCTGGCGGCAGCGCGCATTGGCATGGGGACAGCGGGCATGAAACACGCACCCCGAGGGCAGATGAACCGGCGTGGGTACCTCGCCTTCCAGGCGAATGTGCTGGGGCCGCTCGTCCTCGAGCCGCGGGATCGCCGACATGAGCGCCTGGGTGTAGGGATGGCGCGGCGTGGCGAAGAGCGTCGCCGTGGGGGCGACTTCACACACGCGTCCCAGATACATCACCGCCACGCGAGTGCCGAAGTGCTCGACCACGGCGAGGTCGTGGGTGATGAACAGGTAGGTGAGGTTACGATCCCGCCGGGCGTCCATCAGCAGGTTAAGCACCTGGGCCTGAATCGAGACGTCAAGCGCCGAAATCGGCTCGTCGGCGACGATAAACTCGGGGTCCACGGCCAGGGCCCGGGCGATGGCGATACGCTGACGCTGCCCGCCGGAAAACTCGTGGCCGTAGCGCGTGCCCCAGTCCGCGGCGATGCCCACCGATGCCATGACCTCATCGACCTGGTCGCGGATCTGCTGGCGGCTCCAGTCGGGGTGATGCAGGCGAATGGGCTCTTCCAGGGTCTGCTGGATGGTCATGCGCGGGTTGAGCGACGCATAGGGGTTCTGGAAGATCATCTGCATACGCCGCCGATAGGGCATCAGCGCCTGGGTCGAGAGGTCATCGATGCGCTGGCCAGCGTAATGAATCTCCCCCGCCGAGGGGTGCAGCAGCCCCATCACGGTGCGCGCCACCGTGGACTTGCCGCAGCCCGATTCGCCGACCACGCACAGGGCCTCGCCGCGCTGGATCTCCAGGTCCACGCCGTTGATGGCGTGGACATGCACCTGCTCGCGTACCAGCTTGCCGCCCTTGAACTTGAGCTGCTCGAGAAAGTCTCCGGAGAGCGAGAAGCGCTTCTCCAGCCCACGGATCTCCAGCAGGGGCTTGTCCTTCCCGGTGTCGGACCGGGAGGGTGTCCGTCGCGCGTGGGATGCAGTATCGGTCATCGGGTGGTCTCCTGTGCCGGAATGCGCTCCTGGTCGAGCATTTCGGCCACCATGTGGCAGGCCGCCTGGCAGTTACCGGAGGCGACGAACTCGGGCACCTGGGTTCGACAGGCGGTACGCTCGCTGCCATCCGGACGCCGGGTAAAGCCGCAGCGAGGATGGAAGGCGCAGCCGCTGGGCAGGTTATCCAGCGACGGCATGCTGCCGGGTATCTGATTGAGCCGGCTGCCCGGCGTGGCCATCTGGGGCAGGGCGTTCATCAGCCCCTGGGTGTAGGGGTGCTGGGGATCATTGATGATCTCCCGGGTCGGGCCCTGCTCGATCACCCGGCCGGCGTACATCACCAGCATGCGCTGGGTGACCTGGCTGACCACGCCCAGGTCGTGGGTGATCAGGATCAGGCCGACGTTGTGCTTCTCGCACAGCTCCAGCAAGAGGTCCATGATCTCGGCCTGGATGGTCACGTCGAGTGCCGTGGTGGGCTCATCGGCGATGATGATATCCGGGTCGAGGAGCAGGGCGATGGCGATGATCACGCGCTGCCGCATGCCCCCGGAGAGCTCGTGGGGGTACTGGTCGAGACGCGCCTCGGGAGAGGGAATATGCACCTGTTCCAGCTTGCGCAGGGCGATGGCACGCGCCTCGCGCCGCCCGATGCGCCGGTGGGCCTTGAGACACTCGACCATCTGCTCGCCGATGGAGAGCACCGGGTTGAGCGTCATCATCGGGTCCTGAAAGATCATCGAGATGCGGTTGCCGCGGACCCGGCGCAGGGTGCGGTCGCGCATGCCGATCAGCTCCTGGCCATCGAAGCGGATGCTGCCGCCGGCGATATAGCCGGGCTTGGCGATCAAGTTGAGCAGGCTGAAGGCCGCGACGGACTTGCCGGCGCCGGATTCGCCGACGATGCCCAGGCGTTCGCCGCGGTCGAGGGTAAAGCTGACGTCGCGCAGGGCCCTGACGTCGCCATGGCGCAGGGCGAAGCGCACGTCGAGCTGGTTGACTTCGAGAAGTGACATGGGAACTCCGTAAGCGTCATCAGCCCTGGTGATACACCCAGGGGCGCGGGTTGAGCGCCGCGTGCCGGGAGGCGCCGGGCAGATGAAAAAGATCGAGCCGTTGCATGGGGATCAGCCCTTGTAGAGGCGAGGATTGAGCACATCGCGCAGCCAGTCGCCGAGCAGGTTGATCACCAGCACCAGCACCACCAGCACGGCGCCGGGAATCAGGGTGATCCACCAGGAGCCCGACTGGATGTAGTCGAAGCCCGACTTGATCAGCGAGCCCAGCGATGGATGGGTCTCCGGCATGCCCAGCCCCAGAAAGGAGAGGGCGGCCTCGGAGATGATGGCGTTGGCCACCTGCACCGTGGAGATCACGAAGATCGGCGACAGCGTATTGGGCAGGATATGGCGGAACATGATGCGCCGACTGGGCAGCCCCATGGTGCGGGCGGCGTCTACATATTCCTTGCCCTTCTCGGCGAGCACCGAGGCCCGCACCGTGCGCGCATACTGGGGCCACTCGGCGAGGCCGATGATCAGCACCAGCAGCGGCACCGCATAGGAGCTGAAGGTGGCGCCCCCGAAGATCGCCTTGACCAGAGCACCCACCACGATGGCCACCATCAGGGTGGAAAAGGACAGCTGGATATCGGCCAGGCGCATCAGGAAGGCATCGATGCGCCCGCCCAGGTAACCGGCCATCAGGCCGAACACCACGCCCAGCAGGGCCTGTAGCGCCACGGCACCGAAGCCGATGATCAGCGAGACCCGGGCGCCATACAGGATGGTGGAGAGCAGGTCGCGCCCCTGGGCGTCGGTGCCCATCATGTAGGCGGGGTCACTGCCCTCGATCCAGAAGGGTGGCAGCTCCGAGGCCAGGATATCGATCTGCGCCAGGTCGTAGGGGTTCATCGGCGCCAGCCAGGGGGCCAGCACGGCGCCGGTCACGAAGACGATAAACACCAGCAGGCTAAGCTGGGCGATGGGGTCGCGCTTGAAGCTGTAGAGCAGGTAGGAGTCGCGCAGGCGCTCCCAGCGGCTCGGCAGGGGCGGGGCCTGCAGGGGAGAGGTCTCGGTGGTCATGCGGGTTTCCCTGTGAGCTTGACGGTGGGGTTGACCATGCCGTAGATCAGGTCGACCAGGGTGTTGGTGATCACGAAGATCAGGCCCACGATCATCAGGTAGGTGATGATCAGCGGGATATCCGAGCGGTTGATGGCGTTGAGAAACATCAGCCCCATGCCCGGCCACTGGAACACGGTCTCGGTCAGGATGGTGTAGGCCACCAGGGTGCCGATCTGCACGCCGCCCACGGTGATCACCGGGAGCATGGTGTTCTTCAGCGCATGCAGGAAGTAGATGCGGCGCAGGCTGATGCCCTTGGCCCGGGCGAACTTCACATACTCCGACTGCAGTACCTCGAGCATCTCGGCGCGTATCAGGCGGATAAACAGCGGCAGCATGATCGACGCCAGCGAAATGGCCGGCAGCACCAGGTAGACAAGCCCCTCGGTCGACGCGAAGTTGGTGTACCAGGTGCCGAAGACGTGCACCGGGTCACCGCGGCCATAGGCGGGCATGCCGCCCTCGGTGGAGATCACGCCGTTGAGCCAGCTGCCCCAGCCCGAGTCCGCGGGGAAGGGCGTCCAGCTCACCCCGATGGAGAACAGCTGGATCAGCACGATGGCGGTAAGAAACACCGGTATGGAGATGCCGACGATGGAGGCCCCCATGAAGAATCGCGACAGCCAGGCGCGAGGCTTGATGGCGCTGTAGACGCCGATGGGGACCGACAGCAATACGATCAGCAGGGTCGTGGCCGCCACCAGTTCCAGGGTAGCGGGGAGGTGGCGCATCACGACCTCGGTGGTGGGTTCGTTGAAGATATAGGAATAGCCGAAGTCCAGCTGGGCGGCGTTCTTCGCGAAGCGCAGGTACTGCACCATGAAGGGGTCGTTGAGGCCTAGCTCTTCACGCAGGGCCTCGCGCTCGCTCTCGGGTACCGACTGGCCGACCATCTGCTGAATCGGGTCGCCGAGGTTGTCCTGAATGGAGAAGGCGATAAGGCTGATGACAAACATCACCAGCAGCGCATGGAAGAGGCGCTTGATCAGAAAGGCGATCATGGAGGTGTCCTGTGGGCAGACAGGAGGCGTCGCACCCCCGCAGGAGTGCGTCGCTCATTGATGGGGAGTCGGCAAACGGATGGCGCCGGCCGTTGGGCCGGCGCCGGGGTTAATCGTCCGTGTCGATGACCAGGTCCCCGAGATAGGGGAAGTTCATCACGTTGATCACCGGCTCGATATCGATGTTGGACGCCGAGGCCCAGGCCAGGTCCTGCCAGTGCAGGGGCACGACCGCGGCCTCGTCGTAGAGGGTCTGCTCGACCTGCTGCAGCATCTCGGCACGCTTCTCGAGGTCCACCTCGAGGTTGGCCTCGGCCACGAGCTTGTCGAGCTCCGGGTTGCAGAAGTTGCCGGCGTTGTACTGACCGGCGCCGGTATCGGCATCCGGGCAGGCGGTCAGATACTCGTGGAAGTTGGCGCTATCCTCGGTATCGGAGTGCCAGCCGATCATCATCATGTCGGCGGCCCGGTCATCGAACTCGCCCCAGTACTGCGCCTTGGGTAGGGTCTTGAGATCCACATCGACATTGATGCGGGCCAGCATGGTGGCGACCGCCTGGGCGATCTTGGCATCGTTCACGTAGCGGTTGTTGGGCGCCATCATGGTGATCTCGAAGCCATCCGCGTAGCCGGCCTCTTCCATCAGGGCCTGGGCCTTCTCCAGGTCATAGCGGCGCTCGAGGGAGTCGATATGGCCGACATACCCATCCGGGGAGAACTGGGCCGCCGGCGTGGCGAAGCCCTTCATCAGGCGGTCGGCAATGGCGTCCTGGTTGACGGCATAGGCGAAGGCCTGGCGCACCTTCGGGTCCTGGAAGGCCTCGACGCGCTCCTGGTTCATATGGAAGAAGATGATGCGCGTGCCGGAGAGGGTGACCAGCTGGGCCTCATCGCTCTCGCGTACGCGCTCCAGGTCATTGGGCGGGACCGGGGCGATGAAGTCGACGTCGCCGGAGAGCAGGGCGGCCACCCGGGTGGCGTTCTCGCTGATCGGCGTCAGCACGATGGTGTCGACGTTACCCGGCGACTCGCTGTCCCAGTAGTCGGGGTTGCGCGTGAACTCCATGCGCGTGCCCTTGCGATGCTCGACCACCGTGTAGGGGCCGGTGCCCGAGAGGTTGGAGGACGCGAAGGAGTTGCCGTTCTTGACGATCTCGTCCTTGGCGTCGCCATCTTCATCGGTGCCGGAATAGTACTCGCTATCCATCGGGAAGATGTAGGTGGCCAGGTTGAGCAACAGCGGATAGGGGTCGGCGGTCTTGAACTCCACCGTGGTCTCGTCGATGGCCGTGACGCTCTCGATGGGGTCGAAGATCGCCTTGAAATCGGGGCTGCGCTTGAGGCGCTCCACGGTCCATGCGACATCGTCGGCGGTGAAGGCATTGCCGCTGTGGAAGTCGACGCCCTCGCGCAGGGTCATGCGCATGGTGGTGTCGTCGACCTGCTCCCAGTCGGTGGCCAGGCGCGGCTCGAACTCGAGGTCCTTGGTCCAGCGAACCAGTGGGTCATGGGTCATGTGGGACAGCTGCAGGATGCCGCCGGAAAGCTGCTCGTGGATATCCAGCGAAACCGGGTCCGCATCATAGGCCATGCGCAGGGTGGTCTCGGCGCTCGCGGTAACGGGCAGCAGAGCCGCACCGGTCATGGTGGCGCCTACAACGGCGGCCAGTAGAGTGCGCTTGAACATCATGTCGGGTTCCCTTGATCAGGATTGTTGTTGGTGCGCGACCTCGCGCACGAGGGTTGCATATCCCAACATAGAGACCCGACGAGGTTCGGTACAATCGAAATTCCGATTGGCGTCATGCGCTGGACGAATGAACCGGCGTTTTTTAATACGAAGGTCGAATAACTATTGGTGACTAAACTGATGGGTGAGGCCGCCACCCATTCGGGGCGGCGGCCTTGTCGAGGGTCTCAGTCGGCGGGGGTGGCGCGCCGGATCCGATACAGGTCGGCGGCCTCTTCCGGGCCGGCGATGGTACAGTCCAGGTCCTTGACGCGGCCATCGGCGAGGCCATATACCCAGCCGTGAAGCCAGACGTCCTGGCCGCGCTGCCAGGCCCGTTGGATGATCTTGGTGCGGCTCAGGCGCGTCACCTGGGAGCAGGCGTTGAGTTCGCACAGCCGGTCCACGCGAGCCTCCGGCGCGAGGGCGTCGAGCTCGTCGCGGTGCAGGTGATGGAGCTCACGCACCGAGTGCAGCCAATTGTCGACCAGGCCGTTATCGCCGCCCTCGAGAGCCGCGCGCACGCCACCACAGCCGTAGTGGCCCACCACCATGATATGACGGACCTTGAGCACATCCACCGCGTACTGGAGTACCGACAGCGCATTGAGGTCGTTATGGTGCACCAGGTTGGCGACGTTGCGGTGCACGAAGACCTCGCCGGGGGGCAGGGCGATGATCTGGTTGGCGGGAACGCGGCTGTCCGAGCAGCCGATCCACAGGTAGTCGGGATTCTGCTGATTCGACAGCCGCGTAAAGAAGTCCGGGTCGTCGCGATGGACTCTTTCGGCCCAGGCGCGGTTATTCTCCAGCAGGGTTTCGATTTCCTTTCGCATGGCGGGCCTCGGTTGTGGGGGAAGCATCATGGGGATGGGGAGACGTCATGGGAGCGAATAGACGTCGCAAGAAAGAGTGGGCGCTTTTTTACCGCCCCTTGGGGAAGCGGTCAACACGAGCGATGCCGCCGGCCGGCCATCGCCCTGGTACGCACGTCGTCGCACTCTTCACACTATGTCGCGCTATGCCGTCAGGCTCTTATCGCTGCTATTATCGCCTCATCGCACTCAGGGCCCAAGTGCCCATGGCAAGGAGCAACACCGTGTCCGACATCGAATCAAATGCCTACGACTGGGACCTCTTCGTGATCGGCGCCGGCTCGGGGGGCGTGCGTGCCGCGCGCACCGCCGCCGCCAGCGGCGCCCGGGTGGCCGTGGCGGAGGACCGCTATCTCGGCGGCACCTGCGTCAATGTGGGGTGTGTGCCCAAGAAGCTCTATTCCTATGCCGCGCATTTCCATGACGCCTTCGAGGATGCCGAAGGCTTCGGCTGGCGACAGGCCCAGCCACCGAGCTTCGACTGGCCGACGCTGCGTGACAACAAGATTGGCGAGATCAAGCGCCTCAACGGCATCTACTCGCGGCTGCTCGAGGGGGCGGGAGTGCGCCTGATCAACGGCCGCGCCCGGGTGGTCGATGCGCATCATGTCGCGGTAGGCGACGAGGTGTACAGCGCCGAGAAGATCCTGGTGGCCGTCGGGGGCTGGCCCTGGATACCCGACTTCCCCGGCAGCGAGCTGGCCCTTAGCTCCAACGAGGTCTTCGACCTGGCGAGCTTCCCGGAACGCTTCCTGGTGCTGGGCGGTGGCTATATTGCGGTGGAATTCGCCAGTATCTTCAATGGCCTGGGCAGCGATACCCACCTTGTCTATCGTGGCGAGCTCTTCCTGCGCGGCTTCGACCGTGAGGTGCGCGAGTTTACCCGGGACCAGATGGCGGAGAAGGGCGTTCGGCTGCGCTTCGAGACCAACGTCGAGCGTATCGACAAGGGCGAGAATGGCCTGCTGGTGACCCTGACCGATGGCCAGGTCCTGGAGGTGGATGCGGTGCTGTCCGCCACCGGGCGCCGCCCCCACCTGGAAGGGCTGGGCCTGGATGCCCTGGGCGTGGAGCGGGACGCGGGAGGCTACCTGCGGGTCAATGATCGGTTCGAAACCTCGACGCCCTCGGTGCTGGCCCTCGGCGACGTCATCGGCGGGCCGGAGCTCACTCCCGTGGCGCTCGCCGAGGCGATGCACCTCGTCCGCTGTCACTACGAGGATACGCCGCCGAGCGCGCCGCTGGACTACCGCAATATCGCCACGGCGGTCTTCTGTCACCCCAATATCGGCACCGTGGGGCTCTCCGAGGAACAGGCCCGGGAGCAGCATGGCGAGATCCGCGTCTACAGCGCCGAGTTCCGCCCCATGAAGCATACCCTGTCGGGGAGCAGCGAACGTTGCCTGATGAAGCTGATCGTCGATGACGCCAGCGACGTGGTCGTCGGGGCCCATATGGTGGGCGAGGAGGCCGGCGAGATCATCCAGGGCATCGCCATTGCGGTCAAGGCCGGCCTGACCAAGGCCGACTTCGACGCGACCGTGGGTATCCATCCCACCGGGGCCGAAGAATTCGTCACCATGCGCACGCCGACCCGGCGCTAAACACGCTTTACCAGGGCCGCCTCCGGGCGGCCCTTTTTATTGCGTCATTGCCGGCAACCTGAACTAGACTTGAAAGGCTCCAGTGGCCCCTGCCAATCAGTCCCTTGGCCGCAATGCGCGCGCCTCGCATAATTTTTTATTATGGATATAGCCCTATAAAATAATGGCAAATTTGAGATTTGCCCGGCGCTTGGTATAATCCCTGTCGACATCGCCGAAGCGAACACCGCCAATGATGACAATGACAGAGCCCTTCACGCCTTCTGCCGACCTCGCACGGCCCACCGTGGCCGACGAAGTCGTCGACGCCGAAGCCAGTGATCTCTTCATCCGCAAGTCCAACCCCGATGACGGCTGGGGCATCTACGAGCTGGTCAAGTCCTGCCCGCCCCTCGACATCAATTCCGCCTATGCCTATCTGCTCCTGGCGACCCAGTTTCGTGACACCTGCGCCGTCGCCACCGACGAGACCGGCGAGATCGTGGGTTTCGTCTCGGGCTATGTGAAGAGCAATGCACCGGACACCTATTTCCTGTGGCAGGTCGCCGTGGGCGAGAAGGCCCGTGGCACCGGCCTGGCCCGGCGCCTGGTCGAAGCCATCATGACACGCCCGGAGCTCGCGGAGGTTCATCATCTCGAGACTACCATCACGCCCGATAACCTGGCGTCCTGGGGTCTGTTTCGGCGCCTGGCCCAGCGCTGGCAGGCGCCTCTCAACAGCCGCGAATATTTCTCTACCGACCAGCTGGGCGGCGAACACGACCCCGAGAACCTGATCAGGATCGGCCCCTTTCAGACCGATCGTCTCTGACGCTCGGCACTCTTCGACTGCGCGCGAGGGCGCCTGCATGCCTCGCGCCGCCTCACCCATCCACTCCCCATTCTCAGGAGGGCTCTCAATGCAGACCCAGATCCTAGAACGCATGGAATCCGACGTCCGTACCTATTCACGCTCCTTTCCGGTGGTCTTCACCAAGGCCCGGAATGCCCGCCTGACCGATGAAGACGGCCGCGAATATATCGACTTTCTCGCCGGCGCCGGCACCCTGAACTACGGGCACAACAACCCGAAGATCAAGCAGGCCCTGCTCGAGTACCTGGCCGAAGACAACATCATCCATGGCCTGGACTTCTTTACCGCCGCCAAGCGTCGCTATCTCGAGGCGCTCGACGAGATCATCCTCAAGCCGCGTGGCCTGGACTACAAGGTGCAGTTCCCCGGGCCGACCGGTACCAACGCCGTCGAGGCGGCGATCCGCCTGGCGCGTAACGCCAAGGGCCGGCACAACATCGTGACCTTTACCAACGGTTTCCACGGCGTGACCATGGGCGCCCTGGCCGTGACCGGCAACAGCAAGTTCCGCGAGGCCACCGGCGGGGTGCCCACCGTGGGGGGATCCTTCCTGCCCTACGATGGCTACCTGGGGGATGGCACCGACACCCTGGACTACTTCGAGAAGCTGCTCGGCGACAAGTCCGGCGGCCTCGATGTGCCGGCCGGCGTCATCGTCGAGACCGTACAGGGGGAGGGCGGTATCAACGCCTGTGGCCTGGACTGGCTCAAGCGCCTCGAGCAGATCTGCCGCGCCCATGACATCCTGCTGATCGTCGACGATATCCAGGCAGGCTGTGGGCGTACCGGCAAGTTCTTCAGCTTCGAGCACGCCGATGTGGTGCCGGACATCGTGACCAACTCCAAGTCGCTCTCCGGGCTCGGCCTGCCGTTCTCCCAGGTGCTGATGCGCCCGGAGCTGGACGTCTGGAAGCCGGGTCAATACAACGGCACCTTCCGTGGCTTCGCGCTGGCCTTCACCACCGCCGCGGCGGCCCTCGAGAACTTCTGGGCCGACGACAGCTTCGCCAAGGACGTGCAGCGCAAGGGCGACATCGTCGCCGAGCGTTTCGGCAAGATCGCCGCCTGGATCAGCGAGCAAGGCATCGAGGCCTCCGAGCGTGGCCGTGGCCTGATGCGTGGTATCGATGTGGGTAGCGGCGACATCGCCGACAAGGTCACCCACCAGGCCTTCGAGAACGGCCTGATCATCGAGACCAGCGGTCAGGACGGCGAGGTGATCAAGTGCCTCTGCCCGCTGAGCATTCCCGATGAAGACCTCCAGAAGGGTCTGGACATCCTCGAGCAGAGTGCCAAGCAGGCGCTAAGCTGAGAGTCCAAACGCAGGACAACCGATGCCACGTAGCAAGATTCAAGGAGAGAACCCATGATCGTTCGTAATCTCGATGAGTGCCGCCAGACGGATCGCATGGTCACCGCCGAAAACGGCAACTGGGACAGCACGCGCCTGTCGCTGGCCGATGACGGCGGCCAGTGCTCGTTCCACATTACCCGTATCTACGAGGGCACCGAGACCCATATCCACTACAAGCATCACTTCGAGGCGGTTTACTGCATCGAGGGCGAAGGCGAGGTAGAGACCCTGGCCGATGGCAAGATCTGGCCGATCAAGCCGGGCGATATCTACATCCTCGACCAGCACGACGAGCATCTGCTGCGCGCCAGCAAGACCATGCACCTGGCATGCGTCTTTACGCCGGGCCTGAGCGGCAACGAAGTCCACCGTGAAGACGGCTCCTACGCGCCAGCCGAGTAACGCCGAACAAGTATTGATGGGTGACGCAAACGCCCCCGGCTCCAAGGAGTCGGGGGCGTTTGCGTTGGGTCAGGAAGATCGTTCAAAGATGAATGATCGCCCCCGAAAATGGCTCGGCTATGGAACACCGACGCAGGTGTTCCTGGGAGAATACACAGGAGCCCTGGACACCGTAGATGCTACGCTTATTGGTTGAATCCAGGGGGCCAATTGCGCCCCAAATTGGATTGTTTCAAGAGTTCCGCACGGGAGTGGTGTTTTACTAATAATATACTACTCTACATTCATTGGGCTCTTGAAATGTCAATTCATGCCAAGGCTAGGGTCACGATGTGAGCGATTTCGGCATTCTCAATGATGTAACCACCGAACTGCGGCGCCAGATTTTTGCGGCGCTGCAAGAGACCCACGATACTGACTTTGGCTTGGGCGGTACCCTTGATCGGATCACATCGCGCTCCCCGGGAGAAACGCTCGACACCGACACCGTGGCCAGCCTTTATCTTTATCATATTGATATCAATCCGCATGTTCGCAATCAGTTACCCCTGCCCGACCGCAACCGCCCGGACAGTTTCCGCAAGCCGCCTCTGCCGCTGCAACTGCGCTATCTATTCACGCCGGTGGGCGACAATGAAGACATTAATCAGATGCTGCTTGGCCGAGTCTTGCAGTACTTCTCCGACTTTCCCAGTTTCGAATCGGTATCAGGGCATGCAGTGGGCGATGCGTTCGGAGGCTCCAGTCCCCAGTTACGGGTGAAACCCGACTTGCTGAGCCTTGAACAGCTGGCACAGCTCTGGAATGCCTTTTCAACTCCTTATCGTATCGCATTGGGTCTCTTGATCGAGGTCGTGGCGGTTGACAGTGGCCAGCCACCCGAGCGCCGCGAGCGTGTTGACGAGCTCCTTATCGCCTCCGGCAAGGTGTCACAATGACCCAGCTTGCACTTGCCTCGAAAATCGTCCCGATGCGTCAGGTACTGGTGCGAGGCCGGTTTTACGAAACGCTCACCAACCGTGGAATCATGGGCTTCAATGCCACTCTGGATTACAGCCATGCCTGGGACAAGGGCACGTTTCGCACGGCACAGACGGTACTGCCGGGCGGATACTTCGCGCTGCATCTCGATCCCGGACGCACCATGCCGGACCTGACAGGGGTCGACAGTGTCACGCTGATCCTGAAACTGACGCGCGCTTCGGCGCCACCAATAACCGCACAGGCAGATGTGGACGGCGCTGCCCTTGCTATCACAGAGCAGATCCGAAGCGTGGGCAGCCAGCCTGTGAAGGTGCATCGGATCGAGGGGGCTCCTTTCGCCTTTGAGCTGTCTGTTCCGCCGGCGCCGATGCTGCTTGACGGTCTGTTGTTGCGCGACAACGATCCGGCAGATCCCGCCGCTGGGGTCACGGTCTCTGCCTCCGGCATCCCTGATGTGATTACCGACTCCGAAGGGCGCTTCCGCATTCCCGCCCTGCCATTTTCCGAAAGCCTGCCCCTTCGCTTTGACGACGGCGGCACCGTGAGCGAGCGAACGCTGCGCCCGACTTGGGGTGATGGGCCGATGGCCCGAACCTTCTCGCTACCGAGCCCTTAGAACAGGAGGCCCCGACATGTCCGAGTACCTTGCACCCGGTGTCTATGTCGAAGAAATCTCCTCTGGTAATAAGCCGATAGAGGCGGCCGGAACGTCTACCGCCGGGATGATAGGAATGACCGCACGAGGGCCGGTGAACCAGCCCATGCTCGTCACCAGTCAGGCCGGATTTTCACGGGTCTTTGGCGGGCTTCTGGACCCGTTGGAGTTCAGCGCTGGGCGCGATGCCCTGCCCTATGCGGCGGAGGGCTTCTTTGCAAATGGGGGAGGGCGACTCTATGTGGTCAGGATTGTGGGCGAGACGGCGGCTGAGGCGACCCTCGACCTTGAGGCACTGGACACCTCGGTCGCGGCGACTCCTGTGCTGGCCGCCGCGGCGGTGGTGACCGGGGGCACACCCATAACGACGCTGACCTTGACGGACTTGAATGCAGTAACGGCAGGTATGCGCCTGCTGATCATGGATGGCGTGGCAAGCGAAGTCGTTACAATCACGGCCGATGATTTTATTCCCCGACTGCAACTGGCGCGGGGGCTGCGCCACTCATTCGTGAGCGGTGACACGGTGACCCTGCAAGCCGTCACCGATGTCGAGACGCTTGCGCAGGAGGCAGCAGCAGGTGACACGGTGCTGGTCCTCGATGCTGCCGTGGCGAGTCTGGCGGTTGGCAATACGATCCAGGTCGGAGCAGAGGAGACGGCTGAACTGGTCGAGATAGACGCGATTGATGCCGAGACCCTCACACTTGGACAACCGTTGCGCCTGTTCCATGCCGCCGACACCGCGATTGCGACGCTGGCCGATGACACAACCACCAGCCCACTGACCGCCGGTGTTGCCGCAGGAGGGCCAAGTACGCTGCTCGAGATGGATACGACCGGCATCGACGCGGGCACTGTGGTTCATATTAGTGATGCCGACAACGAGGAATACGCACGGGTCGCCGCTATTGCCCAGGTGGTGACGCTGGATGAAGAACTGGTAAACAGCCATCCCCGTGGAATAAGCATGGTCCCGGTACAATCCGTGCTGAGGGTTCATGCCCGCTATCCAGGCATCTGGGGTGACAGTCTGCGGGTGACGCTGCGGCCCGCCAATCTGGTTTCGACCATGGTGACGAAGACTGCGGGTGCCGATGAAACCTCGGTGGCGCTTGGCAGTGCCTTCGGGTTGTTCCCCGGCTCGGTCGTGACAATCGACGAAAAGCTCAGTCGGGAAGTTGCCGCCGTCGATACCGCCGCCGGCACGGTCACGTTCACCCAGACACACGAGCAGGAACTGACGCCTGGCATGGCGGTGGTCAGCCAGGAGTTCACCCTGTCGGTCGAGCGCATGGACAATGACAAGGCCGTCGAAAGCGAGACGTTCGAGCGTCTATCGATGGCCGAAGAACACCCTCGCTATGTGCTGAAGATAATCGGCGCTTGGGACACCGCAACCAAAACACCGTCGGCCTCGGGTGGTTCAAACCTGATTCGCCTTGAGGATCGTGCCGATGGCACCACGCGGACATTGCCGTTGGTCGCTGATGTGGGCCGATTCCTGGTGGGTGGAGACGATGACACCGCCGGCGTCACTGCGGCGAGCTACGTTGGTAACCCCTCCCAAAACCCGAACCAGCGCAGCGGCATTTTTGCAATGGAGAACGAACCGGCGGTGTCGATTGTGGCAGTGCCCGGCCAGACTTCTGTCACGGTACAAAAGGCGCTGATCGTCCATTGCGAACATATGCGCTATCGCTTTGCCGTGCTGGACACGCCCATCGGGGCCGATCTAGCAGCGGCGCGCGCTCATCGGCAGAACTTCGATAGCACGCGCTGCGCCCTCTACTATCCGTCGCTTGAACGCGCCGACAATTTCGGCGCTCCGGGCGACAGGCGGGTCATTTCACCCTCGGGTCATGTGCTGGGTATCTACGCTCGCACCGACACTACCCGCGGGGTACACAAGGCCCCGGCAAATGAAGTGGTGCGAAGTATCCTGGCCTTCGACAACAAGCTGGACAAGGGCGCACAGGACATTCTGAATCCGATCAATCTGAACTGTTTTCGCGACTTTCGCTCCGAGAACCGCGGTCTGCGTGTTTACGGTGCACGAGTGGCGACCTCGGACCCCGAGTTCCAATACATCAATGTTCGGCGGCTTTTGTTGATGATCGCACAATCGCTTGATACCGGGCTGCAATGGGCCGTGTTCGAGCCGAACGACAAGATGCTATGGGACACGGTAAAACAGTCAGTGACGGGATTCCTGACCACGGTCTGGCGCTCGGGGGCACTGGAAGGTCAAAAAGCCGAGGAGGCGTTTTACGTCAATATCGGCTATGACGTGACCATGACCCAGGATGACATCGATAACGGACGATTGATCGTCGAGATCGGCGTGGCGCCGGTGAAGCCCGCAGAGTTCGTCATCGTGAAAATCAGCCAGAAGACCCGTGAGGCTCAGGACTGAACGACCGCCGTGAACCTAGACCTGAAGGAGCGACCCGATGCGTAACGACCCTCTGTCCCAGTTCAACTTCATTCTGCAAATCGACGGGCTTCAATCCGCAGGTTTTACCGAGGTCAGCGGGCTGAGTACCGAAAGCGAGGTAATCGAATACCGGGAGGGCAACGAGTTACCGACCATGCGAAAACTGCCCGGCCTGATCAAATACGGCAACATCACGCTAAAGCGTGGTTATACCCTGAATCGCGAACTCTGGGAGTGGCGCAAGACCACACTCGACGGTTTGACCTTGCGCAAGAACTGTGCGATCAGCCTGCTTGACGAGGCACGCCAGCCGGCGGTGCGCTGGAACATCTACGAGGCTTTCATCACCAAACTGGAGTTTCCGGCACTGAAGTCCTCGGCCAATGAGGCGGCGGTAGAGTCGATCGAGCTGGTCTGTGAACGTGTCGAGTTGGCCGAGTAATTTCATGCTTGCCTTGACCACCCCCGGCCTTTATCCCCAACCGCTTTTCCGGTCGCGTGCGTCGGGGCGGCTGAGCCGTGGTGACGTGCCGGTTTTTCTGGGCTATACCCGGCGGGGTCCGGCCTTTCAGCCCGTCCGGGTCGAAAGCCTGACGGTGTTCCAAGAGATATTCGGCACGGCGCCGGAGGCCGGGCACCTGAACCCGGCGTTGAAAGGCTTTTTCGAGAACGGCGGACGGGCCGCCTATGTGATCCGCCTGGTGTCCGGCGCGGCGCGCGTTGCTCGAGGTTCACCGGGCGGTTCGTGGGTCGCACGGGCAAGTTTCGGCTGGAGCCTTGTCGATCCCCGCGAACGGCGTCGCGATGCGCGACCCGACGAAGCGACCTGGGTGCAACTGATCGAACAGGTGTTTCGCAGCTCGGGGCCGCGTAGTCCCGCGCCGGGCGCCTGGGCGAACGGTTACGAATTGCGGATCGCGCGTGTCGGGCGGGCGCGTACCGAAACCGTACCCGAGCCGCTGGATAACCCCAGCGCACTGTGGCTGAAATCCCTGGCAGGACTGGAAGTCCATTCCGTGCTGGCCCTGAGCCAAACTAGCGCCGGCCTGACCCGCGAGGCGACGGCAGTTGCTGTACATATCGATACGGCCCGTCAGCGCGTTATCCTGCCGGTCCCTATCACGGATCTGCATGATGCTAAAGGCATTCTGGTCGATTTTGCTGCGGATCGGCCCGTTCAGGTGAGCTCTGTCGAATTCGACATCGAAATTTGGGCCGCCGGTCGACTAGAGCAGGCTTTTCGTGGATTGAGTCCACATCCCGCTCATTCAGCCGCGATTACCGCCGTCATGGCGAAGGCAAGCCGCTCGGTCTCGCTTGAGCCCGTAATGACTGATACAACGCCTGACTGGAGCGATCGAGAACTGTGGCCAGAAGAGGGCACTTTCGCGCTGGCTGGCGGCAGCGATGGGCTGGAGGCAATCGGCGTGGCGGACTATCTTGCCGGACTCAATGAGATAGCCCGACTTGATGAAGTCGCGCTGATCGCGGCCCCCGACCTGGTCTTGCCGGCACAGGAGGCCGAACGCAGCGCGGTGCCGCCGCGCGGTCGCCCGGATTGCTGCGATCTCAGTCCGGCTGCCCACGGCAAGCTGCTGGTTCAGGTCGTTGGCGAGCATCCTGACGGAATCGAACGCCCGCTCGCCGGTGTCGAGGTGGATGTCCTGGGGCCGGGTGGCCGGACACGCACCGATGCAAACGGACTGTTCATGGCGACCGGCGTGCCCTTGGGGCTGGTCACCGCGCGGCTGGCCAAGGACACCTATGAACCGACCGAGGCGGTGATAGCGGCGGAAAGTTACCTGCCCTCCGAGCCGGTCACTCTGACCATGACACGCATCGCCCTGCCGCGAGCATTGCCCGAAAGCGAGGTACTGACAGTAGTTCATGCAATGCTCGACCCGGCTCGGGTTGGCCCCTACAAGATTGCTATTGTCGATCCGCTACATCCTGGTGCCACATTGGATGAACTGCGTACCTGGCGAGCGCGACTGGGCAATTCAAATCGCATGGCATTCGTTGCGCCCTGGCTGCGGCTGCCCTCGACGGACGCCGGGGGCAGCGGTGGTGTGTTTCCGTGTCCCCCTTCGGGCCATGTTTGCGGCACTTTTGCGCTGGCCGAACGTGAGGTGGGTATCCATCGCAGCGGTGCCAATTTTCCCATGCGTTATGCCGAGGGCGTGATGCTCGAGATTGATGAAGCCGGCCAAGGATTGCTTAATCCCGACGGCATCAATGTGATCCGCAGTTTCCCGGGTCGCGGTGTCAGGCTCTATGGCACGCGCACGCTTTCGTCTGATCCTGAATGGCGTTATCTGACTGCGCGGCGTGTGGTGGATGCAATAGAAAAAACACTGGAACGCGGCCTGCACTGGATGGTGTTCGAACCCAACAACCTGATGACCCGACACGCGGTTGCGCAATCCGCATCGGCGCTGTTGAACCGGCTGTGGCGCGAAGGGGTACTGGCAGGATCGGCTCCTGCCGAAGCCTATTCGGTCAAATGCGACCTGGAAAACAACCCGGATGAGAGCCGCGATGCCGGGGCGCTGGTGGTTGATATTGGCGTTGCGCCCACGTCACCGCTCGAGTTTGTCCTGTTCCGGCTGGGTAACGCATTTGACGCCCTGAAGGTGACCGAGGAGGGATAATGAGACGGCATGATCCGCTTCCCAGTTTTAATTTCTACATCGCGTTGATCGAAGACCCTGACAACCCTTTGAAGGCGGCTGCCTCAATGTCCTCCGCGTTCGTTCTGGGCGGTTTTTCCGAAGCGGCGGGGTTGGAGAGCGAGATCCAGATTCAGGAATACAGTGCGGGCGGGATCAATGACCGGGTCTTCCGCTTTCCAAGCCGCGCCGCCTACCCGAACATCACGCTATCGCGCGGCATGGGGTTCTCGGAAGATCTTTACCTCTGGCACGAGGGCTTTCTGAAGGGCGAAGGCAAACGGCGCAACGGATTGATATTCCTTGCCAATGAAATGCGCGTTCCCATCAAGGCCTGGACCTTTGAAAACGGGATTCCGGTGAAATGGTCCGGTCCGGCGCTGAACGCGACAAGCTCGGCCACGGCGGTGGAGAAGCTGGAGATTGCCCACGAAAAGCTGGAACTCACGCTCAGCCCCGGCAAGGGACTCGATGCGCTGGCTGGCGAAATCGAATGATAGGAGGCGGGGATGGATGTTCATATTGGAAGGGTCGAAACCCAGGTCACGGCGACAGACCCCAAGCTTTTGAACGACCCCAGGTTCCTGGCGCGGATCGTGCGGATGGTGAAGGAAGAGCTGGCGAGGGAAGAGCTTGAACAATCCCGCCGCGAGCATGATCGCAACCCCGGTCGCGCCGAGACGAGGCGTTAAGCAATGCACCAGCTCATGTTCCAGAGGGTGGACTTGCAGGGCAATCGGATTGGCGCGCCGATGCTGCTGGATTACGCGCCCTCTGAGTTAGCTTTTTCCAAAGCCTCGCAATTTGCCGAGGTGGCCATACCGGGACTCGAGCAGCCATTGCTGCAGTTCGTCCGCGGCGACGCCGAAACCTTGAGTCTGGAGCTGTTCTTTGACTCGACCCAGGACGGCACCGGCCCGGCCGCAGTCGCGGTGACATCTCAAGTCGAGGCGTTTCATAAACTTGTGCAGATAGAGGGAAGTTTGCACGCACCGCCATTGGTCAAGGTGTCGTGGGGAGATGATTTTCCCGGCACTACAATGGGGGCAACCGAAGCGGCGGGTGACACCTTCACGGCGATCGTGCTGTCGGTGGCGCGACGCTTTACGTTGTTCAGTCCCGACGGCAAGCCGCTGCGGGCAACAGTCACGCTGGCGCTGAAACAGTACGCCACGGTGGCCGAGCAAGTGAGTGCGGTCAACTTTCGAGCAGAGTATACCCGCATCCACGTCGTGGTCGAAGGCGAGACGCTGCCCCTGATCGCCCATGACTTTTATAATGACTCGACTCAGTGGCGGGTAATCGCCGAGCACAACAAGCTCTCGAACGTCCGCGATCTGACGCCGGGCGACCGGCTGGAACTGCCGCCGCTGGTGACGACATGAACGCCGAGTCCTTTATCACGGGCCGCGCGTTTCTGACGCCGGCCTTTCGCATCGAGCTGAACGGTCAGGATACCGGTCGCGAGGTGATTTCAGACGTGCTTGAGGTCTCGTTCACCGATGATCTTGCCAATATCGATAGTTTCGAATTCGTGCTCCACGACTGGGACGCGGTGGCGCTACGGCCGCGCTATTCCAGCCCCTGGGACGCAAGCGGCCAGCCCTACAGGCTTTATGAAGGCGGCCCCGAGGTTCCCAACTTCGAACCGGGAGCGAAGGTCACGCTTTATCTCGGTTATCTTGAAGATGGCGAGCTGCCGCTGATCATGGAGGGCGAAGTCGTGTCGCTGGCGCCTTCGTTCCCAACTTCGGGGGCGCCGACCTGCCGCGTCCGGGCACTGAATGCTTTCCTGCGTAAATTGCAGACAATTCGGATCGAAGGCAACTATGACGGCACCCCCAAGGACATCGTGAACAGGATCTGCGGCGAAAATGGCGTCTTCGTACGCTGGGCAACGCTTGAGGCCGAAGGCGAGGCCGAGGAAAACGTCGAAGTCGAAGGCGTACTTTATGACGAGATCGCCGCGCGTGCCGAACAATATGGGCTGAGCCTCATGACCGAGCCGGCCGAGGAGGCAGGCGAGGACCCGGTGCTTTATCTGGCCAGGCCCAGCCAGAGCAATGACGGACCGGTCGCGGACTTCGTCTGGGGGCGCACGTTGATTTCCTTCACACCGGCGCTGTCGGCGGCCAATCAGGTGTCTGAAGTCGTCTGTCGCGGTGGCGATCCCAACGCAAGCGGAGCCGAGCAGCACGTCGAGGTGACAAAGACCTGGGCCGATGTCGAGCTGTCGCCGAGCGCCCTGGGGCCCACCGGGGCGGCGGATAGCGGAACCGCATTTAGCGGTCGCGAGGTGATCAAGCCCGATGGGGTCGAGACGACAGAGGATGCCGAGCGCGCGGCGCTTGCGCGGTTGAGGGAGCTTGCCGCGACCCTGATCACCGGGTCAGGTATGGCGATCGGCTTGCCGACACTGCGTGCCGGTAAGGTCATCACAATGGCGGGCATGGGAGCGCGATTCGACGGCGTCTATCGTTTGACGCAGACCACCCACGCCATCGGGGAGAGCGGCTATACCACCGCGTTTCAATGCCGCAAGGAGGTGCTGGATGGCTGATTTTCCAACTGCGTTGGCGCTGGGACGCGTGGTCGAGGTGGAGATCTCGGAGCGCGGGTTGCGGGCCAGACTGCAGCGGCTGGACCGGCCTGACGGCATCATCACCGACTGGGTTCAGGTCGCTTCATTGATGGCCGGCCCCGAGGTTGGAGCCGTCTTCGCCCCCGAAGTGGACGATCTGGCGGTACTGGCGTTTGCGGCGAAGCGACCGATCATTCTGGGTTTCCTGACCGGTGGCGAGGTTGGTGCGGCGACAACTGAACTGAACGAGCGGTCCATCGTCTCGCGGGACAAGAACAGGGTCGTGCTGGTTGACGGCGACAAAAGCGGGATCACGATCGAGGATTCCAACGGCAACCGGATCGTGATGAACGCCGAGGGTATCACCATCAAATCCAGCGGCGAGATCACTCTTGAGGCCAGCGGAAAGACCGCGATCAAGGGCGCCACAGTGGAGCTGAACTGATGATTATCGAGACACCCCAGCCCACGGTCTACTCGGCTGCAACCCTGATGGGCACCTTGAACAAGAAAGGCGGCCCCCAGGGCATGGCGGTGGTGATGAAGGCCGCCTATCGCCTTGTTTCGGATGGGGCCAGTCCCCGGCAAATGGACGCAATCGCCGATACCGCGCAGTCGGCGATTGTAATGGCTGACCACAGCACGGCACGGTTCACCGCAAGCAAGATAAGTCCACCGATTATTAAACGTATCATCAACCCAGAGGACTACGTGATCCAGGGCGAAAACCCGGAGGTTCAGGTACTGGCCGTTGACGGGCATGAGTTCACTCTGAAAAAGATTAATAACGATCCAGATATGACGATCGACATCGATGTGACCTATGAGGCCGATACCGCGCTGAGCAAGTCACGCGCCGATATTATTGTGCTGGGCTTCATCTCGGCATCAGGGGAGGGGGCCGTCGTGGTGGACGGGTCACCCTGGATGACCCGTACTCCACCCTTGCCGGACAGCCCCGACGCCGACATGACCCGCAATTTGTTTGGCTTTGAACCGCGGCAGGGGACGTCGCGGCAGGATGAGGCTGACGACTTTTCGGCCTTCGCTTCGATGCATCGGCGTGGCCCGGGTGTTTTCGTTGATCCCGGCACTGGCGCCGGGCTGCCGTCTAGGAAGCTTGTCGAAATCTATCAGCGAAGCGATACGACAGGCGATCCAGATTATGCCCTGCGGCTGCCTGATCTCGAGCAGGGCATCCGGTTACGTGTCTATTGCGGGCATGGGCCGGATGAGGCGCCGTATTGGCGCAAGGTCAATCGCGGGCTGATGCAGCCCGACACGCTGATCGTCGATCCGGGCGCACATTGGGCAGTGATTCTCTGGCGCTGCCACTGGCCCGCCGATCTTGAGCCAATGGACCGCTATCGCAAGGTTCAGATCCACGCAGGAGGTTTCTGACATGAGCAAGCCCATCGCGCATACCGAGGGCATCTGCATGGCCTTTCCGGATATGCTCAAGACCCCAACGCCATCCGGGCCAATAGCGTTACCCTATCCCAACATCGCCCAGCTTTCGGAGGCACAGGAGGCGTCGCCGGACGTCAAGGCCGGCGGCAAGGCCGTGATCACCGAGACCAGCTATATCAAGACCTCGACCGGCGGCGAAGCAGGCACAGCGGGCGGCATCACATCCGGGACGTTTAATCAAAAATGCACCTTCAGCGAGTTTTCCGCCACGGTGAAGGCCAATGGCAAGGGCATTGTTCGCCAGCTTGACCAGACCTGTCAGAATAATGACAACGCCCAAGGATTCGTCATGGCCGGGTTTCCGACAGTGCTGGTGGGGGACTGAGTCATGGGCGAAGCATTCCTGGGTAAAGGCTGGAAGTTTCCGATCCGCGTCAATGCCAGCGGCGGGCTGGACTGGTCCGCGGGCGAGGCGTCGATCCGCGAAGCGCTGTGGCTCATTCTTGCCACGCCCAAGCGGTCGCGGATCATGCAGCCCACTTTTGGCTGCGGCATCCATGACCATGTCTTTTCCCCCAACAATCCCGCGACTCGTGCCGTAATTATGGACGAGGTGCGTCAGGCGTTGGTCCGCTGGGAGCCGCGGATTGATGTGCTCAAGGTCACCGCCGCCTCGCCGCCGGATGCGGCCAACACGCTGCTGCTTTCTGTGGATTACCGCGTTCGTTCCAATAATGCGGCACAAAATATCGTTTACCCCTTCTATCTGCTCGAGGGTCTTGAATAAGGAGCTTAGGATGCCACTTACGCCGCCGCCGCTGGACAGTCGCACCTTCAAGGACCTCATGGACGAGGCCAAGGCCCGCTTACCGCGTTATACGCCGGAATGGGTGAATTTCAACGACAGCGATCCGGGGATGGCGCTGGTTCAGCTTCACGCCTGGATGACCGAAACGATCCTTTACGAGTTGAACCGGGTTCCTGACCTCAACTATCTGAAGTTTCTCGACCTTCTCGGCATCGTGCCCGAGCCGGCGCACCCCGCGCTGACCGAGCTGGCATTCACCCTCAAGGAACCACCGCAGGTCACGGTCAACATCCCGCGGCTGACCAAGGTTGCGGTGGATGATCCTGACGCGCCTTCGGACCTTGTGTTTGAAACCGACCGCACACTGACTGCCCTTGACGCGACCGTCGGCGCCTTGATCCTGCCCAAGGGCGGCAATGGAGAGCAGGCCCGCGATCTTGTCACCCGCTTCGAAAAGGGCGAAACCGCCTGGGCCTATAACTTCGCTGCCTTCGGGTCGGGCCAATCCGGAGCGTTTTACCTTGGTCTGCGTCTTCGCCCCGGGCGCGAGGACAAGGCCGAGGACTTTTCCGAAGATCGTTTTCCGGCCGGGCCACTTGATCTTTTTATCGATGCGGTGCGGGTGTTCGACAAGGGTGCCGGACCGGATGCGACGGTGCTCCAGGGTCCCATCGAAACTTTTTGCACCCCGCCCGGCACGAGCGGTACACCGCTTGATCATATCCGTTGGGATGTATTTACCGGCACCGGTGACGAGCCGGGGCTTTTCGATGACGATTTCGCCACCGACGGCTGGACACGCCTTTCTCTCAGCGAGGACACTAGCCGGGCGCTAAGCGGCTCGGGTCATCTGGTTTTCGAGATGCCGCCATCGGTCACCGCACTTGACCCGATGAAGCTATCGGCAGACTTCTGGTCCAGCTTCGGCGGGGTGCGCCCGCCGCGGACCAGGCAGGAGCTCGTCGACCAGCTGAGGAGCAACACGCTCGATATCGTCGGGGGGCTTGGACCCTTCTGGGCACAGATGGGAGCAACCGCGTCTGAAGTGGACGAACTTGCGGCCTGTGACGAGCAAACGGATGCGATCGCCGATCTGATCGAGACGCCGCCCTCGACCGCGGGTGCGACGCCTTTCGATCTTGACCCTACAAGGTTGCAGCTGGCCGACTGGATCAAGGTCAACGAAGCGTTTTCCGTCGCGTTGCCGCAGAACGACAAAGGGTATCTACCGCTTTACTGGCTGCGTGCGCAGCTGAACGCTGTTCCGACGGGGGCGGCACCGCCATCGACGCTGCGCGGCCTGTATCTGAATACGGTACCCGCGACGCAGGCCTCGACACGGCTCGATGACCCGCTTGGACGCTCGAACGGGCGTCCGGGGCAGGTCTTTAACCTGCCCAAGGTCCCGGTGCTTATCGATCCGGCAACCGGACTGCCGGATCTGGAGCTTGAAATAATCGAGAACGGCCAGGCGCCGGAGTGGAGCCGGGTCAATGACTTTTATGTCTCGGGACCCGAAGATCCCCATTATGTGCTGGATCCGGCGACGGGCGAGATCCGCCTGGGTGACGGTCGGCGCGGGCGTATCCCGGTGGCCGGATCAACAGTGACGGCGGTGCGCTATCGGGTTGGCGGCGGCGAGGTGGGAAACGCGGCAGCCGAGCTGGTCAGCAAGCTGAAAGGGGGCCTTCGATACGTGAAAGGCGTGACCAACCGGCGCGCCGCTCATGATGGTTCGGACGCCGAGCCGCTGGATGCGGTCAAGTTGCGTGCGCCCCACGATCTGCGGTCACGCGATCGCGCGGTCAGCGCCGATGACTTTGCCGATCTGGCCATGCGTACCCCGGGGGTAGCGCTGCACCGCGCATTCGCCTTGCCACGCTGTTCGGTGAATGACGACGATGAGCTGATTGAAAAAGACGGCGCGGTAACGCTGCTGGTGCTGCCAAAACTGGATCAGCTGACGCCACAGCCCGATGAGGAACAAAAGCGCGCAATCTGCCGCTGGCTCGAGCCGCGACGCTTGATCACCACCGAACTGCATATCATCGGTCCACGCTACGCGCGGGTCAGCACGTTGCAGGCGCGGCTGACGGTCAGCAAAGATCAAGACCTCGGCAGCGTGACGCTGGCGGTGGCGGATGCTCTGAGCGAATTTCTCAGCCCTTTCAGCGGCGGCGGGGATGGCCTGGGTTGGCCATTCGGGGCGGATATTTATTACGGCGATCTTTACGAGCGGATGCTGGCGGTGCCGGGTGTGCGCCATGCCGCACGTCTGGCAGTCGAGATTGGCGGAGTTTCGGGCGATGCGCTGGCGGGCTTGGCCAGGATTCCCGAAGGCCATCTGCCGGCGTTGAGTCGTGATGTCATCGACCTGCAGGCGGCCTATGAATAAGCTGACACCTCGGCTTGTCAAGGATACGGTAGCGCCATTCCTCAGGCTGTCGGCGCGGCTTGGCTGGCCCCTGGGTCCCCGAGCCAGCCGCCCGGGAGTGCCTTATGACGACCGCCCGCTAGCGCTGGCGATCGCCGGGCACAGCGCGATTCCGCTGGCTGAACCCTTCGGCAGTTTTGGTGGCTGGACGCTGCCCAGGGGGGTGGCGATCTCGGGCGAGGGACGGATATTTCTGGCCGACCCCGAGCGGCGAGTGATCCTGGTCGCGCTGGCCGGTGCCACAGGCTCTGAGCGCCCGACCGAGGCGGATCCGCTTTGGCCTTTCGTGCCGCTTTGGCCGCCCCGTCCTCTGCCCATGCCCGATGACGGCCCATGCAACAGCAATGATCCTGCGCTTGTCAGCGACCCCTATACGCTGGTTGAACCGGTGGATGTGGCGATCTCGCCGCGTGGCGATCTGGCGATTGTAGACCGCGGCGCACGGCGGGTTCTGGTGTTGGCCTTTCCCTCGGCGCGGCTGCGCCGGGTGATCAAGGTAGATGCCGGCACCCCCGAAGCAATTGCCTTTGACGGGCATGGCAATCTTTATCTGGCATTGACCGGTCCCGGCGCGATTCGCCGCTATGACCGGCTCTGGCGGCATGATGAGCGTTTCCCAGGCGTCGCCTTGCGCCAGCCGATAGCGCTGGCGGCGGCAACGCCGAGTTGCGAGGGCTGCGAAACCGGGTGCGAGCCGATCCCGGCGGCGGGGGCAGTCATCCACGTGCTCGACGGCGGGCGGCTGGTGTCACTGGACGCAAGAGGGTTCGAGGTCAGCAGCGTCGAAAGCGCGATGGATCTGGCGGTGCCGCCGTTGAGGCGTCAAGGGGGTGGGGTACTCGGCTGGCAGGACCCGGACATGCCGGGACGTGATCCGATACTCTTTCATGGTATTGCACTGGATACCACGGGGCGTCATCAGGGCAGCACACGGCCGCTTCTGGCGGTGCCGCGCCGTATCGAGGTGCCACGGGCGGGCAGGTTTACCACCACCGCACTGGATAGCGAACGAACCGGCTTTCAGTGGGGCCGCCTCGCTTTTGATATCGACCTGCCAGCCAATGCAAGGGTCGTTCTCTCGACCCTGACCAGCGAGGTTGAGGTGCCATTCGATCGTCTCGAGGCGGTCCCGGATGATCGCTGGTCGCGACCGCTGGTGCTGCTTCCGGGCGATCTGCCGGAAGTGCTGGTGCAAAGCGGGCCGGGGCGCTTCCTGTGGCTGAAAGTCGAGCTTTCGGGGGATGGCACGACCTCTCCGCTGATCCGCAGGATCGATGTTTATGGCCCGCGGCGAAGCTCCCTGCGCCATTTGCCGGTGCCCTTTCATGACGATCCCGAAAGTGCGCATTTTCTTGACCGCTTTCTTGGCTATTTCGACACGGTTTTCGCCGAAATCATCGCCCGCCATCGCAGCATGGTCGAGTTTTTCGACCCGCGCGTCGTGCCGCAAGAGTTCCTGGCATGGCTGGGCAGCTGGTTCGATCTCGAGTTTCTTGCCGCCTGGCCGGAAGCCACCCGTCGCCAGATGATTGCCCAGGCGATCTCTTATTTCCGCCAACGCGGCACTGTGGCCGGACTGAAGCGTATCCTGCAGTGGCATAGCGGGTTGAGCGACCCGCTGCCGCAAGTGATCGAGCATTTCCGGTTGCCGGAGGACACTCCCGTCATGATTGGCGGGGTGGCGCTGGATCCCGACCCGTCCGCACACAGCTTCACGATTGTCCTGCCCGCCTATTTAGCGATGAGCGATGATGATCGGGCGGTGCTGGAACGCTTGATCACAGCCTCGGTTCCCGCCCACACCCGCTATCAGCTTCGGCTGATCGAACCCGGAATACGCATAGGCAGCCAGTCTACGATCGGCGTCGATACGATTCTTGGCTCGGTCGGCGGCGGAGCCCTGGGCAGCGGGCGATTAGGCAAGACAATGTCGACCGGGGCCGCTGTGATCGACGCGCCGGTTCATTTCCCGCAGCCTTTGACAGCCGGCGTCGGCAAAGGAGCACCTTGATGTCAAACGAGCACAAGAAATCCTGCATACCCTGCGGCCTTCATCAACCCCAACGGAACAACTACTTCGATGGCAAGCTGCTGGTCAGTCGTGACTTCAGCAATGAACAGGAGTACCACCGCGGTCACCGTCAGGTGCACAACACCTTGTTGCATGGCACGGGCACGGTCTGCGGCCTGAAGTTGATCGAGCATCCCGCTGAAACCTGCCGCCGCGACTTCATCGTGGTCGAGCCGGGCATGGCGCTGGATTGCTGCGGGCAGGAAATCATCCTGCCGGAACCGGCGTTGATCCGCATCGGCGACATGATCCGCAATGACAGGGAACTTCAGGCCGCGCTGGACGGCAATGCGCACCTGATGATCGGCGTCCAGCGTTGCGATGAGGGGGCCGAGCTGATGCCGGTGATTCTGCCCGGCTGCGACGCTGAAAACACCAGCGAATACGGCCGCATCGCCGAAGGCTATCGTTTCGTTCTGTTCAGCGCAGATGCTGACGACGTGGATACCCTCGAGGTGCCAAGCAGTCCCAAACTCGAATGGGTATATACCTTTTCCTATGAAGGCGCGCTCCCCAAAACGGTGCATGTCAACGCGGGCGAGGCGCTGGTGCAGATTGGTGTACAGGATACGCTGGGTGCCAGGCTGCTGGCCTATGATCAGAAAACCCATGACCTTGAGGCGTTGATCGGTGGTTCAACGACGATTTCCGACATCGCCTCGTCGCGCGAGGCGCGGCTGGTTTTCTTCGCCGGATCGGGCTTTGCCGGCGATAACTCCAACGGCGTCGGCATCTGGAACGCCAACGGCGACGGCCTTGGCAACACCACCGAGCCCTTGAGGGTGATACCTACCAAGGGGCCAAGCCCGCGCCTCGCCGTTTCTCCCTCCTCGGGAACGCTTTATGTGCTTGACGTGGACGGGTCGGACAGCCGGCTGGTTTCATACAGTGCGGCGGTGATTAGCGCCTTCATCGCAACGGGCGATGCATCCTCGCTCGATGACCAGCCGAGCCTCGGCTTCGGGCATGGCTTCGGCAGCGCATCGGATGCGTGGGCACGGGGCGCTTCGATGCTGGAAATCAGCCGCGATGGCCGCTTTCTGGCTTTTTGCAGCCCGGACGGGGCCGCCAAAGAGCGGCTTTATCTGATCGACACGGCGCAATTTCGCCAAGGCGCGATAACGGACCCTGCCGAATATCATCCCGACGGCTACAAGCCCGGCGCCAATGAGCGCATCGATCTGGTGAAATGGAGCTTTGACGACAACTATCTCTATGTCGTTTCAAGGGAAACCGCATCGAGCAACAGTGTTCTGGTGAACCGCTATACCCTGATCGATGGCGAAGCACGGCTCGTGAAAAGTGGCCGCGGCGTCATGCTGCGCGGCAAGGCTTTCGATCTGGCGTTGGCCCCGACCGAAACGCGTGCCTACCTTCTGATGGCGGATCCGGACGAGGTGACGCGGCTGACCACGCTCGACCTTGACGAGGTCAAGTCGCAGGATGCCGGCGGAGCGCCCGAAACGGGACTCTCGGCCGATGCCATCAGGATCAACGCCATCGGCCGCAGCCTTGCCCTGACCGGCAACGGCACGCGGCTTTATTGCGCAGCGGCGGACACGCCCGAAAACTTGCCCCACCACGGTCTTGTCGCGGTGATCGACATCACCGACGAGAACTGCGGGCTTGGCTTCGACGCAGCGATCGAAGGCTGTGCCGCTTGCGGGAATGAGACTCACCGCGTCGTTCTGGGCCATGTCGAAGGCTACATCTGGCCCGGTGAGGATAATGACTTGCCGTTAATCCGCAACCATGAGGACGCGCAAGAGGGCGATCTGGTACTCGACAACTTGATGTATCGGCCGATCGTGCCATCGGCAGAGACCCTGAAAGAGGTGATCGAGTGCATTCTGGCACAAGGCGTGGCCGAAGGCCCCCCCGGCCCGCGTGGCGACCCCGGTGACAAGGGTAAACGGGGCGAAAAGGGCAAGCCGGGCGAAAAGGGCGGGCCGGGTGAAAAGGGCGAGCCGGGCGAAAAGGGCGAGCCGGGTGAAAAGGGCGAGCCGGGCGAAAAGGGCGAGCCCGGCACCGCGCTACCACGAGGCATCCCGATCGTCGCGCTCAGCTGGCGGCATGCCCAAACGCATCCGACGGCACGAACTTTGGGGCATCTCTTCGAACTGCTCGCAGGCCGGGGTATCGCGATCGCTTTCAAGGACGAGATCCTGTGGCCCGTGTTCACGGGCAGCGAAAAGCCAGGCCCAACCGTCGTGGCCGAGCTGGAGATTCCCTACCGTGGTGAACAGGGCCTGATTCATTGGGTCAAGCCACAGGTCAACGCTTATCCGATCACGGATCTTAAAATCAGTGGTGATTTGCTTGAGGATTGGACTGTGCTCAATGGAGCAGTAACAACCCGGGGCTTCTGCTTACGGCTCGTAGAGTATATCAATCTTGACGGCATGAATTCGGTCCCGGAAATGCCGTTCCGGCTGGTGCTCTATGCCGATTTCGTCGTCAACTCGGAGGAGCCGGATGCGATAGCTGTCGATGGTAATTTCATCGGTGGCCGGCTTCCGACCGGTGCGTCGGCGGGTGGCGGTACCTTCCGCAGCTGGTTCTTCATACAAGACTGGGGAGGTGAAGATGTCTGATATCCCCCGAAAGCCTGAACTGGCCGAGGCAAGAAACGGTGTCGTGACGCCGCTTTACTTTGATCGACAGATCATCCGGGCTGAGGATCTGACGCTCGACCGGGCCTCACATGACCACGAACTGGCGCGGATGCGTCGAATCCTGCACGGCTGGGGTGTTGTCGCCGGACTGATCCCGAAGATCCATGATGACAGCCTTACCCTCTCGGGCGGCTATGGGATCACACGAACCGGCGCTGAAATTTATCTGACCGAAGCACTGACGGTCACGAATATCGCGAGTCGCGTCTGGGGATGCTGCGGACCGGGCGATGTCACCTGCGAAGCCATCAGCCTCGAGGAGCGGCGCAACGGGGACGCAAGGCTTGAAACCGGGACGGTGACCGCCTGGCTGGTTGCAAGACCGACCCAGGCGACGGGATCACTGCGTTCCGGCATTGCCGAAGAATGTGCCCACCCGGCCAACGACCTCTCGCCATCGCGCGTCTATGCGGGGTTGTCGATCGGCTTGCTGTGTGAGTTGCCGCCGGGATTCATCCCCGCAAAGCGTGATTGCAAGAAACTGCCCCCCTTTTTCTGCGATGACCCTGTGGCGATGCTTCCGATGCCACCCGAGCCGACTGCGCAAGACAACTTGCTTGTCCTTGGCCGGATCGTCGCCGGCCCCGAAAGCGCGATGTTCACGCCGCAGGATCGTCGCTCGGTGCTGCCGCTGTCACTGTTGCAGGACTGGCTGCAATCCTGCCGGTGCCAGGCTCAAACCGATCCGGACCAGCCGTCCGACACGCCCGAGCCAGGGGACGCCGACAGCGTGATCTGGGATCGTGAGCCCGACCTGAAGCTGAGCGACGCCGCGGACCGCCTTGTCGGAAACGGCTTTCGCAGACGGCGACTGCCCCCTGAAAAACCCGACACGCGACCGGCAGTTCCGGAACTGTTGACCGACCCACGCATTCACGAGCAGCTGGACCGGGCTGGAATCACCACCGTTGGCGAGCTGTTTGCCATCGACAATGCCAAACTGGCGCAGACACTGGGTGTCACGGCAAGCGAAGCACAAGCACTCATGGCCGAGGTCAAGCCGCTGGGCGTTTTCGTGACCCGCGGAGGGTACTAAAGTGGAAGCGCATCGCCTTGTCCTGGGGCGCATCGACACAGACTGTGTCGCCATGGCCGATGCCGAGGAAGCGGCTTCCATGGGGGCGCGTCTGGATAGGGTGATGCGACACGACCTGCCCGGTGCCTTGCCGTCGGCCGTCGCGCCGGTGCTGGACGATCACGAAGGTGTGCTGCGCCTCAAGCAGCTGCGCATCCGGCTGGACCTGGGCGAGCGGCTGGACCAGCCAAATCTGGCCGAAACGATTGCCGAACAGATCGCGGCGGCACTCAAGGCCCAGTTGGCCAAGGCGGCGCCCACGCTCAGGTACTGGCCCGATCACGCAAGCTATCTTGCCGATTATGTTCTGATGCGGCTGGGGTCCGTAGCCGAGCCGGCCTGGGTATTTCCGGACCTCGTCAACCTGGAACACCTCCCGGCCGAGCGTGCAGCGGCCGAGTTGATTCGCGCCCGACCGGCGATACTGACCGCTTTGGCAAGGGCCGCAGCGGCAGGCGGCGATGCGGCGGCACCCATTGCCTCCTGGCCCGTCGAGGCCAAGGCGGCCCTGACCCGCGCCCTTGTCGAGGCACCGCTGGAACCATCGGAAGCCGATCACCTGCTGCCGGCCTTGCAGCACCTGTTGACGCTGCCGTTGCCGACCCACACCGGCCCCACGGCCGGCGCGCTGCTGGACGAGGCGCTGGCAGTGGCGCTGCGACTCCTGGCGCAAAAAGCTCACCGCCTGCCCCCGCGCCCAGTGGTTTTCGCCGCAATAGCCGCTTTGGCCGCGCGCGCGGGCGATACGCCCTTGCTGAAAGGCGAGGCAACGAACAGCCCGGCGAGTGTCGCTGCCGGGGCGGATCACACAACGATGGCTAGGGTGCTGGCATTTGTCGAGGCCGACACGCCGCGCCGCGCCGCCCTCGATCTCTTGACTCGAGCGTCCGCGCCCCGGCGATCCGACAGGCCCGAAGCGTCTCCTCCCGAGGAGCCATCCGCCGACCCCGAGACCGGACAGGATGCGCTGCGCAGTCCGCGCTTGGGTCTGGCGCTGTTGCTGCCGTCCGTGCTGCTGCTTGATGCGGCCGCGCATCTGATCCCGACGCAATTGGCGCAGGTCGTCTGGCAGACGCTGGATCCGCTCACCTGGCCAGAAACCGCCGAGGATCCGGCATTGCAGATGCTGCTGCCCGTCGAGCCGCCCGAGGTCGATCTTCTCGCGCCGCAACCGCTGCCGCCCGAACGGCTGCTGCGCGGTCTCGCTGTACCGGCGCGCAGGGTCTATGAGACCAGCGCCCACGACCGGCGCTGGTCGGCGCTGCTGCTTGCCGACTTCGCCAGCCGACTGCGCGGCCTGCAGGGCAGTTCACACGGCTATCTGCGTCGTCAGTTCCTGGAACAGGCAGGCGAGGTGCGGCGCGGTGCGGACCAGATCAGCGTGCTTCTTGACCCCATCCCGCTGGGCATTCTGTTGTATATGGCGGGCTTTCCCGGGACCCTTGGACGCCTGCCCCAGCCGGGGCGCCCGAAGCTGATCCTGAGCCTGGGGGACAACGCATGAAACGCGCTGGTTCTGCCAAGCTCGACCCGGCCCAATGGCTTGAAGGGGCGCTGCACCTTCTGTCCTTGCGTCTCCGGCATGAGGTGGCGCTGACCCGGGCGCTGCGTGGCGAGGGTCGGCGTGAGCAATTTCTTGGCCTCTTCATGAGCGACGACGAAGCCGAGGCGATGCTTGACGAAATGTCCGGCCGGCTGGCCGCTCACGGCAGCGGGCTGCCCGCATTGGAAGAGGTGGTGAAGGCCTGGCACGATCACGCCGCCCGCCGCTGCGCGGACCCCGAAAGCATCTGGGCGCGGCTGGCGCAGAGCTTTGATCTGGCCGAGGCGGAGCTGGATTTGCTGGTGCTGGCTGCGGCCCCGGCGCTTGATCCCCGCTTTGGGCGGGTTTACGCCTATCTTGGCGATGACCTGACCCGCCGCTTTCTGACTCCGGCGCTTGCCCAGAGACTGCTGCCGCATCAGATCGATGCACTGACCTTGCGCCGGTTGCTGGCCCCTTCGGCACCGCTCAGGCTGTATGCGCTGCTGAGCGTGGAGCCGGCGTTGCCGCGGATCGAGGCCGCACTGCGCAGCGACGAAAACCTGATCGATCTGCTGCTTGGCCAGCCCGTGGCGCCTCCCGGCCCTTGGCTGACACTCGGTCAGGGCGGCGCCCCGGGTGCGGTTGTGGTTGCCGGGGGTGGGGCCGATGCCGTCTCGACGGCGGTGCTGGATACGGCGACCTCGCGCGGCTGGTCACTGTGTATCCTGCCCGACGACTGTTCGCCCGCCATGCTGCCGACGCATATCCGCGATGCGACCCTTGCCGGTGCCACGCCGGTGATTCGGGAACCGGCGCTGGACGATGCCGGTCGCGCCGAACTTGCGCCGCTGCTTGCCCAAAGCGCCATTCTCATCGCCGAGGAGGCTGGACCCTGGCTCGATGCCGGGCTTGATGCCGTGCATGTCTACCCAGTGCCTGATGCCGCGCGACACGAGGCATGGAAGGCGCATCTGCTTGGCCCCGGCACCTCGACGCTGGCCCATGCTCGACACCTTGATCTGCTGCATCTGGCGCGGATGCTGCAATGGACCCGCGACCCCGGGACCCTGAGCCGCGCCGCCGAGGCACAGGCCAGCGCTGGAATGACCCGTTGCGCCCATCGGCTTGAGACCCGGCAAACGCTGGATGACCTGGTGGTTCCCCAGACCACGCGGGTGGCGCTGGAACGCCTGGTCGGCTGGGCAGGGCAGGGGACGCAGGTGCTGGATGAGTGGGGATTCGGGGCGCTGTTCAACAAAGGGCACGGAGCAGTGGCACTGTTCAAGGGGCCATCGGGCACCGGCAAGACCATGGCGGCTGCCATCGTCGGCGCAGCGCTGGACCTGCCCGTGTTTCGCGTCGATCTGGCTGCGATGGTGTCGAAATATATCGGCGAGACCGAAAAGAACCTCGAACAGCTTTTCCAGGCAGCCGAAGGCAGCGATGCGCTGTTGTTCTTCGACGAGGCGGATGCGCTATTCGGACAACGCTCCGAGGTCAACGACGCGCATGATCGCTATGCTAACCTTGAAACATCGTATCTGTTGCAACGACTGGAGAGTTTTGGCGGGTTGTCGGTGCTGGCAACGAACCTTGCGCAGAACATGGACCCGGCGTTTCTTCGCCGCTTCGATCATGTGATCGATTTTCCAGTGCCCACGGCCACGCATCGGCGAGCCCTTTGGGAACGTGGTCGGCAGAGCCGGGCGCCCATCAAGGCGGAGATAGATTTCGCCATGCTGGCCGAACGCTTTGAGCTGACAGGTGCCGAGATCCGCAACTGCTGGCTCGATGCGGCGTATCGGGCTGCGGCACGGGGTGGGGAGATTGGCATGGATGAACTGATGCAGGCGGTAGCGACGGAGCTGCTGAAACAGGGCAAGGTTCTGAAAAAGTCGGATTTTGGCGACCACTACGGCAAGGCGCGAGGGGGTGGCGGATGACTGATTTCGACACGGAGATATTGCGCGAAGAGGAGAAAACGCTGCCGGTTCAGGCCGAAAAGGATGCGCAGCACCACAACCCTACGGCATCTAAGGCCGATCCGGCACTGGCCGCGGCCATGGCGGCCCGGTCGCGCGCCGAGCCTGTTGCTCCCGAGGCCAAGCCCGAGGCGGCTCAGGCTGCGAAAGCTCGGCCGGTGCCGCCAGACCCCGAACTCCACGAAATATCGCCCGATGCGGGTCCTGAAGAAGTGGCCAACGCCCTGAGTCGCGAGCAAGAGGCTCCGCGCAAGGGCAAGGCGGAAGCACGCCGCGAAAAGATTGCGGCCGACGCATCACGCAGCCGTCAGCGGCAATTGACACAGACGCTGGCGGTGATGTCTCAGTCGCCGGAGGCGGTTCGGCTGGATCTGCTGGTCGCCAGCTATCAGGCAGCGGAGCCGGGCGAAGTCGAGCTTGTCGCCGATGCGGTTGTCGCCTTCTATCTCCGAGCCGAGCCGGATATCCGGCGGCGCTTGCGGCCGGCCCTTGCGACGGCAGTTCGCGAACAGTCGGGGGCGGCGCTCGCCCTGGCCCTGTCGGCCCGGTTGGGCGCCCTGGTAATGTCTTCCGCGCCACCGCCAGCTCCGCCTTCACCGCCAGCACCGGAGCCATGACATGGCCGACCGCGTCCTTGCGCCGCCGCAGAATGCGCCGCTTCAGTCTGGCTCGCAGCGATCCGAACCGGTCGCCGCCACTGACCGGGGGCCCCCGGCGACGGCTTTCGGTCTGCTGGCGGATGACGCGGGTTTCGTGGCACGACTGGGCCCCAGCGGCTGGCGCCTTGGCGCTGACGTTCTCAGCGGAGAAGAGGTCGGCCTGGAAGGCCTGCCGCAACCCCTTCCCGGCGTCCATTTCGACACGGCGCAATGGAAATCCAAGCAGTTACGGCTGCGTGGCAGCTTGTCCATTCCTTACCTTGACGAGACGCAATTCGAGGTTCGCGTCGACGATCAGGGCTCTGCCAGGATCCTGGGCAGTGTCACCAAGAACCTGGCTCTGCCGGCGCTGGGCAATCCGGAAATCACCCTCGCCATGGGGGAGACCGGCACCCTGTCGGGAGAAGTCGACGTCGGGGACATGACGCTTGTGCCCGAGGCCTTTCGCCGTCATGTCAATAGCGAAGCATCGGGCAGCATTCGCCTGGCAGACGGTCGGCTGTCGGGTGAGGGCACAGTCCGAATTGCCTATCCCAAGCTTGGCGATGGCGACATCCGCTTTGGCTTTAGCGAGACAGGCGCGTTCACGGCCAGCGGCACGCTGAGGATCACACCCCTCTTCGCGGAGGAGGTGAGCGGCACCATCGCAGCGGATAAAGCCGGCAACCTCAGCGGCAACCTCACGCTGGCGGTAGGCGCCATGCGATCCACCTTGCCGGGGCTGAGCCTGACCGGTGGTACCCTGAACCTGGCCTACATGAACGGGGCGCCATCGGGCGGTATCGAGGACTTTACCGCCGCCTATTCGGGGTTGGGCAGCGTCGCCATCAAGCAGGCCGATGTCAGCGCCAGGGGCTTTGCTGGCCTGGGCACATTCAACCTGTCGATTCCGGGTCTGGAAGAGGCTTCGGGCGAGGTGAGAATCCGCGATGGCAGTGTCTCGGGGTCTGTCAAACTGAGAGCCGGCGACTTTCCCGACGGCCTGCCGGTGCAGAATCCGACCATTACCGCAAGCCTGTCCGAGACCGGGCGCGTGGGTGTCGAAGGGTCCGCCAAGGTTGACCTTGGTCCCGCCGGCACCGGCGATTTTACCGCCGCCTATTCCGAAACCGGAACGTTTTCATTTGGCGGTGACGTGGAACTCACCATTCCCGGCCTGAATCCGGTCACGGCGCATATCGGCTACAGCGAAAGCCAGATATCGGGAGAGATGCAGGTCCCGGTGGACACCGCGCTGTTACCCGGGCTCGATGGCACAGTGACGGTGCGCTATGCGCAGAATCGCTGGTCGGGCGATACCACGCTTGATTTCAGCGCCGACGACGGCAAGCTGTCGGGGTCGATCACTGTCAGCGTCGCGCAGACCGACGCAGGCGCGCTGCAGCTTGGCGGCGAAGGCACAGTGACGGCGCAGTTGATGCCGCGGCTTCAGGGCACACTGACCGCTCGCATCCTGCCGGAAGGCGCCGTCGACGTTTCCGGCGTGATCGAAGTGACCGAGCCGCTGGAACTCTTCCCCGAACAGCGCATGGAGCGCGAGCTGTTCCGGCATTCACAGAACATACCGCTATGGGCCATCCTCGTCGCAGTGATCCGTGTTCGGGCAGGTGTTCGGGCCGGGGTCGGCCCGGGCGTGTTCCGCAATATCCGGGTCGAAGGCTCCTATACCCTCGGCGCGGCCGAAGGTGACCCGTCCTTCACCGTTACCGGCGAGCTGTATATGCCGGCTTTCGTGGAAGGTTACGTCGCCTTCGGTGCCGGCCTGGGGGTTGACGTTGTGCTGGGGTCACTGACCGGCGGTATCGAGGGAGTCGGTACCGCCGGGCTGTATGGCGCGGTTTCGGTGGTGCCGTCTCTGGACTATGCCGATGGTGATTGGGGCATTGAAGGAACGGCGACGCTTGCCGCCGGGGCACGGCTGAAGCTGGGGTTGAATGCCTGGGCCGAGATCGAGGCGCTGTGGGTGACGGTCTGGGAAAAGGAATGGAACCTGGCCGAGGTAGTGATGCCGGTCGGCCCGGATCTTGGGCTGCAAGCGCACATGTCCTATACCTTCGGCCAGCCGGAACCGCCAAGCCTCGAGATGAGCTCATCCGATATCGACACCGAGCGGCTGATTCAGGACGCGATGCCAAAAGACGGGCCAGCGCCTTCCGGCGCGCGTGAAGCCTTGGAAAACAAGGCCGAATGGCAAGGGCAGATACGCGAACAGCGCGCCGCCGCGGTTCCGCAGGAGCAGGTGGCGCGACAGGACGCGGCAGAGACACCGCCATCCGCACCGTCTCGGCCACAAAAACCCGCCGGCGGGCCGCCGAGCGGGCAGGGTGCAACCGCGCGGGGAGCGTCCGGAGAGTCCAGAGAATCGGATAGGGCACCCGCGGCCGCGGAGCAAGCCACGCGCAGCCCATCGGTAGAGGAGGCCGCCGCGCCCGACAGCAACATTCCGGCCGCTGTGCCTGAGGGATCATTGCCGGGCTCGGATCAACCGCGCTATCCCGACCGGATCACGCTTGCCATGCTGGACGAGCCGCCGGCGCCAATGCCGCGCACGCCAAGCCAGGAAAAACAGGACCTGGAGGCCGCCGGGCGCATGGTTGATCTGGCCAACGCGAAGGCAAGCGACACCGATGTACTCGACAATGATTTCCTGCGCATAAAAAAGCGTTTCGGCCTGGTGTCCCTGGGCTACGAAGGTGATTTTCAAAAGGGGTTCAAGGTCGTCGGCAAGATCAATCCCGAGTTCGAGCGTACGCTGAGCGAGCCGCTGGTCGGTACTGGCGTGCCGGGCGGGCTGGACTCGGGGCATATTACCAATATTACTTTTGAACACGGCCAGCTGGGCGGCAGCGATGTCGGCCTGAAGATGCGGGCGATGCCTCTGGGGCCGGATCATCCTCAAGGCTCGGGGCCCACCGGTCAGAAGACGCTGATGGACCAGCTGCCGACCGACCCGAAGGTTTACTCGGATACCGACTCGCGTTTCGTCCGCGGCCACCTTCTCAATGATCATGTCGGCGGGCCGGGAGTGCCGATGAACCTGTTCCCGATTACCGCCGCCGCCAATGCCAAACACGAGCAGAGTATCGAGAGTTTCGTCAAGGATTGGGTGAATAACCGCAAACTGTGGATCGAATATGTCGTCGAGGTAAAAGCGACACCGGAGCTGCAGGCCGGCGACGACGGCCTGAAATCGATCGATGCGGTGTTCGACGCCACGGCGGCGGCGCTGGATACCAACCTCAACCGGATCGGCGGCTTGACCAAGCACGTCACCATCGCATCCACATACCGGGCCGCCGCCACGGTCGGCAAAGGGGAGTCTGATGATTTTGACAAGGCCCGCCTGGCGTCTGAAACCCGGACCTTACAGGCGCAGCGACCCGAAGATCAGGGTCTTCAGCCGCAGCGTTCAACACGCGTAGCGCCGACCAGGTTTCCTGACTTTATCGCTAGAGCGCTTCGCTCTGCAATTAGTCCTCAAGGGCTGGGATCGCGGCAGGCTGTCGGAAACCGGCTGAAGCAATATAAAGGATTTGCCGATGAATCCGAGCGCGTGCTGTTCGAGGTTTACGATCGGGTCGGCAACCAGCCCGACGCCACCGTCGATTTTCTGGCCACGCCGTCGGACAAAGGCATCCTCACACGGATCATCAATACCTGGCCCGACAGAAACGGCAAAGACGGCCTGGGCACATGGCTTGCAAAAGGTTAGATGTCTCGCCACATGACCTGTGATAGGAAAGAGCTGTCAGCCACATCATGGAAAGTCGACGTGCTGCGAACCCATTGCCGTTTAGTGTGTCTACGCAGGTCTAGTCTAGCAAGGTTGTAGCATGATAATTCGCATAATGTATATTATGTTAAATGGTGTCATACCGTTGCTCGGATCCGGGAGCCGCTCCTGGATATGATTCGAATATGCCGAGTTGGACAAGGCCCTTGGCGACTCCTTATTATCGCCGGACCGTTCAAAGGAATTGCCCTGCCCCATGTCCCATCCTCTATTGAATGCGACTCTTGCAGCATCCGTGATCCTGCTCTCCGGCTGTGCCATGCAGGCGGAGACACCCGAGCCTGCGCCGACGCTGGCACCGGCAGACTTTCATCAGCGCATGGATGCCATGGAAGATGCCCTGAGCGCCCGCTGCGACACTCCTCAATTGAGCGCCGAGGTATCCGGCGTCGCGGATCGCCAGGACGTGCTCATCGGCGATATACGCGAAGTCGGCTCCCTGTTGCGGGGGATGCAGGCCCGCCTGGACGACCTCAACAGCGAAGACGCCGAGCCGGTGGTCGTCAATCAGCAGTGTGCCGCCGATGAACACGGCCTGGCCAACAAGACGGTACTGGGCGGTCGCGAATGGATCGGCCTGGTCGATGTGGGCACCTATCTCAAGGCCCGCATCGATTCCGGCGCCAACACCTCGTCGCTGTCGGCCAGCGAGATCACCCCCTTCGAGCGCGACGGGGAAAACTGGATCCGCTTCAAGCTGGGCCTGGACGATGAGGATGTGGTCGTGGATGCCGTGCGCGATGAGTGGATCGAAGCGCCCGTCGAGCGCCGCGTCCGCGTCATTCAGGCGACCGGCGAGGAATCCCGGCCGGTGGTGACGCTGATGATGACCCTGGGCTCGATTCGCGAACCGGTGGAGTTTACGCTCAGCGACCGTACCCATCTCGACTTCCCGGTCATCCTGGGCAGGCGCTTCTTGCTGGACATCGCCGTGGTCGACGTGGCCCAGCACTATCTCCACGAGCGCCCCGAATTTCCCGGTGGTCGCCCGGCATCGGAAGCCGCGCGCGACCAGAATGACACCGAACCCGACAACGAAGAGCGCTGAGCCAAGCCTCAGCCGCTCTCTGCCAAGGATGACCCATGTCACGACTGCCTTTCTATCTACTGGTTGGCGTCCTGTTCCTGGCCGGCGTGGCCATGACCCTGCATCGTCACTATCAGCTCGAGGTGCCCTGGACGCCGGGTGAGCAGCGCCAGGTCTGGGAGGTAGAGGCGCAAGTCAACTTCACCGCCCTGGGTGAGCCGGTGCTGGTGGACATGGCATTGCCCTCTTCCCAGGAAGGCTTTCGCCTGCTTACCGAACACACCGCCTCACCGGGCTTCGGCCTCTCCTTCATCGAGAAGGACGAGGCTCGGCGCGCTCAATGGTCGATCCGTGAGGCCAGTGGCTCACAGCAGCTTTACTACACCGCCCAGGTTCTGCGGGCCCCGAGCAACCCCCCTCCTCGCCTGGCCTCGCCGCCGCCGCAGCGTGACATCGTCTGGGAGCGCCCCTACGACACCGCCGCCGCCCAGCTGATCGAGCGCGCCTGGAGCCGCAGCGCCGACCCCTTCACCTTCGCCCGCGAGCTGCTCCATGACTTCGACGAAGAGCGTCAGGGCGAGAATGCCCGCCTGCTGCTGACCCAGTTCGAGCGCACGCCCCTGCTGGTTCGCCTGCTTAACCAGGCCGATGTGCGTGCCCGGGAAGTCAGCGGGCTGCGGCTCGAGGATGGCCGGCGGCGCCAGTCCCTCAGCAGCTGGGTTCAGGTCTTCGATGGCGAGCAATGGGCGCTGTTCGACCCGGCCACCGGCGCCCAGGGGCGTCCCGATAACCTCCTGATCTGGGAGGGTAATGGCCAGGCGGTGCTGGAGGTGGAAGGCGGCACCAATTCCCGGGTCAACTTCTCGATGATTGCCCGCAACCAGCCGGCGGCCGCCGCGGTACGCAATCAGCTCGCCGATGACACGCTGCTGAATTTCTCGATTCACAGCCTGCCGCTGGAAGAGCAGGCGCTGTTCCAGACGATCCTGCTGATCCCGATCGGTGCGCTGGTGGTGGTACTGCTGAGGATCCTGGTGGGCATCAAGACCTCGGGTACCTTCATGCCCGTGCTGATCGCCCTGGCCTTTATCCAGACCAGCCTGGCGACCGGCCTGATCGGCTTCTTGCTGGTGGTCTCGGTGGGCCTGGTGATCCGCAGTTATCTGTCCTATCTCAATCTGTTGTTGGTGGCCCGGGTGACGGCGGTGATCATCACGGTCATCGGCATCATCTCGGTGTTCTCGGTGCTCGCCTACCGCTTCGGCCTCAATGCCGGGCTGACCATCACCTTCTTCCCGATGATCATCCTCGCCTGGACCATCGAGCGCATGTCGATCCTGTGGGAGGAAGAAGGCCCCAAGGAGGTGCTGATTCAGGGCGGCGGCAGCCTGTTTACCGCGGTGCTGGCGTTTTTGGCGATGAATAACCCCTGGGTGCGTCATATCACCTTCAACTTCCTCGGGGTGCAGCTGATCCTGATGGCGCTGATCCTGATGATCGGCAACTACACCGGCTATCGCCTGCTGGAGCTGCGTCGCTTCAAGCCGGTCACCGAGGAGTAAGGCATGGGTGAATGGACGACCCCCGGCAAGCTGAGTGCCAAGGGCATCATCGGCATGAACCGGCGCAATATTCGCTATATCGGACGCTACAACAACCGGCGCCTCTACCCGCTGGTGGATGACAAGCTGCAGACGAAGCTGCTGGCCGAGCGCTATGAGATCACCACGCCGGCCTTGATCGGCACCGTGTCCACGCAGTTCGGCGTCAAGCGCCTCGGCGAGCTGCTCGCGCCCCAGAGCGGCTTCGTGATCAAGCCGGCCAAGGGCAGCGGCGGCAAAGGCATTCTGGTGGTCGACCGCGTCGAAGGCGGCGATTACATCAAGCCCAGCGGCGCCCGCATGAGCCTGTCCGATGTGGAGCGCCACGTCTCCAACATCCTCTCCGGCCTCTATTCGCTGGGGGGCGCCCCCGATGTGGCGCTGGTCGAGGCCCTGATCAACTTCGACGAGAGCCTGTCCGCGTATACCTATGAAGGCGTGCCGGACATCCGGGTCATCGTCTTCAAGGGCTATCCGGTGATGGCCATGATGCGCCTCTCCACCGCCGCCTCGGATGGCAAGGCCAACCTGCACCAGGGTGCGGTCGGGGTGGGGCTCGACATCGCCACCGGCACCGCCATCCGCGGCGTCCAGTTCGACCGCACCCGCCATGATCATCCGGATACCGGCCATGAGTTGATCAGCCTGGCCATTCCCGACTGGCCTACCCTGCTGCTGCTGGCCGCCGGCTGCTACGAGATGACCGGGCTGGGCTACCTGGGTACCGACATGGTGCTCGACCGCGACCAGGGCCCCATGCTGCTGGAGCTCAATGCCCGGCCCGGGCTCGCCATCCAGATGGCCAATGGCGAGGGGCTGCGGCGGCGCCTGGACCTGGTGGAGGCGCAGCCGGAAGGCGTCTCCCCCGAGGAACGGGTCGCCTTCTCGCGTCGGCATTTTGCGCGGCGCAGTGAGCTCGCCACCGCCGCCGGCGCCTGAGTGCGGTAGCCCGCCTCGTCGCCTCTGGGTAGAATGACGCCAGACTTCACCAGCCGACGGGCACCATGACCGATACCCCCAACCTGCTGCTTCAGGCGGAGCGGCGATGCCAGGAGCGCGGCGTGCGCTTCACACCGATTCGCCGCCGCGTGCTCGAGATGATTGCCGCCACCTCGGGCGGGCTCAAGGCCTATGAGCTGCTCGATCGCCTCGCCGCCGAGCATGCCTCGGCGCGTCCGCCGACGGTCTATCGTGCCCTGGAGTTTCTGATCGCCCAGGGCCTGGTGCATCGCATCGAGTCGCTCAACGCCTATGTCGCCTGCCCCTGCCCGGCGCACTCCCAGGGCTTCCAGCTGCTGATCTGCCGCCTCTGTGGCCGCGTCGAGGAACTGCACCTGGATGACGTCAATGCCGAGCTCTCCCAGTGCGCCCATGGGCTGGGTTTCCGGGTGGAGCGCCAGACCATCGAACTACTGGGACGCTGTGACGCCTGCTGCGCCCCCCACGCCTGATCCTTTCCTGCGGAGACCCGCCATGTCCGATACCTTCAAGGCCCTGGAACGAGCCCCGGCCGAGAGCCGCCACGACCTCGCCGCCGTGCTCGAAGCCATTCGATTCAATGCCGACGGGCTGATTCCCGCCATCGCCCAACAGCATGACAGCGGCGAGGTGCTGATGATGGCCTGGATGAACCGGGAGGCGTTGGAGGAGACGCTACGCACCGGTCGCGTCTGCTACTGGTCCCGCTCCCGGGGCAAGCTATGGCGCAAGGGAGAGAGCTCGGGGCAGCAGCAGCATCTCGAGGGGGCCGCCCTGGACTGTGATGGCGATACGCTGCTGCTGCGGGTCGACCAGACCGGCCCGGCCTGCCACAGCGGGCGTCGCAGCTGCTTCTACGTGGCCCTGGAGAAGGACGCGGCGCGCATCACCAGCGCCCCGCTGATCGACCCCGATACCCTGTACGGAACCCCCTGATGCCCTGCCTCGCCGCTTGGCTCGCCAAGCTGGCTCGCGGCCTGCGCCGGGCCGCGGCGGGGATGATGATCGGCCTGGTCAGGCTCTATCAGCTCACCCTGAGCCCCCTGCTCGGCCCGCGCTGTCGCTACTGGCCGAGCTGCTCCAGCTATGCCGTGGAGGCGATCCGGGTGCAGGGCCCGCTCAAGGGCGGGCTGTTGGCGGCGCGGCGCATCGCCCGCTGCCACCCCGGTAGCGAAGGCGGCATCGACCCGGTGCCCGGCGGCCCCAGCGAGACGCTGTGCCGCGAGGACCCCGAGCTCGATGAGCACTTCCGGCCCCGAACGCCGGGGCATGACGGCCATTAGCACCAGCCATTAGCACCAGCAAGTCGAGGCCGCCGGGCTGGAACGTTTCTATCGATGAGCCATCAAGTCGCGAAACCCCTCTGTGACCTCCGCCTCGAGGTGTGACACCAGGCTGGCATCCTGAAGTACAGGGAACTCCTTGATTAGCTTGCCGCTAACGCGACCGTTTTGGCGAATTGCCCGGATGATCCGATCGATATGATCGTCGGGCCCTTCAAGCCAGTTTTTGATCGCCAATCGTGTTTGATGCCAGGCACGTTGAAGCATGGCCTGCTCGTGCATTTCGTATTCGATCGTATAGCGAAGAATATCTCCCAGATATTCAACCTGAGCCGTCAGATCAGGATATCGCCATGCCGGAGCCGCCTGGGTATAGGCCTTGAATACGAAATCTGATTCGATGCCATCCGCATAGCGTAACCGTTCCCGGGGGAAGTCTACGGCTTCTCGGAAAGCATCCATCAGGGGGCGCGAATAAAGTTCGAGAACTCGATCGTACTCGGCGCGCCGAATCGCCGACGAGGTTATGGCCGCGGATACCGGAAGGATGAAGGGTTCCGGCACCACGCCATCGCGTCGCAGCACGTCATTGATCAGAAAGCGTGATATCCGCCCATTACCATCTGCCAGCGGATGAAGAAAGACGAAGCCGAAGCTCGCCACGGCCGCCCGAAGAATAGGTGGTGTTTCTTCCGTGGTCAGCAGAAACTGACGCAGCCCTCCGAGCATGCCAGGGAGCCAGTCCCAATGAGGGCAGACATAATGCACCACCGCACCGTGGTGCACCGACCGGCTACCGACGAACACCGGAGAAAGGCGCAGGCCTGGCTCGATCGTCGAAACTCCGAGGATGGATTGCTGAAGGTTGCCCAACGCATCCTGATTGAGGGGATCCGACAAGCGACCGCAATAGGTTTCCATGGCCTCTGCAAACCGCTGAATTCGGTCTCGTTGACCTCCTTCGTGCTCGATGACGAAGCTAGCCCGACTTTCCCTGATCGTCAGCCAAACGGCGCTGCGCTGCAGGATATCGGCGCCAAACTCCCCTTCCATGACATCCAGCCGGGCACCAAGGTCGTAACCCGCGATCGCATTGACATTGGGCGTTTTGCGCACCAGCGGACAATAGTCAGGGGTTCCAGGAAGGTTGTCATTGATCCGCCAGCGACGGTTTCGCTCTGGTGAGCTGCGGACGACGTAATATCGGGAATCAAGGATATCGCGATAGTTGCCTCCCACCTCGTCAATATCCAGCGAGTGCCCTGTGAGCCATTCATAAAGAAAGCCGGCCCGACGAGCATATTGCCCGGTGGGCTCGCTGCGTACCCAGTCGGCCACCAGTTCTCCGGGAATAGCCTCGAACAGTCGGGCCAGGAATTCCAGGTGCACCCCTTCATGCTTCAGGGCGAAAGTGAGATGAGCGCTGAAGGTATCGGCCGGACGCATGGCTTCGAGGTACGTCTCCAGGCGCCCGGTAGCATGCTCGTGCGTATGACGCGTTCGCCCGATATGGCTAATCACTGGAAACGGCTGAGTTGCCTCGACATCGTAGCAACTAGCAAGCCAGCCATACCCGATTTCATTCCTGTCCTGGGCTGCCAAAACGATTATCCCGGTGAAAAAATGATTATAGAATCAACATTTTCAATAAAAATGATTCCGGCCGCCCGGTGCGTCAGGCTCAGGCGGCGGCTTCCTGCTCGGCCACCTCGTAGATGCGCTTGAGCATCGCGTTGAGGCCGTTGCTGCGGGTCGGCGAGAGATGCTTGTCCAGCCCCAGGTCGCCGAGGAAGTGCGGGCTGGTATCGCGGATCTCCGCGGCCGGCCGGTCGTTGTAGATGCGCATCAGCACCGCGATCAGCCCCGAGACGATGGCGGCATCGGAGATGGCGTCGAAGTGCAGCACCTCGCCCTGGCGCTCGTGGCGCATCCAGACGTTGGACTGGCAGCCCTGGATCTTGAGCTCGGCCTGCTTCCATGCCTCGGGAAACTCGGGCAGCGCCTTGCCCATATCGATGATGTACTGGTAGCGATCCATCCAGTTGTCGAACATCTCGAATTCGTCGATCAGTTCCTGTTGAGCCTGTTCGGCGGTGGCATCGGTAGTCATGAACACTCCTTGAAATCGTTACCTCGATTATACCGGTTTACCCCCGGCCGCGTCCGCCCCCTTCGGGGTCAGACCCCAATGCCCTGGGGTCAGACCCCAAAAGGCCGTGGCGGGCCTGCTGCTTGTGCCAGGCCTCGTCCTCGGCATGCAGGTAGCGGGCGGTGGTATCCAACCGGGAGTGCCGGGCCGTGGCCGCCAAATAGCGCAGCTCGACCCCGGCCTGGGCCTGGTGGGTCAGCGCCGTATGGCGCAACCAGTGCGGGGTGGCCTGGCGTAGCTGCAGCGCCCAGCGGTGAGACGGCTCGCCCTGCCCCATCGCCAGCGCCTCGGCCGCCTCGCTAAAGGCCTGGCGAATCAGGCGATAGAGGCGGTTGTCGCCGATGCCGCGCCTGCCGTCCAGGGCGCGTAGCAGCGGTGTCGCCTCATCCGGCTGGGGCTCTGGCGCCAGGCCCAGGGCCAGACGCCACTCGGCCAATAGCGCCATCATGTCCGGGGGCACCGGAATGCTGGCGGCCTTGTCGCCCTTGCCCACGACGCTCCACCACCAGCGCCCCTCGCGTCGCTGGAAGTCACCCATGTGGGCGGCGCTCATCTCGGCGATACGCGGGGCCAGCAGGTAGGCAAAACCAAAGATAAACCGGCGTCGCGCCCTCTCGTAGCGGTGCCGCGGCGATGCCTCCTCCTCCGGCGACAGTCCCGCCGCCTCGTTCAGCCAGCCCCAGAACCATTCCCATAGCGGCGCCTCCAGATAGCGCTCGATGCGCCCCTGGCGGTTGTCGAGGCGCCGGCGCTTGTCGCGCATCAGCCGAAAGGGGTTGTGGGCCACCCACCCCGCCTCGGCGAGCCAGGCATACATCCCCTGCAGGACCACCAGGCTCTGGCGGCGACTGGCCGGGGACAACGGGCCGCGAAACGGCCGCCAGTCATCGGCATGTCGCGGCCGCGGCGGCCCCACCCAGCGCGCCCGGGGCCGAGGGTCGGCGAGAAAGGCCTCGAAGTCCTCCAGGTGGTCCCGGCGCACCTCGCCGAGGGTCATGCCCCGCTCGGCGAGCCACAGGAGCAGCCGCTGGGCCTCGCGACGATAGGCCTGTTGGGTCCTGGGGCTGGCACGATACTCCGCCAGCCACTCGGCCACCGCCTCGGCATCGCTGCGCGCCGCGATATATCCACCCGGCGCCGCCGGCAGTTGCCCCGCCGGCACCGCCGTTATCTCCCCTGGCACATGACGTTCCATTGGCTCCTCACTCCTCACTCCTCACTCCTCACTCCTCACTCCTCACTCCTCACTCGGCAAGTATCCCGCCTCCCCCTCAACAAAAGCAAGATAAGGCGCGTAATCTTGCTTTTCCTGTGCATACCGTAGTGTATTTTACGTATTACGTATTATGTAATTACCTTCCATTTCCGCCCAATCCCCGCTAAGCTGCGCCGGATATCGATTCACAGGGGCGCCATGAGCCATCCGCTCGCGCCCCCTTGCCCAGGAGAAGCCCCATGGCGCGCACCGGCGTGACCTACGAAGACGTTCAGCGAGCCATCGACGAACTGCTGACCGGCGGTGACGCCCCTAGCGTGCAGAGGATTCGAGAGGTCCTGGGGACCGGGAGCTTCACCACCATCAGCGACCACCTGCGTACCTGGCGGCAGCAGCGCGAGGAAAACCGCGACGTGCCGCCACCCCGGGGTATGCCGGCGGCACTCCAGGAGCTGGCCGAAGGGCTCTGGCGCCAGGCCCAGGAAAGCGCCAACGAGACGCTGCGCCACTACCGGGAAGAAGCGGATCGCCGGGTGGATGAGGCCCAGGAATCGGTGGCCGAGGCGCGTCGCCAGGCCGAGGATGCCCGGCAGCGCGAAGCCGCCCTGGCCGAACATCTGGCCGGTACCGAGCAGCGCCTGGAGGCGCTGAGCGCCCAGCTGGCCACCTCCCAGGCCCAGGTCGAGGCCCTGCAGGCCGCGGAGAACCGACTCGCGACACGCCTGGCCGAGGCCGAGTCCCTGGCGCAGCGCTACCGCGACGAGGCCGGCCGCGTGGCCGAGGAGCATCGCCAGGCCCTGCAGGCGCTGGATGAGGAGCACCACGCGAAGCTGACCCGGGAGGAGCAGCGCCACGAGAGCGCCGAGACCCGCCTGATGACACTGCTCGACCAGGCGCGCCAGGAGCGTCAGGCCCAGGAGAAGGCGGCGGCCGGCCGGGAGCAGCAGCTGGAGAAGCGCCTGGCCCGGCGCGAAAGCGAATGGCAGGAGGCGTGCGGCCGGCTGGCCGAGGAGGAGAAGCGGCATCGCGAGAGCGAGGGAGCGCGTCGCGAGGCGGAGGTGCTGGCCGAGACCCGCCAACACGAGCAGACACTGCTTCAGGCCCGTATCGACGAGCAGAAGCGTCATCTAGAGGAGCAGTCGCAGCGCGTGAAGGGCCTGGAAGAGCAGCTCTACCGCTGCCTATGGGAAGGCCCCGCGACCGCGGAGAACACAGAAAACACGGAGGAAGAGAAAGAGGAGCCGGAAGCGTAGGATTTCCCCGGGGTCAGACCCCGAGGGTTCCAGGGGAGTTAGGGGTCAGACCCCGGGGGTTGGGGGGGTCAGACCCCGAGGGTTGGGGTCAGACCCCTGGAGGGTTGGGGTCAGACCCCTGGAGGGTTGGGGTCTGACCCCAATGGGGCCGCCGGGGCTGGGGGGCTGACCCCAATGGGGCCGCCGGGGCTGGGGGTCTGACCCCAACGGGGCCGCCAGCCGCTTAACGATAGTAGGCGTTGGTGGTATCGGTATGGTCGGTCACGTCGCGAATCCCGCCGAGCTCCGGGATGCGTTCCAGCAGGGTGCGCTCGACGCCATCCTTCAGGGTCAGATCGACCGCGGCGCAGCCCTGGCAGCCACCGCCGAAGGCCAGCACGGCGATGCTCTCGCCGGTCAGCTCGACAAGCTTGATCTCGCCGCCGTGGGCCGCCAGGCCGGGATTGATCTCGCTATACAGGACGTAGTTGATGCGGTCCTCCAGCGGGCTGTCGGCGTTGACCTTGGGCATCTTGGCGTTGGGCGCCTTGATGGTCAGCTGGCCGCCCATGCGGTCGGCGTTGAAGTCGACCACCGCCTCCTCGAGAAACGCCAGGCTGTTCTTGTCCAGGAAGACATTGAGCTTGGGGAATTCGAGTTTCTCGTCGGTGGACTCTTCCTCGCCGGGCCGGCAATAGGCCAGGCAGGTCTCGGCATAGGGCGTGCCGGGCTGGGTAATGAAGATACGCACCGCGATTCCCTCGACGCCCTGCTTTTCGAGCAGCTCGGCGAGGTAATCCTGGGCACTATCGGTAATCTGGATCGATTCGCTCATGGTGATTCCCGCTCCGCGGCAGCGGCGAGGTCGCCGCGTACCGGATACATTGATGCCGCTTATGGTAAGACACGCGGACCGACGAGACAATCCCGAGTGATTTGGTGGGTTTTGTGCGTCTACCTGCCCTCACGGGGCCGGGTTTGTTACCATGACGGGCTTGATATTGATAGAGACCGCCTCACGGAAGATGCCTTCAGGCACGATGGCGGCCGCGCCCCCCAGGACATCCCACGCTGGAGACACCCTCACGCCATGCCCGCCGCCCCGACTGCCCAGACCGCTACCCTGATCGAAAGCCTCGATGAACGCATCCTGATGCTCGACGGGGGCATGGGCACCATGCTCCAGAACGCCGGGCTGTCCGAGGAGGCGTTCCGCGGCGAACGCTTCGCCGACTGGCCCTCGGACCTCAAGGGCAACAACGACCTGCTGGTGCTCACCTGCCCCGACCTCGTCACGCGCATCCACCGCGAGTATCTCGAGGCCGGTGCCGATGTGGTGGAGACCAACACCTTCAACAGCACGCGTCTCTCCCAGGCCGACTATGGCATGGAGGCGCAGGTGCCCGAGATCAATCGCGAGGCGGCCAGGCTGGCCCGCGAGGCGTGTGATGCCGTGGGCGCCGAGACCGGCGTTCCCCGCTATGTGGCCGGGGTCCTCGGTCCCACCTCGCGAACCGCCTCGCTCTCCCCGGACGTCAACGACCCGGCCAAGCGTAACGTTACCTTCGACGCGCTGCGCGCGAACTATCGCGAAGCCGCCGAGGCGCTGATCGAAGGCGGGGCCGATCTGATCATGATCGAGACCATCTTCGACACCCTCAACGCCAAGGCCGCGATCTACGCCCTGGAAGAACTCTTCGAATCACGGGGCGAGCGCCTGCCGGTGATGATCTCCGGCACCATTACCGACGCCTCCGGCCGTACCCTGTCGGGGCAGACCACCGAGGCCTTCTGGAACTCGGTGCGCCACGCCCGGCCCCTGTCGGTGGGCCTCAACTGCGCCCTGGGCGCCGCGGAACTGCGCCCCTACGTCGAGGAGCTGGCCGCCAAGGCGGACACCTACGTTTCCGCCCATCCCAACGCCGGCCTGCCCAATGAGTTCGGCGAATACGACCAGACCCCGGAGGAGATGGCGGAGATCGTCGCCGAGTTCGCCGCCAGCGGCCTGGTCAATATCATCGGCGGCTGCTGCGGCTCGACGCCGGAGCATATCGCCGCCATTCATGGCGCCATCCAGGGCATGTCCCCGCGCCGCGTCCCCGTCATCCCGGAGAACTGCCGCCTGTCCGGCCTCGAGCCCTTCAACATCGGGCCCGAATCGCTGTTCGTCAACGTCGGCGAGCGCACCAACGTCACGGGGTCGGCACGCTTCAAGCGGCTGATCAAGGACGAGGATTACACCACGGCCCTGGAGGTCGCCCTGGAGCAGGTGGAGAACGGCGCCCAGGTCATCGACATCAATATGGACGAGGGGATGCTCGAGTCTCAGGAGGCCATGGTCCGCTTCCTGAACCTGATCGCCGGCGAGCCGGATATCGCCCGGGTCCCCATCATGGTCGATTCCTCCAAGTGGGAGATCATCCAGGCGGGGCTCGAGTGCATCCAGGGCAAGGCGGTGGTCAACTCCATCTCCATGAAGGAGGGCGAGGACGCCTTCCGCCAGCAGGCCACCATCTGTCGCCGACACGGCGCCGCCGTGGTCGTGATGGCCTTCGACGAGGTCGGCCAGGCCGATACCTTCGCCCGCAAGACCGAGATCTGCCAGCGCGCCTACCGGATCCTGGTCGATGAGCTCGGCTTTCCGCCGGAAGACATCATCTTCGACCCCAATATCTTCGCCATCGCGACCGGTATCGAGGAGCACGACAACTACGCCGTGGACTTCATCGAGGCCACTCGCTGGATCCGTGAGCACCTGCCCCACGCCATGGTCTCCGGCGGCGTCTCCAACGTCTCGTTCTCCTTTCGCGGCAACAATGCGGTGCGCGAGGCGATTCACTCGGTGTTCCTCTATCACGCCATCCGCGCCGGGCTGACCATGGGCATCGTCAATGCCGGCCAGCTGGGGGTCTACGATGACCTGCCCGAGGAGTTGCGCGAGGCGGTGGAGGACGTGGTGCTCAATCGCCGCAGCGACAGTACCGAACGCCTGGTGGACCTCGCCGAGAAGTACAAGGCCGACGGCGGCGGCGTCGCCAGGAAGGAAGACCTGGAATGGCGCTCCTGGGAGGTGGAAAAGCGCATCGAGCATTCGCTGGTCAAGGGGGTCACCGCCTACATCCTCGAGGATACCGAGGAGGCGCGCCAACGCTTCGACCGCCCCATCGAGGTGATCGAGGGCCCGTTGATGGACGGCATGAACGTGGTCGGCGACCTGTTCGGCGCCGGCAAGATGTTCCTGCCCCAGGTGGTCAAGTCGGCCCGGGTGATGAAGCAGGCCGTGGCGCACCTGCTGCCCTATATCGAGGCGGAAAAGGATGACAATGCCCAGGCCAAGGGCAAGATCGTCATGGCCACGGTCAAGGGCGACGTCCACGATATCGGCAAGAATATCGTCGGCGTGGTCCTGCAGTGCAACAACTACGAGGTGATCGACCTCGGCGTCATGGTGCCGACGGAGAAGATCCTGCAGACGGCCAAAGACGAGAAGGCCGATATCATCGGCCTCTCGGGCCTGATCACGCCGTCCCTCGACGAGATGGTCGGCGTGGCCAAGGAGATGCAGCGCCAGGGCTTCGAGCTCCCGCTGCTGATCGGCGGCGCCACCACCTCCAAGGCCCATACGGCGGTCAAGGTGGACCCCGGCTACGAACATCCGGTGATCTACGTCTCCGATGCCTCCCGGGCCGTGGGGGTGGCCGGCAAGCTGCTCTCCGATACGCTCAAGCCGGCCTACGTGGCCGATATTCGCGCGGAATACGAGAAGGTCCGCGAACGCAACGCCAAGCGCCGCCCCAAGGCCGCCGACCTGACCTACGCCCAGGCCCGGGAGCGCAAGTGTGACCTCGACTGGGGCGCCTACACGCCGCCCCGGCCGGCCATGACCGGCACGCTGGCCTTCGATGATTACGACCTCGAGGAGCTGGTCGAATGCCTCGACTGGACCCCCTTCTTCATGAGCTGGCAGCTGGCCGGCAAGTACCCGAAGATCCTCGACGACGACAAGGTCGGCGAGGCGGCGCGCAACCTGTTCGCGGATGCCCGGGTCATGTTGCGCAAGTTGATCGACGAGAAGCTGGTAGAGGCGCGGGGCGTGATCGGGATCTGGCCCGCCAACAGCGTCGATGACGACGTCATCGAGGTATATGCCGACGAGTCCCGCGACACCGTGATCGAGCGCCTCCAGCATATCCGCCAGCAGACCACCAAGAATCGCGACGGGGTCTGCTACAGCCTGGCCGATTTCGTGGCGCCCCGGGAGACTGGCAAGCCGGACTGGATCGGCGGCTTCGCGGTGACCACCGGCCATGGCGTCGAGGCGCTCGCCGAGCGCTACAAGGCCGACGGCGACGACTACAACGCCATCCTGGTGCAGTCGCTCACCGACCGCCTGGCCGAGGCCTTTGCCGAGCGCCTGCACCAGCGGGTGCGCAAGGAGTTCTGGGGCTATGTGCCCCAGGAGACCCTGGACAACGAGGCGCTGATCGCCGAGAAGTACCAGGGCATTCGCCCGGCACCGGGCTATCCGGCCTGCCCCGACCATACCGAGAAGCCCAGCCTCTTCACGCTGCTCGAGGCCACGGACCAGGCCGGCATCACGCTGACCGAGAACTTCGCCATGTGGCCCGCCGCGGCCGTGGCCGGCTGGTACTTCTCGCATCCGCAGTCGAAGTATTTCGCCACCGGCAAGATCACCCGGGACCAGGTGGCGAGCCTGGCCGAGCGCAAGGCGATGAGTCTCGAGGAGATGGAACGCTGGCTGGCGCCGGTGCTGTCCTACGACCCTGCCTGAGACCTCCCGGCGGGCCGCTCTCGCGGCCCGCCCCCTGCCTTCGCCCGCGGAACGCCATGCTGCCTCCTTCGACACGCCGCCGTACCATCCTGCGCCTCGCCCTGCCGATCATCGCCGGAATGCTGACCCAGAGCCTGATCAACCTGGTGGATGCCGCCATGGTGGGCACCCTGGGCGAGGCGCCCCTGGCCGGCGTGGGCATCGGGGGCTATCTGATGTTCATGGTCACCGCCCTGCTGTTCGGGCTCTCCTCCGGTGTCCAGGCCCAGACCGCCCGGCGCCACGGTGAACAGGCCTGGGGGGAGCTCGCCGTGCCGCTCAATGCCGGCCTGTTCATCGCCGCGGTGCTGTCGCTGCCCATTACCCTGCTGTGCCTGTGGCAGGCGCCGACACTGATGGGATGGCTCAACCAGGACCCCGCGGTCAACGCCGAGGCGGTCGCCTATTTCCGCTGGCGGGTGCTGTCGCTTGCCCCCGTGGCGATGATCTTCTGTTTCCGGGGCTACTGGAACGGCATCCAGAAGACCGGCCTCTATCTGCGCATCATCCTGGTGATGCACGTCATCAACGTGCTCGCGAGCCTCGGGCTGATCTTCGGCTACCTGGGGCTGCCCACCATGGGGGCCGCCGGTGCCGGAGCCGGCACCACCCTGTCGCTGTTGGCGGGGCTCGTCATCTGGGCCGCCGCCAGCCTGCGGGATGCCCGGCCCGGGGGCCTGCTCGCCGGGCTCCCGCGGCGCGCCACGCTCCTGACCACCCTGCGCCTGGCCGGCCCCCATTCCTTCCAGCAGCTATGGTTCGCCACCGGCTATGCGGTCCTGTTCTGGATCCTGGGCCGGATCGGCACCCCAAGCGTCGCGGTGGGCCATGTCCTGGTGAATCTCTCGCTGCTGCTGATCCTGCCCGGCGTGGGACTGGGCCTCGCCGCCATGAGCCTGGTGGGCCAGGCACTGGGGCGCGAGGCCCATGCCGATGCCTATCGCTGGGGCTGGGAGGTCGTCCGCCTCGCCTGGCTCTGCCTGGCGCTGATCGCCCTGCCCATGGCGCTGTTTCCCGACGCCGTGCTTTCCCTGTTTTTGCATGACTCGGCCCTGATCGAGCTGGCGCGCCTGCCGCTGCGACTGACGGCGCTGATGATCGTGCTCGACGCCGCGGCCCTGGTGCTGGCCCAGGCCCTGCTCGGCGCCGGGGCCAATCGCACGGTGATGACCACGACCCTGTCGCTGCAGTGGCTCCTGTTCCTGCCGCTGGCCTGGGTGATAGGCGTCGAATTCGAGCAGGGCCTGATGGGGATCTGGTGGGTACAGCTCGCCTACCGCTGCCTCAACTCGCTGTGGTTCGCCGCCATCTGGCGTCGCCGCCGCTGGCAGCGGCTCGCGGTGTGAGGACGCCGCCGCGAAAAGCTGATGGGGTAAGCCACTGGGGTCAGACCCCTGCCGATGGGGTTGCCGATGGGGTCAGACCCCCAACCCCATGGGGTCTGACCCCACCCTCCCAGCTTAAACGCCGGTCTGCGAAAAAGACGCATTCTTAATTACTTTAAACATAAAAACTATAATTTTTTATTCTTTTAAATAATATAAAGACCGCCGTATGCTGCATGGCCAGGCTCTGCCACTTTCACTGCAGCAGGATGGCTGAATGTACCGCTACGATTCCCACGATCAGACCCTCGTCAACGAACGCGTGACCCAGTTCCGCGACCAGATGGACCGCTACCTGGCCGGGCGCCTGAGCGAAGAGGAATTTCTGCCGCTACGCGTGCAGAATGGCCTGTATGTCCAGCGCTACGCCCCCATGCTGCGTATCGCCATTCCCTACGGCATGCTGGCCGCCTATCAGCTGCGCAAGCTGGGCGACCTGGCCCGTGACTATGATCGCGGCTATGGCCACTTCACCACCCGCACCAACCTGCAGCTCAACTGGCCGAAGCTGGAGGACGTGCCGGACATGCTGGCCGAGCTCGCCAGCGTGGAAATGCATGCCATCCAGACCAGCGGCAACGATATCCGCAATACCACCACCGACCAGTTCGCCGGCGTCGCCGAGGACGAAGACGTCGACCCGCGCCCCTGGTGCGAGCTGATCCGACAGTGGTCCACCTTCCACCCGGAATTTGCCTATCTGCCGCGCAAGTTCAAGATCGCGGTCACCGGCGCGGCCGAAGACCGCGCCGCCATCCAGGTGCATGATGTGGGCCTGCGGCTCTGGAAGAACGCCCAGGGCGAGGTGCGGGTCAGGGTCCTGGCCGGCGGCGGCCTGGGCCGTACGCCCATGGTCGGCGAAGTGGTCCGCGACGACCTGCCCTGGCAGCACCTGCTGACCTATCTCGAGGCGCTGGTGCGGGTCTACAACCAGTTCGGCCGCCGCGACAACAAGTTCAAGGCGCGCATCAAGATCCTGGTCAAGGCATTGGGCGTCGAGGAATTCAGCCGGCGGGTCGAGGAGGAATGGGCGCATCTCAAGGATGGCCCCCAGACCCTGACCCGGGAGAGTGTCGAACGGGTGGCGGCCCACTTCGAGGATCCCGAGCGCCGCCCCGTGGCCGCAGATGCCATCGCCGAGGTCGAGGCCCTGCGCCGCGAGAATCGGGCCTTCGGTCGCTTCATGACCAATAACGTCCACGGCCACAAGGTGCCCGGCTACAAGGCGGTGACCCTGTCCCTGAAGCGCCGCGGCCACTCCCCCGGCGACGTCACCGCCGAACAGATGCATCAGGTGGCCGACCTCGCGGATGAGTACAGCGCCGGCGAGCTACGGGTCACCCACGAGCAGAACCTGGTGCTGAGCGATGTGCCCATGGATCGCCTGGAATCGCTTTGGCACCGGCTCGAGGATCTCGGCATGGCCAACCCCACGGTGGGCACCCTGGCCGACCTCATCTGCTGCCCCGGAGGAGATTACTGCGCCCTGGCCAACGCCAAGTCGATCCCCGTGGCACAGGCGATTCAGGAGCGCTTCGAAGACCTGGACTTCCTCTACGACCTGGGTCCGCTGGATCTCAATATCTCGGGCTGCATGAATGCCTGTGGCCACCACCACATCGGTCATATCGGCATCCTGGGCGTCGACAAGAAGGGCGAGGAGTGGTACCAGATCTCGCTGGGCGGCGCCCAGGGCAACGCGGCATCGCTGGGCAAGATCCTCGGGCCCTCCTTCAGCCGCGACGCGGTCCCGGATGTCATCGATACCCTGCTCAAGGTCTATGTCGGTGAACGCAGCGCCGAGGAGACCTTCCTCGATACCTATCGTCGCATCGGCCTCAAACCCTTCAAGGAGCGTGTCTATGCCTGATCAAGCCCCCCAAGCCGCTACCCCGCCGGCCCAGCCGCGTCCCTATCTGTTCCGTGGCCGGCCGGCTATCGATGGCTGGCGACTCATTCGCGAGGCCCAGGCACCGGTCGACACCCCGGTCATCCTGCCCCTCGACCAGTGGCTCGAGGCCGAGCCCTCGGCTCGCTGCGCCCCCTGGCTGGCCGCCGATACCGAACTCGCCCCCGCCCTGGCCGCGCGTCTCGCCGAGGCACCGCTGATCGCCATCGACTTCCCCAAGTTCACCGATGGTCGGGGCTACAGCCTGGCGCGCCTGCTGCGCGAACGCTTCGGCTACCGCGGTGAGATTCGTGCCATCGGCGATGTGCTGGTCGACCAGCTCTTCTTCATGACCCGCTGCGGCTTCGATGGCCTGTCGCTGCGCGAGGACCAGTGGCTCGATGATGCCCTGCGCAACCTGCATAGCTTCAGCCGCGCCTATCAGCCGGCCGTCGACCAGCCCGAGCCGCTGTTTCGCCGGCGTCAGCGGGACGCGGCGGCCCGTCGGGAAGAGGCTCTCCTCGCCGCCATGGCGTGACCCTTTGCGTGATCGCGGCCGCCCCGGGTAGGCTAGCGCCCCATGCGCCTGCGCCACCCGCTAATCCTCGTCCTCTTCGGCTCCCCACTGGCGGTGGGGGGCTGGCTCTGGTTGACCCTGCTGAGCCCCTTCACCTACGACCGACCCGAGCACCTCGCGCCCATCGATGAGGGGCCCCATCGCGTTTATGTCTACGGCACCCTGCGCCTGCCACCGGTGCGCTGGATCGTGATCGGCGAGGCGGTTCAGACCCGGCCCGCCTATCTCGAGGACTGGCGTCGAACCCGCCTCGACCTGGAGCCGGCGCCCGGCGAGCGGGTCCCGGGAGCGGTATTCACCGTCGATGCCGAGGCCCTCGCCCGACTCGACCGCTATGAGCGGCTGGGCATTCGCTATGAACGGGTATGCATCACCCTCGCCGATGGCAGCGAGGCCTGGGTCTATCGCCGTCTGCCCGAGTCCTCGACATCGACCTCGGCCCCGACCTCGGCCTCGACACCGGCTTCTCCGTGAGCCCGGGCCCGGCAGTTGTTACAATGGCCATTGTTACGATGGCCGTTGTTACAATGAGAGGTCATTCTCGCGCCGCTCGACTGGCCTTTCCCATCACTCCAGCCCCAGGAGCCCCGATGAGCGCTTCCCTGCCCTATGTGCTGATCCTCTATTACTCTCGCCACGGCGCCACCCGTGCCATGGCCGAGCGCCTCGCCGCCGGGGTGGAATCCCGTCACGGCATCCAGGCCCGGCTTCGGACCGTGCCCCCGGTATCGCCCACCTGCGAGGCGGTCGACCCCGAGATTCCCGCCGAAGGCGCGGTCTATGCGAGCCTCGACGACCTGCGCCACTGCGCCGGCCTGGCCATCGGCAGCCCCACTCGCTTCGGCAACATGGCGGCCCCGCTCAAGCACTTCCTGGACGGCACCAGCGAGCTATGGCTGGGCGGGGCACTGATCGACAAGCCGGCCACCGCCTTTACCTCGACCTCGAGTCTCCACGGCGGCCAGGAGGCAACGCTGCTCACGATGCTGGTGCCTCTGCTGCACCACGGCATGGTGTATGCGGGCCTGCCCTACAGTGAAACCGAGCTCATGGAGACCACGCGCGGGGGTACCCCGTACGGGGCCAGCCACGTCGCCGGAAAGCGTAGCGACCAGCCCCTGGACGAGCATGAACGCACCCTCGCCCATGCCCAGGGTCGGCGTCTATCGCGACTCGCCCTGGCCCTGTCGTCGCTGCGGGAGAACGACCGATGAGAGCCGCCCTGGAACGCCTGGAAAACGCCAAGGGCCTCGATACCCTGACCACGCAGATGCGCAGACTCGTCCTGGGCAGCTACGCCGCCCTGGTGGCGCTGATGATCTATCGTGGCTTGCTGATAGACAGCGATAGCGGCCCCTGGATGCCCATCGTCGCCTTCGTGCTCCCGCTGGTACTCTTCCTGCCATCGCTGATTGGCCAGCGCCCCCGGGGCCATGCCTGGCTGGCCTTCGTCAGCCTGCTGTATTTCGCCCAGGGGGTCATGGTGGCCACTCTTCCCGGTCAGGGCCTGCGGGGCCTGGCCGAGGCGCTCGTCGCCCTGGCCCTGTTCGCCGGCTGTACCGGTTATGCGCGCTTTCGCAGCCGCCAGCAGCGGGCCGCCGAACGTAGCAGTTAGCGGCCTTCTTTTTCCATGCTAGGCTAGGTCAGGCTCGACCTGATATGCATCAAGCCTGAGACACATCAAGCAAGAAAAAGGAGTTTGTGATGACCGTGACGTTCCGCCCCCTGCTGGCCCTCGGCCTGTCGGCCGCCCTGGCGCTGCCACTCGCCGCCCAAGCCGCCGACCCCGAAGACGCCATCCACTATCGTCAGTCCGCCCTGAGCGTGATGGGCTGGCAGATGGGTCCCATGGGCGCCATGGCCAAGGGGGATATCGAGTATGACGCAGACGAGTTCGCCACCCGGGCGAAAAACCTGGCGGCCGTCGCCCACCTGCCCTGGGAAGGCTTCACGGAAGGCAGCCTCCAGGGTGACGACCACGGCGTCGAGACCGACGCCCTGGCCGAGATCGGCGAGGACCGGGAAGGCTTCGCGGAGCGCCAGGAGACCTTGGAGCAGGAAACCGCCACCCTCGCCCAGATGGTGGACGACGGCGAAGACTTCAGCGCCCTGCGTCGTCAGGTCGGCGCCGTGGGCAAGAGCTGCAAGGGCTGCCACGACGACTTCCGCGCCGAGTAAGACCCTCGTAGACGTGGTGGAGAACGTGGTGGAGAGCAAGCGACAGTAACCACAGGGGGCGGCTTGAAGGCCGCCCCCTGTGGTTTATATGGTCTTGGTTCTCATGGCTATGGTTCTTGTGGCTATGGTTCTTGTGGCTATATATAGCTTTATGGCCACCCGGTCGCGCTGCGTCGTCACGCGCTCCATAACCAGATCACCGGCAGGGCGCAGAGCACGACCAACCCCAGTGCCAGATAGAGGCTCGCCGCCCGGCGCCGAAGGCCCTGGCTCGGCTCGTCTTCCGGCGGCCCCTCGAGGGTCTTTCGCCCGGTGACCATGGCGCCCACCAGCCGCTCTCCCTTGAGTCGGTGAAGCACCAGGGCCAGCAGGTGGCCGGCAATCAGCGCCACCAGCAGGTTGGCGTTCAGCGAATGCAGCGAGGCCAGGGTCTTGACGGTGTCACCGCCGGCCAGGCCATTCAGGGGGGCCGTGAAGAAGATATCGTCGGTCAGAAACAGGCCGCTCACCGCCTGGAAGGTCAGGGACAGCAGCATGACCACCACCATGGCGCCGCCCAGGGGATTATGGCCGGCGAAGACGGGGGGCCTGGCGCTCACCAGGCGTCGGCCATAGGCGATCATGCTCCCCGGGGAGCGCAGGAAGCGGGCAAAGCGTGCATGGGGGCTGCCCAGCAGCCCCCAGAGCCAGCGAAACAGCAGCAGTCCACTCAGCAGATAGCCCGCCCGGGCATGGACCTCGATGGGGAAGACAAAGGGCGCCCCCTCGGTCTTCATGGTGTAGAAGGAGAGCCCGACCAAGGCCACCAGCGACCAATGGAAGAATCGAATAGGTATATCCCACACCAGCAGTCGAGTCACCTTGCCTCCTTATATAAATTAGTCGTGTTTCTTGCCAAAAGCTGCCATGTCGGTGGATCTGTCTTACCATAGAATGCCTTGGGTATCGCCACCGCTCCCATCAGCCGAAAGGAGTTTATCACCGTGTCACTGCCACGTGCCTGGAAGGAAGCCGGGACACTCACCCTGCCGGTGATGTTCGGCTATCTACCGCTGGGGGCCGCCTACGGCATCCTGGCCGTGGAGGTCGGAATGCCCTGGTGGGCGGCGCTTCTGATGTCATTGATCATCTACGCCGGCGCGGGCCAGTTTCTCGCCGTGGCCCTGCTGGCCGCCGGCGCCGGCCTGATGGAGCTGGCCGTGGCGACGCTGATGCTCAACTCTCGCCACCTCTTCTATGGGCTCTCGCTGCTCAAACGCTTCCAGGGCGCGGGCTGGCGCAAGCCATACCTGATCTTCGCCCTGACCGACGAGACCTATTCACTGATCACCACCCTCCCCACCGAACATGGCAATGACCATGGCCTGGCCTTCCGCGTCAGCCTGCTGAACCAGGTCTGGTGGGTACTGGGGACGATCGCCGGCGTGCTGGCGGGCACGACCCTGGCCTTTAACAGCCAGGGAATCGAGTTCGCCCTCACCGCGCTGTTTATCGTCTTGACCCTCGAACAGGCGCGTCGCCTGCGCCGCTGGCTGCCCTTTGCCATCGCCCTGGGCACCGGCCTGGGCGGCGTATTGCTGCTACCCGACCGCCATTTGCTGCTGGGCGCCATCGGGGCGGCCAGCCTGATACTGCTGTTTCACTATCGCCTCGGCCGCGACCGGGAGGCCACCCCATGAGTCAGTCGTCACTGCTGGTATTCATCGCCGTCTGCGCCGTGGCGACCTTCGCCACCCGCATCATTCCCTTCGTGGCCCTGGCGCGACACGCCGACCACCCCCTGATCCTGCACCTCGGGCGCTACCTCCCCCCGACGGTGATGTTGATCCTGGTGATCTATGCGCTACGCGACTTCCGCCCGCTGCTGGACGGCCAGTTCAATACCGGCGCCACTGGCTGGCCGATGATGGCGGCATCGCTGATCGTCGCCGTGCTGCATCTGTGGCGGCGCAATGCCCTGCTGTCGATCATTGGCGGCACCGGGGCCTATATGGCGATGGTGCAATCCACGATAACCTGACCACAATCAAAATCAGATGTTGAGCTGCGCCGCCGGAGCGGCGACCATGCACAATAATTTTCAGGGGAGCATTGGACGATGACACGCAAGATTGCCGATATCCGCCGTGACTACGAGGGCGGTCAACTCGACGAACCCCAGGCCACCGACGAGCCCATGCCGCTGTTCGAGGAATGGCTCACCCTGGCACTGGAGAGCGAGGGCCTGGACGGTAACGCCATGACGCTGGCCACCGTGGATAGCCAGGGGCGTCCCCATGCTCGCGTGGTGCTGCTCAAGGGCTTCGACGAGCAGGGCCTGGTCTTCTATACCAACTATCACAGCCACAAGGGCAGCGAGCTGACCAATGTGCCCCACGCCGCCCTGACCTTCTGGTGGCCATCGCTGTCTCGCCAGGTACGCATCGAGGGCCGCGTCGAGCGGGTCAGCGAGCAGGAATCCAACGACTACTTCGCCAGCCGCCCCCGGCCCAGCCAGCTCGGCGCCTGGATCGCGACCCAGAGCGTGGTCATTCCCGACCGCACCTGGATCGAGGAGCGCCAGACCCGCTTCGAGCAGGCCTACGAGGGGCAGGAGATCTCCCGGCCGGTGCACTGGGGCGGCTACCGCGTAATCCCCGAGATGATCGAATTCTGGCAGGGCCAGCCCAGCCGCCTCCACGACCGCATCCGCTACGAACACCGCGACGACGGCTGGCACCACTTCCGCCTGGCGCCCTAACCAGGGCATGGGATGGCATGGGGTCAGACCCCATACCCTCGGGGGTCTGACCCCATTACCTTCGGGGGTCTGACCCCATCATGGTCCACTACCCTCGGGGTCTGACCCCATCATGGCCTCCTCCTAGTCCGGGAGGCTTTCCAGGCGGTGGCGTTGCCAGTCGCTCTCGGGCTCGTTGAGGGCTAGCACGGCGTCGACGACCTGTTCCTCCATGTTGTAGCGCTGCTTGAAGCCCAGGTGCTTCATCAGCGCGCGCATGGGATGGTTGTCGACCATGATCTTGCCGATCATCTCCAGGGTGCCGATGCTCTTGCAGTAGTTGATCATCTTGTTCATCAGCAGGCTGCCGATGCCCAGGCCCTGCAGGTCGTCGCGAATGATGACCGAGAACTCGGTGCGGATATTGTCCGGGTCGTTCCAGACCCGGACCACCCCCAGCATCTCCTTGCGGCCGTCTTCCAGCAGGTGTTCGGCGATAAAGGCCATCTGCCGGTCATAGTTGATATGCGAGAGGCGCGACAGGTCGCCTTGGGTCAGGTCCGCCTTGTTATGGAAGTAGCGGAAGCGAATGCTCTCCTCGGAGAGCCGGCTGTGGAAGCGGGTAATCAGCGGGGCATCCTCGGCCCGGATCGGGCGCACCTCGACGTCCCAGCCGTTCTTGAGGGTGGTCCACTCCCTCAGCTCCTCCGGATAGGGCATGATCGCGAAGCGGGCCGGCCGCCCCAGGTCCATGGCGAAATCGACCGCCACCATGTCATCGCGGTTGAGAACCAGCGGGTTGATCTCCAGGCCGCGCAGCTCGAGGAGGTCGCTGGCCATCTGAGAGAGCTTGACCAGCAGCTGACACAGCCGGTCGATATCGCGCCGGGGGTCCCGCGAGTGCTCGTGGATCAAGCGCGCCACATGGGTGTGCTCCACGGTATCCTCGGCCAGGCGCATGTTGAGCGGCGGCAGCGCCACCCGGCGGTCGGCCAGGACATTGACCTTGTAGCCGCCGATCCCGAAGACGATCACCGGTCCGAATACCGGATCCCGGGTGATGCCGGCGCAGACCTGCATGGACTGCTTGCCGCGCTGCATCGGCTGCAGGCAATATTCCCGCACCCGAAAGGTCGGATAGTTCTCGGCGATCTTGTCGCTGAGCAGCTCGACGCCCTCGGCGACCTGCTGCGGCGTTTTCAGGTCCTGGAGCAGGCCGGCCGAGAGCCGCTGGGGATGCTTGCGATAGCGAAACGGCCGGCAGTTGCCCTCGTGCACCACCTTCAGCGCCATGCTGCCCTGGAACGCCTCCGCCGCCGCGGCGCCCTCTTCCGCCGTCGAGACATAGCGGCTCTTGGCCACGGGAATGCCGTAGGCCTCCAGCACCTGGGCCGCCTCGGAGTGGGTCAGGGTCTCACGCCCCTCGGCCTTGACCGACTCGATCAGCTTCCGGCACCGCGCCCGAATCTCGCGGGTGGTGGAGAATGGCAGGCTGGGCGGGGTCTCCTGCAGCAGTGCCTGTACCCGCTGATACTTCACCATATGCATGAAGGCCTTCACCGCCTGCTCCGGCGAGACATAGGTCGGTATGCCGGCCAGGTTGCACTCGTGGCGCGCCGACAGGGCCTCTTCCAACCCCATGAAGCTGGTCAACAGGTTGCGCCGGAACCGCTTGCGATTGGCCACCAGGGCCTCGGCGGTCACCTTGGAGGGTGCCAGGCGCGTGGGCGCATGCACCACCAGCACCGCATCGACGTTGGGGTCCGCCGCCACCATCTCCAGGGCATTGAGCATCATCTCCGGCGTGGCGTTGCCGCCCAGATTGACGGGGTTCTCGCCGGGCTTGCTGATATCCAGGCCGCCGCTGCGCAGGGCATGGCGGGTCTCCTCGGTGAAATCCGACAGCCTGCCGCCGGCGGTGATCAGCTTGTCGATGGCCAGCATCGCCGGCCCCAGGCCGTTGGAGACAATGGCCAGCCGGTCGCCACGCAGGCGCTTCATCCGCGACAGCGTCATCAGGGCATCGAACAGCTCATCGGAGTCATGGACGCGCACCACCCCGGCGCGGGAGAAGGCGGCATCGAAGATCTGGTCCCGGTTGGCGATACCCGGCGTCGGTGGCAGGCCGGTCAGGTCGGACTCCCGGGTGCGCCCGCTCTTGGTGGCCAGCACCAGGCGATTGCGCGAGGCGTCGCGCAGCGCGGTCATGAAATGCTGGGCATCCATCACCTTCTCGAGGTGCAGCAGGATCGCCTGGGTCGGCGAATACTGGTTGATGTAGTCGAGCAGGTCGGGCAACAGCACGTCGACGCTGTCACCCAGGGTGATCAGATGCGAAAAGCCCACGCCGCGGCCCGCCGCCCAGTCGATCATCGCCGTGCCCAGCATGCCTGACTGACCGAGATAGGCCACCTTGCCCCGCTTGATGGCCCGGTTGGCATAGGAGACATTGAGCCGGCGGCCGGGGACGATCAGCCCCATGCACTCGGGCCCCAGGACGCGAATGCCCGAGGCCCGGGCGGCGTCCAGCATGCGGCTGCGGATCGAGGCCTTGCCGTCACGCGCCTCGTCCAGATGTGATCCCCCGGAGAGCACCAGGGCGGCCCGGCAGCCGAAACTGCCCAGCCGGGCGATGCGCCCGGGCACCGTCTCGATGGGGGAACAGATCACCGCCAGGTCGGGCACCTCGGGCAGCCGCGAGACCCGTGAAACCGCGGGCTGGCCGTGTACGCTGCTGTAGCCCTTGGGGTTGACCGCCCAGAGGGTGCCGGGATATTCCCCCTCGAGCAGATTGCGGATCACAATCCCCCCCAGGGAGTCCGGCTTTTCCGAGGCACCGATGACGGCAATGGTGCTGGGTTCGAAGAAGTGACGGAGGAAGCGGGTACTCAAGGGCGATCTCCCGATTGTCGAGGCATGAATGGCTACTTACTGTTTACGACCTATTGCGACTGTCTGACAAGGGGTTGGGCCAAGTAAAGTGATCCTAGTCAGCATGGAGAGTCTCATGATCACCGGTTATATCACCCACCCCGACTGTCGGCTTCATCACATGGGCCCGGAGCATCCGGAAAGCCCCCAGCGACTCGAGGCGATTCGGGCCCGCCTGTCTCTGTCCGGCACCCTGCAGCAGACCATGCAGACCGAGGCGCGCCCGGCTTCCGAGGCCGAGATCGCCCTGGCTCATCCCCTGCGCCACCTGCGCGCCCTGGACAAGTGCGTGCCGGAAGCGGGCATCGTCACCCTGGACAGCGACACCATGATGAACCCCGACAGCCTGACGGCGGCACGCGTCGCCGTCGGGGCGGTGATCCGGGGCGTCGACCAGGTATTTCGAGGCCAGTCCGATAACGTCTTCTGCGCGGTGCGCCCCCCCGGCCACCACGCCGAGGCCACCGATGCCATGGGCTTCTGCTTCTATAACAATGTCGCGGTCGGGGCCGCCTACGCCCGCGAGAAGTATGGCGTGCGCCGCATCGCCATCCTCGACTTCGATGTCCACCAATGCAATGGCACCATCGATATCTTCAAGGATGACCCCGAGGTGCTGGTATGCACCAGCTTCCAGTTTCCCTTCTATCCCTGGCGCTATCTGCGCAGCGAATGGCAGAACGTGGTCAACACCCCGCTCTCGGCCGGCACCGACGGTGCGACCTTCCGCCAGGCCATCGAGGATGACTGGCTGCCCGCCCTGCATCGCTTCAAGCCCGAACTGGTGCTGCTCTCGTCCGGCTTCGATGCCCACCGCGAAGACGAGATGGCCGAGCTGTGCCTCGAGGATGAGGACTTCCACTGGGTCACGCAGACGGCCCTGGAGATCGCCGCGCTCTATGCCGACGGCCGCCTGGTATCGGTGCTCGAGGGCGGCTATCACCTGGCGTCGCTGGGACGCAGCGCCGATGCCCACGTCAAGGCCCTGCTGGGATTGCCCTTCGGCGACGGCGGCTGAGTGCCGGGCCATTGCCGCAGGCCCGTCGGCGAAGGGCTGTCAGCAAAGGCCCGTCAGCGAAGGGCTGTCACCAGAGAGCCAGGATAGCCGGCACCCGGTGGCGCTGTGGTAAGCTTGGGAAAATCTGTTTCCTATAGTGAACACGCCACCATGCCCGATACCACCGACCAGGATGCCGCCCTGCGCATCGCCTCCGGACGCAAGCCCTTCGTCGAGCCCCTGCGGCTCGGCGATCGGCTGCGCGAGATCCGGCTTTCCAACCAGTGGACCCTGGAAGACGTCAGCCTGCGCACCGGGCTGGCGCGCTCCACCCTGTCGAAAATCGAAAATGACCAGCTCTCGCCCACGTTTACCGCCGTTCAGAAACTGATCGCCGGCCTGGGCATCGACCTGCCCCAGCTCCTCTCGCCGCCCCGCAAGCAGGCACGGGCCACGGGCCGCCGGGACCTGACCCGACGCGGCGAGGGGGAACAGCACCCGACCCCGACCTATGAGCATGAACTGCTCAGCTGCGAGCTGGCCCAGAAACGCATGATTCCCTTCAAGACCATCGTGCGGGCCCGCCGCTTCGAAGACTTCCACGAGTGGGTACGCCACGACGGCGAGGAATTCTTGATGATACTGGCGGGGGAGATCCTGCTGTACACCGAGTTCTATGAACCGCTACGCCTGGAGAGCGGCGACAGCATCTATTTCGACAGCGCCATGGGGCATGCGCTGGTGTCGACCAGCGCCGACGATGCCATGGTGCTCTCGGTCTGTACCCGGGGCGAGGCCGCCGTATAATCAGGCCTTCGAGCGCCGCTTGTCCCCGGGGCGCCTGGCGGGAATGGCGTCGAGCTCGAGGCGCCCTTCGGCATGGATCGCCTGGAAATGCCGCCCCTTGGCCCGGGCCACCAGCATGACGCCGAAGCGCTCGGCGAGCTCCACTCCCTTCTGGGTCACCCCGGAGCGCGATACCAGCACCCCGATGCCCATCTGGGCCACCTTGATCACCATCTCCGACGTCAACCGGCCGGTGGTATAGAAGATATCCGCGCCGTCGCTTTTCTCGTCACCTTCGTGGAGGCGATTCGCCGCCTCGAGCCACTGATGCCCGGCCAGGGTATCCACCGCATTGTGGCGTCCCACGTCCTCGACGAAGTCGAGCACCTCGGCCTGCCGGCACAGCGCGCAGCCATGCACCGCCCCGGCACTGCGATAGGTCTCGTTATAGGCCCCCAGGTTCTCGAGCAGCTCATAGAGCACCGACTGACGGACCGGCGTGTCCGGGAGGGGTTGGCGGGGCACGGCATCCAGGAGGCGGCCAAACACCGTCCCCTGGCCGCATCCGGTGGTGATGGTGCGATGCCCCAGGCGCTCGTCGAGATCCTCGGGCAAGTGGCGCGTCACCACCGCGGCGGACTCCACCTCCCAGTCGACGTATACCGCCTCCAGGTCCTCGCGGCGCTCGATCAAGCCCTGATTGCGCAGATACCCCACCACCAGCGCCTCGGGATCCGCCCCCAGGGTCATCAGGGTGACGATCTCGCGCCGGTTGAGATAGAGGGTCAGCGGACGCTCGGCGGCGATCGCCTGCTGACGGGTGTCGCCATACTCATCGAGCACCTCGACCTCCAGGGTGGCTGGCAGACGGGCGTGGCTAAGGCTGATCGGTGGCATCCGTGACGGGCTCCCGGCAGAATCATAGGGTCCCGGCATGATGGCATTCTCGACACGGAAAGTCTTTACTGTCCTACTGTCGCTAGATCAGCCCCGAGCTACCGATCTGATGTCTTATCACACAAGGCCTGGTCAGCCTCATATTCGAGAGTTTTCCCATGACAGCCTTCTCCAATCATCGCACCGTAAGCCTTGCGCTTGGCGAACAGACGACCCACATCAAGGGGTTTATCTCGCGGCGTCACTTCATCCGCGAGCTGATCCCGGGTGACGCCGGTCCCTGGACGCTGACCCTGGAACTGACCCTGACCGAGCGCGCCGCCTACCGCTTCAACCTGACATCCGCGACGCCGCGGCTCTTCGTGCGCTGCGGCGACGCCGGCGAGTCCCCCCTTCCCTCGGCGATCACCGCCAGCCAGGATGTCGCCGCCAGCTGGATGGATGGTGAGCAGCAGGTGCTGGAGACGGCCATGCCGCTGGCGATCCAGGCCTGGCTCGAGGCCTACCTCTCCCGCCACGGCGAGGCACCCGAGGAAGGCCGCAAGAAGAAGCGCAAGGGGGCCGGACGCGCCCGGGAGATGAACCCATGAGTCGCCTCGATCGCTGGTCCCGTCGCAAGCTCGGCGAGGACGTCGAATCGGCACCGGAAAGAGAGCCGGTGGAGGCCCACCATGAAGAGCCGGCCGCTCCCGGCAGCCTCGACCCTAGCCTCCCCGACCCCGATGAAGAGCCGGCCGCCCCCGGCAGCCTCGACCCTAGCCTCCCCGACCCCGAGGAGCTCTCGGCCGGGGCCGATTTCTCCGCCTACCTCAAACAAGGCGTCAGCCAACAGCTGCGTCGACGCGCCCTGCGCCGCCTCTGGTCGACCGGCGACTACGGCATCCGCGATGGCCTCGACGACTACGACGAGAACTACCGCGAAATACTCAAGCCGCTGTCCCGGGATATCGCCGAGCGCCTGCGCCGCTGGACACGCCCCGACGACGCGGCGACCCCACCGGAGCCACCCGCCCAGGGCGACGAGGCGCTCGCCGACGCCACGGGGCCCGACGAAGCCCCACATCAACGTGACAATAAGGCCGAAGAAACCGAAAAAACCGGAGAAACCGGAGAAACCGGAGAAACCGGAAACGGTGGAGAAAGCAGAGAAACCGAAGAAAGCGGCACACCGGAGTTCGCCACAGCCAAGACCATCACGGACAAGAAGACCGCTGCCGACAAGGCGTTAGACGAAGCGCCGATCGGCGACGACAACACGATAGGCTAAACTGGGTTAAGCTAGATTAGGCAGGGTCCTGGAAACCCTGACCTTAAAAAATCAAGACTCTGAAAAAAACAACAACAATCATCATGACACCGTGACCGTGAGGCTGCATGACATCATCCATTAACGCCGTCACCGTGGACGATGCGGCGAACCGCAGCGCCCGCGAGGCGGCGAGACAGCGCGTTTCCTGGCCGGTCAACCTGGCCCCCGCCAGCGTGACCTACGAGAGTGCCGGCTATGCCCTGCTCCTCGGCGAGGAGACGAGCATCCGCCAGGCGGCGGCGTATCTCCAGGAACGCGGACTCAGCGCCATCGCGCTACTGATCACCGAACCCGACACCGGCGACGCCGGCCTGGACGACGCCCGGCTCGAGGCGCTGCTCGAGCGCACCCAGCGGCTCCCCTGCCGGACACTCTCACCCACACAGCGCCGGCAACTGCGCATCCAGGGGTATCTGGGGCAGTTCGGTGTCAGCCTCGATGACGGCGACGCCCCCCTCGACCTGACGCTGGCGCTGCTGGGTCGCCGGCATGCCGACCTGATTCTCGACCTGGGGCGCCGCCCGGTACTGGCGCTCGAGCTGCCGCCCCCGGGCTATCGCCATCTATCACCGGATGCGCCCCGCCGGGACGCCGAGCTGAGCGAGTTTGCCGAACTGGTCGGCGAATTCGACAAGCCCCGCTACTTCCAGATCAACACGGACCTCTGTGCCCACTCCGCCTCCGGCAACGTCGGCTGTACCCGCTGCCTCGAGGTCTGCCCCGCCGATGCCGTCTCCAGCCACAAGGGACGCATCGAGTCACGCATCGAGATCGACCCCTATCTCTGTCAGGGCGTGGGGAGCTGTTCCAGCGCCTGCCCGACCGGCGCCATCCAGTTTCGCCTGCCCGAGCCGGCGCGTCAGCAGGAGGCCATCCGCGCCCGCCTCGACGCCTATCGTCAGGCCGGCGGCACCACGCCGGTGATGCGCTTCGTCGAGGCCGCCGACCTGGAAGACGAGGCCGAGGCCGCGGCCGGGCACCTGCTCGACGTGCCCCTGGAGGAACTGGGCAACGCCGGCCACGACCAGTGGCTCACCGCCCTGGCCGCGGGGGCCGCCGAGGTGCGCATCCAGGTGCATCCCGAGCTGCCGCCCACCCTCGCCGCCTTTATCGACGACCAGCTCGACCAGGCGCGAGTCATCCTGACGGCATTGGGCCATGACCCCGAACGCCTTCGCCGCATTCAACGCGGCGACGCCGCCGCTCGCGACGCCCTGCCCGAGCGCCTGCCCCTCGCCGGCGAGCCACTGGTGCTTACCGGCGAGGGCAAGCGGGGACGCTTCGAGGCGGTGCTAGCGCATCTGACGGACCAGGGCACCGCCAGCGGCCAACGCCACGCCCTGCCCCACGGCGCTCCCTATGGCGGCCTGGAGGTGGACCCCGAGGCCTGCACGCTGTGTTTCGCCTGTGTCAGTAACTGCCCCACCCCGGCCCTGGCCACCGGCGATGACACCCCGATGCTCAGCTACCGCGAGGCCGACTGCGTCCAGTGCGGCCTGTGCGTCGAGGCCTGCCCGGAAGACGCCATTCGCCTGGTGCCCGGCTTCCTGGCCGACCCCGGCCGTACCCAGCGTCAGGTTCGCCACGAGGAGGCCCCCTTTTGCTGCATTCGCTGCGACAAGCCCTTCGCCTCGGCGGCCACCATCGCCACCATCAAGGCGAAACTGGCCGAGCACCCTTACTTTTCCGGCGAGGCCGCCGCGCGCCTCGAGATGTGCGAGGACTGCCGGGTCAGGGATGTCTGGCGGGACATGGCTCGCGACCCCGAATCCCAATTGAAGGTCTGACACCATGAATCACGAAACGGATGGGGCGGCATCGGCCATCGAGGAGCAGGAGGAACCGCGCGTCGACCTCTACCGCCTGCTGGCGCGACTGCTGCGCGAACCCGCCGACGAGGCCCTGCTGGCCTGGCTCGCCGACCATCGGCTCGATGGCCAGGCCGATCAGGACCCGGTCATCGCTGCCCTGAACGGCGTGTCCCGGGCCGCCGGCGACGCCAGCCCCCACGAGCTCGAACGGGCCTACTTCCGGCATTTCGTGGGGGTCATTCAGGGCGAGATCACCCCCTACGCCTCCTGGTATCGCCATGGCGAGCTGATGGACCAGCCCCTGGTGGCGCTGCGTCAAGACCTGCGCCGCCTGGGATTCACACGCCGTGAGGGCAGCCACGACCCCGAAGACCATCTGGCGGCACTGCTCGAGGTCATGGCGATGCTGATCGAAGACCGCTCGGCGCAGGCCGGCCCCTTCTTCATGGCACACCTCGCCCCCTGGGCCGAGCGCTGCCTGGGTGACCTGGCCGGGGTCGAGACGGACTTCTATGCTCGTACAGGAGAGCTGGGCAAGGCATTCATCGCCGAGGAGCATGACCTGCTGGCCGCAGAGGCCGAGCGTTCACCGGTCAGGGTTATTGAATCGTGAGAGGAGAAGAAATCATGCGCAAGACAAGCAACCCGGAGCGCCGGCGCTTCCTGAAGATCCTGGGGGCGAGCACCGCCGCGGCGGGGTCGGCGGCCGCCGTGGGCCATATCGCCCTGGCCCAGGCCGATGCTGGCGCGGCCCAACCGGCCAGCTCCGAAAAGCCCGACACCCAATATCATGAAACCCCCCATATCCGGGCCTACTACGCCACCCTGCGTGATTGACGGCCGTCAGCGAGGAGAGATGTCATGCGCCTGACTCGTAAGACACCATCCCAACGGCCCCAGGGCCTGGGCATATCCCGTCGCCAGTTCCTCAAGCGGAGCGGTGCGACCACCGGCGGCCTGGCCGCCGCCGGCGTGATGGGCAGCCCGATGATGCGTCGTGCCGAGGCCGCCGAGAAGACCGCGGTCTCCGATGCGCCGGTGGAAACCCGGCGCACCATCTGCTCCCACTGCTCGGTGGGCTGCGGCGTCTACGCCGAAGTGCAGGAAGGCGTCTGGACCCGGCAGGAGCCGGCCTTCGACCACCCCATCAACCGGGGTGCCCATTGTGCGAAGGGCGCGTCTCTTCGCCAGCACGGCCACTCCAGCCGGCGCCTCAAGTACCCCATGAAGCTGGTGGGCGGCGAGTGGCAACGCCTGAGCTGGGAAGAGGCCATCGAGGAGATCGGTGACAAGGTCGCCCAGCTGACCGACGAGCACGGCCCCGACAGCGTCTACTGGCTGGGCTCGGCCAAGTTCAGCAATGAACAGGCCTATCTGCTGCGCAAGTTTGCCGCCCTGGCGGGTACCAACAACACCGACCACCAGGCACGCATCTGCCACTCCACCACGGTGGCCGGGGTCGCCAACACCTGGGGCTACGGGGCGATGACCAACTCGCTCAATGATCTCCAGAACAGCAAGTCGATCATGTTTATCGGCTCCAACCCCAGCGAAGCGCACCCGATCGCCATGCAGCATATCCTGCTGGCCAAGGAGCGCAGTCACGCCGAGATCATCGTCGTGGACCCGCGCTTCACGCGCACCGCGGCCAAGGCAGACAGCTATGTCCGCATCCGCCCCGGCTCCGACGTGGCCTTCATCTGGGGACTCCTGTGGCATATCTTCGCCAACGGCTGGGAGGACCGCGAATATATCGACCAGCGTGTCTATGCCCTCGATGAGGTGCGCGAGGAAGTCGCCAACTTCACCCCCGACGAGGTGGAGCGCATCACCGGGGTGCCCGAAGCGCAGATGTATGACACCGCACGGCGCCTGGCCGAGAATCGCCCGGGCTGCATCGTCTGGTGCATGGGCGGCACCCAGCACACCACCGGCAACAACAACACTCGCGCCTACTGCATCCTCGAACTGGCCCTGGGCAATATCGGCAAGTCCGGCGGCGGCGCCAATATCTTCCGCGGCCACGACAACGTCCAGGGCGCCACGGACCTGGGCCTGATGTCCCACTCGCTGCCGGGCTACTACGGGCTCAGCGAGGGGGCCTGGAAGCACTGGGCCCAGGTCTGGGGCCTCGACTACGAGTGGCTCAAGGGCCGCTTCGACCAGACCGAATACGCCGATGGCCGGCCCATGCACACCAACGGCATCACGGTGTCGCGCTGGGTCGACGGCGTGCTGGAGGATGACGAGAACATCACCCAGCGTACCCAGCTCAAGGCGATGTTCTACTGGGGCCATGCGGTCAACTCCCAGACCCGTGGCCCCGAGATGCAGAAGGCCATGCAGCAGCTGGAAATGATGGTCATCGTCGACCCCTATCCCACCGTGGCCGGGGTCATGCACGGCCGCCAGGACGGCGTCTACCTGCTGCCGGCCTGCTCCCAGTTCGAGACCACCGGCAGCGTCACCGCCACCAACCGCTCGCTCCAGTGGCGCGACCGGGTCATCGAGCCGCTGTTCGAATCCAAGCCCGACCACGAGATCATGTATCTGCTCTCGCGCAAGCTGGGCTTCGCCGAGGAACTCTTCAAGAACATCCAGGTGAATGGCACCGAGCCTCTGGTCGAGGACATCACCCGGGAGTTCAACGCCGGCATGTGGACGGTGGGCTACACCGGCCAGAGCCCCGAGCGCCTCAAGCAGCACCAGCAGAACTGGCACACCTTCAGCTTCCGTGACCTCAAGGCCGAAGGCGGCCCCGCCGACGGCGACTATTACGGCCTGCCATGGCCATGCTGGGGCAACGCCGAGATGGGCCACCCCGGCACGCCGATCCTCTACGACACCAGCAAGAAGGTCTCCGAGGGTGGCCTCACCTTCCGGGCACGCTTCGGCATCGAGCGCGACGGTGAAAACATCCTCGCCGATGGCTCCTACGGTGCCGGCTCGGAGCTGGAGGATGGCTATCCGGAGTTCACCGCCACGATGCTCAAGGACCTCGGCTGGTGGGATGACCTGACCCCCGAGGAGAAGGTCGCGGCGGAAGGCAAGAACTGGAAGACCGACCTGTCCGGCGGGATTCAGCGGGTGGCCATTGCCCACGAGTGCTCCCCCTTCGGCAACGCCAAGGCGCGCTGCAACGTCTGGACCTTCCCGGATCCCATTCCCAAGCATCGTGAGCCGCTGTATACCAGTCGCCGCGACCTGGTGAAGGACTATCCGACCTGGGAGGACGTCGCCTCGCATTACCGCCTGCCGACGCTCTACCGCAGCATCCAGGAGAAGGACGTCACCCAGGACTACCCCATCATCCTGACCTCCGGGCGCCTGGTGGAATACGAGGGGGGCGGTGAAGAGACGCGCTCCATGTCCTGGCTGGCCGAACTGCAGCAGGAGATGTTCGTCGAGATCAACCCGGCGCTGGCCAACGACCTGGGCATCGCCGAGGGCGACGATGTGTGGGTGGAAGGCGCCGAGGGCGGACGCGTCAAGGTCAAGGCCCTGGTCACCAAGCGTGTCGACCGCGGGGTGGTATTCATGCCCTTCCACTTCGGCGGCAAGTTCCAGGGGGAGGACCTCCACGACCGCTACCCCGAGGGCTCGGCCCCCTATGTGCTGGGCGAAGCGGCCAACACCGCCACCACCTACGGATACGACAGCGTGACCCAGATGCAAGAAACCAAGTGCACCCTGTGCCGCATCGAGCGTGCTTGAGGAGACTACCATGGCCACAATGAAGTTCATGTGCGACGCGGAGCGCTGCATCGAGTGCAACGGCTGCGTCACCGCCTGCAAGAACGCCAACGAGACCGACTGGGGCATCCAGCGCCGGCGTGTCGTGACCCTCAACGACGGCGAACCCGAGGAGGTGTCGATCTCGGTCGCCTGCATGCACTGCGACGATGCTCCCTGCATGGCGGTCTGTCCCACCGACTGCTTCCACAAGACCGATGACGGCATCGTGCTTCACGACAAGGACCTCTGCATCGGCTGTGGCTACTGCCTCTACGCCTGCCCCTTCGGCGCCCCGCAGTTCCCCCAGAAAAACGCCTTCGGCGAGCGCGGCAAGATGGACAAGTGCACCTTCTGCGCCGGCGGCCCCGCCGAGACCAAGGAGGAGGAATACCAGAAGTACGGCGCCAACCGCATCGCCGAGGGCAAGCTGCCGCTGTGTGCCGAAATGTGTTCCACCAAGGCCCTGCTGGCCGGTGACGCCCAGGAAATCGCCGATGTCTTCCGCCAGCGCGTCGTGCGCCGCGGCCATCCCGATGGCGGCTGGTCCGGCAACCCGCGTCGCGACCAGAGCCGCACCGGGGCGGGTCAGCCGGATGTCTCGGCGGCGGACTCTCTCGCTTACGACGCCGCCCGCCAGGGCTGAGGAGGTGATCCCATGAGCCATCCCATTCATTGGCGGTCGCTATGGCGATTCCTGCTGCTGGCCCTGTGGCTGGCGGTGGGCCTGGCGCTCTCCCAGGGCGCCCTCGCCCAGGCGGATCCCCAGGGCGAGGCGGCCACCGCGGTCCCCGCCCTGGATGCCGATACCTGGCGCCAGGTCCGCAGCGGCGAAGTGGATGCCAACTACCGCGACAGCCGCTTCGATTCCCGCTATAACCTGGTCAATGCCAGCGGCGAGACCTGGCGCCAGTGGCGTAATCGCTGGGTCTCCCCCTATGGCCTGATCGTCATGGGCGGCATGCTGGCGATGATCGTCATCTTCTACCTGGTCGTCGGCCGCAAGCGGCTGGAGGCCCCCCGCACGGGTAACAAGCTGCTGCGCTGGCAGGCGCTGGAGCGCTCGCTGCACTGGAGCGTCGCCACCCTGTTTATCCTGCTGGCCCTCACCGGGGTCACCCTGCTCTACGGCAAGCATGTGTTCTATCCGCTGTTTGGCGCCGGTGTCTGGGGTGCCATGGTGTCCGGTTCCAAGCTGCTGCATAACTACCTGGGGCCGCTGTTCGGCATCCTGCTGATCGTGCTGCTGGCCAGGCTGCTGGTGCACAACCTGCCGAAGAAACACGACCTGGAATGGTTCCGCAAGGGCGGCGGCATGGTAGGCAATGAGCATCCCGATGCGGGGTTCGCCAACGCCGGCGAGAAGGCCTGGTACTGGCTGCTGGCCACCGCCGGGCTGGTGGTGATCGCCAGCGGCCTGGTGCTCGACTTCCCCAACTACGGGCAGACCCGGGACACCATGCAATGGGCCAACCTGCTCCATGCCGTGGGCGCCCTCGGCCTGACCGCCGTGGCCTTCGGGCATATCTATATCGGGACCCTGGGAACCGAGGGCTCCCTCGAGGGCATGACCACGGGCTATGTCGACGAAACCTGGGCGAAGGAGCACCACAACCTCTGGTACGAGGAGGTCAAGGAGCATGCCGTGCCCGAGGAGCACCTCCCCTCCCAGGAGCCACAGGATGACTCGACGCGAGGCTCCTCGACGCAGAACTCCTAGGGATTACCCGGAAGCCCGCAAATCAAGACACCGCCCTTCGGCGGTGTCTTTTTGGTATTCTGGGCCGAAACGACTCAGAGGAGATATCCGATGCAACATCTCGACGAAGCGACCCGCACCGAACTCGAAGCCGCCGCGTTTCGCCACCTCCTGCGCCATCTCGACGAGCATAAGGACGTGCAGAACATCGACCTGATGATCCTCGCCGACTTCTGCCGCAACTGCCTGTCCAAGTGGCTGGTGGGAGCCGCCGAAGAGCGCGGCGCCGAGCTCGACTACGACACGGCCCGGGAGTACGTCTACGGCATGCCCTATGGCGAGTGGAAGGCCAAGTACCAGCAAGAGGCGACCCCGGAGCAGCAGGCCGCCTTCGAGGCGCACAACGCGCGCAAGCAGGCCAAGGCCCGGCAGAACGGCGAGGAGTCAGCACAGAATGGCTGAATCGATGATTCCCCTCTCCGTCGCCGTACTGACGGTCTCCGATACCCGGACCGAGGAGACCGATCGCAGCGGCCAGGCCCTGGTGCAGCGCCTGGAGGCCGCGGGACACCGCCTGGCCGACAAGCGCATCGTCCCCGACGACATCTACCTGATCCGCGCCCGGGTCTCGGCCTGGATTGCCGACCCCGAGATCCAGGTCGTGCTGACCACCGGCGGAACGGGCTTCACCGGCCGCGACTCCACGCCGGAGGCGGTATCGGTGCTCCTCGACAAGCGCATAGAGGGCTTCGGCGAGCTCTTCCGCCAGCTAAGCTGGCAGGAAATCGGCAGTTCCACCGTGCAGAGCCGCTGCCTGGGCGGCCTGGCCAATGCCACCGTGCTCTTCTGCCTGCCCGGCTCCACCGGGGCCTGTCGAACCGCCTGGGACGGCATCCTCGCCGAACAGCTCGATAGCCGTCATAAGCCATGCAACTTTGCTAATCTCGTGATTCCCGAGCGAGGCCAGCATGACTGACATGACCATCAACCCACATAAGCCATGTAACTCTTTATACGTTCAGGCCAACCTCGTAATCCCCGAGCGAGGCCAACATGACTGACATAGCTGACATGACCATCAATCCGCATAAACCATGTAACTCTCTATACGTTCAGGCCAACCTCGTAATCCCCGAGCGAGGCCAACATGGATAGGAGTGAACTCAAGCCGGTTACCACGGCGCTGGAGGCCCTGCTGCAGGGCGTCGGCGTGCTGGATACCGAGTGGCTGGCGTGTGACGAGGCGGCCGGCCGTGTGCTGGCCAATGACGTCACGGCGCGCCTCGATGTGCCCTCCTTCGATAACAGCGCCATGGATGGCTATGCCCTGAACCATGGCGATGCGGGCAAGACCCTGCCGATCAGCCAGCGCATCGCCGCCGGCAATCCGGCCAGGCCCCTGGAGCCCGGCAGCTGCGCGCGCATCTTCACCGGCGGCGAAATTCCGCCGGGGGCCGATTGCGTGGTGATGCAGGAGCGCGTCGAGGCGACGGGAGAGACGGCCACGATCCCGGGCGACGTGACCCAGGGAGACAGCATCCGTCGTCGGGGACGGGATGTGGCGGCCGGCACCATCCTGCTGGAAGCCGGACGCCGCTTGGAGGCCGCCGCCCTGGGCCATCTCGCCGGCCAGGGCGTGACCCAGGTCGAGGTCCGCCGCCGGCCCCGAGTCGCCCTGCTTTCCACCGGCGACGAGATCGTCGACCCCGGCACCCCTCTCGGCCCCGGACAGCTCTACAACTCCAACCGCCCCATGCTGCGTCGGCTGCTGGAGCGCTTCGGGGCCACCATCGTGATGGCGGCGTCGATCCCCGACGACCCGGCCGTCACCCGCGAGATGCTCGCCAGTGCCGCCGACCAGGCCGATATCGTGGTGACCACCGGCGGCGTCAGCGTCGGCGAGGAGGACCACGTCAAGGCCGCGGTCGAGGCCCTGGGCGAGCTGGATCTGTGGCGCCTGGCCATTCGCCCGGGCAAGCCTTTGGCGCTGGGGCGCATTCCCCGGGGCCATGGCGAGGGCATGGCCCGCTTCGTGGGGCTGCCCGGCAACCCGGTGTCGAGCTTCGTGGGCACCTGGCTCTTCCTGAGGCCCCTGATCGGCAGCATGCTGGCCTGTCCGGCGCTGGCGACACTCACGGAAATCCCGGCGTTCAGCGATTTCACGACCCGCACCGGTCCGCGGGCCCACTATATGCGGGTGACCCTGAGGTTCGACGAGCGGGGCGTGCATGCCCAGGCCTTTGCCGACCAGAACTCGGCGGTGCTCTCCTCGTGCATCGAGGCCGACGCCCTGGCGGTGATTCCCCCGGAGAGCGCGATATCCCCGGGGGATCGCCTGACCTGCCTATGGCTGAGAAGCGACGCCTGAGCGACGCGTCGCCTACTCCGCCTCGGAGGCGACTTCCAGTGCCCGGCAGACCTCGGGCCAGAGGCACTGGAAGTCCTCGCGCAACACCGGGTACTCGGCTTCGAGCCAGGGTACGAGTTCCGCCAGCCGGTTGGGGCCGGACAGGCGCTGGCCGATGCCGCCGATGGCGCGGCAGGTAAAGGCAAAGTCGGCATAGCGACGCAGCCAGTCCTGCTCCACCAACACGGGCACCATGAGGGCCAGGCGTGACGGCGCCGAGCGCCTGGCCAGCAGCTCATAGGTGCGCGATACGATCGGCCCCTCCGCCCTCGCCTGCGTCAGCTCGAGGGCCACGAAGTGGTCCCACACCAGGTCCAGGGCGATGCCCGCGTAGCGCCTGCCCCAGCCCGGCGAGCGAGTCAGGATGCTGTGGGTCACCGCATGGCCATCCACGAAGGCATCCACGTGGCGATGGTGGCGGATCCCCCGGGCCACGTCGGCGGGCCACTCCTCCAGATTCCTGCCCTTCACGCCGTCGGCGATCAGGTTGCCATAGAGGAAGTCGTCGTTGCCGCGGCGGGCGAGCCAGGCATGGGCCAGGAAGTTCATGGCGAACTCACAGGCAGTTGGCGGGCTTGGGCAGCCCGGCCAGGCGGGCGCCGACCTTGGCGGGGCTTTCCGGGAAGAGCCTCATCAGATGCAGGGAGCGCCCCTTCTCGGCGCCGAGAGCCTGCCCCACGGCCTTCACCAGCGGGCGCATGGCCGGTGCCTGCTCGAAGCGGGCATAGAAGTCTCGCAGCACCCGGATCACCTCCCAGTGCTCCTCGGTCAAGACGATACCCTCCTCCTGGGCGAGCCGCTCGGCCACCTCCGGCGACCACTCCGACATGTCGACGAGATAGCCCTCGGGATCGAGGGGGATGCTGTTGTCTGTCGAATATAGATAACGGTATATTTCTGTACTCGCCATTAGTACCAGCTCACTGTGCGCTCACACGTTTCGGTCAGGGCCACAAAGCCCTCCACGTCGACCACCCGCACCGCGTCATCACAGCGGGTGAGAAGCCCACGGGCGGCGAGATCCTCGTGCAGGGCGTAGAGGCGCCCGGCCACCCCGGCGAAGCGTTCCCGCTGCGCCGGCAAGGCGCCGATCACGCCGTCCTCGATGAGCAACAGCCGATCCTCCGGGCCCATGCCCGCCAGTGCCTGGTCGAGTACCCGAGACGACGGAGGGCGATTCAGGGTATGCAGCAACATGGTGTCTCTCATCAGAAGTTCAGTACCAGGGCGTGTGAGGCCACCAGGGCGGCGATCCCCGCCTCCGTCACCTCCCGGGTCGGGAGCATCAACTGGTCGCCGCTCAGGCCCAGCGCGTCCAGGCTGCGCTTCTCGACCACCAGGCTATCGACGTCGTACATCTCGAGCATTTCCAGGGTCGCGGCCGTGCCCTTCTGCCCCAGGGGGCCGGCCTGCTGGCCCTCGAGGAGCGCCGTGACCCCCTCCCCCATGAAGAGCAGCGTCACCCGACGGTCGAAGGCCGCCGCCACCAGGGCCACATCCAGCCCCTCCTTGAGCCAGCTGGACCCGTGGGGCGCATGGCGCAGTATCACCAGCAGCTCTGCCGACGGCGTATCCTCTGTCATGAAAAGCCTCCTCAGGGGCCGAAGGTGATGAGTCGGTCGCAGCGCAGGCCCAGGTCGACGAGCTGACCCAGTCCGGTCAACTCGAACGGGGGCTCGACGCTGAACCCCTGCTTGCCGTGCCGGCTGGCCTCCTGTTCGTCGAGCAGGCCTCGCCTCAGGGCGGCGGCAATGCAGACCTGCAGGGCCACGTCATGGCCCCGCCCCAGCTCGGCCCAGGCATCCACCAGGTGGGGTTCGTCCTGGGGCGGCGCGGCGAGCCTGGCGGCGTTATGCACGCCCTCATGGTAAAAGAACACCCCCTCGACGTCATGCCCCCGCGCCAGCAGCGCGCGGGTGAAGCGAAGCGCCGAGTGGGCCGCCTGGCTGGTATAGGGCGCATCGAGCAGAAGGATGGCGTAGCGCACCGGAAGCTCCTGAAGATATCCTGAAACAATCTGGCCCCGCCGAGGCGGGGCCAGACAAGGTAGGCGTGCCTGGACAGGCTTAGTCGCTGCTCATGATACCCAGCAGGGAGAGCAGGCTCACGAAGAGGTTATAGATGGCCACATAGAGGGTGATGGTGGCCAGGATATAGTTCGTCTCGCCGGCGCGATGAACGATCTCGCTGGTCTGGTAGAGGATCGCCGCGGAGGAGAACAGCACGAAGCCGGCGGACACCATCAGCATCAGCGCGGGGATCTGGAAGAAGATCCCGGCCACCATGGCCAGCATCAGCACGATGGCACCCGCCATCATGAAGTTGGCGAGGAAGCTGAAGTCCTTCTTGGTGATCAGCGCCACGGCGGAGAGGCCGATAAACGTCAGGCCGGTCATCGCCAGGGCGTTCATCACCAGGGCCGCGCCGTTAGGCATCGCCAGGTAGGCGTTGAGTATCGGACCCAGGGTGAATCCCATGAAGCCGGTGAAGGCGAAGGTGGTCAGCAGCCCCATGGCCGAGTGGGCGGTCTTGTGAACCAGAAACATCAGGCCATAGGCGCCGATGAAGAACACCAGAATGTTGATGCGCTCGATGCCCATCGCCACGGCGGCGCCGGCGGTCACTGCGGAGAAGAGCAGCGTCATGGCCAGCAAGCCGTAGGTGTTACGCAGTACCTTGTTGGTGCTGGCAACCCCTGCCTGGGCCTGCTGGCGGGTCATATGTGACTCTTGATAGGCCATTGATCCTGTGCTCCCTGTGGTCAGTTGATCTTGGCAATCAACTAGAATGCCGGCTGCGGGTTTTTCACGCAAGAGCCGGGGACACCTTGGCCCTCGCGGATCGCCTCCCACACCGGAGCCGATCCTCGACATTAAGCTCCGTGATGCCGAGCCGTCAAGAAGCGTTGCCACCCGGTGAGGGCTCCTCGAGAAGCGCCGCGGCGACTCGCGCGGCGGTGGCGCAGACGTCATGGCCGGCGACCTCGAGCCCGGGCCGATCCAGCCAGACCAGCTGGGTGGCATCGCTTGCCGCGGCCTCCACCCCGCCCCGCCAGGCCATGCGCAGCACGATCACGACGTAATGGGCGCCCAGGCGGTCGTGGGCCCCGGGGTCGAACACATCGAAGGCCGTGAACACCTCGCCGGCGCGGGCCACGAGCCCGGTTTCTTCCTGGAGCTCGCGCTCGGCGGCGGCCTGTAGCGTCTCGCCGGGCTCCACCTTGCCCCCCGGCAGCGCCAGGCGACCGGCGTTAGGGGCATGGGCCCGGCGGACCATCAGCATGCGCCCATCCCGGATCAGGGCACAGGATACCGCCGCTATCGGGCGTGGCATCTGCTTCGTCATCATCGGCACCCGATTGTCTGTATGAGGAATCATAGCGCAAGACCAGGGGGTCAGGTCCGCTATGCCACTAAGGCTCGCTGAAAGCTCGTGGACTACACTCGTGCTGATGCACTGATATGGGAGGACATCCTCAGGGATGATGATTCAGCGCACGCTGGTGGCCGAGGAAGTCCTCAGGCCCACTGAGCAAGGCCGTTCCCGCCCCTTTCTGGTGCGAGACACGGAAGGTGACATTTACGTCGTTAAGGGAGTCGACGGCGCCGGCCGGCCCGCTCTCATCTCGGAGCTAATCTGTGCCGAGCTGGGTAACCGCTGCGAACTTCCCATCCCGGATCACGGCATCATGGAGATCTCACCAGTGCTCCTTGCACATTGTGGGGTGGAAAAAGCATACGAGCTCGGTGGTGGGCCCGCCTTCGCCTCGCTCCTTCTCGAACAGGCGGCCGAACTACGCTTCTCCCAGGTGAGCAGCATCGACGAGGTCCTGCAGCAACGTGTGCTACTGTTTGACATATGGGTCAACAACGGCGATCGGCAGTTGACCGATCTAGGCGGCAACGTCAATCTATTGATAACACCTGAATATCACCTAGCGGTCATCGACCACAACGTCGCCCTGCTAGAGCTAGAGACTCCGGACTGGACGAAACGCCATGTCTTCAGCGGCCAGACGGCGGCTCTCGACGATCTGGTAGTGAGAGAGTCTCATATATCGGTGCTTGACAGCGCCTTGTCCGACTGGGATACGATCATCGACCTTTTGCCCGACGAGTGGGTCTATAGAGATCAGGGTGATGATACGACTCCATCCCAGCCGACGCTCAAAGAGCGTTACCAATGGTTGAGTCGACTCAATGCGGATGACATCTGGAGAAACCAATGAGCACCATTTGCAACTATGCGGTGCTGCGCTTCCAGCCCTACCCCGAGACAGGTGAGTTCGCTAACCTGGGGGTCGTCATGCTCTGCAACAATGGTACGTTCCTCTATCGTCTTGAGACTCGCCATTACAAGCGCATCACCCAATTCTTTTCCAAGCTGGATAAAAAAGTGCTGTTGAACGCCCGTCGTGGCATAGCCAACGAACTGGCACGGATCAGTGATGTGATGCAGAAGCATGCTTCCGATAGCAAACTTCAGCTCTCCGTCTTCAAGCACCTGACCGGACCTAGCGAGACGATCCTGCGCTTCAGCCGGCCCGGGGTTATTGCCGCAGCCAAGCCGGAAGAAGCCCTTGAGAAACTGTTTCTCAATTACGTGCACCATGAGTTCGACAGCAAGCCGGACGTCGAGCAGCAGCTGACTCAGCGGGTCAATCGCCTGCTCAAGAATCTGCCTAATCGTCACTACGACAAGGGCACGCTAACAGCGGGCTACTATAAGGTGACCTTCCCCTTCCTGTGGCAGGATAACAGCACGCCTCGCCAGGCGATCAAGCCGATCTCATTCGACCTCGATGACCCTAGCAGCATCCTCGAGAAGGGCGACAAGTGGGTTTCCAAGATGGAGCGCCTGATTGCTGCCGGAGCGGCGCCCGCCGATGCAGTATTCATCAGCCGGCGACCTACCGCGCAGGGCCAACACCTGAAGGCCTACATCGAGGTCGCCCGGGCGCTGGAGAGCAAACCCCACATTCGCTTACTACCTGACAGCATCGGGCGAGAAGCCATGCAGAAGGCAATTGCCGAGTCTCCTGCCGCTTTCTGATCCCCCACCACCCACCGTGGCGGGTTTCTTGTTTCTACTCCGCCAAATTGTGATACGCCTCGGTCATAGGACGCCCCACCCTTCTTCGAGTGGCTGGGGCGATGGCGGCGTCGCTTGCTAGTGAGTCGTGCCGGCTTCCTGGCGCACCTCGATGCTTACCTCTACCGCCGTCTCGGCATTGGCCAGCCAGATGGCGCCATCCTGGATGGAGATATTGATTTCCATGCCGCGCGCCACCAACTGCCCTAGCACCGCCATGCTCTCCACAGGGATGTCGTAGACGGAGAGGTTACCCAGGCTGGAAAGCTTCCTGCCGAGCTGCTCCCACCAGATGCTGGCGCCTTGGCCGCTGTAGGTATACAGCACCACCTGCCTAGCGCGGCCGCAGGCGCGGCGTATCTCGCGCTCATCCGGCTGCCCCAGCTGAATCCAGAGCTCGACCTCGCCGGTCAGGCTCCGGATCCATAGGTCGGGCTCATCCTCGGTGCTGACACCCCGGCCGAAGGCAAGATCTTCATGGGCATGTCGGGCGAAAGCCAGCACGCGCAACATCATGCGCTCGTCGGTCTCCGACGGATGGCGGGCAAGGGTGAGAGCATGCTCGCCGTAGTAGTGGCGATCCATGTCGGCAATCTGGAGCCTTGCCTTAAAAATTGTGGCTTTCAGTGCCATTCGGGTGGCCTCAAGGAAAATTGGCATGACAGGCAGCGATTGATCGCAGCGGGTTCCGCTCGTGACACCCGGGCATCGATCACCCGGGATCCGATAGCTAACTTACAGACACAAAAAAAGCCGCTGATTTCAGCGGCTTTTTCGTAAAAGGTGGCGGAGGGACAGGGATTCGAACCCTGGGTAGGCTCTCACCTACGCCGGTTTTCAAGACCGGTGCATTCAACCGCTCTGCCATCCCTCCGGCTTACGGCGATGCATATTACCAGCTTTCGCTCCGAGGTCAAGAGGCAATTGCGATCAATGCCTTAGAGAGCATGGCGCAGATCAGTAGAGCCGCAGGCCGACCCGGGTCACGCGGTTGCCATTCATCTCGCTGACGACCCACTGGATGCCGTGCCAGTCGACGTCATCGCCGACCACCGGATGGCCCCCCACGCGCAGCGACACGAACTCGCTGAGGCTCATCTCCTTCTCGCCGGGGCTCAGGGTCAGCCCGTAGGCATCGGCGATATCCTGCATCTTGGCCTCGGCGTCGAAGGTGAAGGTGCCGAAGAAGGCACGCTCCTGCTTGAGCTTGGCCTCGCCGTTGAACAGCCGGTTGAGGGCCGGCAGGTCTTCGCTGCGCCCGATCACGCACAGCACATCGTTGAGCTGCAGCCGCGTGCTGCCCTTGGGATGCAGCATGGCATGCTCGCGGAAGAGCGCCGAGATCAGCGCCCCGGAGGGGAAGCGCAACAGGCGGATGGGCACATCGGCGAGATCTTCGTTCTCGACGCGGTAGACGAACATCTCGTAATCGTTTTCGGGCAGGATCCCCAGGGGGCCACGATGGTTGGGGGTGACCGGGGTGGGGATCAGCACCCGGGTCCAGCGCGCCATCAGCGAGAGGGTTCCCCCCTGGAGCAGAAGCGACAGCAACACCACCGCAAAGGCGACATTGAAATAGAGCTCCGCGCCTTCCACCCCACCGATCACGGGAAAGATCGCCAGCACGATCGGCACGGCGCCCCGCAGGCCCACCCAGGAGATAAACCCCAGCTCGCGCCAGCGAAACTTGAAGAAGGGCTTCAGCGAGACCAGCACCGCCAGCGGGCGTGCCACGAAGATCAGCATCAGGCCCACCAGGGTCGCGGGGAGCGCATAATGCAGCAGGTCCGACGGTGAGACCAGAAGGCCCAGGACCAGGAAGAGCCCGATCTGGCTCAGCCAGGCCAGGCCGTCGTGCACCGGCAGGATGTAGTTGAGATGGCGGCCCTTCTGGTTGCCGATCATCAGCCCCGCCAGGTAGATCGCCAGGAAGCCACTGCCCCCGAGAAAGCTGGTAAAGCCGAAGATGGTGAACCCCAGCGACAGCGCCAGCAGGGAATAGAGCCCCGGGGCCAGGTCCACCCAGCGCAGCAGGCGGGCGCTCAGCCAGCCGGCCCCGACCCCGACCACCAGGCCGAGGCCGAACTGCTCGATCAAGAGCAGCACGGTCTCCATCGGGCCCCCGATGTCGCCCACCAGGATCTCCACCAGCACCAGCGTCAGGAAGATGGCCATCGGGTCGTTGGTGCCGGATTCGATCTCCAGCGTCGCCCCGACCCGCTCATTGAGATTCAGTCCGCGCCCGCCGAGCATCGAGAACACCGCGGCCGCATCGGTCGACCCCACGATCGCCCCGACCAGCAGCCCCTGGATCAGCCCCAGGTCGAAGACCCACATGGCGAAGAGCCCGACCAGGCCCCCGGTAATAAATACCCCGGCCGAGGCCAGGGTCAGGGCGGGCTTGAAGGCGACGCGGAAGGTCTTGAGTCGTGTGCGCAGCCCGCCGTCCAGGAGGATCATGGCCAGGGCCAGGTGGCTGATGATGAATGCCAGGGGATAGTTATCGAACTCGATGCCCAGGACCCCCTCCTCCCCGGCCAGCATGCCCAGGCCCAAGAAGATCAGGAGAAGGGGTAGACCAAACGCGGTGGAGAGTCGGCTGCCCAGCACGCTCAGGGCGATCAGCAATCCGGTGAAGAAAAACAGAGTATTGATAACGTCCATGGCATCCTCTCGATGGCAGAAAGGCTATTATTGCATGGGCTCGGTAACCTCGCGATAGCGCAGACCCTCCCCATGCCCGCCAACTGGCGAGCCCGGCGGCGATACGGATACACTGACCGCCGTCCAGCCCCCACCCGCCGCGGAGCCCATGAATGCCCAGTTTTCGCCACCAGCGTTTCGGCGCCTCCCTGTATCTCGCCCTCGGCCTGCTGGTGCTTCAAGCGACCCCATCGGCCATGCTCCGGGCCGATGTGCCCCTGGAGCTGCCCCCCGAGCCGCTGACCCTGGATGGCGATGTCCTGGTACCCAGCCTCGATGCCCCGCCGGCACAGGCGCCACCGTCCCCCGCCCCCGAGGCGGCGCCAGACAGTGCCGAGAACGGCGCCGACGACACACTCGACGAGCCCGACCCGACGGTCCCCAGCGTGATCCATGTTCCCCCCGAGCCGCTGTCGCCTCCGCCCCTGGAGCCCCTGACCATCATGCTCGACTGGTACCCCAGCCCCCACCACGCCGCCCTGCTGCTGGCGGCCGGCAGCGACCTGCCCCGGCGCGAGGGCCTGGCACTGGAGGTTCGCACCCCGGCGGACCCCGGGGCGCCGCTACGCCTGCTGGAGGCCAACCTGGTGGACCTGGCCCTGACCCATCAACTGCAGCTGCATCTTCAGGTCGACCACGGCAAGTCGGCGATACGCGTGGGCACCCTTTCGGATACGCCCCTGGCCGGCCTGGTGGTTCGAGACTCCCTCGGCGTCGACGGCCCGGAGGATCTGGCCGGGCTCACCCTCGGCTATGCCACCGAGGTGGCGCGTGACATCCTGCTCCCGGCACTCATCGAGCCCCAGGGCATCGCCGAGGACGAGGTGCACCTGGTCGAGACCGGCTTCGCCCTGGCCACCGTCATGGCCGAGCAGGCCCTGGATGGCATGGTGACCCCCCTGCGCCTGACGCTGCCCCGTCAGCTGGCGGATCGCGGCATCTCGACCCGCCTGCTTAGCGCCGAGGAGTACGGCATTCCCTTCCATGACGGGCTAATACTGGCGGCCAACCGGGACCACCTGGCCCGGCTTCGCGAGCCGATCATGGAACTGCTCGACATCCTGCGCGACACCACGCTCTGGATGATCGAGCATCCCGAAACCGCGTGGGAGACCCTGGTCCGGCTGGAGCCCACCCTCGACACCCCCGCCAACCGCGCCGCCTGGAACACGACCCTGATGCGCCTGAGTGCCCAGCCCGCGGCGCTGGACAGCCGACGCTATCGTCGCCTCGAGGCCTACCTGCATGAAAACGGGCTGATCGAATCGATCAGCCCGCTGGACCAACTGGCGGTGGACGTCGGCGCCCAGGGCGACTAGCCAGGAGACCTAGGTCGGGCTCGCCTCGACGCCGGCGATAAAGTCGTCGATGGCCTCACGAAACGCCTCGGGCTTCTCGGCATGCAGCCAATGTCCGGCCTCCAGCGTCACCAGCCGGGCCTCCGGCAGCGCCTCGTACACCGCCGGGAGATGCTCGTCGGCGACATAGTGGGAGGCACTGCCCCGCAGCACCAGGGTCGGCCCGGTGAAGGGCGCGCGTCCCGCCGGCTCCCGCATGATGGATTCATAGCCCGCCTCGATCTCGTCCAGTCCGAGGCGCAGCTTCAGTCCTTCGTCCTCGCCTTCGCCGCGCACCAGGTTCGTGGCCAGGAACAGGCGCACCGGTTTTTCCGCCACGTGCTCGGCCAGCAGCGCATCCGCCTCGCGGCGATTGGCCGGCCGCCCCTGGGCCACGCGCCGCAGCCCCGCCAGGACGCTGTCATGGTCATGGCCATAGGCCACCGGGGCGATATCGGCGATGATCAGCGAGGCCACCCGCTCGGGGGCCAGGCGCGCCAGGCTGATCGCCACCTTCCCTCCCATGGAGTGTCCCAGCAGGTGAACCCGCGGCAGGGCCAGCCGGTCGAGCAGCGCCAGCACATCGTCGGCCATGTCCGCGTACGCCATGCCCTGGGCATGCGGGGAGCGGCCATGATTGCGCAGGTCCACCGCCACGACCCGGCGGCCCTCCTGCCAGGCCTTGATATGGGAGCGCCAGTTATCGGCGCTGCCGAACAGGCCATGGATCACCACCAGCGGCGTGCCATCGCCCCCGGTGTCCAGGGTATTGAGCTCGAGAGACATGGGGAAGGATCCTCGTCCAGGAGAAAGGGTCAACGATAGCGGGCGTGCGCCACCTCGGGGGCCAGGTCGGCCTCGCCGGTAGCGGTCACCAGGCGACGGCTCAGCCAGGCCAGCAGCACACCATAGAGGGGCAGGAAGAACAGCAAGCTAATCAGCAGCTTGAATGCGTAGTCCACCAGGGCGATCTCCAGCCAGTTGGCCGCCATGAAGGCATCGGGGCTGTTATGGAAGGCGATGGAGAAGAACGCCAGGGTATCCGCGAAATTGCCCAGCACCGTGGAGATCGCCGGCGCCACCCACCAGGCGCGCAGGCGCCGCAGGCGGTCGAAGACATGCACATCGAGCAGCTGGCCCAGCACATAGGCCATGAAGCTGGCCACGGCGATGCGGGCCACGAACTGATCCCAGTCCGCCAGGGCCGCCAGCCCCGCGAAGCTACCCCGCGGAAACACCACCGACACGGCGTAGGACACCACCAGCGCCGGCAACATCACCCGCATGATGATCGCCCGGGCCGGCCCCTTGCCGAACAAGCGCGCGGTCAGGTCGGTGGCCAGGAAGATAAAGGGAAAGCTGAAGGCCCCCCAGGTGGTATGCAGGCCGAACACCGTAAACGGTAGCTGTACCAGGTAGTTGCTGGCGGCAATCACGGCGATATGGAAGGTAACGAGTAGCGCCAGGCAGCGGCGATACTGTAGGGCAGACAGCACAAACATCTTGCATCCTTTTTTGGGGAGGGGTGAGGGAACCCTCGAGGCAAAAAGCCGCCGGCGGCGGCGCGACGCGGCGGATTATACGGCCTCACCGGCGCACTGGCCATGCCTGGCCTGCCCCTTGCACACCTGGGGTCACACCTGGGGTCAGACCCCCAACCCCATGGGGTCTGACCCCAGGGGGCCAACTCATCCTATGGGGTCAGACCCCCAACCCCCGGGGTCTGACCCCAGGGGGCCAACTCATCCTATGGGGTCAGACCCCCAACCCCATGGGGTCTGACCCCAGGGGGCCAATTCATCCTATGGGGTCAGACCCCCAACCCCATGGGGTCAGACCCCAGGGGGCCAATTCATCCTATGGGGTCAGACCCCCAACCCCTGGGGTCTGACCCCAGGGGAAGGTGCACAAGGGGAATGAGAGGCGCGCTCAGGGGCCGTCGACCAGGCGGGCGTCGCCGGCGGTGCCCACCTCGCGTGCCTGCATGGCTTCGTGGATCTCCTCCAGGCTCGCCGGGTCATCGATGGTCGAGGGCACGGCATATTCCTGGCCATCGGCGATATTGCGCAGCAGCTTGCGCAGGATCTTCCCGGAGCGGGTCTTGGGCAGGCGGTCTACCACCAGCACCTGCTTGAAACAGGCCACCGGGCCGATCCTGTCTCGCACCAGGGCGATAAGCGCCTCCTCGAGCTCCACTTCACGGCCATCGAAGCCATCCTTGGGTATCACCAGGCCGACCGGCAGCTGCCCCTTGAGCGCATCGTGAATGCCGATGACGGTGCACTCGGCCACGGCCGGGTGGGCGCCGACGACCTCCTCCATCTCGCCGGTGGAGAGGCGGTGCCCGGCCACGTTGATGACATCATCGGTGCGCCCCATGATGAACAGGTAGCCCTCCTCATCGATATAGCCCCCGTCCCCGGTGAGGTAATAGCCCGGGAAGGCCGCCATATAGGCCGAATGGAAGCGCTGGGGATCCCCCCAGACCCCCGTCAGGCAGCCCGGCGGCATGGGCTGCTTGATCACCACCGCCCCTTGCTCCATGGCATTCATGGGTTCGCCCTCGCGGTCGAGGATCTGCACATCGAAGCCCGGCACCGGCATGCTGGCGCTGCCGGCCTTGGTCGGCATGGGCTCCAGGCCGTGGAGGTTGGCCGCGATGGGCCAGCCGGTTTCGGTCTGCCACCAGTGGTCGATGACCGGCACGTCCAGCAGGTCATCCAGCCAGTGGAAGGTCGGCGGGTCGAGGCGCTCACCGGCCAGGAACAGCGCCTTGAGGCTGGAAATATCATGCTCGGCCAGCCGCTTGCCGTCCGGGTCCTCCTTCTTGATGGCCCGGAAGGCCGTCGGCGCGGTGAAGAAGCTCTTGACTTGATATTCCTCGATGATCCGCCAGAAGGCCCCGGCATCCGGGGTCTTCACCGGCTTGCCCTCGTAGACGAGGGTGGTCGCCCCGCGCAGCAGCGGCGCATAGACGATATAGGAGTGGCCGACCACCCAGCCCACGTCCGAGGCCGAGAAGAACACCTCCCCCGGCGCCACGTCATAGATGGCCTCCATGGAATAGGCCAGCGCCACCGCATAGCCGCCGGTGTCGCGCACCACGCCCTTGGGCTTGCCCGTGGTGCCGGAGGTATAGAGGACATAGAGCGGGTCCGTGCCCTTCACCGGAACGCAGTCGGCGGGGGTGGCCGCCGCCACGACCGTGGCCCAGTCATGGTCGCGCGCTCCCAGCTCGGCGATATGCTGCTCGCGCTGGAAGATCACGCAGGCATCCGGCTTGTGAGCGCTCTGTTCGATGGCGGCATCGATGATGGGCTTGTAGGGCAGGACCTTGTTGACCTCGACGCCGCAGGACGCCGCGATCACCACCTTCGGGGCCGCATCCTCGATGCGCACGGACAGCTCATGGGGCGCGAAGCCGCCGAACACCACCGAGTGCACGGCACCCAGCCGGGCGCAGGCGAACATGGCGACCAGCGCCTCGGGCACCATGGGCATGTAGATCACCACGCGATCACCCTTCGCCACCCCCATCGCCCTGAGGGCGCCGGCGAGGCTCGCCACCTGGTCGCGCATCTCGCCATAGGTCAGGGTGCGCTTGGCGTCCGTCACCGGGGAGTCCCACAGCACGGCGGGCTGGTCGCCCCGGCCCTGCTCGACATGATAATCCAGGGCCGCATAGGCGATATTGAGCTCGCCGTCGGCGTACCAGCGGGCGTGGCCGGCCTCGTCATATTCGAGGATGTTGCTGGGTTCCTTGAACCAGGGGATGCGTCGGGCCTGCTCGGCCCAGAAGGCCTCGGGTTGCTCGATTGAACGACGAAATTCGTTGGTATAGAGGCTCATGGCGTTCCTGTCACGGTCCGGGATCGATGATTACTGAAACATTGTTGACACTCTATACAACAAATCACGGAACTCTCTAAGACAATAGGCTAAATTCCGACCAAAGGCGCAGGTCCCGCCAGTTTATTGTCAACAACCAGCGGCGAGTATTCACCATCGGACGACGAGCGAATCGCCGATTCGACGCCCCCGCGCCCCGCAAACTAGTCTATGATTGAGTAAAGCATGATATACCGTCAGGATGCCCGAGGGCGCCAGACACGACCCCACCACTCACGCGCAGCGCGGAGACCTACCATGAACACTCCCAGCCGCGAGGCGGCACGACTCCTCGAAGGGGATAGCGGCTCCATTGATCGCGCCACTGCCCTGCTCAAGGCCATGGCCAACGACAACCGGCTCCGCATTCTCTGCCTGCTGGACGCGGGCGAGATGTCGGTGACCGAGCTCAATGCCCATCTGGCCCTGAGCCAGTCGGCGCTGTCTCAGCACCTGGCCATCCTGCGCCGGGAGGGCCTGGTCACCACCCGACGCAGCTCCCAGACCATCTACTACTCACTGCAGGGCGACAGCGTCAGGGCGGTAATCGCCACGCTGGTCAAGCTCGGCCTGGCCGAGGAATGACCCGACCCGGCTAGCGCTTCTGCCAGCGGCTGGCATCGAGCACCTCTGCCCCGCGCAGCAGGGCCCGCTCGACACCGGTGGAAACCGCCAGGCCCAGTCGCTCGCCGAGCCGGCGTGGCGGCTCCAGCTTGACGCTGACCACCCGGGCCTCCTGCATGCGCGCCACCAGATAGGCCTCGCTGGTCCCCAGCGCATCCACCAGCCCCTTGTCGAGGGCCTCGCTGCCATACCAGGTCTCGCCGGTGGCAATGGCATCGATATCCAGCCCCGGGCGGCGGCTCGCCACATGGCGCTTGAACAGTTCGTGGGTCCTCTCCATGTCATCGAGAAACTTCTCGCGCCCCTCCTCGGTGTTTTCCCCCAGCACCGTCAGGGTGCGCTTGTAGTGCCCGGCGGTCAGCACCTCGACATCGATATCATGGCGCTTGAGCAGGCGATGCACATTGGGGATCTGGGCCACCACGCCGATGGAACCCAGCACCGCCAGGGGCGCCGCCCGCACGCTGTCGGCCCCACACGCCATGAGATAGCCGCCGCTGGCCGCCACCTTGTCGACACAGACGGTCGTGGTGAGCCCCGCCTCGCTCAAGCGGTCGAGCTCGGCGGCCGCCAGGCCATAGGCATGCACCAGCCCGCCGCCGGACTCCAGGCGCACGATGACCTCATCGCCCGACTCGGCGGCCGCGATCACCGCCGAGACCTCCTCGGCGAAGCGCTCGGTACCGCTGGCCCGGATATCGCCATGGAAGTCGAGCACCCAGGCGGTGGCCCGGCGCGCCTCCTCCGCCTCGCCCTTGGCGGCCTTTCCGGCCTTGGCATGATCCTTGTCCTCGCGGCGGAAGGCCTTGGCCATGCGCTTGCGGGCCCCCGGCTCGCTGGACGCCAGGCGCAGGCGGCGCTTGCGGATGCTGCGCCCCCGGTTAAGCTCCTCGATCTTGAGTCGCGACTCGGCTCCCATCTCGCCACGCAGCCTGGCGACCACCAGCACCCCCAGGCCGACGATCACCACCAGGCTCACCAGCTGAGCCAGAAACAACCCGAACTCCGACAGCCACTCTCCCATCGATGCCTCCCTTGCGGCCTCGGGCCGTCACGGCGAACGCCCCTCGGCCCTTGAATTAAACAACTGTTTAAAATACGCTCACTGCACCGACACCACCATCCAACCTCGCAGGAGCCTCCCATGAGCCAGTCTACCCTCGATACCCTGGTCGCTCGATTCGATCCTCAAGCCGCCAGCGGCATGGACGACGTCTTCCAGTTCCACTTCGACGATGCCGACAGCTACTACCTGGTCATTCAGAATCAGGAGCTGAGCGTTGAGTCCGGTGAGCATGACGACCCCTCCGTCACCCTGACGATGAGCACCGCCACCTTCAAGGGATTGATGACCGGCGAGATCAATGGCATGACCGCCTTCATGACAGGCAAGATCAAGGCCACCGGCAATGTGATGCTGGCCACCAAGCTGACCAGCCTCTTCCCCAACGAATAACCGCGGCGCCCTGCCCCAGGCTGACGGGACAGGGCGGGCTATCGCTTAGAGTCTGGAGCTTCGTAGCTCGGGGCTGATCTGGCGACAAGCCTGCGAGGAGGCGCTGTGAATACTTCCCTGTACGCTACCGACGCCGTCCCTGGCGTAGGACCTCCTCTTCGGCTTATCCCCAGCGCCCCTGGTTCCGATCATGGCGATAGCCCTGGCTTTAGCCCGCCGCCAGATCAGCCCCGGGCTAGCCCCTTGCCGAGCTTGTTGCCGGACCCGCCCAGGGCGGACAGGCCTAGCGCGCCGCGACTTCCGCCAGATGGGTCTCGATAAGCGCCCGGGATATCGAATACAGCGGCGGCAGCTGGGGCAGCTTCCGGGGGGAAAACCAGGCGGCATCGGCGATCTCCACACCATCGATGCGGATGCGCCGGCTGGCGGCCTCGGCGAAGTACCCCAGCATCAACGCATGGGGGAAGGGCCAGGCCTGGCTGCGGAAGTAGCGAATGCGCCCCACCGTCAGCCCCACCTCCTCGAAGATCTCGCGCCGCACGGCCTCCTCCGACGACTCCCCGGGCTCGATGAAACCGGCCAGGGTCGAATAGCGCCGCGGCGGAAAACGCGGGCTACGCGCCAGCAGCAAGGCGTCTCCATGGGTCACCAGGGTGATGATGCAGGGCGAGATGCGCGGATAGTTGCGGTGCCCACAGGCCCGGCAGTGCATCGCAAACTCGGCATCGAGGCGCTCGGCCGGCGCCCCGCAGCGCCCACAGAAACGGTGGTTGCGCAGCCAGGCCCCCACCTGAAGGGCCGTGGACACCAGCGGGAAGAGCGACTCGGGCAGCCGCGCCAGCCATTCCCGGCCGGCGGGCCAGTCCTCACCCGCCTTCGCCTCGAGGGAGAGCGCCAGGGGCACCTCGTGCCAGTAGCCCAGGGGCTGCATCTCCGCCGTCCAGGGCATCACCGGCTGCAACACCCCGCCATCGGGCGCCGGGGCGAGGCGGCCTTCGGCCAGGCGAATCACGTGCCCCTCCTGCGCGCCCCGGGGCAGCTCACGACGCAGCATCAGTGCGGGATCCCGTCGACGGTATCCCACAGGCACTCCCCCGCCTTCTCGCGGATCTGCGCCAGCTTCCGGCGGTGCGCCGCCAGCTCCGGGTCGCTGGGTGTCGATACACTCAGCGCGCCGTCTGCCACCGTTACCGGGCGGCGCTGGATGCCCGCTCGCCTGCCGCCTTCCGCGGTCATCGAGGCATCGAGCAGCAGCGCCGTCTGGCCCCCGGTCATCGCCAGATAGACCTCGGCGAGGATCTCGGCGTCCAGCAGGGCGCCGTGGAGCACCCGGTGGCCGTTGTCGATCTCGTAGCGCTTGCACAGCGCATCCAGGTTGTTGCGCTGCCCCGGGTGCTTGTCCCGCGCCAGCTGCAGGGTATCGAGGACCCGGCAATGCTCGGCCACCGGGCCCAGCGGAGGCTCGCTACGCGCGCCGTTGAGCATCGCCAGCTCATGGTCGATGAAGCCCACGTCGAAGGGGGCATTATGGATGACCAGCTCGGCCCCCTCGATAAAGGCCCAGAACGCATCCGCGACCTCCGCGAACAGCGGCTCCTCGGCGACCCGCTCATTGGTAATGCCGTGGATCGAGATGGCCTCTTCCTCGATCTCGCGCTGGGGGTTGATGAACTGGTGATAGGTGCGCCCGGTCAGCCGGCGGTTCACCATCTCCACCGCCCCGATCTCGATCAGGCGATGGCCGTCCTTGTGATCGATGCCGGTGGTCTCGGTATCCAGAACAATCTGACGCATCTCTATCCCTCTCAGGCCTGGTGACGGTGATTATCGATGGCTTCGTTGGCGAGCTCATCGGCGCGCTCGTTGCCCGGATGGCCGCTGTGGCCCTTGACCCAGTGCCAGTCGATCTCATGGCGATGGGTCTCCTCGAGCAGCTCCCGCCATAGCTCGGCGTTCTTGACCGGCTGGCGGCCGGCGGTCTTCCAGCCCCGCTTGATCCAGCCATGGATCCACTCGGTGATGCCGCGCCGCAGATACTCGGAGTCGGTCCACAGCGCCACGCGGCAGGGCTGCTTGAGCTCGCGAAGCGCCATGATCGCCGCCATCAGTTCCATGCGGTTATTGGTGGTGCGCGCCTCATAGCCGTTCAGCGGCTTCTCGTGGGGCCCGCTGATCAGCAGCGCCCCCCAGCCGCCCGGGCCCGGATTGCCGCGGCAGGCACCATCGGTGTAAATAGTGACAGCGGGGACGTCGCCGGGGTCTGAATCACTCAATCTCTGTCATCCTCTTCTCTTGGGGGAGCTACGGGCCCGGCGCCCAGGCGGGCGGCGGGAAGCGCCGCCCCCCCCAGGGGGCTGGTAAAGCGCAGCCGGGTGTCGCGGCTCTTGAGCAGCTGCGGACGGCGGCACGCCTGGATCATGTAGCTGTCGCCCAGCGGCAGGTTATAGCGCCGCCCCAGGGTCTCGAACAGGGCATTGCGCGCCGGCCGGCCGGGCAGGCGAAAGGCGCAGTAGTCTACCCGTTCGACCTGAAAGTCGACAAACGCCAGCCAGTCCCGCAGCCGGCCGGGGCTTCGCCACTGGCCCCGCCAGGGCAGCCGTTGGCGCCTCCCCGGCGCCAGGCGCCCCAGGGCACCGGCAGACCACGGCATCCAGCCGAACACGATCAGGCGCCCCTCATCGGCGGTGACCCGGGCCGCCTCCTGCAACATATGGTGGGGGTCGGGCGCCACCTCGAGCAGATGATGCACGACCACCAGGCTGAGGCTGTCGTCGGGAAGCGGCAGTGCCTCGGGGGAACAGATCAGCGTGGCGGCGTCCTGCGCCGGCTCGCGGTCGGGGGCCCAGCCCATGGCGTGGCGTATGGGGCACATGTCGGCCAGCAGGTTGCCGAACCCCAGCTCCAGGCTATGCACCCCGAACAGCCGCTCGCAGGCCGGCCCCAGGCAGGCGCGCTCGGCCCGGCGCACCGCGGCGCCGGTCGGCGTGGCCCAGAACTGCCGCCCTTCATGCACCAGATCGGCGAGGCGCGGGGCGTCGGACTCGGTTGACATGCCTTTCCCTACTCTTCATATTGGCTGAATTTTGCGAACCGTTCATGCCCACTCAGGACACTCAGCCCATGTTGAGCGTGACACCGATTCCCGCGTTTAGCGATAACTATATCTGGCTTCTGCGTCAGGACACGACCCCCGATGTCTGTGTGGTGGACCCCGGCGATGCCGCCCCGGTCATCGAGCTGCTCGAGCGTGAGTCGCTGTCTCTCTCGACGGTGATGATCACCCACCACCACCCGGACCACACCGGCGGGCTGGCCGAGCTCATCAAGCGCTACGCCCCCCGGGTGATAGGACCCGACAACCCGGCCATCGACGGCATCGACACCCCGGTCACCGAAGGCGACGAGATGCGCGTCATGGGCCGGCTGTTCGAGGTCATCGCCGTGCCCGGCCACACCCTGGATCATATCGCCTTCTTCACCGCCGGCATTCCGCCGCTGCTGTTCGGCGGCGACGCCCTGTTCAGCGCCGGCTGTGGCCGCCTCTTCGAAGGTAGCCCGGCACAGATGCACGCTTCGCTGCAGAAGCTGGCCGCGCTGCCCGACGACACCCTGGTCTTCGCCGCCCACGAATACACCGAAGCCAACCTGCGCTTCGCGCAGGCCGCCGACCCCCACAATCCGGATGTGGCCCAGGCCATGCACGAGTGTCAGCGTGCCCGGGCGCTCGAGCGCCCGACGCTGCCCACCTCCATGGCCCGTGAGAAACGCATCAATCCCTTCCTGCGCACGGCGGATGCCGGCGTGCGTCAAACCGGCTCGGCACACGGTGACGTCGACAGCGACGAGGCGACGTTCGCCACCCTGCGCGCCTGGAAGGATAACTTCTGAACACGCCCCTTAGACGCCTGACGGCCCTCGGCCATGCCGAGGGCCTCGACGTACCCCGAAGGAACATGACCGGATGACCTACTACACCACGCGTCGCAGGCTTCTCGGCTTCGCCAGCAGCGCCACCCTGCTCGGGGCCCTGATGACGGCCGGCACTCAGCTTCAGGCCGCCTCCCTCGACCACCATGTCACGCTTCGCGGCGGCCAGCCCGACGCCCTGACGGCCCGCCCGCATCAGGCGACCCGACACTTCTGGAACGACCTGGCGCTGGAAAGCCGTGATGCCTGGAGCCGGCTGCGCGACAGCTTCCAGTGGCAGGACGAGGCCCATGAGCCGCGCGTGCAGGCCTGGATCGATCATTATCGCCAGTCGCCCCACAATATCGCCGAGATCACCGAGCGCGCCCGGCCCTGGCTCGCCTGGATCACCCAGAAGGTGGAGGAGCGGGGCCTGCCCGGCGAGATCGCCCTGATCCCCTTCATCGAGAGCTCCTTCGATCCCAGCGCCCGCTCCCATCGCGGCGCCGCCGGCCTGTGGCAGTTCATGCCCCGCACCGGCGATTCCCTGGGGCTGAGCCGGCAGCGCGGCTACGACGGACGCCTGGATGTGGTGGCCTCCACCTATGCTGCCCTCGACTATATCGAGTACCAGGCCGATCAATGGTACAAAGGCGACCTCGAGCTCTCCCTGGCGGCCTACAACGCCGGCGCGGGCACCGTCAACAAGGCGCGCCGCCGGGCGCTCGCCCAGGGCAAGGGCGGCGACTACTGGAGCCTCTCGCTGCCGCGGGAGACCATGAACTACGTGCCCAAGCTCAAGGCCATCGCCGCGATCATCGACGACCCGGAGCACTATGACGTCGCCCTCCCCGAGATCGAGGAGGCCCCGGCCTTCGCCAAGATCCCCGTGGAGCGCCCGCTGCGTCTCGACGAGGCCGCCCGCCTCGCCGGCGTCTCTCCGGGCACCATCGCCACCCTCAATCCCGGGGTGACCGGCGGCGCCATCCGGCCCGGCAATGACCGCGTGCTGCTGGTGCCGGCCGAGCGCGCCGATGCCATGCTGGCAAGCCTCGAGGCCCCCACGACGCCGAGTGCCGCCCAGGACTCTCAGTACCTGGTGCGCCGCGGCGACACCCTGGCCGAGATCGCCGCCTACCAGGGCATCAGCGTCGGCGAGCTACGCCGGGCCAATGGCCTCTCGGGCAACCTGATTCGCCCGGGGCAGACGCTGGAGCTGCCCACCCGCCGCCTCGCCTCGCGCTAAGCGCGGCAGGAGTATTGCCTTTCACGCTCGAGGCTGACACCTTATCAGGCAACGACGCCGGCGCCAGCCGGCGTGACCGTCGACACGGGATGTCAGGATGCCTGTCAGAATGTCTCTACCTTCGCGCCGGCGCACCGCCGCCTCGCTCATCACGCTGCTCGTCCTGTTCGGCCCCTTCGCGCCCCCGGTTGATGCCCGGCCGGCGTCCGACCCGGCGGAGCCGCGCCCCGACGCCCCGGCCACCGTGCATGGCCTGTCCCTCTACGGCGAGCCCGAACTCCCCGCCGGCTTCGACCACTTCCCCTACGTCAATCCCGAAGCGCCTAAGGGCGGCGAGCTGGCCCAGGCGGCCGTGGGCGGCAGCTTCGACTCGACCAACCCCTTTATCATCCGCGGCACGCCGGCGGCCGGGGTATCGCGCATCTATGACACCCTGCTGGAGGGCAATCCCGACGAGCCCTTCTCGCTCTATGGCCTGCTGGCCCAGGGCATTCGGCTGGACCCGGACCGGGAATGGATCGAGTTCGACCTGCGCCCCGAGGCGCGCTTCCACGATGGCGAGCCCCTGACCGCCGACGACGTGGTCTTCAGCTTCGAGCTGCTCACCGAGCAGGGCAACCCCTTCTACGGCGCCTACTACGCCGACGTGGAGAGCGTCACCGCCCTGGACGAGGACACGGTGCGCTTCACCTTCGCCGCCACCCATTCCCGGGAACTGCCGCTGATCGTCGGCCAACTGCCGATTCTGCCCGAGCACTACTGGGCCGGCCGCGACTTCACCTCGCCGACCCTGGAAGCACATCCCGGCTCCGGCCCCTATCGCATCGCCGAGGTCGACCCGGGCCGGCGCATCGTCTATACGCGCGTGGCGGACTACTGGGGCCAGGACCTGGGAGTCAACCGCGGGCGCCACAACATCGACCGCCTGGTCCATGACTACTACCGCGACCGGGACATCGCCTGGGAGGCCTTCAAGGCCGGGGTGCTGGACTATCGCATCGATGCCCGCGCCGCCACCTGGGCCACCGGCTATGACTTTCCGGCCGTCGAGGCGGGCCGGGTCAGGAAGCTGAGCATACCCGACGGCCAGCCCGCGCCGATGCAGGCCTTCATCTTCAACCTGCGCCAGGATAAGTTCCAGGACCCCCGCGTCCGCGAGGCCCTGGCGCTGACCTTCGACTTTCCCTGGCTCAACGCCAATATCTTCTACGACGCCTATCGGCGCACCCGCAGCTTCTTCCAGAACTCCGAGATGGCCGCCACGGGGCTGCCCAGCGACGCCGAGCTGGCGGTGCTGGCCCCCTGGCGCGACCAGTTGCCCGATGACGTCTTCGATGAGCCGCTGCCCATGGACCACCCCCAGGCGCTGCGCGAGCGGCTGCGCCTGGCCCTCTCCCTGCTCCGGGAGGCCGGCCTTGAAGTCCGCGATGGCGGCCTGGTCGACGCCGAGACCGGCGAGCCCCTGGAACTCGAGGTGCTGCTCTACGACAGCGGCCTGGAACGGGTGGTCCAGCCCATGCTGCGCAACATGGCGCGCCTGGGCATCAAGGGCACCATCCGCATCGTCGATATCAACCAGTACCTGAACCGGCTGCGCGGCTTCGACTTCGACATGGTGGTCGGCCAGTTCCCCCAGTCCAACAACCCGGGCAACGAACAGCGCGAGTTCTGGACCAGCGAGTACGCCGAGACGCCCCAGAGCCGCAACCTCATGGGGCTGGCCGACCCGGTGGTGGATGACCTCGTCGAGCAGCTGATTCGCGCCGATAGCCGCGCGACCCTCAACACCCTGGCCCGGGCCCTGGATCGGGTGCTGCGCCATCGCGCCATCGTGATCCCCCACTATCACTCCGGCGAGACCCGGGTGGCGGTCTGGGACAAGTTCGGCTGGCCGGAACCGGGGCCCGCCTACGGCCGAGATCTCGACGCCTGGTGGGTGGACCCCGAGCGCGCCGCGCGCCTCGAACAGGGAGACCCTCAATCATGAGCCGCTATGTCCTGCGTCGCCTGCTGCTGATGATCCCCACCCTGCTGGGCATCATGCTGCTCAACTTCATCATCGTGCAGGCCGCCCCCGGCGGGCCCATCGACCAGATGCTGGCCCGCTTCGAGGGGGTCGACAGCATGTCCAGCACCCGCCTCGATACCGGCGGCGGCGAGGTGGTGGTCCAGGATGAGTCCCGCGGCGCCCGGGGCATCGACCCGCGCTTCATCGAACAGCTCGAGGCCCAGTTCGGCTTCGACCAGCCGGCCCACGAGCGCTTCATCGGCATGCTGGCCGACTACGCCACCTTCGACTTCGGCACGAGCTTCTTCCGCGACCGACCGGTCATCGAGCTGATGATCGAGCGCCTGCCGGTGTCGGTATCGCTCGGGCTATGGACCACCCTGCTGGTCTATCTCATCTCCATTCCCCTGGGGATACGCAAGGCGCTGCACCACGGCTCGCGCTTCGATGTCTGGACCTCGGGGCTGGTGATCGTCGGCTACGCCATTCCCGGTTTCCTGTTCGCCATCCTGCTGGTCGTGCTGTTCGCCGGCGGCAGCTACTGGGACCTCTTCCCGCTGCGCGGGCTCACCTCCCCGAATTTCGACGACCTCTCGTCCTGGGGCAAGGCCAAGGACTACCTCTGGCATATCACCCTGCCGGTCATCGCCATGACCATCGGCAGCTTCGCCACCCTCACCATGCTCACCAAGAACAGCTTCCTGGACGAGGTCCACAAGCAGTATGTGCTGACCGCCCGGGCCAAGGGCGCCAGCGACCGGGGCGTGCTCTACGGCCACGTCTTCCGTAACGCCATGCTGATCATCATCGCCGGGCTGCCCGGCGCCCTGATCACCATATTTTTCACCGGGTCGCTGCTGATCGAGGTGATCTTCTCCCTGGAGGGCCTGGGGCTGCTCGGCTTCGAGGCGGTGATGCAGCGGGATTATCCGGTGATCTTCGGCACCCTCTACCTGTATACCCTGATCGGCCTGCTGCTCAAGCTGATCTCCGATCTCACCTATGTATGGGTCGATCCCCGCATCGACTTCGAGACACGGGAGTCCTGAGCCCATGGCCGCTGCCTATACCCGCCTGGCGGGGCGCTTCTCCCCCATCACCCGCCGCCGCTTCGGGGTGTTTCGCGCCAACCGCCGCGCCTGGGTGTCGCTCTGGGTCTTCGGCGTGCTGTTCGTGGTGAGCCTGGCCGCCGAGCTGATCGCCAACGACAAGCCCCTGGTGATGCACTACCAGGGCGAATGGTATGTGCCGCTGCTGGTGGACTATCCCGAGACCGAGTTCGACGGCTTCCTGCCCACCACCGCGGACTACCATGACCCCTTCATGCGCGACCAGGTCGAGGCGCACGGCTGGGCGCTCTGGCCGCCGGTGCCCTTCTCGTATCAGACCCTGGACATGCAGATGATGCGCCCCTCCCCGGCGCCCCCCGATGGGCGCCACTGGCTGGGCACCGACGACCAGGGCCGCGACGTGCTGGCCCGGGTGATCTATGGCTTTCGACTCTCCGTGGCCTTCGCCCTGGTGCTCACCGCCGGCTCCCTCGTCCTGGGCGTGCTGGTGGGGGGCATCCAGGGCTACTTCGGCGGCAAGACCGACCTGATCGGCCAGCGCTTCACGGAAATCTGGCAGGGCCTGCCGATGCTCTTCCTGCTGATCATCCTGGCCAGCTTCGTGCAGCCCGGCTTCTGGTGGCTGCTGGGCATCATGCTGCTGTTCTCCTGGCTGGGGCTGGTGGACGTGGTGCGCGCCGAGTTCCTGCGCGCCCGCAACCTGGAGTATGTGCGGGCGGCACGCGCCATGGGACTGACGCCGCGTCTGATCATGTGGCGCCACGTGCTGCCCAACGCCATGGTGGCCACCCTGACCTTCATCCCCTTCCTGTTCACCGGGGCCATCACCACCCTGACCGCGCTCGACTTCCTGGGCTTCGGCCTGCCGCCGGGCTCGCCGTCGCTGGGGGAACTGGTCGCCCAGGGCAAGAACAACCTGCACGCCCCCTGGCTTGGCATCACCGCCTTCGTCAGCCTGTCGCTGATGCTCTCGCTGCTCGTCTTCATCGGCGAAGGCCTGCGCGATGCCTTCGACCCCCGCCATATCCAGCATGCCCCGGCCCCCGAGAGGAGTCCCGCCGATGCCTGACCTGCTGCGTCTCGAGGACCTCTCCATCGCCTTCGACGGCGTCACCGTGGTCGACCGCCTCAGCCTGAGCGTCGGGCGCGGCGAGACCCTGGCCCTGGTGGGCGAATCCGGTTCCGGCAAGTCGGTCTCGGCGCTGGGTGCCATGGGCCTGCTGCCGGGCAACGCCGCCGTCACCGGCGGCCGTCGCCTGGGGGATACCGACCTCGCCCGCCTGCGTCCCCGCGACTGGCAGGGCCTGCGGGGCTCCCGGGTGGGGTTCATCTTTCAGGAGCCCATGACCTCTCTCAACCCTCTGCACACCGTCGGCAAGCAGATCGGCGAGACCCTGCGGCTCCATCAGGGGCTCACCGGCCGGGCGGCCAGGGCCCGGGTGGTCGAGTTGCTGGAACAGGTGCGGCTGCCCCGGGCCACGGAGCTGGCCGACGCCTGGCCCCATCAGCTCTCCGGCGGCCAGCGCCAGCGGGTGATGATCGCCATGGCCATCGCCAATTCCCCGGCACTGCTGATCGCCGACGAGCCCACCACGGCCCTGGACGTCACCGTGCAGCAGGAGATCCTCGCCCTGCTCGCCGACCTGCGCGACCGCCACGGCATGGGCATGCTGTTTATCACCCACGACCTGAATCTGGTGCGCCGCCACGCCGACCGGGTCTGCGTGCTGTATCGGGGCCGCGAGCAGGAAACGGGGCCGGTGGAGCGGGTCTTCGCCTCGCCCCACAGCCCCTACACCCGCACCCTGTTGGACGCCGAACCCGAGGGCCGCCCGGCACCCGCCGGCACCGGTGCCACGCTGCTGCGCGCCGAAGGGCTCGGGGTGAGCTTCCAGCGTCCCAAGAAGCTGCTGATGAAGCGCCCCCCGGCCTTCGAGGCGGTAAAACCCCTCTCCCTGCGCCTCGGTGAGGGCGAGACCCTGGGCATCGTCGGCGAGTCCGGCTCCGGCAAGACCACGCTTGCCCAGGCGCTGCTGCGCCTGGTGGCCAGTCACGGCGAGATTCACTTCGACGACACCCGGCTGGACACCCTCTCCGGCGGCGCCCTGCGGCGCATGCGTCAGCGCGCCCAGATCGTCTTCCAGGACCCCTACGGTTCGCTCTCCCCGCGGCTGCCGGTGGCCGATATCGTCAGCGAGGGGCTGCGCTTTCATCACCCCGACCTCGAGGAGCGCGAGGTGCGTCGGCGCGTCGCCGCCACCCTGCACGAGGTGGGCCTGCCCGACGACTGCGCCGACCGCTATCCCCACGAATTCTCCGGCGGCCAGCGCCAGCGCATCGCCGTGGCCAGGGCCATCATCCTGGAACCCGCCCTGCTGGTGCTCGACGAGCCCACCTCGGCGCTGGACCGCACCGTGCAGAAGCAACTGGTGAGCCTGTTGCGCGAGCTCCAGGCCCGGCGCGGCATCAGCTATCTGTTTATCAGCCACGACCTGGCCGTGGTGCGCACCATGGCCCACCGCCTCATGGTCCTCAAGGACGGCGAAGTCGTGGAAGAAGGCGACTGCCTGGAGGTACTGGCCCGGCCCCGCAGCGACTACACCCGGGCCCTGGTGGACGCCGCCGGGCTCTAGCCCTCTCCCCCCCACCCCCTTGGGGTCAGACCCCAGGGGGTTGGGGTCTGACCCCATCAGGCCTCGCCCCCTTGGGGTCAGACCCCAGGGGGTTGGGGTCTGACCCCATCAGGCCTCGCCCCCCTTGGGGTCAGACCCCGGGGGGTTGGGGTCTGACCCCATCAGGCCTTCGCGCCCCCCTTGGGGTCAGACCCCAGGGTTTGGGGGTCTGGCCCCATCGGGAACCCCATCGGGAAGCCTTCGCCGGGTGTCGGCGTCGAACAGGTGCAGGCGTTCCCGGTCCAGGCGCAGCGGGACCCGGTCGCCCCGGGCCTCGCCGTGCTTGCCCTGGTGCTTGACCACCATCAAGTCGTCATGACCCGGAAGCCGGCCGTAGACCAGCGTATCGGCACCCAGGGGCTCGACGATCTCCACCTCCAGCACCAGGTCGGCGTCGGCCTCGGCGCAGATCTCCAGGTGTTCCGGGCGCACGCCCAGCGTCAGCGCCTGGCCCGGTGCCACCTCGATGGGCTCGGGTAGCGCGAGACTCCGCCCGTCGGGCAGATACAACCGCCCCTGGTCATGGGTCACCGACAGGAAGTTCATGCCGGGCGAGCCCAGGAAGCTGGCCACGAACCGCGTGGCCGGGCGTTCATAGAGCGCCAGCGGTGGGCCGACCTGCTCCACCCGGCCGTCATTCATCACCACCAGGCGGTCGGCCAGGGTCATGGCCTCCACCTGGTCGTGGGTGACATAGATCGCCGTGGTGCCGAACTCCTGCTGCAGCCGCTTGATCTCGATGCGCATCTGCACGCGCAGCTTGGCGTCCAGGTTGGAGAGCGGCTCATCGAACAAAAAGACCTTGGGGTTGCGCACGATGGCGCGCCCCATGGCCACCCGCTGGCGCTGCCCGCCGGAGAGCTGGCCCGGCTTGCGCGACAACAGCGGCTCGATTTCGAGCATGCGTGCCGCCGCCTCCACCTTCTGGCGAATCTCGGCCTTGGCCATCCCTTGATTCTTCAGGCCATAGCCCATGTTGCCGGCTACCGTCATATGCGGATACAGCGCATAGTTCTGGAAGACCATGGCGATATCCCGCTGGGCCGGCTCCCGGTCGTTGACGCGCACACCATCGATGGAGAGTTCGCCCTCGCTGATGGTCTCGAGCCCCGCCACCATGCGCAGGGAGGTCGACTTGCCGCAGCCGGAAGGCCCCACCAGCACGATCAACTCGCCGTCGGCGATGTCCAGGTTCAGGTCGTGTATGGCGACCAGGCCATTGCCGTAGACCTTCTTGATGTTTTTCAGCGATACCGTTGCCACGAGGTGCCTTCCTCTATTGTTCCTGGACGTCTATTGTTCCCGCTCGTCTATTTGTTCCCGCTTGCCTACTTGTCTCGCCCGCCTATTTTTCCTGTTCGCCTATTTTTCCTGTTCGACCAGGCCACGCACGAAGAACTTCTGCATGACCATGACCACCAGCACGGGGGGAAGCATCGCCAGCACCGTGGTCGTCATGATCACGTTCCAGGGCACATTGCCCTCACCCGCGGTCATCAACCGCTTGATCACCATGACGATGGTGTAATAGTCCTCATCGGTGGTCACCAGCAGCGGCCACAGGTACTGATTCCAGCCGTAGATGAAGAGGATCACGAACAGCGCCGCGATATTGTTGATCGACAGCGGCAGCAGGATGTCACGGAAGAACTTCATTGGCCCGGCGCCGTCGATGCGGGCCGCCTCGGCGAGGGAGTCGGGGATCGACAGGAAGAACTGGCGGAACAGGAAGGTCGCCGTGGCGCTGGCGATCAGCGGCAGGGTGAGGCCCGCGTAGCTGTTGAGCATGCCGAGGCTCGCCACGACGTCATAGGTCGGCAGGATCCGCACCTCGACGGGCAGCATCAGGGTGACGAAGATCAGCCAGAAGCAGGTCCGGCGCAGCGGAAACCGAAAATAGACGATGGCAAACGCCGAGAGCATGGATATCACGATCTTGCCCACGGCAATCACCATCGCCATGACAAAGCTGTTCCACAGCATCCAGGAGGCGGACACCTCGACGCCGAGCACACGCTCCTCGTTGGTCAACACCCGGGTGAAGTTGCCCAGCCCCTGATCCCCGAACCACAGGGGCATCAGGTCGGTCAGGAAGGCACTCGATGGATGGGTCGTGGCCACCAGGGCGACCCAGATCGGCAGGCCGATGACCAGGATGCCGGCGATCAGGACAAGATGACGCAGCAGCGTCAGGCCGGGACGCTTTTCTACCATCAGTACTGCACCCTTTTCTCGATAAACTTGAACTGCAGCACCGTCAGGCCGATCACCAGCAGCATCAGGATCACCGACTGGGCCGCCGAGCTCCCCATGTCCAGCCCCACGAAGCCGTCTTCGTAGACCTTGTAGACCAGGGTGCGCGTGGCGTTGCCCGGCCCCCCGAGGGTCGTGGCATGGATCACGCCAAAGGTCTCGAAGAAGGCGTAGACGACGTTGACGACCAGCAGGAAGAAGGCCACCGGCGAGAGCAGGGGAAAGACGATCTGCCAGAAGCGCCTGACGGGGCCGGCGCCGTCGATGGCGGCCGCCTCGATCAAGGAGCGCGGGATCGCCTGCATGCCGGCGAGGAAGAAGATGAAGTTGTAGCTGATCTGCTTCCAGGCCGAGGCAATCACCACCACGGTCATGGCCTCCCCGCCGTTGATGTAGTGGTTCCAGCGGTAGCCGAACAGCTCCATGAAGGCCGCCACGATGCCGATGGACGGATTGAACATCAGCCACCAGATCACCGCGGCCACCACGGGCGCCACCGCATAGGGCCAGATCAGCAGCGTCTTGTAGCCCGTGGCGCCCTTGATCACGCGGTCTGCCATGGCCGCCAGCAGCAGCGCCAGCGCCATGGCCGACAGGGCCACCAGGCCGCTGAACATGAAGGTCACGCGCACCGAGGCCCAGTACTCCGGGTCGGTCAGCAGGTAGCGAAAATTATCCAGGCCGACGAAGTCTCGGGAAAAGCCGAAGGCATCCTCGATAAACAGAGACTGATAGATGGCCTGGCCGGCCGGCCAGATGAAAAATATCAGCGTAACGATCAGCTGCGGCGCGATCAGCACCATGGGCAGCAGCCGATGCTGGAATACCGCCTTGTCGTGCATGGGTCGCCTCCCTGCATCGCGCCCCGACACCCTCGCCGGCGGACGGCCTCTTGAGAGCCGGTCTTGAGAGCCGGAGCGCGCCTGTCGATCCCTGAAATCAGCGGATCCCCAAGATCAACGTTCGTTGGCCTTCTCGAAGCGGCGAAGCTGTGCATTGCCGCGCTCGACCGCGCGATCCAGGGCGTCCTGCGCGCTGGCCTCACCGTTCCAGACCGACTCCAGCGACTCATCGATGACGGCACGGATCTGCGGGAAGTTACCCAGCCTCAGGCCCCGGGAATTTTCGGTGGGCTCGGTCGCCGTCATCTGCTCGATGGCGGTATCGGTGCCCGGGTTCTCGGCATAGAAGCCGCTGTCACGCGTCTTTTCCACGGCGGCATGCGTTACCGGCAGATAGCCGGACTGCTGGTGCCAGTCGGCCTGGACCTCGGGGCGGGACAGGTAGGACAAAAACGCCGCCGCGGCCGCGTAGGCCGCCTCGTCATGCCCGCGGAGGGTCCACAGGGTCGCACCACCGATAATGGTGTTCCGGGGCGTGTCGATCTTCTCTTCCCAGTAGGGCAGCGGGCTGACGCCAAAGGCGAAGTCGGCGTTGGCGTTGACCCCTGCATATCCCGCCGAGGACTCTGTATACATGGCGCACTCCTCGCTGTAGAACTTGGAGGAGCCCTCGTTGGTGCGGCCGCTGTAGCTGAAGATCCCCTCTTCCTGCCACTCTCCCAGGGCCGCGATGTGGTGGCGCTGCAGCTCATCGTTGAACACCAGCTCGGTATCCAGTCCGGCGAAGCCATTGGCCTGGGTGGCAAAGGGCACGTCGTGGCGCGCCGAGAGATTTTCCAGGTGTATCCATGACTGCCAGGCGGTGGTGAAGCCGCAGGCGTAGCCGGCGTCCATCAGCTGCTCGGAAAAGGCCTCCAGCTCTTCCCAGGTGCGCGGCCCCCGATCGGGCAGCCCCGCCGCCTCGAAGGCCTCCCGGTTGTAGTACAGCACCGGCGTGGAGCTGTTATAGGGGAAGGAGAGCATATTGCCGCTCTCGTCGGCATAGTAGCCCACCACGCTTGTCAGGTAGTCGGACGGCTCGAAGCCGTCGGCGTGGGCCGCCATCAGCTCGTGGAGCGGATAGACGGCCCCCTCGGCGGCCATCATGGTCGCCGTGCCCACCTCGTAGACCTGTACCAGCGTGGGCTGGGTGCCGGAGCGGAAGGCGGCAATCGCGCCGGTCATGGTGTCGTTGTAGTTACCGCGATAGCTGGCATTGACGCGATAGGCATCCTGGGAGTCATTGAAGCCGCTGACGATGTCCTCGGTCATCTCCCCCAGCGCGCCGCCCATGGCGTGCCAGAACTCGATCTCGGTCTCGGCCATGGCCGGGGTCGCCGCGAGGGCACCTATCATCAACGGCAGCAGCTTCCTGGTCATCATCTCGCCCCATCCTCTTCGGTCATGATCAGCCTTGCCTCACCGCCCGCCGGGCTCCCAGGAGACAACTCGACTGTTGTGTATTGTTGTGTACGGCACGGGTGTCTGTGCATTCATCCTGCTTTATTTAATATTGGCAATATGAACAAGCCATGACAGGAACGCAACTCGCCGCCAGCCACGAGGCGAAGCCACCTCGTTTCCCCAGAGATTGGGGTCAGACCCCGGGAGCTGTGGGGTCAGACCCCGGGGGTTGGGGTCTGACCCCCCGGGCTGTGGGGTCTGACCCCGGGGGTTGGGGGTCTGACCCCGGGGGCTGTGGGGTCAGACCCCGGGGGTTGGGGGTCTGACCCCGAGAGGTTGAGGGGCTGTGGGGTCAGACCCCGAGGGGCTGTGGGGTCTGACCCCGGGGGTTGGAGGCGCCTTCAAAAGCCGCCTTTCCCCTTGATTCGAACGGGGTCCGCCTCGGAACACTGAACTATACTCGGCGCAGCCTTGAACTATCGGCGGGTTATCCTATGCGCCCTTATCTTGCCTTTCTGCTGAGCCTGCTGTGTCTTCTGGGGACACAGCAGGCCGCGCTCGGGCACTCGGCGCCGCCAGAGGCCCTCGCCGGTTGGGAGTGGCGCTGGGGCGATTCTCCACGGGATGCCGCCGGCACGCCGGTCTGGCTAAGCGATGGCGAAGACTCCGCCTGGCAGGCCATCGACGTCCCCTCCAACCCACCCGGCCGGCAAGGCAGGCAGAATCTGTGGCTACGCACGTCGCTCCCCGAGGGCGGCTGGCCCGACCCGGTCCTGTATATCAACAGCATCGACCTGATCGCCCAGCTCTATCTCAACGGCGCGCCACTGTCCCAGTTCGGCGAGTTCGACCACCAGGGACGCGGCGACTTCGCCGGCTGGCCCTGGCACATGATCGAGCTCCCCGACGACTTCGCCGGCAAGACCCTGCATATCCGGATCTTCTCCGACTACACCGATATCGGCCTCTGGGGCGAGGTGGCGGTCATGGATCGCCTGGACGTGCTGGCGATGATCGTCAAGGACTCCTGGCACGACGTGGTCATCGGCGCCTTCTCGCTGCTCCTCGCCCTGCTCGCCGGCGGCTTCGCCTTGATCGGGACACAGCGTCATAGCCTGGGGGCCATCGCGCTCTTCTCGATGGCGGCGAGCATCATGCTCTTCGCCGAGACCCCGCTCAGCCAGCTGCTCTTCAACCGCCCGCTCGTCTTGAGTCTGCTGGCGGCCGCCGGCTACTTTACCCTGCCGGTGGGGATGGGCCTGTTGCTGACACACTGGCTGACGGGACGCCCGCAACGCTGCATCGGGCTGCTGTGGCGCCTGCACCTGGTGTATCTGGTGGCGGCCCTGGGGCTTAGCCAGCTGGGCCTGGTGAGCCTGGCCGACACCTTCCCGCCCTTCGATGCAATGCTGTCCATCACCCTGCCCCTGATGCTGGCCATGGCCGCCTGGCACTTCCCCCGCCTGGAGCACGAGCAGCGCTGGATCATCGGTAGCTTCGCGGTGATGACGGGGCTGCTGCTGGTCGACATGGCCATCGCCCATGGCCTGTTGGCCTGGCGCAAGATCCCCGTCAGCCTGGGCCTGCTGGTCTTCTCCCTCGCCGTTGTCGGGGTCTCGCTATGGCACTATCGACGCACGCAACGCGAGCTGACGCGCCTCAACCAGCACCTGGAAGACCAGGTGCGCGAACGCACGGCCAAGCTCGACGGCCTGGTGCGCAAGCTCGAGGGGTTCTCCTATGAAGACTCGCTGACCGGGCTCAAGAACCGCCGCTACTTCGACGAGTTGATGCCCCACGAGGCCAACCGCGCCGACCGCGAGGGGACGCCCCTCTCGCTGATCATGATCGACCTCGACCACTTCAAGCAGATCAATGACCAGTACGGCCACGAGGCCGGCGACAGCGTGCTGATGTCGGTGGCCACTATGCTCCAGGACCACTTCCGCAATGCCGATGTGGTCTGCCGCATGGGGGGCGAGGAGTTCGTGGCCCTGCTGCCCGGCGCCACGACCGAGCGCGCCGAGGCCCGGGCCCAGGCACTGGTCGAGCGGGTTCAGCGCCTGGAGATTCGGCACGCCGAGACGCGCCTTCCCTCGATCACCCTCTCCTGCGGGGTCGCCACCTATCCCTGTCATGCCCGGGAGCCCATTGCCCTGCTGGGGCTCGCCGACAAGGCCCTCTATCAGGCCAAATACCAGGGCCGCAATCGCAGCGCCACCTGGAATGCGGTGTCGCCCGATTCGCCGTCCACCACAGAACCGGGCTAGCAGGCCAGTCTACTGCATCGCGCCAAGCCGCCAGACCAACCCCGAGGAGTGCGCCGGACTCGCGGCGTCATGCCAAGTGAGGGGCGCTGGGGGTAAGCCGAAGAGGAGGTCCTACACCAGGGGTGAGAAGCACTGCTTCGAACGGGCTGGCCATGGATGGCCAGCACCGGTCCTGCAAGCGGAGCAGGATGCGAGAGCGAAGCAGGGTGTCGGTAGCGTACAGGGAAGTATTTACAGCGCCTCCTCGCAGGCTTGCCGCCAGATCAGCCCCGAGGAGTGCGCTCCTATAGCCCTGGCTAGAAAGCCGCCACCTCCTCGGCGGAGAGCTCACGCCACTCCCCCTCGGCCAGCTCACCCAGCGCCAGCGGGCCGATCGCCTCGCGGTGCAGGGCCTCCACATGATGGCCGATGGCGGCAAACATCCGCTTCACCTGGTGATACTTGCCCTCATAGAGCACCAGCTCGGCCACCCGGGGCTCACGCATCGCAAGCTCGGCGGGCCGCGTGGGCTTTTCCTCCCCCTCCAGCAGGACCCCCTCCGCGAAATCGCGCACGGCGGCGTCGAGGGCATCCCCCGCCAGGGGCTCGGCGAGGGTCACGCGATAGACCTTGCCACAGCGGCGCTTGGGCGAGGTCACCCGATGCGACCACTGGCCATCGTCGCTGAGCAGCACCAGGCCGGTGGTATCCACATCCAGGCGCCCCACCGTCTGCAGGCGCTCGAGCATCGGCAAATCGATGAGGTCGATGGCCCGCGGATAGAGCGTGCGGCGTGAGGTGCACTCCACGCCGGCCGGCTTGTGCAGGATCACGTAACGCAGCCCCACCAGCGCCAGCGGCTCGCCCTGGAAGAGCACCCGGCTCGCCGCGTTCACCTGGGTGGCGGGATTCTTGATGACCTCGCCATCGACGCTGACCTCGCCGCGGTGCATCGCCTTCTTGGCCAGGCTACGGGTCAGCTCGGTGGACTCACAGATAAAACGATCGAGACGCATCAGTGACCCACCCCGTCCGCCAGGCTGAAATGGTCGGCATCGCGCCAGGCGGGGAACTTGTCCCGGAAGCGCTCCAGCGCCTCGAGCGACAGGCTCGCCGTCCTGACGAAGGCGCGGCCCTCGGGCTCGTCGATCACGGCCTCCCCCTTGGGGTCGATCAGCATGGAATCCCCGGCATAGGGCAGCCCCTTGGCATCCTCGCCGACACGGTTCACCCCGATCACCGGACACAGGTTCTCGATGGCCCGGGCCTGGAGCAGCACACGCCAGGGATGGCGCCGAGGCGCCGGCCAGTTGGCCACGCACAGCAGGGCATCGTATTCGAAGGACTCCTCGGGGCCGGGCTGCTGGCGCAGCCAGACCGGAAACCGCAGGTCATAGCAGACGCTCAGCAGGATGCGAAAGCCCTTGAGCCCGACGATCACCCGCTGATGCCCCATGGCATAGCGCTCGTGCTCGCCGGCCATGCGGAACAGGTGGCGCTTGTCGTAGGTGGCGTAAGAGCCGTCCGGGCGGGCCCATACCAGGCGATTGTAGTAGTCGCCATTGTCCACTACCGCCACGCTGCCGGTGACCACGCAGCCGCGCTGCCACGCCTGCTCGCGCAGCCAGGCCACGGTGGCGCTCTCGCCCATGGGCTCGGCCATCTCCCGGGAGTTCATGGTGAAGCCGGTGGCGAACATCTCCGGCAACACGATCAGGTCGGTCTGCTCACCGCCGAGATCGCCAAGCGTCTCTTCCAGCATCCGGCAATTGGCCGTCGGATCCTCCCAGCGCAGGTCACACTGCACCAGCGTCGTTCTCAGCTCACTCATGGGAATCTCCCTCCGCGGTGACAATATTGGCGTCCAGACTACCCCACCACGACCGCACCGTCAGCCGTGGCCGGGGAATGACGTACAATGGCCTCGGCCTGGCCGGACCCGACCCGTCTGCGCCAGGTCAGTCGACGCCCCTTTGCCCCTATACTTCGACCCTTCGACCCTGCATGGAGCCCCTAGCGGAATGCCTTCTCTTACTGCCGCCTGTGCGACCCCCGGCATGCGTCGCCTGCGTATCCTGCCCGCCTGCCTCCACGAGTACCGGGGCTTTAGCCCACTGCGGCCCTGGCGGCGGCCGGATGCCGTGCTGGGCTGGGGGCGCAAGCCCACCGCCCTGAAGGCGCGACGCTTCGCGGCCCGCCACGCCATCCCCTATGTGGCCCTGGAGGATGGCTTCCTGCGCTCCTGGGGGCTCGGCGTCGACGGCCATCAGCCCCACAGCCTGGTGGTCGACCATCGCGGCATCTACTACGACGCGACCCGCCCCTCGGATCTCGAGCGGCTGATCCACGCGGCCCCCTTCGCGGCCGAAGAGCTGGCGCGGGCCCGGCACTGCATGGCGCTGATACGCGAATACCGGCTGTCCAAGTATAACCACGCCCCGGCCGGGGCCCTTCCCGCCGGCGACCGCCCCCGGGTGCTGGTGGTCGACCAGACCGCGGGCGACGCCTCCATCGAGTTCGGCCTGGCCGCGGCGGCCACCTTCGAGGCCATGCTCCAGGCGGCGCTGGCCGAACACCCCGAGGCCGATATCCTGGTCAAGGTGCACCCCGATGTGGTCGCCGGCAAGAAGCGCGGGCACCTGCTCGAGGCGGCCCGACACCACCCCCGCTGCCGGCTGGTCGGCGAGGCCCTCGACCCCTGGTCCCTGCTCGACGCGGTGGACAGCGTCCACGTCGTCACCAGCCAGCTCGGCTTCGAGGCGCTGCTCGCGGGCCGCCGGGTGGTGTGCCACGGCATGCCCTTCTATGCCGGCTGGGGGCTGACCGACGACCGCCTCACCTGCCCGCGCCGGGGCCGGCCTCGGCGCCTGGAGGAGGTCTTCGCCGCCGCCTACCTGCGCTACTGCCGCTACGCCAACCCCTATACCGGCGAGTCCTCCACCCTGGAGGCCACCATCGACCTGATCGCCGACCAGAAGCGCCGTCACGCCCAGCTGGCGGGCGACTGGACGGGCATCGGCTTCTCCTCCTGGAAGCGCCGCTTCGTGGGTGACTTCCTCGGCGCCCGCGCCCGGCTGCAGCATGTCGCCCGCCCCGACGATGCCCCCCCCACGGCCGGCATCAGGCGGCTCGTCTGGTCGAGCCACCATCAAGCGCTGGAGGCCCTGGAGCGCCAGCCACAAGCGGCTTCTCTCTGGCGGATGGAGGACGGTTTCATTCGCTCGGTGGGACTCGGGGTGGACCTGGTGCGCCCGCTCTCGCTGATCATCGACGCCAGTGGCATCCACTACGACCCCCGCCGCGCCAGCGACCTGGAGCGGCTCCTCAATGACACGACCTTCTCTCCTCATCTGCTGGACAGGGCCCGGCGCCTGCGCCAGCGGATCGTGTCCGCGGGCCTGAACAAGTACAACGTCGGCACCCCCGCCGCCGGGCTCGACCTCCCCGAACAGCGTCGCATCCTGCTGGTGGTGGGCCAGGTGGAGAGCGACGCCTCGGTGCGCTGCGCCGCCCCGGAGATCGCCACCAACGCCGAGCTGCTGCGCCGGGTGCGCGCCGCTCACCCCGAGGCGTATATCCTCTACAAGCCACACCCCGACGTGGTCAGCGGCGCCCGCCTCGGGCAGCTCGATACCGAGGCCCGCCGTCTGTATAATCGCCTGATCACCGATATCAGCATTACCGCGCTGCTCGAGCGAGTCGACGACGTCCATACCATGAGCTCGCTGGCGGGCTTCGAGGCGCTGCTGCGCGGCCGGCGGGTCACCGCCTGGGGAACGCCCTTCTATGCCGGCTGGGGCCTGACCCGGGACCATGGCCGGCACTGCCCGAGGCGGGCCCGCCGCCTGACCCTGGACGAACTGGTGGCGGGCTGCTTGATCCTGTACCCCACCTATCTCGACCCCCGCTCTCGGCGGCTGATCAACGTCGAGACGGCCGTCGGCCTGTTGGAACAGCAGCGGCGCACGACCCGCGCCCTGCCGCTGCCCCAGCGCCTCTATCGCGGATATCGCCACCTCTTTATCGAAAGGCACTAGATGCACGACAAGGCACGCTCCTTTCTCCTGCTTCAAGGCCCCAGCACGCCCTTCTTCCAGCGGCTCGCCGAGCGGCTGGGCGAACGCGGCCACCGGGTGCATGTCGTCAACTTCAACGGCGGCGACTGTCTCTATCGCCGCGGGCTGCGCCATCACAAGGCGTCTCACCACGACTTTCGCGGCCACCCGGAGCAGCTGCCGGCGTTTCTCTCGGCCCTCTACCGGCGCCACGCCATCACCGACCAGGTGATGTTCGGCGACCGCCGCCCCGTGCATCGCCCCGCCCTGGCCGAGGCCCGGCGCCAGGGCGTGCGTAACCATGTCTTCGAGGAGGGCTACCTGCGCCCCCACTGGATCACCCTGGAACGCGAGGGCGTCAACGGCCACTCCCCGATGCCCCGGGACCCGGACTGGTACCACCGGGCCGCCGCGGCACTGGCCAGGCCGGCCCGGGTCCGGGGCTTTCGCACGCGCTTTCGGGTGCGCGCCATGCACGATGTCGCCTATCACCTGGCCGGGCTGGCCAATCCCCTGGCCTTTCCCGGCTATCGCAACCACGCCCCGATCACCGCCCCCCGGGAATACGCGGGCTATGTCCGGCGCTTCACCCGGCTGCGCCTCACGCGACGCCGCCGGCGGGATAGCCAGTGCATTCGCCGGCTCGTCGCGGGCCCCGCCCCCTACTTCGTGCTGGCCCTGCAGCTTAACGGCGACGCCCAGATCCGCGACCATTCGCCGTTCAAGGACATGCGCCAGGTCATCGAGACCGCCCTGCGCTCCTTCGCCGCCCATGCTGCCCCCGAGGCCCGGCTGGTGATCAAGAACCACCCCCTGGACATGGGGCTGGTCGATTACGCCGCCCTCATCCGCGCCCTGGAGGCCGAGCTGGGCCTGGCCGGGCGCCTTGAGTATCTGGAGTCCGGCGATCTTAACGTCCTGCTGGACAAGGCGGCCGGCATGGTCACCGTCAACAGCACCTCGGGGCTGGTCGCCCTGGAGCACGGCTGCCCGACGCTGGCGCTGAGCGACCCGATCTATGCCCTGCCGGGCCTGACCTTCGACGGCCCCCTGGAGCGCTTCTGGATGACGCCCTCCCGGCCCGACGCCGCGCTCTTCCAGGCGCTGCGCACGACCCTGTTGCACTGCACCCAGCTCAACGGCGGCTTCTACTGTCGCACCGGCATCGAGCTTGCCGTGGCCAACGCCGTCCCCCGGCTGGAAGCCGACCACTCCCCCCTGGAGGCCTTGCTGTCATGCCTGCCCCGCGCCGCCTGATCCTGATCACCGGCGCCAGCGGCGCCATCGGCGGCGCCCTGGCCCGGGCCTACGCCGCGCCCGACACGCGCCTGGTGCTGCACGGCCGCCGCGCCGACCCCCTTGAAGCCCTGGCCGACGACTGCCGCCAACGCGGCGCCGAGGTGGGGCTGGCCCAGCATGACCTGACCGACGACGCCAGCCTGTTCCAGTGGCTGGCGCGGCTCGAGGCCGATGGCCTGCCCGACATCGTCATCGCCAACGCCGGGCAGAACACCCATGTCGCCTCGGCCACCGAGCTGGAACCCTGGAGCGAGGTCAGCGGCCTGCTCGACATCAACCTGCGCGTCCCCATGGCCATGGCCAACTACCTGGCGCCCCGCATGGCCGCCCGCGGCGCCGGCCAGCTGGTGTTCATCAGCTCGCTCGCCGCCTGGCATGGGCTCCCTACCACCCCCGGCTACAGCGCCAGCAAGGCGGGCCTCAAGGCCTTCGGCGAAGGCCTGCGCGGCCACCTGGCGCCCCATGGCGTCGGGGTCAGCGTCGTCATGCCGGGCTACGTGAGCTCGCCCATGTGTCATGCCATGCCCGGCCCCAAGCCCTGGGAATGGTCACCGGAAAAGGCCGCCCGCGTCATCAAGGCGGGGGTCGAGCGCAACCGTGCCCGCATCGGCTTCCCCTTTCTCCTCAATGCCGGCTGCTGGTGGCTGGCGGTGCTGCCCGCGTGGCTCTCCCAGCGCCTGGTGGGCCTGATGGGCTACGGGAGCCGCCGATGATCAGCGCCCTCTGGCCGCCGCTGATCACCGGGTGGCTGCTGACCCTGGGCGTGGAGGCCCTGTTGCGCCCGGCGCCCAGCGTCGTCTGGCGGCGGCCATGGGCCACCCAGTGGGTGCACCTGGCCTCCTGGCTGCTGCTCTTCGCCCTCTTCGTGCTGGTGCTGCAGCGCCCATGGTTCGCGCTGGTGTTTGTCGTCTCGCTGCAGCTGGTGGTAGTACAGACGAGCAACACCAAGTCCGCGACGCTCAACGAGCCGTTTATCTGCCAGGACTTCGCATACTTCCTGGATGCCATCCTGCACCCGCGGCTGTACGTGCCCTTCTTCGGCATCGGGCTCGCCATCGCCGCCAGTAGCGCCGGGGCCCTGGCCATCGCCGCCTTCCTGTGGTTCGAACCCTCACTGGTCACGCAGCACGGCGCCGGGGCGTTTCTCGCCGCCGGGGCCGGCCTGGTCGCGGTTTCCTTGCTGCTGCTTCTGCCCGCCTTGAGGCAACTGCCGGCCTGCAGCCTGGCGCCCCACGACGACCTGAAGCGGCTGGGGCTCGCCGCCGCCCTGTGGGCCTACGGCCGCCTCGCCCTGCGCCCGCTGGATGTATCCGGCCTCGTGGCGCCCTTTGAGGCGCCCGATGACGCGGCATCCTTCGAGGCGCCCGGCGATGCGCCGTCTTTCACGGCGTCGATAGCTGCCCCCATCGATCCGGCACGCCTGCCCCATGTGGTTGTGGTACAGAGCGAATCCTTCTTCGACCCACGCGGCTGGCTGCCGGCGACCCCGCCGGGCCTGCTGGATGCCTGGGACCGGCTGACACAGGAGGCCGTTTCCCGGGGGCCGCTGGTCGTTCCCGCCTGGGGCGCCAATACCGTGCGTACCGAGGCGTCCTTCCTGACCGGCCTGCCCGCCGATGCCTTCGGCATCCACCGCTTCAATCCCTATCCCCAGCTGGCCCGCCGGCCCCTGCCCACCCTGGCCAGCCGCCTCAAGGCCCTGGGGTATCGCACGGTCTGCGTCCACCCCTATCCGGCAAGCTTCTATGGGCGGGATCGGGTGATGCCGAAGATGGGCTTCGATGAGTTTCTCGATATCCGGGCCTTCCCGGGCGGCGAGCATGATGGCCAGTACGGTCGTGACGGCCAATACGGTCGTGATGGCCAGTACGATCGTGACGGCCAATACATCAGCGATGCCGCGATCGCCGAGAAGGTTGGAACCCTGCTCGATCACAGCGATAATAGGCCCCTTTTCGTCTTCGCGATCACCATGGAGAATCACGGTCCCCTGCATCTCGAGCGTCCCGTCCCGGAGGATGCGCCCCGGCTGGCGGCCTCGTCGCCGGCCGTCGGCCACGAGGACCTCAGGGTCTATCTGCGCCACCTGCGCAATGCGGACCGGATGCTGGAGCGCCTCGAGCGGCAGCTGACGCCCGCCACGCCAGGCGCCCGGCACGGCATGCTCTGCTGGTATGGTGACCATGTACCGATCATGGACGATCTGTACCGCAAGATTGGCGCACCCAGCGGCGACACCTGTCATGCCATCTGGTCGAGCCGCCGCCCCTCGCCGACGCCACCGGGCGGTGAGCCCCTCGAGGTGGCGGCACTCGGCCAGCGCCTGGTGGACCAGATACTGATCGACGCCGAATCGGCACCATGTGACAAGCGCGACCCCTTCAGGCAGCCCCGTAGCCCTCAGGAGCAAGAATGACTCGACGTGTTGCCATCATCGGCGCCGCCCACCGTTTCCCCGGCACCACCCCCGAAACGTTCTGGCAGGACCTGCAGGCCGAAAAGGACCTGGTGACCCGCGTCGCCGAGGACCGCTGGAGCCAGGCAGCCTACCAGCATCCCGATCGTCGCCATCCCGGCACCAGCGTGAGTTTCGCCGCCGGCAGCCTGGGCGATATCAGCGGCTTCGATGCCGACTTCTTCGGCATCTCGCCCCGGGAGGCCACCAGCATGGATCCCCAGCAGCGCATGCTGCTGGAGCTGGCCTGGGAGGCCATGGAGAGCGCCGGCGTGGTGCCCGCCTCGCTGCGTGGCAGCCAATGCGGCGTCTTCCTGGGCATCGCCAGCCTGGACTACTCCTATCGCCTGGCCGACGACATGGCGGCCATCGACGCCTCCACCGCCACCGGCAATACCTCCAGCATCGCCTCCAACCGGCTCTCCTATGTGTTCGACCTCCACGGGCCGAGCATGTCGCTGGATACCGCCTGTTCGTCGGCGCTGGTGGCCTTCCATCAGGCCTGCCAGGCGATCCGCAGCGGCGAGACCGACATGGCGCTGGCCGGCGGCATCAGCCTGCACCTGCATCCCTACGGCTTCATCATCTTCTCCAAGGCGAGCATGCTCTCCGCCACGGGGCGCTGCCAGGTGTTCGACGCCGACGGCGACGGCTATGTGCGCTCCGAGGGCGCCGGCCTCTTCCTGCTCAAGGACTACGCCAAGGCGGTGGCCGATGGCGACCCCATCCTGGCCGTGGTGGCGGGGTCATCGGTCAATACCGATGGCCACAAGTCCGGGCTGACCGTCCCCAACCCCAGCGCCCAGGCGGCACTGATGCGCCAGGCCTACGAACGGGCCGGCATCGCCCCCGACGAGATCGACTACCTGGAGGCCCACGGCACCGGCACCGCGGTGGGCGACCCCATCGAGACCCGCGCCATCGGCGAGGCCCTGGCCAAGCATCGCCGGGCCCCGTTGCCCATCGGCTCGGTCAAGAGCAACGTCGGCCACCTGGAGACCGCCTCCGGCGTCGCCGGCCTGGCCAAGGCGCTGTATAGCCTGCAACACCGCGAGGTGCCGGCCACCATCGGCATTCGCAGGCTCAATCCCCATATCAAGTTCGACGAGTGGAATCTCGAGGTCGTGACCCGGGCCTACCCCCTGAGGCCCGAGGGGCGCCTGGTCATCGGCGTCAACTCCTTCGGCTTCGGCGGCGCCAACGCCCACGTGATCCTCGAAAGCCCGCCCTCGACGCCGGCCGCTCCCGTCGATGCCGATGTCGATGCCGGCGTCGATGACGAAGGGCGCGGGCCCCTGCCGCTGCGCCTCTCGGCTCGCGGCGAGCCCGCCCTGCGTGGCCCTTTACCGCTGCGCCTCTCGGCTCGCGGCGAGCCCGCCTTGCGTGCCATGGCCGGCGACCTGGCCGCCTGGCTCGAGGACAGCGACGCCGACCTCTACGACATCGCCCATACGCTGTATCGCCACCGCGAGCATCACCCCGATGGCGCCCTGCTGTTCGCCGACAGCAAGGCCGAGGCCGCCCGCCGGCTGGCGGCCTTCGCCGATGCCGACCAGGCGGACCCGCCCGAGGTGGTGCCCGGCAAGCGCCTGGCGACGCCCAGCGCCCCCGGCTTCATCTATGCCGGCAACGGCTGCCAGTGGGAGCGCATGGGCGCCGACCTGCTGGCCGGCTCCGCCGTCTTCGCCGCCGCCGTGGACGAGGTGGACGCCCTCTTCCAGCGCCACGCCGACTTCTCCCTGCGCGCCGAGCTCGAGGGGCGTAATGAAGAAGAGGCGAATGGAGAGGGGGCCGAAAGCCGCCTGGCCCGAACCGAGATCGCCCAGCCGACGCTGTTTGCCGTGCAGGTGGGCCTCACCCAATTGCTGCGCCATCACGGCATCGAGCCCGCCGCCGTGGCCGGCCACAGCGTGGGCGAGGTCGCCGCCGCCTGGGCCTGTGGCGCGCTACGCCTGGACGAGGCGGTCCGGGTCATCTATTTCCGCAGCCACTACCAGGGCAAGACCCGGGGCCAGGGCCAGATGAGTGCCGTGGCGCTGGGCGAGGCCGAGATCCGCGACTGGCTCGCCACCGGGGATTACCCCGGCGTGCACCTGGCGGGCATCAATAGCGCGCGGGGCGTGACGCTGGCCGGCGATGCCGATGCCCTGGAGCGCCTCGAGCAGGCCCTGAAGGAGGCCGGCAGCATCGCCAAGCGCCTGCCCCTGGATTACGCCTTCCATAGCCCGGCCATGGACGGCATCGAGGCCGGCGTGGTCGCGTCGCTGGCGGATATCGCCCCCCGGGCCGAGACGCTCCCCTTCGTGTCGACCGTCACCGGCGAGCGCCTGGCCGGCACCGAGCTGGGCGCCGCCTACTGGTGGCACAACATCCGCCGGCCGGTGCGCTTCGACGCCGCCATCGAGGCGCTGATCGACGCCGGCACCCGCCTGTTCATCGAGATCGGCGCCCACCCCATCCTGCGGCGCTACCTGAGCGACGCCCTGGGCGCGCGCGAGTGCGACGGCCGGGTGCTCGCCACCCTGGAGCGTGACAAGCCCGCCGAAGCCTGCATGGACCGGGCCATCGGCCAGGCACTGCTCAGCGGCATGCCGCTGGACGAGCGTCGCTGGTTCCCGGTCGCCGGCCGCCTGGTCGAGCCGCCTCGCTACCCCTGGCAGCGAGAGCACTACTGGGCCACCGGCACCTCTCAGGGGCAGAAGCTGCTCGAGCGCGACTACGAGCACCCGCTGCTCGGCTATCGCCTGGCACAGCACGACGGCACCTGGGAGAGCCAGCTGGATACCGGCCGCCTGCCCTGGCTGGGCGATCACGTGGTCGGCGACGGGGCGGTATTCCCCGGGGCCGGCTTCGCCGAACTCGCCCTGGCCGCGGCCCGCCACCGGCGCGACGCCGATTGCCTGGATATCGAGGAGCTGGAAATACGCGCGCCGCTACTGCTCGACGGCCAGCACGGGCGGCGCCTGCGCCTGCACCTGGCCCGGGACGACGGCCGCCTCGAGATTCGCTCCCGGGAGCCCCTGGCCGACGGCGAATGGCAGCTCAATGCCGTGGCCCGGGTCATGGAGCAGAGCCGGGGCTTCTTGCTGCGCCGCTCGGCGCCGGCCCTGCCCGCCCGGGAACCCGACATCACCCTGGCCGAGCACCTGGCCGAGGCCGAGCGCCTGGGGCTGCACTACGGCCCCGCCTTCCAGGCGATCTCCCAAGCCTGGGTCGAGGGCGACAGCATCCTCGGCATCGTCGAGCCCCCCGCCGCCATTGAAGACACCCTGGGGGCCATGAACCTGCACCCGGGCATCCTCGACAGCGCCTTCCAACTGTTTATTCCGCTGCTGGCCCAGGAGGCGCGCCGCCAGGGCATCCACGGCGACGGCATGGCCTTCGTGCCGGTGCGCGTCGGCCGCCTGCAGCTGCTCACCGATGGCGGGGTGCCGGCGCTCGCCCATGCCCGCATGCTCAAGCGTGCGCCCCACTCCTTCACCGCCGACTTCGAACTCTTCGACGCCGACGGCCGGGCCGTGGCGGTCCTCGGCGAGACGCGCTTCAAGGCGATTCGCCTGCGCCGCCAGCACCACCAGCGCCTCAGCTACCTGGACGTGGAACTCACGCCGGCACCGCGTCAGGCCGGCGGCGAGGCCCTCGATCTCAATGCCCTGTATGCGGCCATGCCGGGCCTGGTCGACGACTTTACGCGCCTGACCGGGGGGCGCTACGCCGGCGAGGTCGACCCGCTGCTCGACAGCCTGGCCGACGCCTTCGCCGTTGAGGCCCTGCAGCGCCTCAACGGCGGCGCCACCCTGACCCCGGCGCGCTACCGTGAACTCACGGGTGCCCACCTCGACGGCCGGCGCCTGCTCGACCAGCTGCTCGCGCAGCTCGAGGCCGCCGGGCGTCTCACGGTGGACGAACACGGCTGGCACCTGAGCGATGACGCCGCCGAGCGGGTCGCCCCCGAGGCCATCTGGCAGCTGCTGGTACGCGACTATCCCGACCACTTCGCCCCCATACAGCGCCTGGGGCGCTTCGGCCTGCACCTGGACGCGCTGCTCACGGGCCGGGCCACGGCCGACGACCTGGGGCTCACCGCCGAGGTCCTGGCCCACCTGACCCGCCAGCTGCCCGGTGCCGCCGGCTGGCAGGCCATCGCCGGCGCCCTGCGTCAGGCCCTGCCCCGGGTGCTCGAGGCCCTGCCCACCGGCCAGCGCCTGGGCCTGCTCGAGGCCGGTGCCGCCGCGCCGGCGCTGGGAGAGCGGCTCTGCGACCTGCTCGACCCCGATCGCTGCGACTACGCCATCCTCGGCGCCGGCGAGCAGGCCTGGCACCAGGCCGAGCAGCTGCAGCAACGCTTCCCGCTGATCGACATCGCGCGCCTGGAAGACGACGACGACGCTGAATCCGGCTCGGCACGGCTGGCGCTGATCAGCCTCGAGCCCGGGCATCGCCAGCGCAACCGCCGCCTGCTCCAGGCCGCGTCTCGGCGGCTGGCCCCCGGCGCCCACCTGCTGGTGGTCGGCATCCAGCCCAGCGCCTGGCTCGACACCCTGCTGGCCACCCCCGGCCTCGAGGACCACGGCACCCTGCTCCAGGCCATGGAAGGCGACGACGTCACCGCCGAACTCGACGCCCTCGGCGCCCGGCATATCGACCGGATCCCCCTGGAAGACGACGAACGCGGCGCCTACCTCATCCACGCCCAATGGGGTCAGACCCCACACCTGGGGTCAGACCCCGACTCACACCTGGGGTCAGACCCCAGCGCAGACCTGGGGTCAGACCCCCAACCCCCGGGGTCTGACCCCGTTTTGCAGCTGGTCGCCGACGCCGCCTCCCGGCCGCTGGCCGAGCGCCTCGCCGCCGGCCTGACCGCCCGCGACCACCAGGTGCACATCGCCCAATGGGGTCAGACCCCACACCTGGGGTCAGACCCCCAACCCCCGGGGTCTGACCCCGACTTGCATATTGGGGTCAGACCCCAGGGCTCCCCCGGGGGTCTGACCCCCACCTTCGTCGATCTGCGCCGGGGCGAGCGGCGCTGCGAGCAGGCACTGCAGTGGGCACAGACCCTCGAGCCCCTCGGCGACCGGGCGAGCCTCTGGCTGGTCACCCACGGCGTCGCCCCCATGTGGCAGGAGGACTCCACCCCAGATAATTCGGGCGCCTGCCAGGGGGATTCCGCCCCCATGGACGCGGCGCTCTGGGGCTTCGGGCGCTCCCTGGCCAACGAATCCACCGGCTATGGCGTGCGCCTGCTCGACCTCCCCGATGAGGACCTCGACGACGCCGTGATCCAGGCGCTGCTCGACGAGCTCACCGCCCCCGACGCCGAGACCGAGATCGTGCTCGACGCCCGGGGCCGACGCTTCGCCACCCGATTGCGTAGCGTTGCGGCGCCCAAGGCCCAGCCGGTTCAGGCTCCCGATGCCGAGCCGGTTCAGGTTCAGGCCCCCGACGCCGAGCCGGTTCAGACTCTCGCCAACGAGCCGGGCGAGCGCCGGGCCATGACCCTGGGCTTCGAGCTGCCCGGCCAGCTTCGCCATCTGCGCTGGACGCCGATGGCGCTCCCCCAGCCGAGTGCCGGCGAGGTGGAGATCGACGTCCAGGCCACCGGCCTCAACTTCCGCGACGTCATGTACACCCTCGGCCTGCTCTCCGACGAGGCCATCGAGAACGGCTTCGCCGGCCCCACCCTGGGCCTGGAGTTCTCCGGCGTGGTCGCCGCCGTGGGCGACGGGGTGGATGACCTGGCGGTGGGCGATGCGGTGGTGGGCTTCGGCCCGGCCAGCTTCAGCGACCGGCTGATCGCCAGCCGTCAGGCCGTGGCGCCGATTCCCGAGGGGGTGAGCTTCGCCGCGGCGGCCACCATTCCGACCACTTTCTTTACCGTCTACTACGCGCTCAAGCACCTGGCGCGACTGGCCCCGGGCGAGAAGATCCTGATCCACGGCGCCGCCGGCGGCGTGGGCATCGCCGCCATCCAGGTCGCCCAGTGGCTGGGGGCCGAGATCCATGCCAGCGTCGGCAGCGACGAGAAGCGCGACTTCCTGCGCCTGCTCGGCATCGAGCATTTCTACGACTCCCGCGCGCTGACCTTCGGCGAGGAGGTCCTCGAGGCCACCGACGGCCGCGGCGTGGATGTGGTGCTCAACTCCCTGGCCGGCGAGGCGATCAATCAGAACCTGCGCGCCCTGCGCCCGTTCGGCCGCTTTCTGGAGCTGGGCAAGCGCGACTTCTACGAGAACACCCCTATCGGGCTGCGCCCCTTCCGCAACAACCTCAGCTACTTCGGCATCGATTCCGACCAGCTGATGAAGGAGCTCCCCGAGCTCACCGGCCGGCTGTTCGGCGAGATGATGGCGCTGTTCCAGGATGGCACCCTCACCCCGCTGCCCTATACCGCCTTCGCGAGCCAGCAGGTGATCGAGGCCTTCCGCTATATGCAGCAGGCCCGCCAGATCGGCAAGGTCGTGGTCACCCACGAGCAGGCCCAGGTCGCCGCGCCGTCGCGCCCCGCGAGCGGTGCGAGTCTCTGCCTGCCCGCCGCGGCCAGCTACCTGGTCACCGGCGGCCTGGGCGGCTTCGGCCTGAAGACCGCCCGCTGGCTGGCCGAGCATGGCGCCCGCCACCTGATCCTGGTGGGCCGCAGCGGGGCGGCAAGCGACGAGGCCCGGGCCGGCGTGGCCGAGCTCGAGGCCCTGGGCGTCGAGGTAGTCGCCGCGGCCTGCGACATCACCGACCGCCAGGCCCTGAAGACGTTGCTCGACGAGTGCCGGGCAGTGCTTCCGCCCCTGCGCGGCGTGGTGCATGCCGCCACCGTGATCGACGATGGCCTGATCCGTAACCTGGACGAGGCCCGCCTACGGCGTGTGCTGGCGCCCAAGGTCGACGGCGCCCGCCATCTCGATGAGCTGACCCGCGACGCCGCGCTGGATTTCTTCGTGATGTACTCCTCCGCCACCACCCTGTTCGGCAACCCCGGCCAGGCCAGCTACGTGGCCGCCAACCACTGGCTGGAGGCCCTGGCCGCCGCGCGGCGCCATCGGGGGCTTCCCGCCACCTGCCTGCGCTGGGGCGCCATCGAGGACGTGGGCTTTCTGGCCCGCAACACCCGCACCCGCGACGCCCTGCAGGAGCGATTGGGCGGCTCCGCGCTGCGCTCCGACGACGCCCTGGCGGTCATGGAGCCGCTGCTGCTCGGCGGCAACGACCGGCTGGGGGGCCCGAGCCTGGGGGTGCTGGAGCTCGACTGGTCGGCCCTGGCACGCTTCTTGCCCACCGCCCAGAGCCCACGCTTTCATGAGATCGCCCGCCAGGCCGATGACGACGGCCACGGCGACGAGAGCGACGAGGACCTGGCGGCGCTGTTCGCCAGCCTGAGCCCCGAGGCCCTGCACACCGCCGTGACCGACCTGCTGCGTGCCGAACTGGCCGCCATTCTGTTGATCGACGAGGAGAAGATCGATACCCAGCGCTCGGTCTACGAGATGGGCTTCGATTCCTTGATGGGCGTCGAGCTGATGACCGCCATCGAGGCGCGCATCGGCATCAATGTCCCGGTGATGGTGCTCAGCGAGGCCTCGACCATCGACAAGCTGGCCGGCGTGCTGATGCAGAAGCTCGAGCATGGCGAGGACGCCGAGGTCCCGAGCGACGCTCAGCAGTTTGCCAACTTGACCAGCCAGCACGGCGCCGAAGAACTCGGGCAGGATGCCCAACAGGCCAAGGGAACACCGCCATGAACCAACGCAACGACCTCAAGCACCGGCTGCTGGCCCAGGCCCGCAAGCGCCAGCGCCCGAGAGACGCCGCGGCCGCCTCGCCTTCGATGCCGGAGTCGCCGGAGTCGGCACCCCCCGGGGCCGGCGCGGTGAGCCGCGTGCCCGAGCGCTTTACCCGCTTCGACGCCCACCCCGGCTACCAGCAGATCCGCATGCTGCGCGAGGGGGCCGACCGGCTCGGCCTGACCGACCCCTTCTTCAAGGTGCATGACGGCAACGCCGGCGCCACCTCCCGAATCGACGGCCGCGAGGTCATCAACTTCGCCAGCTACAACTACCTGGGCCTCTCCGGCAACCCTCGGGTGACGCGCGCCGGCCAGGAGGCCCTGGCGCACTACGGCAGCTCCGTCTCCGCCAGCCGCGTGGTCTCCGGCGAGCGCCCCATCCACCGCGAACTGGAACGGGCCATCGCCGCGGCCTACCGGGTGGATGACGCCGTGGCCTTCGTCAGCGGCCACGCCACCAACGTCTCCACCCTGGGCTATCTGCTGGGCCCCCGTGATCTGGTGATCCACGATGCCTATATCCACAACAGCCTGCTGGTGGGGGCCCAGCTGTCCGGTGCCAAGCGCATCTCCTTCCCCCACAACGACCCCGCGGCGCTGGACGCCCTGCTCACCCGGCATCGGGGGCAGTTCGAACGCGTGCTGGTCGTGATCGAAGGCCTCTACAGCATGGACGGCGACGTGCCGGACCTGCCGCGCTTCATCGACATCAAGCGCCGCCATCAGGCCTGGCTGATGGTCGACGAGGCCCACTCCTTCGGCGTACTGGGCGACCATGCCCTGGGCCTGCGGGAATACTTCGGCGTGCCCGCCGAGGACGTGGATATCTGGATGGGCACCATGAGCAAGAGCCTGGCCGGCTGTGGCGGCTATATCGCCGGCTGCACCGCCCTGGTGGAGACACTGCGCTATCTGGCCCCGGGATTTCTGTACAGCGTCGGCATGCCGGCCCAGGTCGCCGCGCCCTCGCTGACCGCCCTGCAACTGATGCAGCAGGAACCCGAACGCGCCCGGGCCTTGCATGCCATCTCGCGTTACTTCCTGGAACAGGCCAGGGAACGCGGCTTCGACACCGGCGACAGCATCGGCGCCGCCGTAGTCCCGATCATCGTCGGCAGCTCACCGCTCGCCGCCCGGCTCTCCCACGACCTGTTCGAGCGCGGCATCAACGTCCAGCCCATCCTCCACCCCGCCGTCCCCGAGAAGAGCGCCAGGCTACGCTTCTTCCTCAGCTGCGAGCACACCCGCGAACAGATCGACCAGACCCTCGACGCCCTCACCGCCGCCACCTAACAAATGGGGTCAGACCCCACACCCAAATGGGGTCAGACCCCGGCAGTTTGGGGTCTGACCCCAGGCGGATCCCCAGGCAGTTGGGGTCAGACCCCACGCCCAGATGGGGTCAGACCCCGGCGGTTTGGGGTCAGACCCCAGGTGGATGCAGGGAGTATCACCCCCACACAATAAAGTAGGGGTTCAGCTTCTCGCTGGGGGTGGCATAGCTAAGCGGCTTGGCTTCCAGGGTCTCGACGCGGCCGCCGGCCTGTTCGACCACGGCATGGGCCGCGCCGGTGTCCCACAGGCAGGTGGGGCCGAGACGCGGGTAGACGTCGGCGGCGCCTTCGGCCACCAGGCAGAGCTTCAGCGAGCTGCCCATGGGCACCATATCGTGGCTGCCCAGCGTCTCCAGCCAGGCGGCCAGGTCGGGGCTGGGGTGTGAGCGGCTGCCCACCACGCGCCAGGTGGCGCCCTCGGCGGGCCGACCGGCGACGCGAATGGCCCGACGCTCGTTGGCCTTGCCCTCGCCCCACTCGATCTTGAAGGCACCCACGTCGCGGGCGGCGAGATAGGAGACCTCCAGCGCCGGGGCGACGACCACGCCCAGCACCGGCCGGCCGTTCTCGATCAGCGCGATATTGACGGTAAACTCGCCGTTGCGCTTGATGAACTCCTTGGTGCCATCCAGCGGGTCCACCAGCCAGTAGCGGCCGTCGGCATCCGCGCCGGCGAAGCCCTCGGCGTCTTCCTCGGAGAGCACCGGAATGCCCCCGGGCAGCGCCTCGAGGCCCGCCACGATCACCTCATGAGCCGCCTTGTCCGCCTCGGTCAGCGGGCTCTTGTCGTCCTTCTCCTCGATGGAGAACTCGCGGGAATAGATCGACATGATGGCATCGCCGGCATCCTTAGCGATGACATGTGCCTGATCCAGTAAATCGGAAAAATCCATTTTGCACTCCTCTATGGGGGTCAGACCCCGGCAGTTTCACCACTGGGGTCAGACCCCGGCAGTTTGGGGTCTGACCCCAGGTGGGCCCGGCAGTTTGGGGTCTGACCCCAGGTGGCCCCGGCAGTTTGGGGTCTCACCACTGGGGTCAGACCCCGGCAGTTTGGGGTCTGACCCCAGGTGGGCCCGGCAGTTTGGGGTCTGACCCCAGGT